>NZ_JBIALC010000002.1:835611-952730 GCF_042873195.1 Micromonospora arida | reverse complement strand
GGGGGGGGGGGCGCGCCGCCGGGGCCCCCGCGGGGGGGGGGGGGGGGGGGCGCCCCCGGGGGGGGCGCGCGGGGGGGGGGGGGGCGCCCGCGGCCCCCCCCCCCCCCCCCCCCCCACGCCACCAGGAAGGGAGAACCGAGGGAGGACGCGCGACACCGCACCGACACGGGGGGATCTGGCCTGCCTGACGAAAGGGAGAGCGCAGCTCATGGCCAACCACACCACCGGCACCCCGCACCACCTTCGACACCCCACCCGGGCACTGTTGGCCGCCATCGCCGCCACCCTGCTCGCCGCCACCTCGGTCACCGCCCTCGCGGTCACCGGCACCGCGACCCCGGCCTCGGCGGCGGGGTTGTCCCCCTTCGACATCCCCAACCGGGGCGCCACAGTGCCGTTCATCGAGCACGAGGCGGAGAAGGTCGCCCACAACGGCACGAAGATCGGCCCGGACCGGCGTTACGGCACGCTGCCGTCCGAGGCGTCCGGCCGGGAGGCGGTCACCCTCGACGCTGTCGGCAAGTACGTCGAGTTCACCCTCACCGCCCCGGCCAACGCGGTCACCTTCCGCTACAGCCTGCCGGACAGTCCGGCCGGCACCGGCCGCGACGCGGCCATCGACCTGCGGGCCAACGGGGCGCTGCTGAAGTCGGTCCCGGTCACGTCGAGGTACGGCTGGTACTACGGCGGATACCCGTTCAACAACAACCCGGGTGACACCAACCCGCACCACTTCTACGACGAGACCCGGGCGCTGTTCGGCAGCACCCAGCCGGCCGGCACGAAGATCCGGCTCCAGGTCTCCTCGACGGCGCAGTCGCCCACGTTCACCATCGACCTGGCCGACTTCGAGCTTGTCGCGCCGATCGCCAAGCCCTCCGGTGTCATCGACGTGGTCACCGACTTCGGGGCCGATCCGAGCGGCGCGACCGACTCGACGGCGAAGTTCCAGGCGGCTGTCGACGCCGGCAAGGCGCAGGGCCGGGCGGTCTGGGTCCCGACCGGCACCTTCACCCTCTGGGACCACGTGGTGGTCGACGGGGTGACTCTGCGCGGCGCGGGCCCCTGGTATTCGGTGCTCGGCGGCCGCCACCCCACCGAGCGGAACAGGTCCGTCGGCATCTACGGCAAGTACGTACCCGGTGGCGGCTACACCGGCCCGGTCCGCGCACACGAGGCGAACGGGCCCAGCCGCAACGTCACGCTGCGGGACTTCGCCATCATCGGCGACATCCGGGAACGGGTCGACGACGACCAGGTCAACGCCCTGGGCGGCGCGATGACCAACTCGGTGGTGGACAACCTCTGGCTGGAGAACACCAAGGTCGGGGCGTGGATGGACGGCCCGATGGACAACTTCACCATCCGCAACAGCCGGATCCTGGACCAGACCGCGGACGGGGTGAACTTCCACACCGGCGTGACCAACTCGACGGTGACCAACACGTTCGTCCGCAACACCGGCGACGACGCGTTGGCGATGTGGGCGCAGAGCGTGCCGAACGTCAACAACTCCTTCACCCACAACACCATCGGGGTGACCCTGCTGGCGAACCACCTGGTCAGCTACGGCGGTCGGGACATCAAGATCACCGACAACGTGACCGCCGACTCGCTGACCAACGGCGGTGGCATCCACGTCGCGAACCGCTACCCCGGCGTGCAGGGAGCGACCGGAGTCCAGGGCACCTGGACGATCGCCCGGAACACGTTGATCCGTAACGGCAACTCGGACTACAACTGGAACTTCGGTGTCGGGGCGATCTGGTTCTCCGCGCTCAACGAGGCGTTCCAGAACCCCACAATCAACATCACCGACACCGACATCCTGGACAGCTCCTACGCGGCGCTGCACTGGATCGAGGGCCAGACCAACGGGATCAACCTCAACAACGTACGAATCGACGGCGCCGGAACGTACGCGCTCCAGGTGCAGGCGAACAGCCAGGTGTCGTTCACCAACGTGCGCGCCACCAACATCGCGCAGAGCAACCCGATGCACAACTGCGTGGGCGCCGGCTTCCAGATCACCCAGGGCTCCGGCAACTCCGGCTGGTACACCCCGACCCCGTACTGCGGCCCGTGGCCGAACCCCCAGTGGGGTGGCGGACCCACCTCGCCACCGCCGACCACCCCACCGCCGACCACCCCGCCCCCGACCACGCCGCCCCCGACCAGCGGGAACCTGGCGCTGGGCCGCTCGACGACCGCGACCAGCACCAACCAGAGCTACACGGCCGCCAACGTTGTGGACGGCAACGCGTCGACGTACTGGGAGAGCGCCAACAACGCCTTCCCGCAGTCGGTCACCATCGACCTGGGTGCGTCCCGGTCGGTCGACCGGGTGGCGCTCAAGCTGCCCAGCGGTTGGGAGCAACGCACCCAGACCCTGTCGGTGCTCGGGTCCACCGACGGCTCGTCGTACAGCACCCTGGCGTCGTCCGCCGGTCGGGTCTTCGCCCCCGGCTCGGGCAACACGGTGTCGATCGGGCTGCCCTCCGGTGACCGCCGCTACATCCGGGTCACCGTCACCGGCAACAGCGGCTGGCCGGCCGCGCAACTCTCCGAGGTCGAGGTGTACGGCGGCACCCAGACCACGCCGCCCCCGACCACCCCGCCGCCGACCACCCCGCCGCCGACCACCCCGCCGCCGACCACCCCGCCCCCGACGACGCCGCCGCCGAGCGGCAACCTGGCGGCCGGACGGTCGATCACCGAGACCAGCCACTCGGACGTGTACGCCGCCCCCAACGCGGTGGACGGCAACGCGAACACCTACTGGGAGAGCGCCAACAACGCGTTCCCGCAGTCGTTGACTGTGGACCTGGGGGCCGACCGGTCGGTGTCCCGGGTCGTGCTGAAGCTCCCACCCTCATCGGCCTGGCAGACGCGTACGCAGACGCTGGCGGTGCTCGGCTCCACCAACGGCTCGACCTTCAGCACGCTGAAGGCGTCCGCCGGCTACAGCTTCAACCCGGCCAGCGGCAACACCGTCACAGTGACCTTCACGGCGAGCACCCAGCGGTACCTGCGGCTGACCGTCACCGGCAACAGCGGCTGGCCAGCCGGCCAGCTCAGCGAGTTCGAGGTCTACTCCAGCTAGGTCGGGTGCCCCCGCCCGGAACGGGCGGGGGCACCCGATCCGGGGCGCCCCGGCGCAACGCCGCGCCAGTCGCCCAACCCAACCCGCACCGTCCCCACCTGTCGCGGAACGACGGGCGTACCCCTGCACCCGTCACCGGGCAACGCACCCACACCCACCCCCGAAAGAGGTGTAGCGACCCCATGTCCAGTAACGGCACCAGACGAGGCACGCCGCCAACCGGCACGCCCACCACCGTCCCCCGCACCGCCCGCACGGGCCGCCGTCGCATGCTCGCCGGCGTACTCGCCGGGATGCTCCTCGCCACCGCCCCGGTCGTCACCCCCATGGCGAGCGCGGCACCGGTGGCCGACCCGTCCGCGGCCGCGGCCCGCGTGGCCATGCTCGCCGGGCTCTCCGCCACCATGACCGCCAGCAGCTACAACCAGAACTACGTGGCGGGCAACGCCAACGACGGCAACGCGTCGACCTACTGGGAGAGCGCCAACAACGCGTTCCCGCAGTGGATCCAGGCGGACCTGGGCGCCACGGTCAGCGTGGACCGGGTGGTGCTCAAGCTGCCCCCCGCGTCGGACTGGCAGACCCGTACGCAGACGCTGTCGGTGTTGGGCTCGACCAACGGCTCGTCCTTCACCACCCTGAAGGCGTCCGCCGGCTACACCTTCAACCCGAGCAGCGGCAACACCGCGACCGTCAGCTTCACCGCCGCCAGCACCCGTTACGTACGCGTGCAGGTCACCGGCAACACCGGTTGGCCGGCCGCGCAGCTCTCCGAGGTCGAGGTGTACGGCGCGACCGGCAGCACCGACACCCAGGCGCCCAGCGTGCCGGGCAACCTGGCGTACACCCAGCCGGCCAGCGGGCAGATCCGGCTCACCTGGTCGGCGTCGAGCGACAACGTCGGGGTGACCGGCTACGACATCTACGCCAACGGCGCGCTGCGTGGCAGCGTCAACGGTTCGACGCTCACGTACACCGACAGCCAGGCGGACAGCGCCACCGTCTCGTACTACGTGCGGGCCAAGGACGCGGCCGGCAACCAGTCGGCGAACAGCAACACGGTGACCCGCACCGGCACCGGCAACCCGCCGACCGGGAGCAACCTGGCGATCGGCAAGCCGATCACCGCCTCCGGGTTCGTGCACACGTTCGTGGCCACCAACGCCAACGACAACAACGTGGCCACCTACTGGGAGGGCAACGGCAACCCGAGCACGCTGACCGTGCAGCTCGGCGCGAACGCCAGCCTCAGCCAGGTAGTGATCAAGCTGAACCCGGACTCGGCGTGGGGCGCGCGTACCCAGAACATCACAGTGCTCGGCCGGGACCAGGGCTCGTCGAACTTCACCACCCTGGTCGGCGCGGCGAACTACAGCTTCAACCCGGGCAGCGGCAACACGGTGACCATCCCGGTCTCCGGCGCGGCGGCCGACGTACGGCTCTCGATCGCCTCGAACACCGGTGCTCCGGCCGGTCAGGTGGCCGAGTTCCAGGTCTTCGGCACTCCGGCCCCGAACCCGGACCTGACCGTGACCGGTATGTCGTTCAGCCCGTCCGCACCGGTGGAGACCAGCACCATCACGCTCTCCGCGACGGTCCGTAACGCGGGCTCGGCGGCCTCCGGCGCGACCAACGTCAACTTCTACCTGGGATCCACCCGGGTGGGCACGGCCTCGGTCGGCGGTCTCGCGGCCGGTGCCTCGACCACCGTCAGCGCCAGCATCGGCACCCGGGACTCGGGCAGCTACCCGCTCAGCGCCAAGGTCGACGAGTCGAACACAGTCGTCGAGCAGGACGACACCAACAACAGCTACACGAACCCCAGCCCGTTGGTCGTCGCCGCGGTCGCCAGCTCCGACCTGGTCGCCTCGGCGGTCGCCTGGTCGCCGGGCAACCCGTCGGCGGGCAACACGGTGACCTTCTCCGTGTCCATCCGCAACGCCGGCAACCAGGCTTCCGCGTCCGGTGCGCACGGCATCACCCTGACCGTGCTCAACGAGTCCGGCA
The DNA here is from genome assembly GCF_042873195.1 of Micromonospora arida. Classification (NCBI taxonomy): domain Bacteria; kingdom Bacillati; phylum Actinomycetota; class Actinomycetes; order Micromonosporales; family Micromonosporaceae; genus Micromonospora; species Micromonospora arida. The sequence continues at coordinate 947,620 of NZ_JBIALC010000002.1, read as the reverse complement.
CCGTGGTCCGTACCCTGACCGGCTCGTACTCCGGCGTGATCAACGCCGGTGCCACGGTCGGCCCGATCAGCCTGGGCACCTGGACCGCCGCGAACGGCAAGTACACCGTCCGGGTGGTGCTCGCCGTGGACGGCAACGAGCTGCCGGTGAAGCAGGCCAACAACACGAGTGACCGCCCGCTCTTCGTCGGTCGCGGCGCCAACATGCCGTACGACATGTACGAGGCCGAGGACGGCGTGGTCGGCGGCGGCGCGGCCGTCGTCGGGCCGAACCGGGAGATCGGCGACCTGGCCGGTGAGGCGTCCGGCCGTCGGGCGGTAACCCTCAACTCGACCGGCAGCTACGTCGAGTTCACCACCCGGGCCAGCACCAACACGCTCGTCACCCGCTTCTCCATCCCGGACGCGCCGGGCGGCGGTGGGATCAACTCGACACTCAACGTCTACGTCAACGGCACGTTCCACAAGGCCATCGACCTGACGTCCCGGTACGCCTGGCTGTACGGCAACGAGGCCAGCCCGGTCAACTCGCCGAGCGCGGGCGGACCGCGGCACATCTACGACGAAGCCAACGTCATGCTCAACTCCACAGTCCCGGCCGGCAGCAAGATCCGCCTCCAGAAGGACCCGGCCAACACCACCACGTACGCGATCGATTTCATCAACACCGAGCAGGTGTCGCCGATCGCCAACCCGGACCCGGCCCGCTACACCACGCCGACCGGCTTCACCCACCAGGACGTGCAGAACGCCCTGGACCGGGTGCGGATGGACACCACCGGCAACCTGGTCGGGGTGTACCTGCCGGCCGGTAACTACTCCACCTCGTCGAAGTTCCAGGTGTACGGCAAGGCGGTCCAGGTGACCGGCGCCGGCCCCTGGTACACCCGGTTCAACGCTCCGTCCGGCCAGGACAACACCGACATCGGCTTCCGGGCCGAGAACTCGGCGGCGAACTCTTCCTTCAAGAACTTCGCCTACTTCGGCAACTACACCTCCCGGATCGACGGTCCGGGCAAGGTGTTCGACTTCGCCAACGTGTCGAACATCGTGATCGACAACATCTGGAACGAGCACATGGTGTGCCTCTACTGGGGCGCGAACACCGACTACATGACGATCAAGAACTCCCGGATCCGGAACATGTTCGCCGACGGCATCAACATGACCAACGGGAGCACCAACAACCTGGTCAGCAACAACGACGCCCGGGCCACCGGCGACGACAGCTTCGCGCTGTTCTCGGCGATCGACGCGGGCGGCGCCGACATGAAGGACAACATCTACGAGAACCTGACCTCCACCCTGACCTGGCGGGCCGCCGGTGTCGCCGTGTACGGCGGCTACGGCAACACGTTCCGCAACATCTACATCGCGGACACCCTGGTCTACTCGGGCATCACCATCAGCTCGCTCGACTTCGGCTACCCGATGAACGGCTTCGGTGCCAACCCGCCGACGAAGTTCGAGAACATCTCGATCGTGCGGGCCGGTGGGCACTTCTGGGGTGGGCAGACCTTCCCGGCGATCTGGGTCTTCTCCGCCTCGAAGGTGTTCCAGGGCATCCGGGTCAGCGATGTCGACATCATCGATCCGACCTACAGCGGCATCATGTTCCAGACCAACTACGTCGGCGGGCAGCCGCAGAACCCGATCACCGACACGGTCTTCACGAACGTCTCGATCAGCGGTGCCCGCAAGAGCGGGGACGCCTACGACGCGAAGTCCGGCTTCGCCATCTGGGCGAACCCGATGCCGGAGGCCGGGCAGGGTCCGGCCGTCGGGTCGGTCACGTTCAACAACCTCCGGTTGAGCAACAACGCGGTGGACATCCAGAACCCCACGACAACCTTCACCATCAACCGCAACTGAGCTGGTCGGTAGCCGACGCCGCCGGGGGGCGTACCCCTCCCGGCGGCGTCGCGCCGTGTCGGCCCTCGCCGGCCACGAACCGGGCCGCGCCGGCCGCAGCGTCCGTGGTCAGCGAGTCCATCCCGTACGCCAACTCGGTCGCCAGCGCCTCCGGCTCTCCTCGCCCCGCGCCGGCCAGCAGCGCCGCCCGGTCGTTGCGCAGGCAGGTCTGTGGATGCCGGGCGATCGCCGCCGCCAACTCCTCGGCCGCGGCCCGCGCCTGGCCGGGCGGCACCAACCGATTGACCAACCCCATCGTGTACGCCTCGTCGGCCGGCACCGGGCGGCCGGTGAGGATCAGGTCCATGGCCCGACTCTCGCCGATCAGCCGGGGCAGTCGGACGGTGCCACCGTCGATCAGCGGCACTCCCCAACGGCGGCAGAAGACCCCGAGTGTCGCGTCGGACTCGGCGACCCGCAGGTCACACCAGAGCGCCAGTTCGAGGCCGCCCGCCACCGCGTACCCGGAGATCGCCGCGATCACCGGCTTGCTGAGAGTCATCCGGGTCGGACCCATCGGGCCGTCCCCCTCCGGCTCGACCCGGTTGCCGCTCGGTGTGCCGATCGCCTTGAGGTCGGCGCCGGCGCAGAACGTGCCACCGGCGCCCCAGAGCACGGCCACCGCCGCGCCCGGATCGGCGTCGAAGGCCCGGAACGCGTCGGCCAGCGCCCGAGCCGTAGGACCGTCCACGGCGTTCCGAGAGTCCGCCCGATCCAGCACAACCGTGGTGACCGCACCGACCCGCTCCACCCGCACACCCATCCCGCCAGCATGCCGGGCCCGCCCCACCCCCACAATCCCCGCCGATCTTGCACTTCCGGATGCCGATTCGCGGCTCGTGCCCCGGATTGTCGGAGCAGAAACTGCAAGATCGATGGCGTGGGTGGGGCGGCAGCTTTGTCGCCTCCGACCGGTTTGCGACGGCGATCGCCGGGAAGTCGGTACTCGTGCGAGCAATTTTGACGAAAGTTGAGCAGGACTCCCGGCTGGACCGCGCGGGTGACCGGTTGCAGAAGGTCGTCCTTGGGACGCTGCGTCCACGCCGGTTGCGCGACCTGCTGCACGGGGTGACCCTCGGGCATCCGCTGCACCCGGCGATGGTGCAGGTGCCGGTCGGGGCGTGGATCAGCGCCGCGGTGCTGGACCTCATGCCCGGGCAGCGCCGGCCCGCCACCGTGCTGGTCGGTCTGGGCACTGTCAGCGCGCTGCCGGCGGCGGTCGCCGGTCTGAACGACTGGGCGGCACTCGCCCGGGACCAGCGCCGGGTCGGCCTGGTACACGCCGCCGCCAACACCGTCGGCATGACGCTCTACGCCGGCTCGTTGGCCGCCCGGCTGTCCGGCCGCCACGGCATGGGTCGCGCCCTCGGCTTCCTCGGGCTCTCCACCGTGAGCCTTGGCGCGTACATCGGGGGTCACCTGGCGTACAAGCAGGGGGCGCAGGTCAACCAGAGCATCTCCGAGCTGCACCGGATGACCGATGGCTGGCACTCGCTGGCCGACATGGCCACGCTGCCGCAACGCACCCTGATCACCCGAGAGGTGGACGACGACATCTCGGTGATCCTCTACCGGCACGGTGACGAGGTGACCGTGATGTTGGAGCGCTGCCCGCATCAGAGCGGGCCGCTCGGCGAGGGTGAGGTGCAGGAGATCGACGGCCACGCCTGCGTGGTCTGCCCGTGGCACGGCAGCGCCTTCCGGCTCAACGGCGGTGAGGTAGTGCAGGGGCCGTCCGGCAACGACCAGCAGATTCTGCCCACCCGAATCCAGAACGGCGTGCTCCAGACCCGCCTGCCCTGACCCGAACCGCCCTGACCCGATCCGCGCTGACCCGATCCGCGCCCCAGGGCAGTAACTCCTTCGACGCTGATGTCTGTGGGTCATCATGATGACTCACAGACATATCGCTCTCCGAGACATCGCCCCGGCCGTCCCCGCCAGGGCGGCGTGACCAGACCGCCTCGGGCGCGATCGGCGCGACGTGGAGGAATCAGTCCAGCGTTTGGTGGCCAGTCGCCTCGCAGGCGCGGCGTGGCGTGCGGGCCGCTCAGGTGCGTCGGTGTCGGCCGACCGGCGGACCGTCCGGCACGGAGTCCAGGCCGTGCCCGCCGTCGAACAGCCCACCCTCGCCACCAGCGCCGGCCCAGCCCTCGTCACCACCCCAGCCCGCAGGGCCGGCGGCCGTCATTCCGCCGCCGTGGGGTGCCGTGCCGCCGGAGAGTGCCATCCCGCTGCCCGGGAACGCCGTGCTGCCGGGGTAAGCCATTCCGCTGCCGGCGGGCATCGTCCCACTGCCGGTAGACGCGACCCCGCTAATGGCGGGCGTCACCCCACTGCTGGGCGTCACCCCACTGCCGAGAGGTGCGAACCCACTGCCGGTAGGCGTTGTCCCGTCGCCGCGAGGTGCGAAGTCGCTCCCGCTCGGTGCCGCGCCGCCGTGTGGTGTCGCCGGGCCTTCGATGGCCGCGGCCGCCCGGCTGGCAGCCCAGGCGGCACCGCTCCCGGCCGCCCCACCACCGCCATGCCGGCCCGCGCCACTGCCACCCTGGCCCGCGCCACTGCCACCCTGGCCCGAGCCACTGCCACCCTGGCCCGAGCCACTGCTTCGGCCCGAGCCACCGTTTTGGCCCGAGCCACTGCTTCGGCCCGTGCCTGCACCGCTTCGGCCCGCACTGCGGCGTGATGTGCGGGAGGACGCGGCCAGTCGGGGAGCCGCCCCGGCGGTGGCTGGACGGCGGCGCAGCCCCAGGACTGCGCCGATCTGGGCACCGACGATGCTCGCCACCGCCAGTACGGCGGAGACCGCCAGCGGGCGGTTCACCCGATCGGCGGCACCAGCTCGGGCTGCACCGACCGTCATCGCTGGTGGTTGGCCCGCTGACTCCGTACCACTGGGTGGTGCCGGGTCCACCCGCGGCGGCGCGGCCCGCTCGGGCGCCGGCCGGGGCGCGGGCGGCTTCGGCGCCGCGGGCCGGCCGACGAGCCGGCCCGTGGCGTGCTGCCGGGCCCCCTGGTCGGCGGCCTCCGTTGGCAGTCGGAGCAGTTGGCCGGGGCGGATCCGGTCCGGGTCGTCGAGCTTGTTCAGCTTGGCGAGCTGTCGGTAGTCCCCGAACTCGTCCAGGTACCGCTCGGCCACCTCCCCGAGGTAGTCGCCCCGCGCCACCCGGTACACCGGCGCAGCCGTGTCCGATGTCGTCGCGGCGCGGGTCGGCGCGGCCAGGGTGGTGACGGCCGTTGCGCTCGGACTCGCGTACACCGGGGTTCCGTAGATCGCCGCGGCGCTGGCGGCGGCCGGGCTGGCGACCAGGATCAACGCGACCGAGCCGACCAGCGCGGCGGCTGCCTTCTGCTGGCGGCCCATCCCGGGCAGCTTCGGCGCCGGCCGGCGCAGGGTCTGTGCACCCAACTCGACGAGGACGGAGAAGGCGAACGTGGCCCAGCCGAACCAGCCGGCCACTGCCAGCGCCCGCAGGAAGAGCTGACCGTCGTCCCGGCTGGTCAGCGCGGTGCCCACCTCGCTGATCGTGGGGAGGTGATCGGGCAGGGGGTTACCGGCGAAGGCGAGCAGCGCGATCGGCGCGCCGACCAGCAGCACCAGGAGCACGGCCAGCGCGCCGATGCCGGTGAGGATCCGTCCGGTCCGCCGTACGACGGACCCACCCGATACGGGCATGGCTGCCTTCCTTCCTACGGTGTTGCGGTGATGGCACGCGCGGTCGCCTCGCCGGTGACGGTGACCGCCTTCTCCTGGACGAAGGGTCCGATCATCGAGCGGTGGTAGGTGATGGAGACGGTCACCCGGATCAGGATTTCCCCGTCGACCTCGGGGAAGTTCACTGTGTGGCTGGCGGTGTTCACGGCGTCCAGGTAGTCGGCGACCGCATCGCGCGCCTCCGGCTCATTGATCCGCTTCGGCCCTCCCTCGATGGCGGTGGCCCGGTCGATGGCCTGACCGCCGGCCCGGGCCGCCTCGGCAGCCAGGTTCTGGGCGCGTTGCAGAGTGCGGAGCTGCCCGGCGGCGTCGAAGGAGAGGCCGATGATGGCCAGGACGCCGACCATCGTCACCGCGAGGAAGATGCTCACCCGGCCGTGCTCACCTGCCCCCGAGGGCCGGGCAGCCGACGTGGTGGCCGTCATTGCCGACTCCGGTAACGGTCCAGCGGGGAGGTGAACTGCCCGGTGATCAGCCGTTCACTCGTCATCCCGGGCAGGATGTCGAGGGTGATGTCCCGGAAGGACACCCGGCAGCTGATCGTCACCGTCACCGTGGCGTCCGTACCGACCGAACTGCTGAAGGCGTCGTCGAACCCGGAGTCCTTGCCGGCAATCGAGCCGCTGAACGTCGGGTCCAGGTCGTTGGCGCAGGCGAGGCCGTGCCAGTCCAGCTGTTTCCGGGCGGCCTCCAACGCCTCCTTCTTGGCGGTGTCGGAATTCCGGGAGATCGAGGCCGCCCGGGCGGCGTCGTGCGCGGCCGCGTCAAGCGCCTCCGCCGCCACCGCGCTGCGCCCGACCACGCCGGCCAGCACCATCAGCGCGATGAACGCGGGCGCCAGCACCGCCACCTCGATGGAGACCGAGCCCCGCTCGGCGGCCCGGGTCATGGCGGGGTCACCCTCTCCACCGTCCCGTGGGCAGTTTGCTGTATTGCGAAGTCCACGCCCGGCACCACGGACAGGGACCGGCCGCTCACCGTGCAGGTCACGTCGGTCGTGGTGGTCTCGCAGGTCGGCCCGGCCTTCTCCCAGCCCACCAGCCAGCCGCCGGCGGCCTTCAGGAAGCGGGAGGCGCTGTCCACCCCGGCACCGTTGCCCGCCTGGTACGTCCGCTGCGCGTTGACGCCACTCTGCGCGGCGTTCAAAGCCGTGGAGCGGGCGAGGAAGACGGCCGCGACCTGGATCGAGGCGAAGAGCAGCACCAGGATCAGCGGCATCATCACGGCCAGTTCCACCGGGTTGGCACCCCGCTCGCGGTCGCCGGCCGCGAGGTGGCGCCGGGCGGCGGTGACCGCTCGGCTCCACCTCGGGTACGCGGCTCGACGCATCCCGCTTATTTCGGGTTCGTGTGGTTCGGGATGCCGGTCATCCAGTTGTTGGCCTTGGTCAGGGCCAGGGCGGTGACGGCCATGGCGACAGCGACCAGGCCGGCGATGATCACCGCGGTGGGCACCGGGCTGTCGCCGCGCTCACTGTCACGGCGCAGCTCGGTGAGGCGCGTCGTCACGACGACGTGCAGATAGCTGAGGATGGACATGACGTTCTCCTTCAGGGGGCGGGGTCAGACACGGGCGATGAACGGATAGAGGACGAACCCGAGCAGCACGAAGACGAGCAGCGCGCCCGGGATGTCGAGCTTGCTGGTGATCCCCTCGGCGCGGGCGAGGTTGTCGGTGCGGATCTGGTCGCGCAGCGAGTCGGCCCGGCTGCGCAGCGTTTCGTGCACCTGCGCGCCCTCGCTGCCGGAGGAGCGCATGATCGCGCCGACGTCGCCCAACTCCGGAATGCCGATCTTGTCGGCGAGGTCGCGCAGTTCGTCCCAGGGCGCGTGCATCTGCATCTGGGCGATCCGCAGCGACTCCTGGAGTCGGTCGAACACCCAACCGTCGCAGACCGCCGCCGCCCGCTCCAGCGACTGCACCGGCCCGTGCGCGGCGGAGAGCTGCAACGCCACCAGGTCGAGGTAGGTGCAGACGGCCTGGCGAAACTCGTCGCGGGCGGCGTTGGCCTTGGTCAGCACGGCGCGGTGCGCCAGCAGGCCGGCCAGCAGCGCCAGGCCGAGGCTGCCCAGCACCGGCACGACCAGGGGGAACGGTATGCCGAGCACCCACAGCGCCACCCCGAGCACTGTCGGCGTGGCCAACCCGATCAGCGCGGAGAGCAGCACCGACAACGCGTACTGCTCGGAGGTCTGACCGATCAGGGCGAGCTGCATCTGCGGCGGCCGCAACCAGCGGGACATCCCGGTCAGCCAGTCGAGCCGCCGGGACGCGGCCGTGGCCACCCGGCCGGTGCCCGGCGGCTGATGCAGTCGGCGCAGCGCAGGCCCGAGCGCCGGTGTCGCCGGCACCAGCTCCCGGACGACCAGGAAGACACCCAGACCGATCCCGGCGCCACCGCAGACCGCGAGGGCAAACTGCCAGTTCACGATCATGGGAGCCGCCTGTCGTTCGCGACTGCGGGGCTCCGCTGCGCTGCGCTCACGCGATCACCTCGCTCGGGTTGGGCGCCGGCAGGAACCGGGCCGGCCGTTGCGGCTGGCTCATCGACCGCACCCAGGCCAGCAGGCCGATGAAGGCGGCACCGAGGGCGGCCATCACCAGCTGACCCACCGGTGTGCCGTACGGCCTGATGTACTCGGTGTTGATCAGCCCGTACGCCAGGGTCGCCAGCGTCATCCCGGTGAGGAAGCGGACCGCGAACCGGGGCTGGGTGCGCTTGGCCTCGATCTCCCGACGGGTCGCCACCTCCGCGGACGCCGCGCCGGCGATCGAACCGAGCACGTCACCCAGCCGTTCACCCCTGTCGGACAGGTGCAGGATCAGCGCCGCGACCACCTGGTCGCAGACCGGGTCGGCGATCTCGTCGGCGAACGCCAGCAGCGCGGAGCGGGCCATCCAGCCGGCCTGGAGACGGGCCGCGAGCAGCCGTACCTCGTCCTCGACGCCGGGTGGCACGCTGCCGATCGTGCCGATGATCGCCTGCTGGAGGCCCTGCCCGGTGCCGGAGACGTCCTTGAGTCGGCGGGTCCACTCGCCGACCGCCTCGATCCGGGCGATCGCCCGCTGTTCGGCCTTGCCCACCCCGAACAGCCACGGGGTGCCGGGCACCGCCACCGCCACCAGCAGGCCCACCACCGGCAACCCGGTCAACAGGAACGCCAATGCACCAGCTACCAGCGCGGCCACCAGCAGCGCTTGATACGCCCGGTGCTCGGCCGGAGTGCTGCCCGGCCCGCGCCACAGTCGGCTCAGCCCCGGCCCGCTGCCCGGCTGCGGTCCCGGGGGTCGACGGGTGCCGACCAGGGCCACCACGGCCAGCAGCAGCCCGGCCACACAGGCGGCACCGGAGACCACCGCGATCAACTCCAGGCTGTCGAGCATCAGATCACCGCCGGGCCAGTCGGGTCTGCCGAGGCCGCCGCCAGGCACCGGCACCGGCCTCGACCCACCGGGTCAGCAGCCGCGCGTCGTAACCCACACGCAGCAACTGGTCGCGGACCCGCTCCGGCAGGTGCCGGGGGACCGCACGACCGTCCGGGCCCGGCCCGAAGACCGTGGTGGTGGTGATCCGACCGGCTTCGCCGGCCCCGATCACCTCCTCCACATGCGAGACGAACCGGTGCTTCCGCCCGCCGATCGCGGTCTCGTCCTCGATGGTGACGTAGACGATCAGGTCGAGCGCGTTGCCGGCCATCCGGCGGGCCTGGTCGACGGTCATCTCGCGGCCGTGGGCCAGGGCCAGCTCGACGATCCGTTCACCCACACCGGCGGCGGTACGGGCGTGGATGGTGCACATCGATCCCCGGCTGGTGGTCATCGCCTGAAGCATCGGCACGATCTCCCGGGACCGCACCTCGCCCACGATGATCCGCAGGACCCCCATCCGCAGCGACAGCGGGATCAGGTCGGCGATGGTCACCTCACCGGCTGGGCGGCCGTCGAAGCCGCGCTCGCCGTGACCCTCCCGGGCCTCGAAGCTCATCACCGCCCGGTGCCGCTCCCGGCGGCGGGCCGGGAGCAGCTCCCGGCTCTCCTCCAGCAACACGTACGGCTCGTCGGGCGGGATCTCGTTCATCAGCGCCCGGATGACAGTGGTCTTTCCGGCGCCGGCCAACCCGGCGACCATGATGTTCAAACCGGCGCGCATCGCCGCGCGGAGGAAGTCGCGCAGCAGCGGATCGATCATCTCGTCCAGGTCACCTCGGGCGCCGGCAAGGTCGTCGAGGCTCACGTCCAGGGTGTTGTGCTTGCGGATCACCGCGTACGGGCGGTGGCTGACCAGGAACACCGCTGCCAGCCGGCTGCCATCGGGCAGTTGCAGGTCGAGGGTCGGCTTCACGGTGGAGAGGGACCGCTCGGTCGCACCCGCCCGACGGGCCGCCGCCTGAAGGATCTCCACCAACTCGGCGTCGCTGTCGGCGATCGGCTCGGCCCAGTCCACTCCACCGCCGTGCCGGGTGATGCGCACCTGGTCGCAGCCGAGGATGTGCACCTCCTCGATGGTGTCGTCGACCAGCAGCGTCTGTAGCCGCCCGAGCCCGACCAGCTCGGCGGTCACCTGGTCGAGCAGCAGGCGTTCATCGCCGGCGGCCATCGGCGTGCCGGCCCGGCGCACCGAGTCCGCGTACGCGGAGACCACAGTGACGGCGAGTCGGGCCCGTTCGGTGTCCTCCTCGTCGACGGTGAACTCCCGGCCGCGCTGCCAGAGGGTGAGCCGTTCGGTGAGTTCCCGGCGCAGCTCCCGGACCACCTGGAAGTCCATCCGGGCCCGGGGCGGCGACTCCGGCGGCGGGGTGGCCGCGGGCGTCGACTGCGGCTGCGGCCCGGACTGGTGATGCCGGCCGTTCGGCACGGCCAGGGGCGGCGCGGTGGAGGTCACGGCCGGTGGCTGCTGGCGCGGATCGGTGGAGACCGGCTCAAACCGCATCCGGCACCCCCTGCTGCACGGGCCACGCCAACCGGGCCCGTCGCCGCTCCAGGAGCGCCCCGATCGGGACCTCCAGCGCGGCCGCCGCGCGCATCAACGGCCGACCGGCCCGCACGGTCCCGCCCAGGGCGAGCACCCCGGCGGTACGCGGATCGTGCGGCAGCCGTGCGATGACCGGCAGTTTCAGGGCACGACTGATCTCGGCCCGCCCGTGCCCATCGCCGACCAGCAGCAACCGCAGGGTGCCCGGGGGCACCCGGTGCTCGGCGAAGTCCCGTTCGATCGCGGTGACCACCGCGCGGGTGCCGGAAAGGTCCGGCAGGTTCGCCCGGGTCACCAACAGCACCACCGAGGCGGCCCGCAGCACCGGCCACGGAGGCCCGGTCACGTGCAGCCGGCCACAGTCGACCAGGACGTCGTAGCCGGGGGTGCCGCGGTCCAGGGCGTCGAAGTAGTCGGCGAAGCGCTGCCAGAGCGGGGTGACGCTGCCGCTCTGGGCCGGGTCGACGAGGCCGGGCAGCAGCAGCCGTTCCCGGCGGGGGGCGTCCAGGTCGACCAACTGGGACCAGAACGCGGTCTCCAGGTTGCCGTCGCGCAACTCGCCGACGGCCAGCTCTCCGATGCCGCGCGGGCCGTCCAGTTGGCCGCCGAGGTATCCGGCGAGGATCGAGCCGCCGGCCGGGTCACATTCGGCGACCACCAGCCGCCGGTGCCAGGCCAGCGCGCAGGCCAGCGCCGAGGTGGTGACGCCGGGCGAACCCTTCGCGGACACCAGCGCGATGATCGCCATCCTCAGGCCGCCTCGGTCAGTACGACGGCGAGCCGCTCCTGTGCGGCGAGCGCCACCACCGCGGGCACGTCACGGGTCAGTAGCGCCAGGTACAGGACCTTGTCGTCGTTGGCCGGGCTGACCATGTCGATGACGGTGGCCGCGAACCGGGTGCCGGCGGCGGCCGTGTCTGCGTCGGCATCGTTGTCCGGAGTGCTGACCAGCAGAACCTTGTCGCCGGGGTGCAGTTCGCGGGCCGGCACCTGGGCGGTCTTCAGGCCGAGTGCGATCTGCTGCTGTCCGGGGCCGAGCAGCGGGTCGTCGGTGACCTGTCCCAGGGTGAGCAGCGTGCCCGGAAGTAGCGCGACCGCGGCCCGTTTGCCGACCACCTCGTCGAGTCGTGCGGCGGGCACCGGGCGCAACCCCTGGCCGCCGGCGACCTGCACGGTGACAAGGTCGGCTGCGCTGATCTCCCGGCCCACCTCCACCGGCCGGGCCACCGCCAGATAGCTGCCGGTGGCCCGTACCGAGGTGACCGCGAAGGCCGCGCCCAGCCCGCCCAGCGCGATCAGGAGGACGGCGAGACCGAGCAGCCCGGGACGGACCCGGCGCTGGCGGACCACTGTGGGCGGGTTGACGGGAGCGTCCACCGACGGGGTCCCGTTGCGCGTTGCGAGGCTCATCTGGTGACCACCTGGAGTTCGTTGATCCTGATCTGCACGATGCCGCTTCTCCGGGTCTGCGGGATCACCCGCCTTGTGGCGTCACTGTTGGTCCACCAGCTCACCGTCCAGTGCGTGGTCGCGGTGACGTCGTAGGTGTCTGCTTTCGGGTAGCCCTCGTCGTAGCCACAGTCCGGGGAGGTGGCACCCGCCCGCGTTCCCGTGGCCTTGTACTCGGTGCCGGCGCCGTAGCAGGGGACCTTCTCGCCGTTGCCCATGTCCCAGACGATCCGGTCGACCTTCGCTTCGATGTAGACGGTCAAACCCCGGTCGGACTCGTCGGCGTACATCGGGCCGAAGTAGTTTTTCCCCGGCGTGGCCCACATCCACACGGGCAGGCCGACCAGGCCGGGGCCGATGTTCTTGCGGGGGGCGACCTTCAGGCGCGCCGGCAACAGCTTGATCGACGCCAGGGCGCGACGGGCCAGCTCCTCGGGGTCTGGCGGCGCACCGAAGCCGGCCGGCGGATCGGCCAGCGACACCACCTCCTGGGCACCCAGGTCGCCGCCGTTGCAGGTTCGCAGGTACCACTGGTGACCCTCGGGCGCCTCGACCGGCCCCTCGGTCAGCTTGTAGTAGCACCCGTTGCCGTTGTTGAACCAGCCCAGGTCCTCGTCGTAGCAGGGGATGGTCCGCCCGTTCCACTGGCAGACGCCACCGCCACCGCCGCCGTCGTCCCCGCCGCCGCCGTTGTCCCCACCGCCCCCAGGATCACCGGGATTGCCGGGCTCGTCGTCCCAGACGCTGCAGTCGGGTTGGTCGGGTGGGCAGCCCGCACCCGGGTCGGCCCGTAGAGCGGCGGCGGCCGGCAGGGTCGCGCCGGCCATCAGCAGGAGCGTGAGGCCGAGTCCGGCGAGCGCCCGTCGGGTCGTCGCGGCCCGGCTCAGCACGGCTGGTCCCGGTGCGTCGCACCGTAGTTGATCAGCCAGCGCCCGTCGGGATAGCGGGTCGCGGTGGCGGTGGAGAGGTGTCTGCCGCCACCGCTGCCCGGGACCGAGCGCTTGTCCTTGGCGTAGACCAGCCGGTAGCCGGTCGTGTCCAGGCAGTCCTGGATCTCCACGGTGGCCGGCTTCGCGTCCAGGCTGACGGCGGTCACGGACGGGTCGGACTTGAACGTCCCGGTGCGCATGGCGCCGTGCTCCTTAGCCTCGCGAATGGACACCCGCACTCGGGTCAAAAGTGGATCACCGAGGAACCGGGACAGTTCCGGCAAGCGCGGATCACTGCGTAGGCCCGCCGTGCGCGAGGCCGCGAGATATCCGGAGTACGCGTCAAGTGCCGCCTTTTCGGCAGCGCTTCGTTCGACGTCGGAATCGGTCCGGGGTCCGTTGTCGCGGGCTTCCGTCGGCCGTTCGACCGTTTCCCGTCCGCTGGCGCAGGCGGTGACCGGCATCGCCGCCACGCCCACCAGCAGGCAGATTGCCGCTCTTCTGAGCTGCCGTCCGCGCACCGTCGAGCCTCCTCGTGGTCGCCTGGGGCGGTGACGGTTCACCGCCGCCGGGCATGCGGAAGCGCGCCCGGATCAGCACATCCGGAGCCGTTCATTGCGCTTCTGCATTCACCGTTACGGATCTTTTACAAATTCGGGGTCCTGTGTCGTCCGATGGTGAAGGTGAGGCTTGCGTCACACCCAAGGGGCGAGCATAGGCTGACGCTCGCCGATGCAACAGAGGCAATTCAAGTGAACACTCAGCGTGATGACAGGTGGTGGTGGCCGGTGTCCAAACTGCGCCCCGGGCAATGGGCGAGCGAACTGTCGTTGTTGATGGGGCGTCGCCGGGCCGGATGGGTTGACCGGAGTCGCGCCACCGGTCGCGGGAGTGGGACATCGCGGTCTCATCCCGGCATTCGACCGACGTGGGCACCCTGTCGGAGGGTTGTTCCGCCCAACGGCACGCCTGCCTCGGAAACGGTCGAAAGCACCCGCGCAGGCTCCAGTCGGCAGGTCGCTTTCTGCGCCATCCGCTACACCACGGCGAGCGCTCAATCACGATCCGTGTTCACCATCGGGGGGAAGTGTCTGGCCGCTACGGAGGCGACATGGCGCTGACCGGCCCTCCGGCGGCCGTCCCCGGTCGGGAAGACCCACCCGATCGGAGCCTGGCACCCCCGCCGCCCGGTGCTGTGACGAAACCCGCAAGCCAGACAACACCCGCTCCGCCGCGTGAACGACCGGCGGGCCTCGCCTCGGCCTTGGGACGCACCCGGGTCTCGACAGTGTTCGCGATCCTCGCGATCAGCCCGCTGATGCGGTTGGCCGCGCTGCGTTACGCCGTACCGCCGGGTCTGCCCAGCCGGACCGGCTGCGACGCCTGCGGCGCGCCGGTCAGCCTGACCCGCCCCTGGCCGGCGCTGGGGCCGGCGGCCCGGTGCGGTCACTGCCGCGCCCGGGTCGGCCCACCGCCGGCCACCGTCGAGCTGGCCGTGCTCGCGGCGGCGGTGCTGCTGGCGCTCGCTGGTCCGCCGGGCGGGGCGCTGCCGGCGCTGATCTGGTGGCTCGGCTGGACCATCCCGGCGATCCTCGTCGACCTGGCCGTGCACCGGTTGCCGGATCGGCTCACAGTGCCCGCGGCGGCCGGCACCTGGCTGCTGCTCGGCGTGGCCGCGCTCGACGCCGACCCGGAGCACTGGCTGCGCGCCGTCATCGGTGGCGCCGGGCTGGCGTTCTTCTTCGCCAGCACCGCGGTGCTGCTCGGCCGCCGCGGCTTCGGGCTTGGTGACGCCAAGCTGGCGCTCAGCGTCGGCGCGCTGCTCGGCTGGTACGGCTGGCCGGTGCTGGTGTTCGGGCTGGTACTCACCTTCGGGCTCTCCGCCCTGGTGAGTCTGGGTCTGCTGGCCACCCGCCGCGCCAACTGGAGCACCCACCTGCCGTTCGGACCGTTCCTGCTGCTCGGCACAACGGCCGCCCTCCTACTGGCGACCTGACCCGCCTTCGCCGCTTCGGCCCACCAAGATCGCGCTCGATCCAGGATCTGGTGGTGTCGGTCGCGGCGGAGGCCACTACAACCAGGATCGAGCGCGATCTTGTCGGCGGGGCGCGCGGCGAGAGGGCGTCGGTGGTCAGGGGCGCGAGCGGCTGGCCAGTTTGGGGCCCGGGCTGTTGGGGCGGTTGGCCCGGCGGCGGAGCACCTCGCTGGTCGGGCGGGCCAGCAACGGGGTGGCCACCACGGCGACCAGGGCACCGAACAGCACGCCCGCGATCACGTCGTGCGGGTAGTGCACGCCCACGAAGACCCGGGAGAAGGCACCGAGCGCGGCCAGGGGCAGCGCGATCAGGCCGAGTCGGCGGGAGAGCAGCAACGTGGTGACCGCCAGCGCGCCAGCGATGGTGGCGTGGTTGCTGGGGAACGACCAGTCGCCGGGGGGTGGGCAGGCACCCGCGATGATCTCCCGGCCGATGGTTCGGCACGGGCGGTCCTCGTCCACCACGGTCTTGAAGAACTCACTGCCCAGGTACGCCAGGAGGGCCGGCACCGGCGCGATCAGGGCGAGTGCCCGGTCGTGCGGGCTGCCGGACCAGCGGCTCAGCGCGGCCATCACCAGCAGCGCGCCGAGCAGCAGGATCACCCCCTCGGTGGCGTGTCCGACGAACCACTGCACCGGCTCTGGGCTGCTGGCGGCGGCGTCGACGACGTCGCGGTACCACTCGGCGCTGATCTCCGGAACGTCCGTGCTGCCGTTGTCGAGCATGCATCACCTCACTTCACGTTCATACCCCGTTCACCCTGGGAACACCCTAGGAACCCGCCAGAGGGCACTGCTCCTGTCGAAGGTCGGGTGGGCTGCACGACCTTCGTCCAGGATTCGCACAGCCAGCTCTGGTTGCCTTGTCGCAGGAGGACGTCGACATTCACAGGAGGCTTCGTGCAGACCGGTTCGGCCACCGAACAACCGCAGTCCACCGCCGCAGCGGCCGGCGAGACCTGGCGGATCCGGCGGACCGAGGCCGACCTGGACCGGCTCGGCGAGACCGAGTCGATCTTCGCGTTGGGCAACGGGTGGATCGGCTGGCGCGGGGTGCTCGACGAGGGTGCCCCGTGCGGGATGCCGGGCAGTTACGTCAGTGGCTTCCACGAGCGGCGCGAGCTGAGCTATCCCGAGGAGGGATACGCGTTCCCACCGGCGAGCGACACCGTCATCAGCGCACCGAACGCCGCACTGATCCGGCTCTGGGTCGACGACGAGCCGTTGGATCTCCGGACCGGGACGGTACGCAGCCACGATCGGGTGCTCGACCTGCGTACCGGCGTGCTGCGCCGGGAGACCGAGTGGATTTCACCGGCCGGGCGGGGCGTACGCATCCGCAGCACCCGGTTGGTGTCCCTGCCGCGTCGCCCGGTGGCCGCCGTCCGGTACGAGGTCGAGCCGTTGGACACCCCCGTCGAGCTGCGGGTCTGCTCGGATCTGTTGGCCAATGAGAAGGTGCCGGAGCGTTCGGACGACCCTCGGGCCGCCTCGGTGCCCACCGACCCGCTGACTGCCGAGACGTACCGTGCGACAGGCCTCGACGGGGTGCTGGTGCACCGCACCGAGCGAAGCGGCCAGCGCGTCGCGGCTGCGGTCAGTCACCTGTTGGAGGGGCCGGGCACGGTGACGACCGGTGGTGACTGCACCCCGGACCGGGTACGGCTGACCGTGACGGGTCGCCTGCACCCGGGGGAGCGGTTGCGGCTGACGAAGTTCGCCGCCTACGAGTGGGCGGCGGTCGACGCGACGCCCGCCGACGAGTTGGCCGCCCTGGTCGCCGCCGAGGCGGACGCGGCGCGCGCGGACGGCTTCGACGCCCTGCTCACCGACCAGCGCGCCGCCCTGGACGCGGCCTGGCAGGTCGCCGACGTGCAGCTCGACGGCGATCCGGAGCTTCAGCAGGCCGTTCGGTTCGCGATGTTCCACCTGATCCAGGCCGGTCGTCCGGACTCCGACCGGACCATCTCGGCCAAGGGGTTGACCGGCAACGGTTACGACGGGCATGTCCTCTGGGACACCGAGAGTTACGTCCTGCCGGTGCTCACCTACCTGGCCCCGGCGGTGGCCCGATCGGCGCTGAGGTGGCGGCACGCCCACCTGCCCGAGGCGCAGGAACGGGCCGCCGAGCTGCGGTTGACCGGCGCGACCTTCCCGTGGCGCACCATCGGCGGCCGGGAAAGCTCCGGCTACTGGCCGGCGGGCACCGCCGCGCTGCACGTCAACGCCGACATCGCCGACGCGGTGCTGCGCTACCTGGCGGCCACCGACGACCAGCGGTTCCTGGCCGAGGCGGGGCTGGAACTGCTGGTCGAGACCGCCCGGCTCTGGCACGACTTCGGCCACTGGTCGGACGAGGGCGACTTCCACCTGCACGGGGTGACCGGCCCGGACGAGTACGCCGCGCTGGTCGACGACAACGTCTTCACCAACCTGATGGCGAAGCGCAATCTGCGCGGCGCGGCGGATGCCGCCGAGGGGCATCCCGAGCTGGCCGACCGGCTCGGCGTGGACCGCGACGAGGTGGCCGGCTGGCGGGCCGCCGCCGACGCGATGGCCATCCCGTACGACCGCGAGCGTGGGGTGCACCAGCAGGCCGCCGGCTTCACCGAACAGCCCGAGTGGGACTTCGCGAACACCGGCGACGACGACTACCCGCTGCTGCTGCACTTCCCGTACCTGGAGCTGTACCGCAAGCAGGTGGTGAAGCAGGCCGATCTGGTGCTGGCCATGCAGCTCTGCCCTGGTGAGTTCACCGCCGACGAGAAGGCCCGCAACCTGGCCTACTACGAGGCCCGCACGGTCCGCGACTCGTCGCTGTCGGCGGCACCGCAGGCCGTGCTGGCCGCCGAGGTCGGGCACCTGGATCTGGCGTACGACCTGTTCGCCGAGTCGGTCCTTCAGGACCTGGCCGACCTGGGCGACAAGACCGCCGACGGGCTGCACCTGGCCTCGCTGGCCGGCGCGTGGCTGGCGCTGGTGCAGGGCTTCGGTGGGCTGCGCGACGACCGGGGGGTGCTTTCCTTCGACCCCCGGCTTCCGCGCCGGATCGACCGGCTGGCGTTCAGCCTGCGCTGGCGCGGCCACCGGCTGCGGGTCACGTTGACTCCGGCCGAGGCCCGCTACGAGCTGCCCGACGCTGCCGCGGATGCCGAGGTCGAGCTGTGGCACCACGGCGAGTCGCTGCGGGTCACCGGCGCCGAACCGGTCACCCGGCCGATGCCGCCGGTGCCCGACCCCGGCCCGGAGCCGGCCTCCCCGCCCGGCCGCCGCCCCACCCGCCGCTCAGCCGACTGAGCCGCCCCGCCCGGCTCAGGGGCCGCCACGGCTCCGGCTCAGGTCGGCGCGGGACCGCCGGCTCAGGTCGAGGCGGGACCGCCGGCTCAGGTCGGCGCGGGACCGCCGGCCATCCGCTCGCGGACGGCCTCGAGCGCCTCGAAGGCGTACGCCCAGTTGTGGCACTTGAAGCTGCGCAGACCGTCGATCGCGGTGTGACAGTCGGAGCAGCGCACCCCGGCGATGGCATCCGGGATCTCGGTGTTGACGTACTTGCGCTCGCCCAGGATGACCGTGGCGATCATGACCTTGTCGTGCAGGCCGGAGAGCGCCGACGAGACGATGTCGTACCAGGTGATCCGCCGGCGGCACTTAGGGCAGTCGGGTTCGTCGCCGCTGACCCAGAGCGGGGCGCCGATGCTGCGCGCCGGCATGCCGAGTAGTTTCTCCAGCCGCCGGACGTCCGACTCGGGGGTGGTCCAGCGGTGTCGGCCGGGCAGTGATGCGGGCGAGTCGTACACGGCGCGGAACAGGTCGTGGTCGACCTGCACGGTTTCGCGCTGAGCCGTCATCGGTGTCCCTCCTCGTTGAGTCGGTGCCCCCACCGTGGTCAGCGGTGACCATGGGCGCAGCCGGATCAACGACACGAGGGGTCAGCGGGTCGTCGCCGCGGGTGCTGGACATCGAGTTCCGCGCCTGCGGCTGACCCTGCTTTCGGCTCCGGTGGCCGGCCTCGGGTGGTACGACGGACGCAGAGGCGTGCGCCAGCGGGAGGAGCGCCGATGGCGAGCAGACCCGAACGGCTGCTGCGGGGCGGTGACTCGCCGCTGAGCGCGTCGTTCCTGGAGCTGTTCTTCGATCTGGCGTTCGTGCTCGCCCTCAGTCAGCTGGCCACGCACCTGCTGCACGACCTCACCCTGGCCGGCGCGCTGCGGACCGCCGTGCTGTTGACCGGAGTCTGGTGGATCTGGGTGCCCACCACCTGGTTCGCCGACTGGTACGACCCGGAGAGCCCGGCGGTGCGGTGGCTGTTGGTGGGTTCCGCGCTGGGCAGCCTGCTGATCGGGGTGGCGATCCCGCAGGCGCTGGACGGGCGGGGCCTGCTTTTCGCCGGCGCGTACGTCTCGGTGCACATCGCCCGGGGCGTGGTCACCGCCGTCGGGCTGCGAGGTCATCCGCGGCAGATCCGGACGCTGCGCATCCTCTGCTGGTTCAGCGTCTCCGCCGTACCGTGGCTCGCCGGTGGGTTTCTGCCGCAGTGGCGGGTGCCGCTCTGGCTGCTGGCCCTCGCCCTCGACCTCACCGGTCCGCGACTCCGTTGGCCCACGCCGGGGATGGGCCGGACCAGGCGGGAGGAGTTGCACCTGGCCGGTGAGCACTTCGCCGAGCGGTACCAGCAGATCATGATCATTGCGCTCGGCGAACTCGTTCTGGTCGCCGGCCTCTCGTACGCCGGCACCGACCTTCACTTCCCGCAGACTGTCGCGTTCCTGCTGGTCTTCGCCACCGCGGTGCTGATCGGTCTGCTCTACGTCACGCCCGCCGGCCAGCGCCTCGGCCCGGCCATCGAGCGCGCCGACCCGGCCCGGCTCGGCGTCATCACCGGATACCTGCACCTGGTGATGATCGCCGGGCTGGTGGTCACCGCCGTCGGGGCCGAGTTGAGCATCGCCCACCCCATGGAGACCGGTGACACGACCGCGGTCCTGGTCATCCTGAGCGGGCCGACGCTGTTCCTCGCCGGGCGGATCCTCTTCTCGGCGGCGATCCACCGGCGACTTTCCTGGCCCCGGGTCGCCGCCCTGTTCGTGCTGGCCGCTGCGGCGGCCGTGCTGCGGCTGCCGCTGTTGGTGGTCAGCGCGGTCGCCACCGGGGTGGCGCTCCTGGTGGTCGTCCTGGACCACGCCGGGATCGGGTCCTACCGCCACCGATCTGGTGCGTAGGCAAGAAGCCTGACTAAAGTCAGGTATATGGACTCGGCTCTCATCGCCGCGGTGCGGCGGTTCAACCGGACGGTCACCCAACGGGTGGGTGCGCTCGACGACGAGTACATGGCCCAGGGGCGCCCCCTGGGCCAGGCTCGGTTGCTCTGGGAAATCGGCCCCGCCGGTGCCGAGGTCGCCGCGCTGCGGGCCCGGCTCGGCCTGGACTCCGGATA
The DNA here is from genome assembly GCF_042873195.1 of Micromonospora arida. Classification (NCBI taxonomy): domain Bacteria; kingdom Bacillati; phylum Actinomycetota; class Actinomycetes; order Micromonosporales; family Micromonosporaceae; genus Micromonospora; species Micromonospora arida. The sequence continues at coordinate 927,176 of NZ_JBIALC010000002.1, read as the reverse complement.
CCTCAGCCGACTCCTGCGCACCCTGGAGAACGACGGCCTCATCGCCGTGGGGCCAGTCGACCAGACCGGCGCCGACGGCCGGGTACGCGTCGCCACGCTCACCGAGGCCGGCCGGACCCAGTGGGCCGACCTCGACCAGCGGTCGGACGATCTCGCCGCCTCGATCCTCGAACCACTCACCGAACACCGCCGCGAACGACTCGTCACCGCCATGGCCGAGGTCGAACGGCTGCTCATCGGCTCGATGGTCGTCATCGAGCCGTGCCCGCCGAGCGACCCGCGAGCCCGCGCGTGCCTGCGGGCCTACGCCCGCGACATCGCGCGACGATTCGACGACGGGTTCGACCCCGCACTGAGCAACCCGGTCCACGACGAAGCGCTCGTCCCGCCCAACGGGGTGCTCCTGCTCGCCACCCTCAACAGCGAACCGATCGGCTGCGGCGCGGTCAAACTCCACCCCGACGCGCCCGCCGAGATCAAACGCGTGTGGGTGGCCGACACCGTACGTGGGCTCGGCGTCGGGCGGCGGCTGCTGGGCGAGTTGGAACGGTACGCCGCCGAGCGCGGTGCGACAGCGGTCCGGCTGGACACCAACCGCAACCTCACCGAGGCGATCGCCCTGTACCGGGCGACCGGTTACCGGGAGATCGAGGCGTACAACACCGAGCGCTACGCCCACCACTGGTTCGAGAAGCGGTTGGGGCACTGACAGCCCCAACCGTCCGGTGATCGGGCGCCGTCCACGCGGCGGCTACAGCCGCTCGAAGCTCTCCATGCCGGCGAGTTTCAGCACCTCGGTCCGGGTCGCCGGGCATTCCTTGCGGGTCTGGTCGTCGATCTCACGGCCGTTGGGCACCGGGCCCTGCTTCTCGTACCAGGAATAGAGGTTCACGGTGAGGTTCGCCATCGCGCCCGTCTCGGACCCGATCCCCTTGAGCGTCGGCACCTGGCCGTCCAGGTAGGCGCACACTTCCTTCGCCGACACCGGAGAGCCGTCGGCCGGGACGGATCCGGCCGCGCTGGTCGGTCCTGTCGTGTCTGGCACCGCGGCGGGCTCGGCCTCGGTGCACGCCGTCAGGGCGAGCACGAGGCAGAGGGCTGGTGCGAGCGGTCGGAACGTACTCATCGGATCTTGTCCTCACGGGGTTCGTGGTGGGTAGGGGTTCCAGCGGCGTTCGCGGCGACGAGCCAGAGGCCGGTGGGCAGCCGGTAGCCGACGCCGGGCTCACGGAAACGGCCGAGCAGCCGGGCGACCCCCGCCCGGGCCGAGGCCTGACCAGCCGGCGGAGCCGCCCGGTACGCGGCACCGGCCGGGCCGACCTCGATGAGCCATTCGGCCACCGCGTCGGCGTCGTCCGGAGTTTCCAGGGCGACATCGCGCGGTGTGATCGTGACGGCGGTGAAGCCGGCGGTGGTGAGGATCCGGAGGAGCCGCGCCGGGTCGGCGAACGCGAACGGGCCGGGCTCGTCACCCACTGGGAGCGGTGGTAACGGTCCGAGATGCGGTGCGGCGCCGAGCATCGCCGCGGACAGCCACGGGTTGACGCCGCCGTCGCGGAAGACGGTCGCGGCGAGGCGCCCTCCCGGGCGCAGTGATCGCCGGATCGTGCGGCAGCCGGCAACCGGGTCCGCCAACAGCATCAGGGTCATTCGTGAGAACGCCGCGTCGAACGGGGCACCAGGCACGACATCGAGAGTCTCGATGTCGGCCACGTGGAACTGGATGCCCGGGTGCCCGTCGGTGGGGAACCGGCGTCGAGCGGCGGTGACCATAGCCTCGTCGATGTCGACACCGATCGCCGCGCCGGTCTGGCCGACTGCGGCGGCGATCTCGGCCGTGGTGCCGCCGCAGCCGCAGCCCACATCGAGGATTCGTTCGGTGGGTCGTGCGGCCAGTCGATCCATGGCCGCCGCGCCCAGCGGTCGACCGGTCTCGTCCTGCCGATCGGCGTGGCGAATCCAGCCAGCTGCCGCTCCCGCCCAGAAAGCGGCGCTGCGGGCCCGCAGGCTGGCGGTGTCGGTCATCAGAACGGCATCTCGGCGCCGTCGACGCTCATCGAGCGGAAGTGGGCCGCCTTCGTGGGGTCGAAGCCGTCCTCCTGTGCCGCCAAGCCAGCAGCTCGGACCAGCCGTTCGGACTGGAACCGGCGGAATGCCGCTTCGTCCTGCCAGATGTTGATGATCCGCCAGCCGTCCTCTGTCGGCCCGGCGACATGGGCGAGCAGACCCGGCGGTCGGTCCGGTCCGAGGTGTCGTTCCACCTGCCGGTATTCCGCCTCGCTGACGCCGGGCATCTCCTGCAACACACCGAACGGCATGGCCGTCACCTCTCGATAGATAGAGTGAGACTCTATCCAATAGAGCACTACACTCGAGAGGTGGTTGTCAAGAGACGTTATGACTCTTCCCGCCGACAGGAGCAGGCCCGACAGACCCGGCGAGCGATCCTCGAAGCGGCTGGCCGGCTGTTCGTCGACCCGGGCTACGCGGCCACACCGCTGACAGCTGTCGCCGTGGAAGCCGGCGTCGCGGTCCAGACCCTGTACGCGGTTTTCGGCAGCAAGCGGCAACTGCTCTCCCAGCTGGTCGACGTCACCCTGGCCGGCGACGACGAACCGGTGGCCCTGCCGGACCGGCCCTTCGTCGCCGAGATCCGCGCACTCGCCGACCCTCGGGCCAAGCTCGCCCGCTACGCCCGTCACCTGGCCGAGGTCAACGCCCGGCAGGCCCAGGTGATGCTCGCGCTGGCCGGCGCGGCCACGGCCGATCCGGACGCTGCCGAGATCTGGCGCAAGAACGTCGACGACCGCCGCCGCGGCATGGCCATGTTCGCCGCCGAACTCGTCGGCACGGGAGGCGTACGCTCCGACCTGAGCGTCGATCAGGTGGCCGACATCCTCTGGTTGGCCCAGGACGTCCGCAACTTCGACTGGCTCGTCCGGCAACGCGGATGGGCGACTGAGCAGTACCGGCGGTGGTATGTGGACACCGTCAGCGGCGCGATCATCGTCAGCGCCGAATAGCGGAGAGCTTTGATCTTGTGGCCCGGTGCCTCGCCGGGCAGGCTGATACGTCGTCGCCGAACAGCATCCGGCAGCCTGAACGAGGAGATCGTCGTGCGCAAGCTCGTGTATTACATCGCCGCCACCCTGGACGGCTTCATCGCCGGTCCCGACGGCGCCGACCCCACCGGCCCCGACGGCTTCTGGCCGATCCCGGAGGACTACCTGCACCACCTGGTCAGCGAATATCCGGAGACCCTCCCCGGTCCGGCCCGGCAGGCGTTCGGCATCACCGACGAGGGCAGCCGGTTCGACACCGTGCTGGAAGGGCGCCACTCGTACGAGGTGGGCCTGAAGGCCGGCGTGACCGACGCGTACCCGCACCTGCGCCACCTGGTGTTCTCCCGGACGCTGGGCAGCAGCCCGGACCCGGCCGTCGAGGTCGTCGGCCAAGACCCGATTGCCACGGTACGAGAGCTGAAGCGGCACGACGGCAAGGACGTCTGGGTGATCGGCGGCGGTGCGCTGGCCGGTGCCCTCTACTCCGAGATCGACCAGCTGATCATCAAGCTTGCGCCGTTGACCATTGGCGCCGGCATCCCGCTCTTCGGCCGCGACGCCGTCTTCGCACCACGCACCTGGCGCCTGACCGACCACACCGTTCTGGACAGTGGCGCCCTCTTCCTCACCTACACGCGCATCCAGACCGGAAACGAGTCCGCCTGAGCACGTCCCAGAACACGGTCATGATCCGTCCCAGCACCGGGCCGCCGCCTGGTAGCGCTAGCGGTCGGCTGCCCTCCAATCACCCCTTCACCGCGCCTGCGGTGAGCCCTTCGGTCAGGAAGCGCTGCCCGAGGGCGTACATGATCACCACGGGGATGCTGACGAGCAGCGACGCGGCGGCGAGTTGTCCTTGCGGCACGACGTCTCCGGCGATCATCGACTGCATCCCCACCGGGAGCGTCTTGTACTCGTCCTTCGTGATGAACACGAAGGCGAAGAGGAACTCGTTCCAGGCGTTGGTCAGGGTGAAGAGCGCGACCGCCAGCAGCCCTGGCTTGGCGAGTGGCAGCACCACCTTCCCGAACGCCTGGATGCGGCTGCAACCGTCGACCAGCGCGGCCTCCTCCAACTCGATGGGGATGGACGAGAAGTACCCCACCAGCAGCCAGGTGGCGAACGGCAGCGTGAAGGTCGGGTACGTCACCACCAGGGACCACAGCGAGTCGGTGAGCCGGGCGCCGATGAGCATCTGGTACAGCGGGATGAACAGCAGCGCACCCGGCATCACGTAGGTGAGCAGCACCGTGACGGTGAAGCCCTGTGCCCCGCGGAACCGCAGCCGGGCCAGCGCGTACCCCGCCAGGGCGGCGCAGACCAGTGCCACAGCGGTCGACGCCGCGGACACCAGCAGGGTGTTGAGATACCAGCGGCCGAACGGCTGGTTGTCGAACAGGGCGCCGAACTGCTCAAGCGTCCACGGCGTCGGCCACAGGTCGTCGGTACGCATGACGACCTGGCCCTCGGACTTGAAGGCCGTGACGGCGATCCAGTACAGCGGGCCCAGCACGAAGAAGAGCAGGCCGGCCAGCGCGGCCCAGGAACCCAGGCCCGACACCACCGACGACGAACGGCGACCACCCCGGGACTGGAGGGTCGAGACCACCCGGCCGACCCCCGCCGCGATCAGCAGGATCACACCGAGGACCACCGCCGCCTTCCAGAAGATCTGCGGTGATGCCCAGGCCAGCAGACCGGTGACCAGCGCGGCGACGACCCACGGCAGCGCCTTTCGCGCCGTCGCCGCCCACCGTTGTGTCCCGATCCACCGCGCCGCCCGGCGTCGCCGGGGCAGTTTGATGTTGGTGTCCTGGCGCAACAACCGGACCAGGACGAACACCAGCCCGCCGATGATCGGCAGCATGACGAGCGTGACCGCCGCGCCCGCGCCGTACTGGAGCTGCAGGATGGCCTTCGAGTAGGCGATGAGCACATACGGCGCGGTCACGTCGCCCGGGCCGCCCTGCGTCAGCAACCAGACGAGGTCGAAGTTGTTGAACGTCCAGATCGACGACAGGGTCACCGTCACGGTGATGACGTGGCGCAGTCCGGGCAGCGTCACGCTTCTGAACCGCTGCCACGACGAGGCGCCGTCGATGGTCGCCGCCTCGTAGAGGTCCGCCGGGATGGCCTTCAACCCCGCGAGGAAACACACGGTGAAGAACGGCACTCCCTTCCAGACGTTCACGAGGATCACCGACGGCATGGCCAGCGACGGGTCGGACAGCCAGCCCGCGGGCCAGCTGTCCACCAGGTGCGCGCTGGCCAGCAGCGGCCCGATCCCGGTGGCGGTGAGCAGCGTGTTGACGCTGCCGAAGATCGGGTCGAGCAGCGCACGCCAGCTGAACGCCGTCACCACCGTCGGCACCACCCACGGCACCAGGAGCAACCCGGCCAGCACGGCCCGCCCACGGCGGCGATGGTGCAGCAGCAGGGCCGCGGCCAACCCCAGCACGACCTTGAAAACCTCGGCGTACGCGGTGAAGACGAACGAGTTCACCACGCCGGTGTGGAACTGGTCGTCGCCGATGAGCGCGAGGTAGTTGTCCAGGCCGACGAATACGCTGTCCTGCCCGTGCCGTTCCGTGGTGCTGGTGATGATCGACCGGCCGATCGGCACGAGAACGAGCCCGCCGACCAGCACGGCCATCGGCGCCAGGAACAGGGCCGCGAGTCGCCAGTCGCGACCCAGCCGCCGTTGGACCGCGGTGAGGGAGCCAGGTCCCGACGGCGGGGACTTCCTCGCCGTCGGGACCCGCGCAGGACGGACCGAGCTCACTGCGGCAGCCCCTGCTGGTTGAAGATCTGCACCATCTTCGCGTGGGCGGCCGTCACGGCCTGCGCCGGCGCCGTACCCTGCACGACCTGCTGCATCATGTCGGTGAGGACGTAGGCCGAACCCACCGCCTGCTGGCCCGCGCTGGCCTTCTGCGGGAAGGCCAGGCCGTTCTTCGTGTTCAGCGGCAGCTTCAGTTCAGTGATCTTGCGCAGCATGGGGAACGCCGGGTCGCCGCTGGTGAAGAACGGGTCGGCGTCCCAGACCTTCTCCCAGGCGGGCATCACCAGGCCGGGTGCTTCCTTCGCCACCCCGAGCAGCGCGGGCGCGCTGACCAGGTACTGGGCCAGGAGCTTGGCGAGCGCCGGGTTCTTGGCGCCCTTGAAGACGACGAAGCCCTGCGACTGGCCGAGCAGCAGCGGATTGTCGGTCGCCGGCCCGATGCAGTCGGAGAACACGTGGGTGTTCGCGTGCACCGGGTTCTTCTTGGTCCTGGAGTCCGCGTAGACGCTGAACTGGTTGCGGGTGTAGCCGAGGATCCCGGCGAGCCAGTTCTCGTTGTTGCTGGTGTCGGTCCAGCTCGCGATCCCCGGCGGCAGCATCGGCTTGTACTTCGGGTTGGTGTAGATGTCGCCGAGGAAGGTCACCGCCTGCACCGTCTCCGGTGAGTTGAAGGTGACCTTCCGGCCGTCGTTGGCGGCGATCGACCCGCCGTAGGCGTTGATCAGCGCCTCGATCATGCCGTTGCCGTCACCGGACCGGTTCACCGTCATGCCCCAGCCGAACCGGCGTTTGCCCGGATCGGAGATTTCCAGGCACAGGTCCCGCAGCTCCTCCCAGCTGTAGATGTCCTTGGGTGTGATGCCCTTGTCCTGCATCCAGTCCTTGCGCAGGAACGACCCGATCCCGATGAAGTGGTAGGGGATCGCGAACCACTTGCCGTCGAAGACGCAGAAGTTCTTGGCCTCGGCGCAGGGTTCGCCGTACTTGGCGGTCAGCGCCTTGACGACGTCCGTCACGTCCTCCAGGTCGCCCAGCGCCTGGAACTGCGCGACGAACCGGGAGTCGGTCATGAACGCCAGGTCACGCGCCACCCCACCCTTGACCTCGGCGTCGATCTTGGCCACCACGTCACCGGCGTCGGCCTGGACCAGACTGTTCTCGATCTTCGTCCCGGTGGTGTCGGCGAACTTCTTGATCGAGCTGTCGAGGGCTTCGTTCGCCGCCGTCGAGTACAGCTTCTGCGACAGCATGCCCATCGAGGAGCCCTTCATCGCCGCCGCAGCGTCGATCAGTTCCTGCGGAACCTCCGGCTGCACCTTGCTGGGCGATTCGGAGCTGTCCCCACACGCGGCCAGACCGGCCGCACCGAGCACCCCCACTCCCATCCCCAGAAAGCCGCGCCGTGACCACCCCGACTTGTCCTCCATGGACACTCGCCTCCTTCGTCTCCCCGCGCACGGCTGCACGCCGAAGGCCTACCTGGCGGACACCGCGACGGTTGTGTTCCAGTTGGTTTCTGCCGGCGACCACCGAGGGGTCGCCCGTCGAGTTCAGTGCGTCGGTGGGTCGCCACGGTGGTGAGCGGGCCCGCCCGTCACCGTGGGACGTCCACGTCCGCGCGCTTCGTCGGAGCCACCCGAGACATGCCGGGTGCCGCTCGTCGGATGGCGCGACGGGGTCGAGGCGATCGGCGACCGGGCCGAGGTTCTAGCGCTGACGTTCCAGTTCGGTCGGTTCACAGGACCACCGCCGTTCGAGATTTCGAACTAGGTTCGATATACCGTATCGAGTGGTCGCGACGCTAGAACAGTGCCGAGAACGATGTCAATGTTTCGATGTTGTTTCGAACCGAAAGCGGGAGGCTGCCTATCGAGGCTGCGCTCGGTAGCCCATGCGAGCCGACAACGCGGCCGCCCCCTCGCGAACCAGCCCGGTCCACTCCACCTGCACCTGCGGCGTCCAACGGATGATCGGCGCGGACAAGCTCATCCCAGCGATGATGGCGCCGGTATGGTCCCGGATCCCCGCGGCGACGCAGCGCATCGCAGTGTCCGACTCGCCGATGTCGACCGCGACGCCCTCCACCCGGACCCGGTCCAGATGTTCACGAAGAGAATCCGGATCGGTGATGCTGTCCGGCGTCATGCCCGGCAGGGGGTCCTTCAGCAGGACGGCATCCAGGTCCGCCTCATCGAGGGCCGACAGCAGCACCTTGCCAACGGCCGTGCAGTGGGCGGGCAGCCGCAGCCCGACCCCGGAAACCATCCGAACCGGGTGGGTGCTGTCGAACTTGACGAGGTAGATGACATCGGCGCCGTCGAGCACCGCCACATGAACCGCCTCGTCGCACGCAGCGGCCACGTCCCGCGCGACGCCCTGCGCCTCGCGTACCAGATCAAGCCGGCCCGCGAACGCCGCGCCCAACTGGAACAGCGGCATGCCGAGCCGATACTGCACCGGCTGACCCGGTATAGAGATCAGGTACGCGCGAGCCTCAAGCGTCACGAGCAACTCGTGGACGGTCGTGCGGGGCAGATCGAGTCGCTCCATCACCTGCCGGGCCGACAGTTGGGGGCAGTCCAGAAACAGTTCCAGGACGTCGAGCGCGCGGATGACCGCCGGTACCACACGGGGCATGTCGATAGTCCCTTCGCAGCGCCGAACCCGTGTCAACGATCTCCACACGGGCCAGCACCTGAAGAGGATATCTACGTCGGCTCCCGGCGCCAGGTGCCGAACTCGTCGTCGATCGGAACTGTCTGGACGGCGCGGCGACCGACAGCCGCTGCTGTCTGTCCGGATCGCCGCCCGCCCGAAACATCTCGGGCGGGCGGCGAGCGGCTCAGCTCTGGCTGACCAGGCCGGCGTCGACCACGTACTCTCCGCCATGCACGGTCTGGAATTCGGCGCTGGCGACGAGCAGGGTCGGCTCGAACTGGTACGAGGTCACGATGTCCGAGTCCGTGGCGTCGTCACCCACGTCTGCGACAGTCCGGCCGTACGTGGCGGCTGCCTCCAGCCGGACCTCGTACAGCGCCTCGCTGCGGGCGGTGATCGACCAGGTTCCGTCCGGGTTGACGGTGGCCGAGCCACCGCGCGCTGCCCATCCCGGTCAAGGTCGTGCCACAGGCGAGATCGTCCGTCGGTGCCGCCAGTTTGGCAGCTCGCTGGCCGCGCGATGGGGACCCTGACGCCTCGCTTACAAGCTCTGTGCACCTCGTCTGCGCTCGTCCGGGAAGGGCTACACGCTCGGAGTATGGGCTGGCCCCACCCAGTTACCTGTCCCGAGCCGCTTATCTGTGGCTCGAAGACAGGTGCGGCGTTGACGCGCCCTCTCACCTACCCAAACGGCTGACGGACGGACCGCGGCGGCATGAGAGCCTTCCGGCCGAATATCGGGTGCCGCAAGACGGCATGGTTGCGAGAGTTGACGGCATGCGCGGCAGATATCTCGGAGACATTCTGAAGCAAATGGATCACGTCGATGACGTTGACGTCGTCGGACGCGCCGCATCCTCGCCGGCGCTGCAAACAGCCTTGGAGTGGTCTCGGCCGCGGAACTGGTGGGGCATCGGCATTGATCCACTCTTGTTGTTCAACCTCGCCCGCGATGCGGGCATCCCGCTGGCCTGGGTCCCGCGTGGAGAGATCATCCGTGAACTCGTGGCCGCGCCGAGCAAGTCCGCGATGAACAGCACCCTCGTCCGCCGGTCTGCGCTGGTACTCGAAGACTGCTCCACTGTTGTCGCGGAGTGCACCGACGAGCGGCTGCAAGACCAACTGCCACTGGCAGAAGCCGCTATCGCGGCATACTGCGGGGGCCACCCGGAGGCTGCCATGGCACTCGCGGTCAGCCTGAGCGAACCACTCGCACTTTGGGCGTCGACCAAGCGCTTCCGCAGCTTTGACTCCCGGGAAGAGCGCGATGCCTGGGAAAGGCGTCTAGAGAAGGTGAGGAAGTACCGCCTTGCCGAGTTCGAGCTTGGAGCAGAACCGCCGGATAAGCGGTTCGGCTTTAAGGATCTGCTCGTAATGGCACCAATACCGAGGTTTTTCACGCCTTGGTTCCCGGACCAGGGGGCTCCGCAGCCGGAAGCCCTCTCGCGGCATGTGGTAGCCCATCAGCCGACCGTCCAGCATTTCTCGGCGGAGAATTGCCTCGTCGCGATCATGCTTATGGCATCGCTGCTCCGTCAACAGCAGGACTTCTGCGAAGCCCTCGAGCCCAGTGACGTGGACGAGGGCTAGGACTTCTCGTTCGATCCCGTAACGAGGTTCCCTGACGCGTTACACGAGCGCTTCTCCCGAGACCGATCTGTCACGGAGGTCCTGAGATCCGACATCGCCGGCAGTTCGGCCTGTCCTGTCACGGCACACGCTTGACACTCGCGTCCCACCAGATGCTTGACATGATCGGGGCACTTCCGCTTAGTACCGGGCTCCCTGCGATCACCCGGGTCCGGCACGATGAGGCGGTGGGAATGAGTGTGCAGGTCCGGGAGTACAGCGGTGTCGTTGTAGAGCAACTTACGGACGCCGCGGCCATCGCGTCTCTCTGTTCCTTGGCTGCATCGGAGCCGTCCCGTTACCCGCTGCTTTCCGGAGTCGATCCCTACGACGACACCTGGTTCAACAGCCGCCAGACGGCCAGGCTGGCAACCGAACTTCAATCGATCACCGAGCGATCCAAGGATGACCGAGTGCGAGCAGCCGCCCAGGCGATACTTCAGCTCGCATCGCTCCTAGAGGACGCGCCTCGACGCCCCCACCACCGACAGCTCCTGTTCAACGGAGACTGACCGCGAAATTTTGCTGGCCAGCCTAGATCATTTGATAAGCGTGAGCTGGGACGGATCTGTCAAGCACGTGGTGGGACTAGACACGCCGGCAGTCCGGCCATCTAGCCCTACGAATGGGCGCGTGCTGAAGGGCTAGCAACGGCGTGATCGTCTATCCATGTCGCTGGTTCCGTGGCCCACGACGTCTCCCTTGCCGCAACTGTTGGTGATGATGCTGCCCTGCTTGAAGCCCCAGCGATCCTGCATGATGTCGGCTACGCGCCCCACCTCGCGAAGGCTGGATTTCATCCGCTCGATGGTGGTGTCTACCTGAAGGCATAGACGCACCAGGTCGACTCGTCCATCTCGTCGCGCATCACTCGTGCGCTGTGAGGGGGCCCCGTCTCCGAGGTCTGGAAGGACGACTGGCCGACTTTCGGGATGAAGAAGAGCCGGTCAGAGACGCGCTCTGGATGTGTGATCTCACCACAACGCCTGACGGAGAGCCGGATTTCGTGCGGCCAAGATCGGATCTAGGTTGTGCCCTGGTGTACCCGATGATCTTCGCCCGGCGTTCTTGCAGCTCAGGAGGGGTAGTTGGTGGGCCGCCAGGGACTCGAACCCTGAACCTATGGATTAAAAGTCCACAGCTCTGCCATTGAGCTAGCGGCCCGCGCGCTCAGGTTACCCGACCGTCTGCGCCCCGGCTGATGTCCGCCCCCCGGTCAAGAGGAGTGATGCTGATCTACGCCGCGATGGTGTGGGCGTTGGACGACCGCCGTTGATGGTGCAGGGCTGCGCGGCTCGCGTCCGCAGCCGCCTTGACACCTGAGGCGAACTTCCGCACCGCTTGGTCACCGGTATAGCTTCATCACCGTTATATTGAGGCCATGTCCACACCCACGCCGCTGCGGGAACCCACCTTCTTGATCCTCACCGCCCTGGCGCGGGAAGACATGCACGGCTACGGCATCGTCAGCGACGTCGCGGCCCTCTCCGGCGGGCGGTTGGCGCTGCGGCCCGGCACCCTCTACGGCGCACTCGACCGCCTCACCGACGAGGGGCTGGTCGAGCGGGCCCACGAGGAGGTCGTCGAGGGACGGCTGCGCCGCTATTACCGGCTCACCGAAGCCGGCCGGTCCGTGCTCACCGCCGAGACCGAAAGACTGCGCGGCAACGTCGAGGCCGCCACGCAGCGGTTACGTGCTCGACCTGCGGGCCCCCGCGCCGCCGGCGGCACCTCACGCGGCCCTCTGACGGCCACCCGCCCCATCCTTCGACCGACCGGAGGCCCGGCATGAACCAGCCCAACCCCGCGCAGGATCAGGCCGGGTCGCCGCTGGAGTCCCGCTACCGGCGGCTGCTGTGGGCCTACCCGGGTGACTACCAGGCTGAGCGGGGCGACGAGATCGTCGGGACGTACCTCGACACCGTCGATCCTGGGCGGCGCTGGCCATCCCCACACGACGCCGCCGACCTGCTCGGCGCCGGGCTCCGGGAGAGACTGCGCGGGTACGGTGCCCTCGGGCTGGTTGCGGCTCTCCCGCTGGCCGCGACCGCCGCGTTGAACACCCTGGTCGCGGTCTCCGCCTTCCTGCTCCTGCAGGTCGAGTTCGAAGATCCCCGCTTCGCCGGGCTGGACCCGGTCGGCCCGTTCCAGACCCTCGGCGCCGTCATCTGGCTGGGCTGGCTGCTCGTCGCCCTCGCCGCCACCGCGCTGCCCGGGGCCTGGGCCCGCTCTGTCGCGGCCGGTGGTCTCCTGCTGACCATCGCCGTGCCGCCCGTGGCCGCCGCCACCGGGCAGCCTGGGCCGCCGCTGTTCGTGCTGGTTCCCGCCGTCGCGCTCGGCCTGGCCACGCTTGCGCTGCCCTCCCATCCCGGCTGGGTCGCGCGTAGCCTGCCGCCGCTCACGGCCGGCTGTGTGACGGCCGCATCCGTGGCATTCAGCGCCGCCGAGAACGGCGGGAACATGTTCACGTCGTACGGCTCGACCCCCGAGCTGCTGGCGATGGCCGGGGGGTTGATGTTCGCACTGGTCCTGCTCGTCGGCCTCGGTCGTGCCCTGCGAGCCGACGACGCCGGTCTCTGGGCGACAGTGCTGCTCGCCACCCCGGCCGGCCTGTTCGGCGCCAACCAGCTCAGCCAAGGGATCTGGGGCAGCCAAGGAGGTGGATCGACCTCGGCGGCCTACGCCACCACCACCGGGTCGATCCTTCTGGTCGGCGCGGCGCTGCTGGCAGCGGCAATCGCCGGCCAGGCCGCACGACACCAGACCGTACGTCGGCGAGTGCTCGACGACGCCTGCCCGACCTGCGGACACCGCTCGACCGCTACGGCACGGGCCTGACTTCGGGCAGGACCTCCGGGTGGCGGGGTCCGAGGTGCGGGGTCGGTGATCTGGGGTGGTCCGCACGGTGGCGCATGGGTCGCGGCCGCTGGGGAACCAGGACCGGCATGGGATCGAGCCGATTGCCGGCCGTGGCGGCCTCCGGGGAGGAGGTCGGGCGTGATGGCGTACGCCAGCCGGGTGGCGAGGTGCACGCCTGGCTGCCCGGCCAGAACCAGACGGTCTGCGGCCTGGCACTGAGCCGGACCCGACTGCGTCGCTTCCCGCATGTGCGCTTCGACTACTCGGGTACCGACGTGCTCACCGAGGCGGACGCCGTGGGCTGGATCTGCCCACGCTGCCTGGCCGCCACCGCCGGCAAACAGGGCAAGGAGAAGCACGGCTGGGTACGGGAGTCTCCTCGCCCTTGATCGACTCGGGATCCCGGTAGTCGGGCTGTCCTGGGCGCGCGGATGCCGCGACTTTCAGGAAGTCGAGTGGATCAAGCGGCAGGGCAGAGCGGGCCACCGCACTGATGGGCGGTTGAGCTGCTGCTGGGCGGGTACGGGGTCGGGCATGCGGATCGTGGTGGTGGGGGCGAGCGGCAACGTCGGTACGGCGCTGCTGCGGCGGCTGCGCCGGGAGCGGGGCGTGGAGCTGGCCGGGGTCGTTCGACGTCTGCCCGGCCCGGATGCCGGCGAGCCGTACGACCAGGTGGAGTGGCACTCCTGCGACATCGGCGCGCCGAGCGCGGTCGGGCAGCTCGCCGAGGTGTTCGCGGGTGCCGACGCGGTGGTGCACCTGGCCTGGCAGATCCAGCCCAGCCACGACCAGCGGGTGCTGCGCCGGACCAACGTCGAGGGCAGCCGGGCGGTGATCAACGCGGTGGTCCAGGCCCGTGTTCCGGCCCTGGTGTACGCCTCGTCGGTCGGCACCTACGCGCCCGGCCCCAAGGATCACCCGATCAGTGAGCGGTGGCCGGCCACCGGTGTGCCCGGTTCGTCGTACAGCGAGCACAAGGCCGAGGTGGAGGCGTTGCTGGACGGGGTCGAACGGGATCAGCCGACGCTGCGGGTGGTGCGGATGCGACCCGGGTTGATCTTCCAGCGGGCCGCCGGTGCGGAGATCACGCGTTACTTCCTCGGCCCGTTGGCGCCGGTGCGGCTGCTGCGCTTCGGTCGGATCCCGCTGGTGCCGACGAACCGCCGGTTGCGGATGCAGGCGGTGCACGCCGATGACGTGGCCGACGCGTACGCCAGGGCGGTGCTGGGTGATGCGCGCGGCGCCTTCAACGTCGCCGCGGACCCGGTGCTCACTCCGGAGCTGGTGGCCCGGCACTTCCACGGTTGGACGGTGCCGGTCGCCGCGCCGGTGCTGCGGGCGGCGGCGGCGCTGACCTGGCGGGCGCGGCTGCAACCGGTCGACGTGGGCTGGGTGGAGCTGGGTCTGAACGCCCCGCTGATGTCCAGCGAGCGCGCGGAGACCGAGCTGGGCTGGCAGCCCAAGATCAGTGCGCTGACGGCGCTCAAGGAACTCTTCGCCGGGATGGCCGACGGCGACCACACGTCAAGCCCGCCAATGTCCGGCGCACGGGACCTGCCCGGCCGCCCCGCCGCCCTCCTCCGCGCCCGCCCCCCAGGCGAAGGAAACCCCTACTGACCCCACCCCAGCTTGTTGATCAAGAGGTTTCGGTCAACAAGCGCCGCCCCGATGACCGAAACCTCTTGATCACCGGCGCAAGCGGCGCGCGGGCGGCGCGCGGCGGCGCGCGGGCGGCGCGGGCGGCGCGCGGGCGGCGCGGGCGGCGCGCGGCGGCGCGCGGGCGGCGCCGGGGCGCGCGGACGCCGGGGCTGGGCGGCCGGGTTAGGAGAGCTTGGAGCCCGTCAGGGTGGGGTTGCGGGCGCCCAGGAAGAAGATGCCGGGGAAGCCGCGGGTCTCGAACTTGGCGCTGGGGTTGCGGCGCAGGGTCGAGTTTTCGATCTTCATCGTGCCGGTGCGGTTGTTGCTCACGAAGAAGACCGCGCCGCCGCCCTCGTTGGCCTTGTTGTTCTCGATGATCGTGCCGGCAATCCGTACGGTGAACTCGTTGCCGTCGCAGTAGATCGCGCCGCCGCTGCCGCCGCCGGGCGTACCGGACTTGGCCGGGTTGGCACCGCTGCCGATCGCCTCGTTGTTCCTGAGCAGGCTGTTCAGCACCACCCACGACACGCCGATGCTGCTCAGCGCCCCTCCGTTGGAGCAGGAACCGCCGTCGAAGGTGCTGCCCACCACGTACACCGGCTTGTTCTCGTACTGGCTCAGCACCCGGACGGCCGCGCCACCCAGGTCGGGGCCGGTGCGGTCGCAGCGGTTGCGGACGAAGCGCGAGTTGACCACCTTCAGCCGCCCGCCGCGTACGAAGATCGCCCCACCGCCGCCGCCCTCGGCCTTCTCGCCGGTGGAGTTGCCGTCGGCGAAGGTGAGGTTCTGCACGGTGAGCTGCGGGTGATCCTGGTTCTGGCAGTGCGAGGTGGTGAAGCCCTGGGCCTCGTCGCAGGTGTTCATGTAGAGGATGCGGCGCTGCCCCTGGCCGCTCAGCGTGACAGTGCCGCCGCCGTCCAGCACGATCTTCGGCCCGTTGGCGTTGCGGACCTTCGCGGTGGCGGTCATCTTGATCGTCACAGGGGCTGGTCCACAGTTGAACGTGATGACACCGCCGGCCGCGACGGCCTTCACGACCGCTGCGGAGGTGCAGCTCGCCGGGGTGCCGGTGCCGATGGTCCGGGTCGGCTTCGAGGTGTCCACCGCCCGCGCCTCGGCCGGCACGGTGGCCTTGCCGTTCGGGTTGCCGGCGGCGAGCACCTTGTTGGCGGGCTTCGGGCTGGCGCTGGCCCCCGGGCCGCCGAGGCCGTCGCGAGCCCCCGGCGCTTCGCTCTGACCGCCGGTGGGCAGCGCCGTCGGGGAGGCGGTCGAGCCGGCCTCGAACGAGGGGGCCGGGTCGTTGGGCGCGCAGGCGGGCAGGGTCGCGGTGGCGACACCGAGGACGAGGAGAGCGGCAAGCGACGTCATGCGCACCCCGTGATGCTAGGAGCCGCTACGGCATCGCGACGAATCCGCCGGGCCGGTTTAATGCACCGCTAAGACGCCGTCATCAGGTGTGGGAGAGGGCGAAGGCGGTCAGGAAGCCGGCGACCGTGATCAGACCGACCAGTAGGTGCGCGTTCTCGAACGCCTCCGGGACCATGGTGTCAGTGATCATGGCGAGGATCGCCCCGGCGGCCAACGCGGTGATGGCGGCCAGCAGCTCCGGCGGCGCGCCACCCAGCAGCGTGTTGCCGACCAGCGCGGCGATGCCACTGATCAGCGCGATCCCGGTCCAGAGCAGGAACACGTACCGTCGGCTGCGGCCGGCCTGGCGCATGCCGGCGGCGCTGGACAGCCCTTCCGGAACGTTGCTGAGGAACACCGCCGCCACCGTGACCAGGCTGACCGTGCCGCCGCCGAGCAGGCTGGCGCCGATCACGACCGATTCCGGTACGCCGTCGAGCAGCGCGCCGACGGCGAGCGCCGAGCCGGAACCGGGCTGCTCGCTCTCGGAGGGTTGCTGATCGCCGGACCGCTTCCGGTGCCGGGCGCCGTGCCGGGCGAGAGCCAGATTGGCCACTGTGTAGACCACCGCACCGACGGCAGCGCCGAGAGCGGTGGGCAGCAACCCGCCCTGCGCGTGCGCCTCGGCGATCAGCTCGAACGACACGGCGGAGAGCAGCACCCCAGCGCCGAACGCCATGATCGACGCGATGACGCGCTGCGGCACCCGGGCGAACCAGCCGACCGCCGCCCCGACCAGCAGAGCCGACCCGGCCAGCAACCCCCATCCACCCGCCTGTAACCACTCCGGCATTCGCGGGACCGTACCCACGGTCGCCGAGGCGACAAACCCGATTGCGAGGAGGGCTCAGAAGTCGGCGAAGAGGTACGGCACCCGGCGGGGGAAGAGGCCGCGCAGCTCCGTGGCGGCGTCCACCGGCACCTCACCCAGACCGCGTAGCGGCAGCTCGGCCGGGTCCAGCACCCCGTACGCGAGGGCGGAGAGCCCGGCGGCGGTGAGCGTGGCCGTCGGCGCGCGGCCGGTGGTGTCGTCGACCAGTTCCAGCGCCCCGGTCGTGCCGTCGAGCAGGTGGGTGCCGGCCAACCAGCGGTCCCCGGTCAGCTCGATCCGCACCCGGCCCGGGCCGGCGGGCAGCCCGCTCAACGCGTCCAGCGACAGCAGCCGGGCCATCGGTGCGGACGAACCCGGCACGGCCGTACGGGCCTCGACGTGCACGTCCAGGTCGGTCAGCCACAGCTCGGGCAACTCGTCCGGCGGAACCTGAACGGTGATCCGCTCGATCTGGTCGACGTGCCGGGCGAAGAACTGCAACAGCAACGTCCGGGCGAGCGGGTCGACGCACAGCATCTCGTTGCCGTGCAGCGTGCCGCCGTGCCCGTCGATCCGGTACGTCACCGCGCCGGTGACGTTCCCGCCCACCCGGGCGGTGACCAGCCAGTACTCGTCCCGGTCGCGCATCCCGACCGCCCGGTAGTCCGGGAAGATCGAGAAGCCGTGCCGTTCCTGGAGGTTGCGCTCGGTGAACGCCCGCCACACCGGATAGCCGGCCGCGATGCGCTCCCAGCTCACCTCGCCGGGCAGGTCCACACGGAGCAGCGAGCCCAGGTTGGCCGGGGTGAAGGTGACCCGGCGCGGCTTGGGCAGCCCGATGTAGCCGAACCGGGCGTAGAAGCTGGGCCGGAACGGATAGAGCGCGCTGAGCGGGTGGCCCTCGTCGCGCATCTCGTCGAGGAGCTGGTGCAGCAACGTCCGGACGTGCCCCTGCCGGCGGGCCAGCGGATGGGTCGCCACCCCGGCGACACCGGCCATCGGCAGCACCACCCCACGCAGGTTCTGTCGCATCGGGATGGCCGAGACGGCGGCCAACGTGGTGCCGTCCTCCTCGGCGATCAGCGTCCGGTTGCCCTGGTTGTAGGGCAGGTAGTCGCGGAACTCCGCAGTCCGGGCAGCGCTGAGCGGCGAGGACTCGAAGGCGTACGCGGCCAGCGGGAAGCTGGTGGTGAGACGGTCGTCGTCGGTCACCCGGCGGATGGTCATTCGCCCATCTCAACCTGCCGCGCGGGTCGCAGCAACCGGATTGGCCCGATCCGCGGCGGTGCGGCGGTCAGCCGACCGGCAGGTGCCGCAGGTGGCGACGGCGGCGCAGGCGGACGCTGGCCACCGCGGCCACGCCCAGGGCCAGCAGGGCGGTGACGACGAGCCCGTGCAGCAGGCCACGGGAAAGGTAGCCCTGGTCGGTGTTGTCGACCGTCCAGGTGGCGATCTCCCGACTCGACCAGAACGGCGTCAACCTCGCCCCGGACCCGGCCGGGTCGATCAGCATCTGCACGGTCACCACTGTGAGCAGCAGCAGCGTGCCCTCCAACTCGCGGGGCAGCAGCGCACCGATCAGCATCCCGAACGGCGCCGCCACCGCGACGGAACAGAGCAGCGCAGCCGCCAGGCCGCCGTACCGCAGGTCCGCGCCGTCGATCATCGGGAGCAGGAAGAAGGGTACGGAGATGACCAGTCCCACCGTCCACAGGCCGAGCATCCGACCGAGATAGAGATGGTGTGGGCGGTAGCCGGCCAGCCGCAGCCTCGGCTCCAACTCGCGGGCCGCGGTCGTGGCGAACAGCGCGGCGGTGCTCACCGCCCAGCCCACGCCGAGCAGCAGCGAGCGAACCGACTGCCCGAGGTAGGCGTCCCGCCGGATCAGGTAGAAGGTCAACGGCATCAACAACAACAGCAGGAGTACGCCCCGACGCCGCAGCAGCTCCCGCAGGGTCATCTCGGCGACGGTGACGAGCCGGTTCACGGGCGGCCTCCCTGGATGCCGGGCGCGTGCCACCCGGTCTCGTGTGCCGGGGTCAGGTCGAGCACGATGTCCACCCGGTCGAGTTGGTTGAGCAGGTGGGTCACCACGACGATGGCCGTGCCGGCGTCGCGCAACCTGCTGAGCTGGTCCCAGAAGTTGACGTACGTGCCCTGGTCGAAGCCCTGGTACGGCTCGTCGAGCAGCAGCACGTCGGGGGCGCTGAGCGTGGACATGGTCAGGTTGAGCTTCTGTCGGGTGCCGCCGGACAGGTGGCGGGCCTGCACGTCGCCGCCCGCTTCCCAGCCGAGCTGACGGGCCGCCGCCCGACCGGCGCGGCGGGCCGGGCCCCGGGCCACACCCTGACCGGCGCCGATCAGCACGAAGTGTTCGTCGGCGAGCAGGAAGTCGGCGGTGCCGCCGGACTGCGGGCAGTAGCCGAGCCGACCGGAGACGGTCACCTCACCGGCGTCCGGTGACATGAGTCCGGCGCAGATCCGGAGGAAGGTGCTCTTGCCGCAGCCGTTCGCGCCGACGACGGCGGCGATCTGTCCGGCCCGGACGGTCAGCGTGGCGCCGCGTAGCACGGTTCGTCGCCCGTACCTCTTGGTGATGCCCGCAGCGTGCAGCCGGACCGGCCCGGGGCGCGGTCCGGGCGCGGTGCCGATGCTCTCCACGACAGCGCCCGCGTACTGCTGGGGTGGGCCGAAGACGACCCAGGGGTCGCCGCCGCCCTCGCGTAGGTGTGTGGCGGCCTCGGCGACCACGTGCCGTGCGGCGTCCGCCGCGACCCGGCGCTGGTGCAGCTCGGCTGTGAGCGTGCGCAGCCAATCGTCGGCGTTCACCGGGTGACCCCCTTCGTGACGATGTCGTTCACCGGCTGGACGAAGGTGAGCCAGGCGCTGCCGCCGGCGCGGAGCGCGGCGTGCCCGTCGTCGGTGAGCCGGTAGTACTTGCGGGCCGGCCCGGCGCTGCCCTCCCGCCACTGCGCGGTCACCAGGCCGGTCTTCTGTAGGCGCAGCAGCACGGGATAGAGCGTGCCGCCCTGGATCGGCCCGACGCCCGCCGCGTCGAGCGCCTGGGCGAGCTGGTAGCCGTAGGACTCGCCTTTGGACAGCAGGGCCAGGACGCAGATGTCGAGCACCCCCCGCAGCCACTGCCCGCGCCGGTCGGAATCCACGCGTCGGACAGTAGCGGCGCAAGCTAGATGGCACAACCACCTACTGGGGCAGCGGAACCCGAACCAGTCGGTTCGGGTGAGCCGCCGAGTGAGCCGTACGGGTCAGCGGGCGACGACGTCGGAGACCACGACTGTGACGTTGTCCGGTGCGCCGGCGTGGTGAGCCAGCTTCACCAACTGCTCACCGCACTGCTGACGTTCGGCGTACATGCCCAGGGCCGCGGCGATGGCCTCGTCCTCGACGTAGTCGGAGAGCCCGTCGCTGCACAGCAGCAGCCGGTCACCGGGGACCACTGTGAGCACCCCGACCGCGGGTGGGGTGTCGGCACCCTGCACGGCCCGGGTCACCAGGGACCGCTGCGGGTGGTGGCGGGCCTGCTCGGGAGAGAGGGTGCCCTGATCGACGAGCGCCTGCACGAACGTGTCGTCCCGGGTGAGCTGGGTCAGCTCCCCCTCGCGCAGCAGGTAGCAGCGGGAGTCGCCCACCTGGGCCAGCACCAGTGTCTCCCCGGCCAGCAGCGCCGCGGTGAGCGTCGTACCCATGCCGTCCCGGCTCGGGTCGACGGTGATGGCGGCGTGGATGCGCTGGTTGGCGGTGCTGACCACGGCACGCAGCGCGTCGGCGGCGCCGTCGGGGTCGGTGGGCGGAGCCAGCTCGTCCAGGATCCGGATCACGATCTCGCTCGCCACCTCGCCCGCAGGCAGCCCACCCATGCCGTCGGCGACGGCGATCAGGCGGTCACCGGCGAGGGCGGAGTCCTCGTTGTTGGTGCGCACCAAGCCGATGTCGTTGAGGATGACCGAGCGGAGGATCAGCGTCATGGGGACAAGCTTGCCAAGAACAACCCGCATTCGTCTCTACGCCTCCTACCTAGGTCGAGAAATGATTGCGATTTTCGTCGACGGGACGACGGTCCGTGACCGTTCGGCGGGGTCTCAGCGGCGCGGATAGCGCAGTAGCAGGCTCGCGGCGACCTCCTCGTCACCCACCGCCGCGTAGGTGTGTGGCACGTCCGACACCCAGCGGAGGTGACCGCCGGCCGGAGCGGTCAGCGGTGCGTCGGCCGGCCCGGCGCGCAGCACCCCGGCGAAGACTGTGACGTGCTCGGTGACCCCCGGCGCGTGGGCGGGGGAGAGCTGGACGACGCCGGGCGCGACCCGCATCCGGTACAGCTCGTAGGTCGCGTCGGTCTCGGTGAAGACCTCCAGCAGGGTGGCGGTGACCGCTGTGCCGTGCACGGTGGGCTCGGCCGTCGGTTCGGCCAGCAGGGCGGTGAACGGTACGCCGAGCTGCGCGGTGACCGCCCAGAGCGTCTCCAGGGTCGGGTTGCGGGTGCCGTGCTCCAGGCCGGAGAGGGTGGCCTTTCCGACACCGGCGAGCCGGGCGAGTGTGGACAGCGAGAGCCCTCGTTCCTCGCGTAGCGCGCGGACCCGGCGGCCGACGACGGCGGGGTCCACGTCGAGGCCCGGGCGGGCTGGTGGTGGGTGCGGCACCCGGCTATCGTGCTACACGCTTCCGTTCCGTAAACGGAACAGTCGGGAGGGTGGGATGGCCGGACGCGTGCAACCGGTGCTGGCGGGGGTGGTGACCGCGCTGGTCGGCTTCGCCAGCTCGTTCACCGTCGTGCTGGCCGGGCTCCGAGCGGCGGGCGCGTCGGACGCGCAGGCCGCCTCCGGCCTGCTCGCTCTCTGCGTGGCGAGTGGGTTCGTCGCCGTCTGGCTGGGCTGGCGGTACCGGATCCCGATGAGCGCGGCCTGGTCCACTCCGGGCGCGGCGCTGCTGGTGGCGACCGGGTCCCCGCCGGGCGGTTGGCCGGTGGCGGTGGGCGCCTTCCTCGTCTCCGGTGTGCTGATCGTCGCGGCCGGGTTGTTCCCGCCGCTCGGCCGTGCGGTGGCCGCCATCCCCAAGCCGGTGGCCGGCGCGATGCTCGCCGGAGTGCTGCTGCCGCTCTGCACCGCCCCGGTCCGCGCGCTTGTCGAGCTGCCGGTGGTGGCCGGATCGGTGGTGGTCGGTTGGCTGCTGCTGCACCGGTTCGCCCGACGGTGGGCGGTGCCCGGTGCGCTGGTGGTGGCCGTGGCGGCGATCGCACTGACCGCACCGCCGACCGGCCTGACCGGTGCCGCGCTGATCCCGTCGGTCACGCTGACCGCGCCGGCCTGGAACGCGTCCGCACTGGTCGGGTTGGCCCTGCCGTTGTTCCTGGTCACCATGGCCGCGCAGAACGTACCCGGCATGGCGGTGCTGGTCGGCTACGGCTACCGGCCGCCGTTCGGCGCCGCGCTGCGGACCACCGGCCTGGCCAGTCTGCTCGCCGCCCCGGCCGGCGGGCACGCGGTGAACCTCGCGGCGATCACCGCCGCGCTGGCCGCCGGCCCCGACGCGCACCCCGACCCGGAGCGCCGATGGATCGCCTCGGTCACCGCGGGCGCTGGGCTGGCCGTGCTCGGCCTGGGCGCCGGCGTGGCCACCACGCTGGTGGCGGTCGCCCCACCGATCCTCATCGAGGCGGTCGCCGGGCTGGCGCTACTGGGCGCCCTCGCCACCGCGCTCGCCTCGGCGGTGACCGACCCGGCGACCCGCGAGGCCGCCGTGGTCACCTTCGTGGTGACCGCGTCCGGGGTGACGCTGATCGGCGTGGGCGGCGCGTTCTGGGGCCTGGTCGCGGGCTGCCTGATGCTGCTGCTCTTCCACCGCCGCCAACCCGCCGCACCGGATCAGCCCGCCGCGCCGGATCAGCCTGCCGCACCGGACCAACCCGCCTCCGCCGCGCAGGGAAGATCGACTCGGGTTTCATGAAGTCGGGTCGTCCCGAGGCTCTGGACGCCCCGATTTCCGTGAACCCGAGTCGATCAGGGCGGTTGGGTCACTCCTCGGGCGGCAGGTCGGCCACCCCGACGGCCAGGAGGACCCGGCCGTCGGCCACCGACCCGATCCGGTCGGCCGGTACGTAGACCGCGCCGGTGCGGGTCAGGTCGGTGGAGACCTTCAGATAGCCGCTGTGCAGCAGTCGCGCCGCCAGGTCGGCCGGGACGTCCGGCTCCTCGACCGCGGTCGCCTCGATCAGCTCGTCCAGGCTGCTGCCCGGGTCGGCTGTCGGTGTCTGGACGGTCACCGCGTTCGGGTCGCCCCGCTGGACGAGGTCCACGGTGCCGACCTCGGTGCCAGCTGAGTCGATCACCGGCATCCCGGTGGTGATCCGCGAGATGGTTGCCTGCTGCTCGTCCTGCTGGTCCATCCCGCTGCGGTTCCCAGGGCGACGCGCCGCTAAACGCCGCGGCTCATCCACCCCACCCGTCCGCTGCCGGCCCGCCTGCCCGTCCTTCCCACCCGCCGCTGGCGGCAGCCGCGGCCTCGGTGTGGTCGCACACCTCGTCCCAGAGCAGCGGCTCGGAGGTGGCCGTTCCGGACGCTATGGGCTCGGAGGTGGCCGGTCCGGAGGCGGTGGGCTCGGAGGCGATGGGATCGGAGGTGGCCGGTCCGGAGGCGGTGGGCCGGGGGAGGCGATGGGCTCGGAGGCTGCGGGCCGGGGAGACAATGGGCTCGGAGGCGATGGGCTCGGGAGCGTGATGACTGTGAATCATATTTATGCCTCACAGTCATCACTGCCGAAAGAAATACCGCCTCCACGGCCCGCGCAAGGTGGCAGCGGCGGGCGGCCACGCCAGTTGCACGCAGCAGGCGGCGCCCGGCACGCAGCGCCCGGCGCCCTCGCCCGTCACGGTGTTCCGCGCACTCAGGTGTTCGGGAGGGTCCAGCCGCCGGGCGGGCGGGGGGACAGCTCCCGCCAGGTGTCCGGGCCGTCGAGCAGAGCCCGGACGGTGTCCTCGGCCTCGTCCGCACTGCCGTACTCGTAGAAACGGGAAATGCCCTCGGCGCCGCCGGCCCGCTGCTCGACGTGCCACCGGTCGGCGTCCACCCGCAGGAAGACGTCCCGCCGGGCGAGCCGCCCCCACTTCCCGTTCCACCAGTGCTTTCGCTGCTCCATGGCGGGACTCTATCGAACACACGTACGAGAAGGTGCGACCCCTGCGGGAATCCCGCAGGGGCCGATGTGCATCCGTTCGGGTCAGCGCTGCGTCGGCGGCTCCGGGCGGCGGCCCAGCACGTCGTCGAGCGCACCGCGCTGCTGGCCGGGGGTGGTGTGGCCGGCGGAGACCAGGGCGTCCCGGATCTCGGTGAGCAGCTTGACCTCCTCGCTCGGCGCCGAGGGCGGCGGCTCCTCGCCCCGCTTGCGCCGCTCGGCCAGCCGGTTCATCGGGTAGACGACCAGGAAGTAGAGCGCCGCCGCGGTGAGCAGGAAGGTGATCACCGCGTTGACGAAGGCGATCCAGTCGAACGGGATGCCACGGAACTCGGGCGCCGTGCCGGCCAGACCCTTGTCGCTGCCCGTGATGACCAGCACGATGACCCGGATCAGTGGTTCGAGGAACGACTTGGTGAGCTGGGTGACCACGCCCGTGAACGCGGCGCCGATGACGACACCGACCGCCAGGTCGACGACGTTGCCGCGCATGATGAAGTCTTTGAAGCCCTTGAGCATTCGTACTCCCGAGGTGTCCGCTTTTCTGTCGGGCACAACCTATGCCCGTTCGGCGGGTTCCAGAAAAGCGCCGGCTTCGAGCGCCGCCCGGCCGGGATCGCCGGCCCGGATCGCCTCGACCAGCCGGGTGTGGTCGACGTAGCGCTCGGGGGTGAGCGCCCCGCCCATGGCCTGGGCGACAGTGCTGCGCAGGGCGGTGCCCACCGAGGCGTACAGCTCGGCGAGCATGGCGTTGTGTGCGGCGGCGACCACCGCGGTGTGCAGTGCCGCGTCGGCCTCGACGAACGCGTCGACCTGGCCGCCGTGCCAGGCGGCCTCGCGCTGCGCGAGCGCGCCGTCGAGCGCCGCCAGGTCCTCCGGGGTACGCCTCAATGCGGCGAGCCGGGCGGCCTCCACCTCGAAGGCGCGGCGTACCTCGATGACCTCGGTCATCCGGTCGTCGCCGAGTCGGCGGGCGACCACCGGTGCCAGTTCGTCGGTCGACACCACGTAGGTGCCGGAGCCCTGCCGGCACTCCAACACCCCGGCGTGTACCAGGGCGCGGACCGCCTCGCGGACCGTGTTGCGCCCGACGCCCAGCGCGGCGACCAGTTGTGGCTCGGTGGGGATGCGCCCGCCGACGGGCCATTCGCCGCCGAGGATCCGGGCGCGGAGTTGCTCGGTGGTCTGCCGGACCCGGTGGCCGCGGGGCGGCACTGCGGGCTGGCCGAGGGGCGGTGCCGGCGGCGCGGAGGGGAATTCAACCGACGGTGGCACTGGTTACATCACCGGTCCCAAATTCATCCCATGATTGTAGGTTAAGGGTCATGACCCCGCCACCAACCGCCGCTCCGGCGCTGCCCGCCCCCGTCGCCGTCGACCCTCGCCCGACGCGGGACCCCGGCACCGGCCGGCGGACGCACCCGGCGACCGGCGGCGCGCTGGTGCTGGTCGGGATGCTGCTGGTCGCGCTCAACCTGCGCGCCGTGGTGACGAGCCTCGGCGCGCTGCTCGACGAGGTCCGCGACGGACTGGGCCTCTCCGGTGTCACCGCCGGTCTGGTGACCACCCTGCCGACCATCGCGTTCGCCGGCCTCGGCGCGCTCACCCCGTGGCTGGTCCGCCGGGTGGCACCGGCCCGGGTGCTGGTGGTTGCCATGTTCGCCCTCGCCGTCGGCCAGGTGCTCCGGGTCGTCACCGACTCGGCCTTGATCTTCGTGCTCACCAGCGCGCTGGCGCTGTCCGGCATCGCGGTCGCCAACATCCTGCTGCCGATGCTCGTCAAGCAGCACTTCCCGCACCGCACCGGCCTGGTCACCGGGGCGTACACGATGGCGTTGACAGTGGGCACGACGGTGGCCGCCGCCTCCGCGGTGCCGATCTCGCACGCCTTCGGGTCGTGGCGGGCCGGGCTCGGCGTCTGGGCCGCGATGGCCGCGGTGGCCGTACTCCCGTGGGTGCCGCTGGCACTGCGGGCCCGCGCCGCGGCGCGGCGGGCGACCCCGACGGCGGTCGCCGCCACGCCGACGCGGGTCCGGCCGGCGCGGACCCGGCTCGGCTGGGCGATGGCCGTCTACTTCGGGGCGCAGTCGCTCAGCGGGTACGCGATCATGGGCTGGCTGGCCCAGCTGTTCCGCGACGCCGGTTACCAGCCGGAGTCGGCCGGGCTGCTGCTCGCCGGGGTGACCGCGCTCGGCGTGCCGATCGCGCTGCTGATGCCCACCCTGGCCGGTCGGCTGGGCACCCTGCGGCCGCTGGTGCTCGGGCTGACCACCGCGTCGGCGCTGGCCTACCTGGGGTTGGCGCTCGCACCGCACGGTGCCGCGCTGCTCTGGGTCGCCCTGCTGGCGATCGGTCAGGGCGCGTTCCCGATGATCCTGACCGCCATCGGCCTACGCGCCCGCACCGCCGAGGGCACCGTCGCGCTCTCCGCGTTCGCGCAGAGCACCGGGTACGTGATCGCCGCCCTCGGCCCGCTGATGGTCGGGATCCTCTACGAGGCCACCGGCGGCTGGACCGCGCCGATCGGGTTCCTGCTGGGTGCCCTTGCCGTGCAGACGACGGCGGGCATGGCGATCGCTCGTCCCCGTTACGTCGAGGACGAGTGACGCACGCGGACGGTCAGGAGGAAGCCGGCGTCGGTTCGCCGGCGACTGCCTCATCCACCGTCGGGTAGGTGTGCAGCACCTCGACCAGCCCGCTCACCTCAAGGATGCGCAGCACGCCGCGCTGTGGGGCGGCCAGCCGGACCACGCCGCCAGCCTCGTCGCAGCTGTTCTTGGCGCGGACGAAGACCGACAGGCCGGTCGAGTCGCAGAACGAGACGTCCGCCAGGTCGAACACCAGCCGGTTGCGGCCCTTGTCGAGCAGGTCGGTGATCTGGTCCTGTAGCTGCGGTGCGGTGGCCATGTCCAGCTCGCCCGCGACCGCCACGACGACCACGTCGCCGCGTTGTTCCGTGTGCACCGTCAACGACATTCGCCAGACCTCCTGTTATCGGGGGAACGGTATCCCACGACCACGGTCGCAGGTAGAACGGGAGCCAGGATCCGGTGGCCATCGTCATTCCGTTGCTACGGGGCAAGTAGTTGATCAGGACCCGGTGATAGAGTCCGCCCGGTCCAGGTCAAGGGGGTTCGAAATGGCGTTGAGCACCGAAGAAAGTGGTCGGCTCGCCGCGCTGCTCAGCGGGCAGGACGAACGGGTCACGACTCGGTGGACCGAGATCGTCACCAGTTCGTTGCGGGGCCGGCTGAGCCAGGCAGAGCTGAGGCGACAGGTCCAGGATCTGCACCACGCCATCGTCACCACCGGCGAGCAGGGCACCATCGACCTGTCCGCCGACAGCGCCGCCGAACTGCGCGCCGCGCTCTCCGAGCTGTCCCGTGGCCGAGCCCGGCAGGGCTTCTCCGCCACCGAGACCACGATCAGCGTCTTCGCGCTGAAGGACGTGCTGGCCGAGCTGATCCAGGAGGCCGGCGGCCCGGACGCGCTGCAGGACTACGTCGCCTTCTCGAAGTTGATCGACGAGATGGGCCTGTTCACGTTCGAGAGCTTCGTCCGCACCCGGGAGAGCCTGATCGCCGACCAGGCCGAGCAGCTGCTCGAGCTCTCCACGCCGGTGGTCAAGCTCTGGGAGGGCGTCGTCGCCGTGCCGCTGGTCGGCACCCTGGACTCGGCCCGGGCCCAGGTGGTCATGGAGCGCCTGCTGCAGACCCTGGTCGACACCGGCTCGCCGTACGCGATCATCGACATCACCGGCGTACCGGCGGTGGACACCCAGGTCGCCCAGCACATCCTGAAGACCGTGGTGGCCGCCCGGCTGATGGGCGCCGACTGCATCATCTCCGGCATCCGTCCGCAGATCGCGCAGACCATCGTGGCGCTCGGCATCGAGTTCGGCGACATCGCCACCAAGGCGAGCCTCGCCGACGCGCTGCGCCACGTGCTGCGGCTCAACGGGGTGGAGACCGCCCGCCGCCAGCCGCGCCGGGGCTTCTGATGGAACGTGTACCGATCCTCAAGATCGGCGACATCCTGCTCGTCTCCATCCAGCTCGACATGTCCGACCAGACGGCGGTCCAGCTCCAGGAGGACCTCGCCGAGCGGATCGTGGACACCGGCTGCCACGGCGTCATCATCGACATCACCGCGCTGGACATCGTCGACTCCTTCGTCGGGCGGATGCTCTCCACCATCGCGTCGATCTCCAAGGTGCTGGACGCGGAAACGGTGGTGGTCGGGATGCGTCCGGCCGTCGCCATCACCCTTGTCGAACTCGGGCTGTCGCTGAACGGGATCCGTACCGCGCTGAACGTGGAGCGCGGCATGGAGTTGATCGCGGCGGCCCACGCCGACGAGCTCGACCACCAGCTCGACGACGATCCGGACGCCGAGACGGCCACGCCATGACCGCGGGCATCGACCTGGGCCAGCCACAGGCGCAGTCGGTCCGGAGCGATGAGGACGTGGTGCGCGTCCGGCAGTTGGTCCGCGCCGTGGCGGTGGCCAGCAAGCTGTCCCTCGTCGACCAGACCAAGGTGGTCACCGCGGCGAGCGAGTTGGCCCGCAACACCCTGGTGTACGGCGGCGGTGGTTCGGTCGAGGTGACGGTCGTGGACAACGGCCGACGCAAGGGCGTGCAGATCGTGTTCGCCGACTCCGGGCCGGGCATCGCCGACCTCGACCTGGCCATGACCGACGGCTACACCAGCGGCGGCGGCCTCGGCCTCGGCCTCAGTGGGTCACGACGCCTGGTCGACGAGTTCCAGATCGAGACGTCAGCGGGCACCGGCACGCGGATCACGGTCACCAAGTGGTCCAGGTGAGCACCGACGCGGTCACCGACAGCGGCATCTGGTTCCGGGTCGAGGCCAGCAGCGCGGCGAGCGCCGTCCGGCGGGCCGCCGAACGCCTCGGCGCACAGGTGGAGATGGGTCAGGCGCGCATCGCCGACCTGGCCATCGTCGCCGCCGAGCTGACCAGCAACCTGGTCAAGCACGCCGACGAGGGTGTCCTGCTGCTCCGGCCGGTACGCCGGGCCGGGCAGGCCGGTGTGGAGCTGGTGGCGATCGACTCCGGGCCCGGCATGGTCGACCTGACCGTCTCGTCCCGGGATGGGCACTCCACCACCGGCACGCTCGGCATCGGTCTGGGTGCCATAGTCCGGCAGGCCAGTTGGTTCGACGGATACTCGCTGCCCGGTCGGGGCACCGTCCTCGCCGTGCAGGTCTGGCCGGCGGAGCCGGCGCGGCCGTCCTGGGCGGGTGCGCTCACCCGACCGCTGACCGGCGAGACGGTCAGCGGTGACGGGTACGCCGTCCGGGTCGCCGACGGGCGGCACCAGGTGTTGGTGAGCGACGGGTTGGGGCACGGCCCGCTGGCCGGGGCCGCCACCGACGCGGCGCTGGCCGCGTTCCGCAATGCCCCGGCCGGCCCACCGGCGACGGTGGTCGGTCACCTGCACCGGAGCATGTCGCACACCCGTGGTGCCGCACTCGCGGTCGCCGAGTTGGTGCCGACGGCCGGCGTGCTGCACTACGCCGGCCTGGGCAACATCTCCGGCGTGGTCGTCGAGGGTGACGGCCACCGTCGAGGGCTGGTGTCGCTGCCCGGCATCGCCGGGCACCAACGGCCAACCATCCGGGAGTACGACTACCCGTTCGGTCCCGGCGCCCGGCTGGTGATGCACAGCGACGGGGTGTCCGACCGGTGGCGGATGAACGACTATCCGGGCCTGGCGGAACGATCCCCGCTGGTCATGGCGGCGACCCTGCTCCGCGACGCCGGTGTGCGACGTGACGACGCCTGCGTACTGGTCGCGAGGTCGTGGGCATGATCGGGGAGCCGGCCGCGCTGCCGCTGCTCCAGATGGCACTGCGGGTCGAGCAGGACATCTTCGTGATCCGTCAGCGCGGGCGCGAGGTGGCCGCTGTGGTCGGCCTCGAACACCAGGACCAGGTGAGGATCGCGACCGCGCTCAGCGAGGTCGCCCGGGACCTGTTGCGGACGACCGGGGGAGCGGACGTCTCCTTCCACGTCGACGCGGGTGCCGACGGCCGGTTCCACCTGCGCGCCGACCTGGCCCCGGTGTCCCCGCTGCCCGACGATCGCTACCAACCGCAGTCCGGCGCGGTGTCCCGACTGGTCGACACACTGAGCGTGTCGACCGTCGAGGGGGTTACGGTCGTACGGATGTCCCGACGAGTCCCGGCCAACGCGCCGGCGCCGACCCCGGAGCGGCTCGCCGAGTTCCGCACCGAACTCGGCCGCACCGCGCCGGCCAGTGCGCTGGACGAGTTGACAGTGCAGAACGGGCAGCTCATCGGCGCACTCGACGAGGTGCGCAGTCAGCGCGACGAGCTGGCCGTGCTGAACGAGGAGCTGGCCGAGACCAACCGCGGCGTGCTGGCGCTCTACAACCAGCTCACCGAGGAGTTGGAGGAGACCAACCGCGGCGTCGTCGCCCTCTACGCCGAGTTGGACGAGAAGTCGGCCCAGCTCCGTGCGGCGAGCGAGTCGAAGAGCCGGTTCCTGGCCAACGTGAGCCACGAGCTGCGCGCCCCGGTCACCGCGATCATCGGTCTGGGGCGGCTGCTCACCGACTCCGCCTCCGACCCGCTCACCGAGGAGCAGGGCCGCCAGGTCGATCTGATCCGCTCCTCGGCGACGGACCTGCTCAACCTGGTCAACGAACTCCTCGACCTGGCCAAGGCGGAGTCCGGCCGGATCGAGCCGGAGCTGGCCGAGGTCGACCTGCGGCCGGTCTTCGGTCAACTGCGCGGCACCCTGCGTGCGGTGGCCACCCGCCCGGAGGTGGAGCTGGTCGTGGAGGAGCCCACCGGGCCGGCCCTGCTGCGCACCGACGAGGTGCTGCTCGGCCAGGTGCTGCGCAACCTGCTGCACAACGGGTTGAAGTTCACCGAGCGCGGCGAGGTGCGGCTGCGGGCCAGCCAGAACGGCGACCGTTGGCAGTTCGAGGTCAGCGACACCGGGCCGGGCATCGCTCCCGAGCTGCACGACCGGATCTTCGAGGAGTTCTACCAGATTCCCGGTGCCACCCGGGTCGGCGGCACCGGCCTCGGTCTGCCGTACGCCCGGCGGTTGGTGACGCTGCTCGGCGGGACACTGGGGCTGACCAGCGCGCCGGGTGAAGGCAGCACATTCACCGTCTCCCTGCCCACCGGCGGGGCGTGACGGCGTGGACGCCATACCGACAACCATCCTGGTGGTCGACGACAGTCGTACCAAGCGTTACCTGCTGGTCAGCTGGCTGACCCGGGCCGGGTTCACAGTGCTGGAGGCCGAGAACGGCGCCGAGGCGTTGGCTCGGGTCGAGGTGGACCGGATCGATCTGGTGGTCCTCGACGTCCGGCTGCCCGACATGAGCGGCTACGAGGTCTGCGAACAGATCAAGATGCGGCACCCGGCGATGCCGGTGATCCACGTGTCGGCGCACGCAGTGGACGTGGCCGACCGCGCGCAGGGGCTGACCCGGGGCGCTGACGCCTACCTGACCGAGCCGATCGAGCCCGAGGAGCTGATCGCCACCACCCGGGCGGTGCTGCGCTACTACCAGGCCCGGCAGCGTGCCGAACTGCTCGCCGAGCGGCTGCTCGGGTTGGCCGACACGACAGTCGCGGTGCACGCCGCGCCGACCTTCGCGCGCCTGCTGGAAGCCGCCGCAGAGGGCGCCGCCCAGATCTTCAGGAGCCCGGCGGCGGTGATCGCCGAAACCTTCGACGGTGACTGCCTCGCGGGCGTCTGCGCCGGTCCCGGCACGGCGGCCGCCGTGCGGCCGTGGGTCGTCGACGACACCGGGGTGCCCACCGGCGCCACGGTGCGGGTGCAGGCCCCGGAGAGCTGGGCGCTCGTCGACTGGCCGGCGGACGACACTGTGACGGTCGCCGCCGCCCGGCTGCGCGAGGACCGGGCCCCGCTGTACGTGGTGGTTCCGACCGCCACCCAGACCGCGCAGACCCCGGTGCTCAAGCAACTGGCCCAGGCGGTGGCGGCGGCCGTGGAGGGGCAGCGCTCCTTCGACGAGGAGCACCGGATCGCGGTCACCCTCCAACGCAGCCTGCTCCCGCGAGGGCTGCCCACCGTGGCCGGCCTGGACCTCGCGGTGCGCTACGAGCCGGCCAGCGCGCAGACCGAGGTGGGCGGGGACTTCTACGAGCTGGTGATGCTCGACGGGCACCTGCTGCTCGCGATCGGGGACGTCGCCGGCCACTCGCTGCACGCGGCGACCGTGATGGCCGAGCTGCGGCACGCGGTGCGGGCGTACGCGGTCGAGGGCCACCAGCCCGGCGAGATCCTGCACCGGGTCAACGAGCTGATGCGGACCCTGCTGCCGAACGAGGTGGCGACGCTCTGCGTGCTGCTCATGCACCCGCCGACCGGACACGTCCGGTTGGCCAGTGCCGGGCACCTTCCGCCACTGATGATCATGGACGGCAAGGTCGAGTTCGTGCAGCACTCCGCGCCGCTGCTCGGCGTCCGCGCCCCGCGCCCGGCCGACCTGGAGTTCGTGGTGCCGGCCGGGGCCACGCTGGTCTTCTACACCGACGGGCTGATCGAGCGACGGGACGCCACCATCGATGAGGGACTGACCGCGCTGGCCGGGGTCGCCGCGACGGTCGACGGTGACCTGGACCAGTTCTGCGCCCGACTGCTGGTGGAGCTGGCCCCACCGGAGATCCAGGACGACGTCGCCGTGGTCGTCCTGCGGCGTCGCTGATCTGTCAGCTCTCCTCAGCTCACCGAGCGGGCGTACGCGGCGGGGGACACCCCGGCCACGGCGGTGAAGTCACGGACCAGGTGGGCCTGGTCGCTGTAGCCGAGGTCGGCGGCGAGGTCAGCCCAGCTCAGCGGGCCACCGGCGGCCTGTTCGACCGCCTCCTGGAGCCGGTAGCGGCGGATCACCCACTTCGGCCCGACCCCCACGTACTCAAGGAACAGCCGCTGCAACCGGCGGACCGGAACGTCGTGCCGCGCGGCGAAGTCGTCGACGCGCAGCACCGTCCGGTCGGTACGGATCGTCTCGGCCAGTCGGACGGCCTCCTCGGCCATCGGGTCTGGCTCCGGTTGCCAGGCGGTGAGGAGGGTGTCCAGCGCACGGCAGCGCTCGTCGTCGCTGGCCGCAGAGGTGGGTGCTCCCGGGAACGTGCCCGCGCCCACCGGGACGTCCGGGTGGATCAGCCGGCCGGCGGGCAGCGGCACCCTACGGCCGGTCAGCTCACTGACCGCGCGCCGCCAGAACGGGTGGAAGCCGCCGGGGCGGAACTGCACCCCGGACACCCGGCCGGTGCCGTTGAGCGTGATCCGGAACAGGTCGCGGCCCACCCCGGCCACCTCGCCGGACTCGGGCCCGTCGTCGTCCCGCCGGAACACCACGTTCACCGCCGGGTGCGGCACGACCCGCTGCTCGAACGGCGCGCTCAACACCCAGTCGATCAACCAGTAGTGCTCTACCCACTGGCGCAGCGACTCCGCCGGCAGGTGGCGACGGAAGCGCATCTCGCGCAGCAGGCGCCCGGGGTCGAGAATTCCCCGGCTGTCGCCACGCGGTCGCTGTCGCATTTGTTCAAGACCACCCTCATACGCTGGCCGTATGTCCACTCAGACTAGCGAGCTGCTGGCGGCCGCCGCGCCGCGAACCGTCGATGTCGTACGGGGTATCTCCGACGACCAACTGGACCTGCCCACGCCGTGCCAGGACTACCTGGTCCGTGATCTGCTCAATCACCTCTTCCAGGTGGTGGTCAACTTTCAGGACCTGGCCGAGAAGCGACAGGTGGAGTGGGCCGAGAAGCCCGACCACCTGGGCGACGGCTGGCGGGACCGCTTCGAGGCGGAGACCGGCCGGTTGGTCGCCGCCTGGTCGGATCCGTCCACTCTGGAGGGCGTGTCGCCGGGCATGGGCATGCCGCAGTCCGTCATCGGCGGCATGGCCCTGCTGGACCTGACCGTGCACGGTTGGGATCTCGCGGTCGCCACCGGCCAGCCGTACCACCCGGCCCCGGAGGCGGTGGCCGAGCTGCACGCGCTGGTGGAGCAGTTGGGTCCCACCGCCCGCAAGATGGGCGTCTTCGCCGACCCGCTACCCACCCCCACCCCCACCCCCGACCTGGCCCCCGACCTGGCCCACCTCCTGACCCAGACCGGCCGCACCCCCACCTGGCCCCAAACCCCCTAACCCCACCCCACCCCCTGCCCCCCACCCCCTGCCCCCCCACCCCCTGCCCCCGCCCGACCTCGGTGATCAAGAAGTTTGCGTCAAGTTTCGGCGCGCTGGTGACGCAAACTTCTTGATCAACCAGCCGGGTGGGGTGGGGGGCAGGGGGTGCGGGTGGGGCGGGGTTGTTGACTTGGGTATTCGCTGGGTGAATAGTGGGCGGGGTGTCCACGCCGCATGTTCTGCTCGGGTTGCTCGCTGGGGGCAGCCGGCACGGGTATGAGCTGAAGCGTGCGCACGACGAGCGGCTGCCGCGGGCTCGACCGCTGGCCTTCGGGCAGGTCTATGCCACTCTCGGCCGCCTCGAACGGGACGGGCTGGTGGCTGCCGCCGGGCAGGACCGGGTGGGTGGGCCAGATCGCACCGCGTACGCGCTGACCGACCAGGGGCGGGTCACGCTGGACCAGTGGTTGTCCACTGTGGAAGCACCCATGCCGTACGTGGCCAGCACGCTCTTCGCCAAGGTCGTGGTGGCGCTGCTGGTCGCCGACGTCGACCGGGCCCGGTCGTACCTGATCGCCCAGCGGGCCGCGCACACCGCACGGCTGCGTGAGCTGACCACGGTCAAGGGCGACCCGGCCGCCACCCTCAGCGACGTGGTCGCGGCCGATTTCGCGATCGCCCACCTCGACGCGGATCTGCGGTGGCTGCACGCCACCCTGGGCCGGGTCGCCGACTGGCACCGGGAGGTGCATCCGTGACGCAACTCCAGGCTCGCGGCGTGGTTCGGGCGTACGGCCCGACGCCCGCGCTGCGCGGCGTGACGCTCGACCTGGCCGAGGGCGAGATCGTCGCCGTCACCGGGCCGAGTGGCTGCGGCAAGTCGACCCTGCTGCACTGCCTGGCCGGGATCCTCCGGCCGGACGCCGGCGAGGTCACCTGGCGCGGGCACCGCATCGACACCTGGTCGGAGGCGGCCCGGTCCCGGCTGCGGCGTACCGAGTTCGGGGTGCTGTTCCAGTTCGGTCAGCTGGTGGCCGAGCTGACCGCCGCCGAGAACGTCGCCCTGCCCCTGCTCCTCGCCGGCACGGGGCGGCGAGAGGCACGGACGGCGGCGCTCACCTGGCTGGAACGGTTCGGGGTGGCCGAGGTGGCCGACGTCCGGCCGGGTGAGATGTCCGGGGGCCAGCAGCAACGCTGCGCCACGGCGCGGGCGCTGGTGACCGAGCCTCGGGTGCTCTTCGCCGACGAGCCGACCGGCGCACTGGACACGCTCACCGGCGAGCAGGTCCTCACCCAGTTGGTCCGGCTCGCCCGCGAGCAGCGCACCGCGGTCGTGCTGGTCACCCATGAGCCGCGGATCGCCGCGTACGCAGATCGGGAGATCGTGCTGCGTGACGGTCTGGTGGACCACACCGGCCTGGGGCTCGACGTGCCGCTGGCCGGCGGCGCCCGGTGAGACCGACGACGCTGCTCCGCCTCGCGCTCGCCGGCACCCGCACCGACACCGCCCGGGTGGTGCTCACCGCGCTCAGCGCCCTGCTGGCGACCCTGGCCGGGCTCGCGGCGCTCACCGTGTTGGCCATCCCCACCCCAGCGGCGACGGATGAGAACCAGAACAGGTGGTCGGAGCAGTATCACAACGCGCTCTTGGCGCAGCCCGGGTTGCGCGGCGGCACGGCGTTCGCGCTGCTGATGCTGATGGTCCCGGTGCTGGCGCTGGCCGGTCAGTGCGCCCGGCTCGGCGCGCCGGCCCGGGACCGCCGGTTGGCCGCGCTCCGGCTGGCCGGTGCCACGCCCGGGCAGGTCACCCGGCTGGTGGTGCTGGAGACCGGCGTGGCCGCTCTGCTGGGCACGCTCGTCGGGCTGGGTGTCTACCTGGTTGGCCGCGACCTGCTGCACCGACCGGACGCGCAAGGTCAACTGGCCCTGCCCACCGATGTGCTGCCGTCGACCGGCGCGCTGGCCGGCGTGGTGTTCGGTCTGCCGGTCGTGGCGGCGCTGGCCACCGCCCTGATGCTGCGTACGGTCACCACCAGCCCGCTCGGGGTGAGTCGTAAGGCCGCCCGCGAGCGTGGTCCGGGTCCTTGGGCGGGGCTCCTGATCGGGTTCGGCGTGGTCTCGTTTGCGCTGATCCGCCCGGTGGTCTACCGGTTCGCCGACGACGACGAGTTGATGGCCTGGCTGGTGCCGGTGTTGTTCGCGGTGGGCGCGCTCGCGGCGATGATCGGGGTGGTGATCGGCACCGGCTGGTTGTCGTACCACTGCGGGCGGTTGTTGCGTCGGCACGCCCGCGGTCCGGCTGCCCTGCTCGCGGCGGGCCGGCTGATGGCCGACCCGTGGGCGGGTAGCCGCACCTTCGCGGCGCTGCTCGCCGCCCTGATCTTCGGCGGGGGCGCGGCCGCCCAGCGGGCCTACTTCGGGACCAAGGACCAGCTTGAGCGGGAGCAGAGCCGGTTCGCCGGACTGGATGGCGGCACCAACCCGTTCTATCTGTCCACGATGGATTATGTCGATGGCGCGATCGCCGTGGCCATCCTGATCGCGACGGGCGGGCTGATCGTCGCGCTGGTCGAGGGGATCGTCGCCCGTCGACGCGCCTACGCCGCGTTGGTCGCCACCGGGGTGCCCCGCGCCACGCTGAGCCGTTCGGTGGCCTGGCAGGCGTTGGCGCCGGCCGTGCCGGCGATCCTGCTCGCGCTCACCGTGGGCACGTTGCTCGGCCGAGGTCTCGTCGCGGAGGTGTCGGCGGGCGGCGGGTCGGCGACGATCTGCGAGGCCACGGCAGCGCTCTGTGAGGACCCTGCCACCAGCGCACAGTACAACCGGATCGTGTACTACCCCGAGGTGCAGCGAGCCGTTCCCGTACCTCTGGAGCACCTCGCGTGGCTCGGTGCCGGCGCCCTGGCCGCGGTGCTGGTGACGGTCGGTGTCGGCCTGCTCTTCCTGCGCGCCAGCACAGCCCTGGACGAGCTACGGACGACCTGATCCGAAACTGCCCCGCCGGCTGGCCTGACCCACGAGGCCGGGTCAGGCGGCGAGCAGGCCGGAGGAGAGTGCGATCAGGGTGCCGACCACGGCCGAACAACAGCAGACCAGCAGGCCGGCGACCACCGCGAGGATCAGCCAGACCCGGCGGTCCCGTGCCACCGCCGCCACGCTCGGTCGGCGGACCTCCTCGGCGGCGTCGCCGTCACCATCCGTAGCCCCGGTCACCCCGGAAGTCTAGGCCGTGACATCCGCCGCAACCCCGAAAGGCCAGGCCGCGCATACGCGACCCGGCCATGATCGCGCCCGATCACGGGTGGTCTCCTCGAGCCGCCGAGGGGACCACTCCCACCACCGGGCGCGATCATGGCGAGCCGACGGTCAGGCGTGGCCGATGCGGTCCAGGATCCAGGCGTTGATGAACGCCTCCTCGCGCCAGGAGTCGTAACGACCGCTCGGGCCGCCGTGCCCGGCACCCATCTCGGTCTTCAGAAGGTAGTCGCCGCCCGGGGCCACCGCCCGCAGCCGGGCGATCCACTTCGCCGGCTCCGAGTAGAGCACCCGGGTGTCGTTGAGGCTGGTCACCGCGAGGATCGCGGGATAGTCCACGGCGGCCACGTTCTCGTACGGCGTGTAGGACTTCATGTACGCGTACACCTCGGGGTCCTCCAGTGGGTTGCCCCACTCCTCCCACTCGGTGACGGTCAGCGGCAGCGACGGGTCGAGGATCGACGTGAGCGCGTCCACGAACGGCACCTGCGCCACGATCCCGGTGAACGCGTCAGGTGCCAGGTTGGCCACCGCGCCCATCAGCAGGCCACCGGCCGAGGCGCCCCGGGCGACCAGCCGGTCGCTGGCCGTCCAGCCGGCCTTGACCAGGTGCCGGGCGCACGCCACGAAGTCGGTGAAGGTGTTCTTCTTGGCCAGCAGCTTGCCCTGGTCGTACCACCGTCGGCCCAGCTCACCGCCGCCCCGGGTGTGCGCCACCGCGAAGACCACGCCCCGGTCCAGCAGGGACAGGCGGGCCACCGAGAACCACGGGTCCATGCTGGCCTCGTACGAGCCGTAGCCGTACAGCTCGCAGGGTGCCGAGCCGTCCCGGGGGGTGCCGACGCGGCAGACCAGTGAGATCGGCACCCGGGTGCCGTCGTCGGCGAGCGCCCAGTCGCGGTGCTGATCGTACTCGGCCGGGTCGTACGGTCGCCCGTCCGGCCCGGGCAGCACCGGCTTCTGCTTGAGCAGCACCATCTGCCGGGTGACCAGGTCGTAGTCGTACACCGAGTCGGGGGTGATCAGCGAGGAGTAGCGCAGCCGGACCTGGCCGGTGCGGTACTCCGGGTTGGCGTCCAACCCGACGCTGTACAGCGGCTCGGGGAAGTCGATGTCGTACCCGTCGTCACTGCCCACCGGCAGCACCCGCAGCCCGGTGAGCCCGTCGGTGCGCAGCGACACCACCAGGTGGTTGGCGAAGGCGTCGACGGCCTCCAGCCGGGTGCCGGGGGTGTGCTCGATCAGCGGCACCCAGTCGCCCGGTACGTCCGCCGAGGTGAACGCCAGCGCGAAGTCCTCCGCGCCGTCGTTGTGCAGGATCAGGAAACGGTGGCCGTGGTGCTCCACCGTGTATTCGACGCCCTGCCGGCGAGGGGCGATCACGGCCGGCGCGCCGGTCGGGTTGCCGGCGGGGATCACCAGCACCTCGCTGGTCACCTTGCTGTGCACGTCGATGAGGATGAACTTCTCCGACCGGGTCAGCTCCACGCCAACCCAGAACCGCTCGTCGTCCTCCTGGTGGACCACCACGTCGTCGGCGGCGGCGGAGCCGATGGTGTGTCGCCAGACCCGGTTCGGCCGCCAGGCGTCGTCCACCGTCACGTAGAACAGGACCGAGGCGTCCGAAGACCAGGCGGTGCCGTAGAACGTGTCCGGCACCTCGTCCGGCAGCAACTCGCCGGTGGTCAGGTCCTTCACCCGCAGGGTGAAGCGCTCGTCACCGGAGAAGTCGGTGGAGTAGGCCAGCCAGCGACCGTCCGGGCTGACGTCGAACGCACCGAGCGAGAAGAAGTCGTGCCCCTCGGCCAGCAGGTTGCCGTCGAGGAGCACCTCCTCGCCGTCGAGCGGGGCGCCGTCCGCGCTGACCGGCGGGTCCGTCTCACCGTCGCGGACCGCCCGGCGACACTGCACTCCGTACTGCTGTCCCTCGACCGTCCGGGTGTAGTACCAGTGCCCGCCCTTGCGGGTCGGCACGGACAGGTCGGTTTCCTGGGTGCGCCGGCGGGTCTCCTCGAACAGGTCGGCGCGCAGGTCTGCCAGGTGGGCCGTACGCGCGTCGGTGTACTCGTTCTCGGCGGTCAGGTAGGCGATCGTCTCCGGGTCGTCCTTGGCGGCGAGCCAGGCGTACTCGTCGATGACGGTGTCGCCGTGGTGGGTGCGCTCGCTGGGCACCCGCTTCGCCGCGGGCGGGGCAGTCTCGGTGGTCACGGCGGCCACGTTACCGGCCGGCAGGCGCAGCGCGCCGGACCAGCGGCATCCCGATACTCACCACCACCGCTTTCGAACACATGTACGATGGCCGGCATGGCGGCAGCAGCGAGTTCCCTCGGCCGGTCCGGAGCCCTCGAGATCACCCGGCGGTTGGCGGCGATCTGCGGTCCACCGTTCTCCCGGCTGGCCGGGCCGGCCGACGAGGTGGCGGGGCGACCAGCGCGTTGGGTGGCCGTTCCGGGCGGCCCGCACGCCGCCGCCGAGGTGCTGCGGCTGGCCGCCGTGCACGATCTGGCGGTGGTGCCCCGAGGTGCGGGCACGAAGATCGACTGGGGGGCCGCCCCCGTTCAGGTCGACATCCTGCTCGACACCGGCCGGCTGGCCGGCATCGGTCACGAGCCGGTCGACTCGCTGGTGACCGACGTGGGGGCCGGCACTCCACTGCGGGCGGTGCAGGCCACCCTGGAGCGCACCGGGCAGCGGCTCGCGATGGACGCCCCCTCGCCCGGCGCCACAGTGGGCGGCGTGCTGGCCGCTGGCGAGGCCGGCCCGCTGCGCCACCGCCACGGCAGCCCCTGCGACCAACTGCTCGGTGTGCGTTACCTCGCCGCCGACGGCGAGCTGATCAGCGTCGGCGGTGGCGCGCCCGGGCTCGACCTGGCCCGCCTGCTCTGCGGCTCCCAGGGCGCGCTCGGCGTGCTGGTGTCGGCGAGCCTGCGGGTGCAGCCGGTGCCGGCGAGCAGGCTCTGGGTGTCCCGCCCGGTGTGGACGCCGTTGGAGGTGCACGACCTGGTCCGGACGATCCTCTCCGCTCGGCTGGAGCCGTCGGCCATCGAGCTGGACCTGCCCGGAGGCACCCCCCGCCCACGTACGCCGTACCCGCCCGGTCATCCGGCGGCCGTCGCCCGGGAGCGTCATCCGTCGATGTCCGGCCGAGCCGGTGCCCCGTCCCGGGCCGGCAGCCTGGTGGTGCTGCTGGAGGGCGGCCCCGCCGACGTCACCGAGCGTGCCGAGCGGCTGGTCGGCCTGCTGCACGGGGAGGCGACGATCGCGCACTCCGCGCCGACGTGG
Source organism: Micromonospora arida (assembly GCF_042873195.1). NCBI lineage: Bacteria > Bacillati > Actinomycetota > Actinomycetes > Micromonosporales > Micromonosporaceae > Micromonospora > Micromonospora arida. Next base: position 886,430 of record NZ_JBIALC010000002.1, on the reverse strand, counting down.
TGGCGCCGCTACCCGTTCGCTCCCGGTGACACGGCGCTGCGCCTGGAGGTGCCGATCGGCGACCTGCACGCCGCCGTCTACGCGCTACGTGACGCGGCCGGAACGCCGGTGCCGGTGCGTGGGTCCGCCGGGCTGGGCGTGGTGCACGCGGCGCTGCCGGGGGCACTGGCAGCCGATCGGGTGGCGTCTATTCTGGCCGCCGTCCGAGGGGTGCTGTTGGCCCGGCAGGGCCGCTGCGTGGTGGTCTCCGCTCCGGCGGCGGTCCGCCAGGCGGTCGACCTCTGGGGAGAGCTGGCCGGCCTGGCCCAGTTGCGGGCCGCGAAGCGGCACCTGGATCCGGAGCACCGCCTCGCGCCCGGGCGGCTTCCCGGCGGCCTGTGAGGCCTGGCAGCCATATGAGCCGTCGGAACGGCCGGGTGAGCCCGTCGGCCGGTGCGGCCCGGCCCAGGTCAGTCCAGCCACCACCGGTGCATGTCCAACAGTGGCGGGGTGAGACGGGCCACCAGCACCAGCAGGCTGCCGACCGCGCCGGCCAGCAGCAGTGACCGGGTCGCCCGGGGCAGGGCCTCGCGCTCCCGGGCGACCAGCACCACCGCGACGATCGCCAACGGCAGCCCGAGCGCCGCACCCGCCAGGTAGAGCACCGCCACCACGGGGTGCAGCACCCCGAAGAAGGCCACGTCCTTCGGGTCGTACGCGCCGGTCAACATCTCGGCCGGGCCGACGCCGGCGCTCGTCATCCGACCGACGTAGAGCAGCAGCACGGTGAGGAAGGCGCCGATGGTCGCGAACTGCGCGACGATCAGGGCCCGGACCGCCCGCCGGGGGTACGACGTGACCTGCGCGACGCTCGTCATGGCCGTCAATGTACCGAGCGGACCCGATGGCCGGGGGCCGCGCAGCGCTCAGGTCGCGTCGTTGCGGAGCACCAGGACGGCGATGTCGTCCCGGGGTGGCTCGACCGAGAAGTTGATCGCCGCGGCGCGCAGCCGTGCCGCCACCACGTCGGCCGAATATCCGGCCAGGGGCGCGGCGGCGTCCCGCAGTCGGTCGGTGCCGAACAGCTCCCGGCCACGCCGCCGCTCGGTGACGCCATCGGTGTAGAAGATCAGCGAATCGCCCGGTGCGAGCGTGATGTCCGCCGCCGGCGAGGTGATCGTGTCGAGCAGGCCGAGCGCGGTGCCGCCGGTGCCGACGAACCCGGCGCCGCCCGCCGCGGCCAGCAGCACCGGCCGGTCGTGCCCGGCGAGGTGCAGCGAGACGTCCAACTGGTCACCCCTGCCCTGCCCGACCGCTGCCAGCGCCAGCGTGCAGTAGCGGCCACCACCGCGCTCGACAAGTGTCTCGTTGAGTCGCGCCAGCGCCTCCGGTAACGGTTTGCCGTCGCCGACCAGCACCCGGATCACGTCCCGGACCAGCCCGGTCACCGCGGCGGCCTGGACACCCTTGCCCGAGACGTCACCGATGACCACCAGCCAGCGCCCGTCGGGCAGCGGCACCACGTCGTAGAAGTCGCCGCCCACCTCGGCGTCGTCGCCGGTCGGGACGTACTCGGCGGCGAAACCGATCCCGTCCACCAGTGGCAGCACCGGCGGCAGCAGAGACTGCTGGAGCGTCTGCGCCACCCGACGGCGTTCGGCGTGGATGCGGGCGTTCTCGATGGCCAGCGCGGCCCGCCGGGCCACGTCCTCCAACACGGCCACCTCGTCCGGGTCGTGCCGGTGCCGCTGGTGCCGCCCCACCGCCAGGGTCCCGAGCCGCTGCCCGCGGGCGATCAGCGGGACGGCGAAACCCTCCATCGGCCCGCCCAGGGGAATCTGCGCCGCGCTGCGGGACGCCTCGCGGAGGCGGGCCTGGATCGAATCCGGCCCGGTCTCCGCCAGCACCTTGTGCAACTGCGGAAGCATCGACTCGTCGGCGTGGCTGGCCGCCGACAGCCGGAGCCGGCCCCACTCGTCGGTGGTGTGCACCGCGCACCACTGGCCGAGTCGCGGCACCACCAACTGCGGCACCAGCGCCATGGTCAGGTCGACGTCGAGCGACTGGGCCAGCAGTTCGCTCGCCTCGGCCAGGAACGTCAGCCACACCTGCCGGCGGAGGTCGGCCCGGCGCAGCCGGTCGTTTTCCAGGTGCAGCGACAGCCGCTCGGCGGTGAGCACCGCCAACGGTTGGGCGTACGCCGACGGCGCGGCGTCCAACTCCAACTCCCCGGCGTACGGGCGTTGCACCGTCAGTGGCACCCGGAGCAGGTCGCTGCCGGGGCGGGGCGGCCGACCGAAGCGGGCCAGCACCTGACTGCCCTGCCCGTCGCCCCGGTCCAGGCGGATCGTGCCGCCGGCCGCGCCCACCATTTCGGCGACCCGGCTGAGCAGGCTGGTGGCGAAGTCGGGCAACGGGTCGTCCCCGTACAGGTCGGGGGCGGTCTGCATGAGTTCGCTCATCGCGCTGGCGCTCGGCGCGGACCCGTCGGTGCTCGTCCGGGGGCCGGCGTTGGCCGGTGTCGATTCGCCGATGGTCCCGCTCAAGGGCTGGTCGGCGCCGGGGCGGTCCAGCCGGAACCAGACGCCCTTCCCGGTGGGCAGGTACGTGGTGCCCCAGCGGCTGGCGAAGTGGTCGACCAGCAAAAGGCCCCGGCCCCGCACGGAGACCTCGTTGATCTCGGTGGAGTCGTTGCGGTCGCCGACGGTCAGCTCGTCGCCGGAACCGGGGGCGAAGTCGGAGACGGTGACGGTCAGCCCGACCTCGTCCGCGACGACCTCGATGTCCAGTTCGGTGCGGGCGTGCTCGACGGCGTTGGTGGTCAGCTCGGTGGTGAGCAGCAGCGCCTCGTTGGCCAGTTCGTCCAGGTGTGACTCGGTCAACACCGAGCGGACCACGGCGCGGGCGGCGGCCGGCGTACGGCGGTCGGCGGGCAGCCGGACACGCCGGACGGCCCCGTCCCGGGCCCCGGCCGTCGCGGGCCCCGCCTCGGCTGACACCCCCGTATCCTCCACCGTCCCCCTGCCGGGTGCCAAGCCGATCACCGATCGTGGGCTGTCGCGTCGGTCAGCGGCACCGGCGGCAGGAAGCGGGTCGACGCATCGAAACGACCGGTCTGTGAGCCCGGCGAGGTTTGCGGCGGGCCGTGTCGGCTCGACGCCGATCGGGCGGGTCGACGGGCCGATCGATGCCACCTGGCGGGTCGCGCACCCTGGCACCACGGCGCGCGCGGGCACAATATGGGGTGCCGGTGTGTCCGCACGGACCGGCGCCCCCGAGTTGAGCGAGGAATGATGACCACGTCGAAGCAGTCGGTGGCGGATCCGTCCGCGTCCGACCACGAGGCGCTCCTCGGTGAGTTGGCCGAGGCACTGCGACGGATCGGGCGCGGCGACCTGAAGGTCCGGCTTCCCCGCCGGGCCGGCGCAGCCGGTGAGGTGGCGGACGCCTTCAACGAGGTGGTCTCGCTCCAGGAGCGGCAGTACCTGGACCTGCGGCGGATCAGCCGGATCGTCGGTCGGGACGGCCGGCTCACCGAGCGGCTCGACGACGAAGGGCTGGACGGCTCCTGGGCGGAGGGGCAGCGGGCGATCAACTCGCTGATCGACGACCTGGGTCGACCGACCACCGAGATCGCCCGGGTGATCGTGGCGGTCGCCGACGGTGACCTGTCCCAGCACATGGCGTTGGAGATCGACGGTCGGCCGCTGCGTGGTGAGTACCTGCGCATCGGGCGCACCGTGAACACGATGGTGGACCAGCTGTCGTCGTTCTCCAACGAGGTGACCCGGGTGGCCCGTGAGGTGGGCACCGAGGGCAAGTTGGGTGGCCAGGCCGACGTGCGGGGCGTCGCCGGCACCTGGAAGGACCTCACCGACTCGGTGAACACCATGGCGTCGAACCTGACCGGCCAGGTGCGGTCCATCTCGCAGGTGGCGACGGCGGTGGCCAAGGGCGACCTGTCGCAGAAGATCACGGTCGGCGCGCGTGGTGAGGTGGCCGAGCTGGCCGCCACGATGAACTACCTCACCGACACGCTGCGTCTCTTCGCCGAGCAGGTGACCCGGGTGGCCCGCGAGGTGGGCACCGAGGGCAAGTTGGGCGGCCAGGCCGAGGTGCCGAACGTGGCCGGCACCTGGAAGGACCTGACCGACAGCGTCAACTCGATGGCGTCGAACCTGACCGCCCAGGTCCGTAACATCGCGCAGGTCTCCACGGCGGTGGCGCGCGGCGACCTGTCGCAGAAGATCACGGTGGCGGCGCAGGGCGAGATCCTGGAGCTGAAGGACACCGTCAACACGATGGTGGACCAGCTGTCGTCGTTCGCCGACGAGGTGACCCGGGTCGCGCGTGAGGTGGGCATCGAGGGCAAGCTCGGCGGTCAGGCCCAGGTGCGCGGCGTCTCCGGCACCTGGCGGGATCTCACCGAGAACGTCAACCAGTTGGCCGGCAACCTGACCAGCCAGGTCCGCAACATCTCCCAGGTCTCCACCGCCGTGGCGAAGGGCGACCTGTCGCAGAAGATCACGGTGGACGCCCAGGGCGAGATCCTGGAGCTGAAGAACACCGTCAACACCATGGTCGACCAGTTGTCGTCGTTCGCCGACGAGGTGACCCGGGTGGCCCGCGAGGTGGGCACCGAGGGCAACCTGGGCGGTCAGGCGCAGGTGAAGGGCGTTTCCGGCACCTGGCGGGACCTGACCGACAACGTGAACTCGATGGCGTCGAACCTGACCAGCCAGGTCCGCAACATCGCCTCGGTGACCACGGCGGTGGCGAAGGGTGACCTGTCGCAGAAGATCACGGTGGACGCGCGGGGCGAGATCCTGGAGCTGAAGTCGACAGTCAACACGATGGTCGACCAGTTGTCGTCGTTCGCCGACGAGGTGACCCGGGTCGCGCGTGAGGTGGGCACCGAGGGCAAGTTGGGCGGCCAGGCGCAGGTGCGCGGGGTCGCCGGCACCTGGCGGGACCTGACCGACAACGTGAACTCGATGGCGTCGAACCTGACCGCCCAGGTGCGCAACATCGCCCAGGTCTCCACGGCGGTGGCGAAGGGTGACCTGTCGCAGAAGATCACGGTGGACGCGCGGGGCGAGATCCTGGAGCTGAAGTCGACAGTCAACACGATGGTGGACCAGCTGTCGTCGTTCGCCGACGAGGTGACCCGGGTGGCCCGCGAGGTGGGCACCGAGGGCAAGCTCGGCGGTCAGGCGCAGGTGAAGGGCGTCTCCGGCACCTGGCGGGACCTCACCGACAACGTGAACTCGATGGCGTCGAACCTGACCAGCCAGGTCCGCAACATCGCCTCGGTGACCACGGCGGTGGCGAAGGGTGACCTGTCGCAGAAGATCACCGTGGACGCCCAGGGCGAGATTCTGGAGCTGAAGTCGACAGTCAACACGATGGTCGACCAGTTGTCGTCGTTCGCCGACGAGGTGACCCGGGTGGCCCGCGAGGTCGGAATCGAGGGCAAGCTCGGCGGTCAGGCGCAGGTGAAGGGCGTCTCCGGCACCTGGCGCGATCTCACCGAGAACGTCAACCAGCTCGCCTCGACGCTGACCACGCAGTTGCGGGCCATCGCCCAGGTGTCCACCTCGGTGACCCGGGGCGACCTGACCCAGCGGATCGCGGTCAAGGCACAGGGCGAGGTCGCCGAGCTGAAGGACAACATCAACCAGATGATCGTCACCCTCCGGGAGACGACCAAGAAGAACGCCGAGCAGGGCTGGCTGGACTCCAACCTCGCCCGGATCGGCGGCCTGTTGCAGGGCCAGCGCGACCTCGGCGAGGTGTGCCGCATGATCATGACGGAGGTGACTCCGCTGGTCGACGCCCAGCTCGGTGCCTTCTTCCTGGCCGACGACGCCGACGGCAGCATGCGGCTGCGGCTGACCTCCTCGTACGGGTACGTGGCGCGGGGGCACGACGTCACCTTCGGGCCGGGTGAGGGGCTGGTCGGGCAGACCGCGCTCTCCCGTCGCACGATCCGGGTCAGCGCCTCCCCGAACAGCCGGCTCACCCTGCGCTCCGGCCTGGCCGAGACACCCCCGTCCGACCTGGTGGTGCTCCCCGTCCTGTTCGAGGGCGAACTGCTCGGGGTGATCGAGTTCGCCAGCGTGTCGGCCTTCTCCGAGCTGCACCTGTCGTTCCTGGAGCGGCTGGTGCTCACCATCGGCATCGCTGTCAACACCATCCAGGCCAACCGGCGTACGGAGGAGCTGCTGGCCCAGTCGCAGCGGCTGGCGCACGAGATGCAGGAGCAGTCGGCGGAGTTGCAGCGCACCAACGCCGAGCTGGAGGAGAAGGCCACTCTGCTGTCCGAGCAGAAGGGCAACATCGAGACGAAGAACCGGGAGATCGAGCTGGCGCGGCTGGGCCTGGAGGAGAAGGCGCAGCAGCTGACCCGGGCGTCGGCGTACAAGTCGGAGTTCCTGGCCAACATGAGCCACGAGCTGCGGACTCCGCTGAACTCGTTGCTGCTGCTGGCCCGTCTGCTGGCCGAGAACTCGGAGCAGAACCTCAGCCCGAAGCAGATCGAGTTCGCCCGGACCATCCACGGGTCCGGCTCCGACCTGCTGCGTCTGATCGACGACATCCTCGACCTGTCCAAGATCGAGGCGGGCCGGATGGACGTCGAGCCGACCGAGATCCGTTTCACCGAGCTGCGCGGCTACGTCGAGCAGGCGTTCGCGCCGCAGGCCGAGGAGAAGAACCTGGACTTCCAGGTACGGGTGAGCAAGGATCTGCCGCCGGCGTTGGTGACCGACGCGCAGCGGTTGCAGCAGATCCTGCGCAACCTGCTCTCCAACGCGGTGAAGTTCACCGACAACGGTGCCGTGACGCTGCGAATCGCCCCGGCCGCGGAGAACGCGGTCTTCGACGTGCCGGCGCTGACGAACGCCCAGCAGGTGATCGCGTTCACCGTGATCGACACCGGGATCGGCATCTCCGACGACAAACTGTCGATCATCTTCGAGGCGTTCCAGCAGGCCGACGGCACGACCAGTCGCCGGTACGGCGGCACCGGCCTGGGCCTGTCGATCAGCCGCGATCTGGCCCGACTGATCGGCGGCACCATCACCGTCTCGTCCGCGCCCGGTCAGGGCTCGACCTTCACCCTGTTCGTGCCGCAGGTGCTGGCCCCGGACGCGGTGGTCGCGCCGCAGACTCCGTCGCCGCAGCGCGCCGGGCTGCCGTCGTCGCTGCTGATGCCGCCGCTGGAACTGCTGCCGGAACGGCCGGAGGCACCGGCCACCCGTCAACTGGACGGCGCCACGGTGCTGATCGTGGACGACGACGTACGCAACGTCTTCGCCTTGACCAGTGCGTTGGAGCTGCACGGTATGACCGTGCTGTACTCGGACAACGGGGCGGACGGTGTCCGTCTGCTGGCCGAGCATCCGGAGGTGGACATCGTGCTGATGGACGCCATGATGCCCGACCAGGACGGTTACGAGACCACCCGCCAGATTCGCCGCAACCACCGGTTCGCCGACCTTCCGGTGGTCTTCCTGACCGCGAAGGCGATGCCGGGTGACCGTGAGTCGGCGCTCGCTGCCGGTGGAAGCGACTACATCACCAAGCCGGTCGACCTCGACGACCTGATCGAACTGATGTCGTCCTGGATCAACGGCAGCCGGACCGAGGAGACTTCGTGACCCAGTTGGCCAAAGCGCTGCTCGTGGACGACCGGCGGCAGAACCTGACGGCCCTGGAGGCGATCCTTCAGGGCCTGCCGGTCCAGTCCGTGGCGGTGGAGAGCGGTGAGGCGGCGCTCAAGCAGTTGCTGGTGGACGACTTCGCGGTGATCCTGTTGGACGCGCAGATGCCGGACATGGACGGCTTCGAGACGGCGAGCCACATCAAGCGACGCGAGCGGACCCGGCACGTGCCGATCATCTTCCTCACCGCCGCCGACCGGGACGCCCAGCTCGCCCTTCGGGGTTACCAGGTGGGCGCGGTGGACTACCTCACCAAGCCGTTCGACCCGTGGGTGCTCCGGGCCAAGGTGTCGGTCTTCGTCGAGCTGTGGGTGAAGACCCGGCAGCTCGCCACCCAGTCGGATCTGGTCCGGGAGCGCGACACGCAGTGGCGGCGGCTGACCGACGCGGTCGACGAGGCGACCGCCCAGCTCCGCTCGGACGACCCGGAGGTCCGGGACCGGGCGGTACGGCTGCTCGAACAGGCCCGTTGGGGCAACACCGCCTGACGCGGCGGGGCGGCTCAGCCGGTGGGCTGGTCGTTGCGGATCATCAGGGCGCTGCGCAGGCCGGTGATGTCCAGCACGCGGATCAGGAAGTCGCCCACGTGCGTCAGCATCAGCAGGCTCTGCGCGTGGCTGGCCTTGCGGCTGAGCACGACCAGGGTGCCCAGGCCCTGCGAGTCGCAGAAGGTGACGCCGCCGAGGTCGAGGACGATCTTCGGCGGCGGGTCGGCCAGCACTTCGTTGACCACGGTCGAGAGCTGCGCGGCCGTGAGCATGTCGATCTCACCGGCCAGGCGCAAGACTGCTTCGTCGCCCGTCCGGTGTAGCGTGATGGACAGTTCGGCACGATCCACCCGGTCAGCCTAGCGCGATCCGACCGACCTGGCCTGTCGAGGCCGCGAGCCGTCGCCGTCCAGGCCACGAGGCCCCCGTGTCGGCGCTGCTGACCGGCGCGGGTCACAGGTGAGCCGGGTAACCCCACCACGGGGTGGCTGCTGGTTGACCGTCCGGCGCTGTCACAATGGCGGCATCGTGACCGACATCTTTCCCGCCGGATCCGGCCGCTACCCAGCCGACGCGCCGGCCTCCGAGGCCCTGTTCGACCGCGCCCGCGCCATCGTGCCGGGCGGGGTGAACTCCCCTGTGCGCGCCTTCCAGGCGGTCGGCGGCACCCCGCGTTTCATGGTCCGTGGCGAGGGCCCGTGGCTGTACGACGCCGACGGTCGCCGCTACGTCGACCTGGTCTGCTCCTGGGGCCCGCTGATCCTCGGGCACGCCCACCCGGAGGTGGTGGAGGCCGTCCAGGCAGCCGCCGCCCGGGGCACCAGCTTCGGCACGCCCACCCCCGGTGAGGTGGAGTTGGCCGCCGAGATCGTCGCCCGGACCCCGGTCGAGCAGGTCCGCCTGGTCAACTCCGGCACCGAGGCGACCATGTCGGCGATCCGGCTGGCCCGTGGCTTCACCGGCCGCTCGAAGATCGTCAAGTTCGCCGGCTGCTACCACGGCCACGTCGACGCGCTGCTCGCCGCCGCCGGCTCCGGCGTGGCCACCCTGGGCCTGCCCGACTCGCCCGGTGTGACCGGCGCGGCGGCCAGCGAGACGATCGTGCTTCCGTACAACGACATCCGGGCCGTCGAGGAGGCGTTCGCCGCCGAGGGCCAGCACATCGCCGCGGTGATCACCGAGGCCGCCGCCGGCAACATGGGCGTGGTGGCCCCCCGCGACGGCTTCAACCAGCAGCTCGCCCGGATCGCGCACGCACACGGCGCCCTGCTCGTGGTGGACGAGGTGATGACCGGGTTCCGGGTCTCCCGCGCCGGGTGGCACGGCCTCGACGCCTCCGACGCCGACCTGTGGACGTACGGCAAGGTCATGGGTGGCGGCCTGCCCGCCGCGGCGTTCGGCGGGCGCGCGGACATCATGGCGCGGCTCGCGCCGGCCGGCCCGGTCTACCAGGCCGGCACCCTCTCCGGTAACCCGCTCGCCTGCGCCGCCGGCCTGGCGACCCTGCGGCTCGCCGACGACGCGCTGTACCAGCGCCTCGACGAGACGGCCGCCGTCGTGGGCAAGCTGGCGTCCGACGCGTTGGCCGCCGCCGGGGTCCCGCACCGGCTGTCGTACGCGGGCAGCATGTTCTCGGTCTTCTTCACCGACGCCGACGTGGTCGACTACGACAGCGCGCGCACCCAGCAGGTGCCGGCGTTCAAGGCGTTCTTCCACGCGATGCTCGCCGCCGGCGTCTACCTGCCGCCGAGCGCGTTCGAGTCGTGGTTCGTGTCGGCGGCGCTGGACGACGCCGCTCTGGAACACATCGCCGACGCGCTGCCCACGGCGGCTAACGCGGCGGCAGCGGCCGGCAACGGGGGTTGGCGTGAGCGCGAGGAGTGAGCCGATCTTGCGAGCCCCGCAGTCGGGAACAGAGGGGGCGCAACCTTGAGCAAGACAGTGGTCCACGTGCTTCGGCACGGCGAGGTGTACAACCCCGACCAGATCCTCTATGGCCGGCTGCCCGGTTTCCGCCTCTCCGAGTTGGGTGTGCAGATGGCCAAGGCCGCCGCGCAGGGCCTGGCCGAGCGGGAGATCGTGCACGTGGTGGCCAGCCCGCTGGAGCGCGCCCAGCAGACCGCCGAGCCGATCGCCGCCCAGTTCGGGCTGCCGGTCGGGGTGGACGAGCGGCTGATCGAGAGCGCCAACTGGTTCGAGGGCAAGAAGGTCTCCCCGGGTGACGGGTCGTTCCGCGACCCGCGCAACTGGTGGGTGCTGCGCGACCCGGTGACCCCGTCCTGGGGTGAGGCGTACCGGGTGATCGCCGAGCGGATGTTCGCCGCCGTGCACGCCGCCCGGGTCGCCGCCGAGGGACGCGAGGCGGTGCTGGTGTCGCACCAGCTCCCGATCTGGACGTTGCGTCGTTACGTCGAGCGCAAGCGGCTCTGGCACGACCCGCGCAAGCGGCAGTGCGGGCTGGCCAGTCTCACCTCGTTCCACTTCGACGGCGCGAAGGTGGCGGGCATCGGTTACAGCGAGCCGGCCGCGCACCTGATCGCTCTCTCCGCGACAGCCCGGACGGCCAAGGGGGCCTGATGAACGCCCGGAGGTGGACCGCCGGTCTGCTCGCCACCGCCGCCGCGGTGGCGCTGGTCGGCTGCACGTCGTCGAAGGCGCAGGAGAAGACCTGCACGACCACCACCGACGGGATCTTCGAGTGCGCACCGGACCAGCGCTCCGCACCCCCGAAGGTCGCCGGTGAGCTGCTGCTCGGCGGCAGCTACGACGTCAGCGAGGCGCGCGGTCAGGTCGTGGTGGTCAACTTCTGGGGTTCCTGGTGCGCGCCGTGCCGCGCCGAGGCGGACGACCTGGAAGCCGTCTACCAGGCCACCAAGGGTTCCGGGGTGAACTTCCTCGGCATCAACGTCCAGGATTCGCGGGACAAGGCCAAGGCGTTCGAGAAGGGCCGGGTCACCTATCCGAGCCTGTTCGACCCGTCCAGCAAGACCGCACTCGCGCTGGACATCCCGCCGAACAGCGTGCCGGCGACGGTGGTGCTCGACCGGGACGGCCGGATCGCGGCGGTGATCCGGGCCGCCGTCAAGCAGGAGGGCCTGCAACCGATCGTCGAGCGGATCGCGGCTGAGAAACAGGCCCCCAACTGATGGGCGAGACCTTCCGGGAGATGGCCCTGAGCGGGCCGCTGCTGCTCGCCATCGGCGCGGCGGCGCTCGCCGGCCTGGTCAGCTTCCTCTCCCCGTGCGTGCTCCCACTCGTTCCCGGCTACCTCTCGTACGTCACCGGCCTGGCCGGTTCCGACCTCGAAGGTCGTGCACGGCAGGGCACCTCGTCGATTCCTGCGGGAGCGGAAGCCTCCGGGGCCGGCGACCGCGGAGGCGTCGCGGTCCGGGAGCGGATCGCGCGGGTCGGTGCCGTCAAGGGCCGGGTGCTCGCGGGCACGCTGCTCTTCATCGCCGGCTTCACCGCCGTCTTCGTCGCCACGGCGATCCTGTTCGCCGGCATCGGCCAGGTCTTCTTCGAGTACGAGCGGCAGCTCGAAATCGTCGTCGGCGCGTTGATCATCGTGCTCGGGTTCGGCTATCTCGGGATGATCCCCGCCCTGCAACGGGAGTTCCGGATCTCCCGGTTGCCGTCGGCCGGGCTGCTCGGCGCACCGGTCTTCGGGGCGGTCTTCGCGCTCAGTTGGGTGCCCTGCACCGGCCCCACGCTCGGTGCGGTGATGGGCATGGCCACCGCCAGCGGCCAGAGCGACCGCGCCGTGGTGCTCGCCGTGGCGTACTGCCTCGGGTTGGGGATACCGTTCATCGTCTTCGGGCTGGGCTTCGAACGCCTGCTCGGGGTCTTCCGCGCCGTCCGGCGCAACAGCCGCTGGGTCACCCGGGTCGGCGGCGCCCTGCTCATCCTGATCGGTCTGGCCCTGGTCACCGGCGGATGGCAGAGCTTCGTGATCTGGCTGCAGACCACCGTCGGGGTGGGCGAGGTGAGCATCTGATGACGGTCGTCGACGACCGACCGGAGACCGCGGCGCCCGCGCCACGCCGCCGGCCGAACCGGCTGCTGGCCCTGCTGCGCAACTCGTGGCGGCAGCTCACCAGCATGCGTACGGCGCTGATCCTGCTCTTCCTGCTCGCGATCGCCGCCATTCCCGGCTCGGTGCTCCCGCAGCGCGGGATCAGCCCGGAGAAGGTCAACGAGTACTTCGTCGACCACCCGGACTGGGCCCCCCGACTGGACCGGATCGGCGCGTTCGAGGTCTTCGGGTCGGTCTGGTTCTCCGCGATCTACCTGCTGCTGTTCACCTCTCTGATCGGTTGCATCACGCCCCGGCTGCGCGACCATGTCCGCACGCTGCGGTCCCGGCCGCCGGCCGCGCCGAAGCGGATGGCCCGGCTGCCGCAGCACACCGTGCTGCCCGCCCCGCCCGGTGGGGCGGCGGCGATCGCGGAGGTGCTGCGCAAACGCCGCTGGCGCGTCGAGGTGCGCGGCGACGAGGTCTCCGCCGAGAAGGGCTACCTCAAGGAGACCGGCAACCTGCTGTTCCACACCTCGCTGATCGCGGTGCTGATCGGGGTGGCGCTCGGCTCCTGGTACGGCTGGAGCGGCAACCGACTGCTGGTGGCCGGCGCGGACAACGCGTTCTGCAACACCCGCCAGCAGTACGCCGAGGCGAAGCTCGGCCCCCAGGTGGACAGCGCCGACCTGCCCCGCTTCTGCCTGCGGCTGGACGACTTCGAGGCCCGGTTCCTGGCGTCCGGCCAGCCGGAGTTCTTCAACGCCACGGTCACCGTCGACGGCCCGGACGAGCCGACCCGCAGCGCCGACTTCTCGGTGAACTCGCCGCTGCGCCTGAAGGACGCGAGCGTCTACCTGCTCGGCCACGGGTACGCCCCGGTGATCCGCTACACCGACCGGTTCGGCAACAGCCAGATCAGTGACGACCCGTTCCTGACCACCGGCGACATGGGCCTGACCAGCGAAGGGCTGGCGGCCTTCCCGGACGCGAACGTCGACCCGGCGACCGGCCAGCGCGCACCGGATCAGCAGATGGCGTTCACCGGCATCTACCTGCCCACGGCGCCCGAGCAGGCGCCGTTCGTCCGCTCGCAGTACCCGACCGAGCGCAACCCGGCGCTGAACCTGGTCGCCTACCGGGGCAACCTCGGCCTGGACGCCGGTATCCCCGGCTCGGTCTACCAACTCGACCAGCGGCAGGTGCGGGCCGGCAAGGTCAAGGAGGTCGGCACCAAACTGCTCCGCAAGGGCGAGACCTGGAAGCTGGACGACGGCACGACCGTCGAGTTCCTGGGCACCGAGCGGTACGTCACCCTCTCCATCCGGCACGATCCCGGCTCGACGATGCTGCTGGTCAGCTGCGGCGTCCTGTTGGTCGGGCTGATGGGTTCGCTGTTCGGCAAGCGCCGCCGGGTGTTCTTCCGGGTGGTGCCGGCCGACCCCGGGGAAGGATCTCCGACGAGCGGTAGTAGCTTGATGGAGGTCGGTGGGTTGCCGCGTACCGACTATCCAGGGTTCGCCGACGAGTTCACCCAGCTGGTCGCCGCCGTCAGCGGTGCCGAACGGGCTGGTGATGGCGCTGACTCCGCTGAGCGGGCCGGCGTGCGAGAAGGAGCCGAGTGATGTCCGCACTCTCCGACAATTTCGTGACCTTCGCGATCCTGGCGTACCTGGTCGCGATGATCGGCCACGCCGTCGAGTACGCGCTGGGCAACGTGCGTACCCAGGTCGCCACGGCGGCTCCGGTTCGCGAGTTGGTCGGTGCCGGCGGCGGTGTCGTCCCGACGCCGCCCGCGCCGGTCCCGTCGCCGCCCACGGTCGACCGTTCCGCAGGGCGGGCCCGGCTGGCGGGCCTGATCGGGGTGGGGGCCACCGCGGTCGCCGCCGTGCTGCACCTGGCGGCGCTGGTCACCCGTGGGCTCGCCGCGGACCGGATGCCCTGGGGCAACATGTACGAGTTCGTGCTCACCGTGACGTTCATCGGGGTGGCCGCCTGGTTGGTGGTGCTCTGGAAGCGACCGTCGCTGCGCAAGCTCGGGCTGTTCCTCACCCTGGTGATGGTGCTGCTGGTCGCCACCGCCGAGCTGGTGCTGTACGTGCCGATCGTGCCGCTGGTGCCGGCGCTCAACTCGTACTGGTTCATCATCCACGTCTCGACGATCGTCTTCGCGTCCGGCATCTTCCTGTTCGGCGTGGTGCCGGCGGTCGGCTTCCTGATGCGCAGCGGGTACGAGCAGGGCAAGCGGAGCTTCCCGTACACCCTGGCCAAGCGGCTGCCCGGCGCGGCCGGCCTGGAGCGGCTGACCTTCGCGCTGCACGCCTTCGCGTTCCCGATCTTCACCTTCGCGGTGATCGCCGGTGCCATCTGGGCCGAGGCGGCCTGGGGTCGGCCGTGGGGCTGGGACCCGAAGGAGACCTGGGCGTTCATCTCCTGGGTGGTGTACGCCGGCTACCTGCACGCCCGCGCGACGCCCAGCGTGAAGCGCAACGTGGCCACCTGGATCGCGGTGCTCGGCTTCCTCACCGTGCTGATGAACCTGTTCGGCGTGAACATCTTCTTCACCGGCCTGCACTCGTACGGTGGGCTGGACTGATCCTGGCAACGCGGTACGGGCCGGTCACGGATTCCGTCAGTGACCGGCCCACGTCTACCGGGTGGGTCGCCAGGCCCGCATGGCCCGCTCGACCTGGACGGTGACCTGGTAGGACACCTCCGGTAGATCGGCCAGCTCGATCCGCTCACCGCGCATCGCCAGTTGGGCGTGCAGCTCCCGGGCAACGGCGTCACGAAGCTCGACCAGCAGGGGCGACAACCCGTCCGGGTCGCCGACGACGTACGCGTCCGACATGAATCCACTCTGCTCCCGCGTCCCGCCGTTCGGCCAGGCGCGGTGAGATGTGTCTGCCGGGCTTGACCCAGCCCTGGGCGGCGGTATGGCGGTGTCCCGCGCGTGGTCGCCCGTTGATCCACTCGGCTTTCAGGAAGTCGCTGTGTCCTGCGTCCCGGGACACCGCGACGTCGCGAAACCCGAGTGGATCTTGCGCTTGCCGGGCCACCCCCGGGTCGGGTCGCAGCTCGCGTTACCCCGATATGCGCGTCACGGCATGACGCAGCGTTGAGTGCTCGCTACCGTGCGGCAGGTGGGGTTGCACGACCCCGACAATCGCGGCGGAAGGTGGGGTGCGGTGACCACAATGGTGTCCACGGCGGCGCTGATCCGGGAGCAGCTCCGGCGGTCGCGGCTCGCGGCCGGGCTCACTCAGGAGGAGTACGGCAGACGCGCGCACTAATCGCCGTCCATGGTGTCGGCCGTCGAGTTGGGGCAGACGGCACCCAACGAGGCGTACCTGAAGCGGGCCGACGAGGTGCTCGACACCGGTGGCTTGTTGACCTCGCTCCGCGACCTGGGCCGCCGCGACGGCGAGCCGGTCTGGTTCCGCCCGTGGCTGGGGGTCGAGCGGGTCGCCACCCAACTGCGCTGCTTCGGCGCGACGATGATTCCCGGGCTGTTGCAGACCGCCGACTACGCCCGGGCGGTGTTCCGGCTCGACCTGGGGCTGACCGCCGACCGGGTGGAGGAGTTGGTGGCGGCCCGGCTGGAGCGGCAGACGATCCTCGACCGTGAGCACCCGCCGCAGCTCACCGCCGTGATCGACGAGGCCGCGTTGCAGCGCTTCGCGGAGGGGTGCGCCGGGGTGCTGGCCGACCAGTTGCGGCACCTGGTGGCGTGCGCCCGCCGCCCGCACATCAGGGTGCACGTGCTGCCACAGGGTGTGGGCCTGCACGCCGGCCTCTTCGGGCCGTTCATCCTCGGCCGCACCGCCGACGGCAGTTGGCTCGGCTTCCTCGACAACCAGACCGGTGGCACCGCCGTGGACGACATCTTCGAGGTGGCGACCCTGCTCGGAAGGTGGGAGAGTCTGCGCAGTGACGCGCTGCCCCGGCAGCAGTCGATCGACCTGCTCGAGGAGATCGTGAAGCCATGGATCTGACCGGAGCCCGCTGGCGCAAGTCCACCCGGAGCGGCAACGACGCCGGCGCGTGCGTCGAGGTCGCCGACAACCTGGCCGGCCGGGTGCACGTCCGCGATTCCAAGGACCGCGACGGCGGCCTGCTGACCTTCACCCCCGCCGCGTGGCGGGCCTTCGTCGAGCTGGCCCGCACCCACTGACCGGCCACTCAGCCGGGTAGCCGCAGGCGGCCCCGCACCCGACCCGGGCCACCCATCAGGATGGCCCCGGAAGTCTCGCTCGCCCACGCGTCCGCGATCAGCCGCCGAACCAGCCGGGCACGTCGAGCCGGAACCAGTTGGCCGAGGCCATCGCGCGCAGGTCGTCCTCCAGGGCGGTGACCCGTTCCGGGCCGAGCGTGTCTGCCCACTGTGCTCGCAGCCGGTCGAAGATCTCGGCCGAGCGGCGTAGCCCGTCGGCGCCGCGCGGGGTCACCCGGACCAGCCGCCGTCGGGCGTCGGAGGGGTCGTCGACCCGCTCCAGGTAGCCGACGGCCACCAACCGGTCGACGGTCTTGCCCGCGGCCTGCTTGGAGATGCCCAGCCGCTGGCCCAGCTCGGTGGCGGTGGTGCCATCCGCCCCGACCGCCTGGAGCACGAAACCGTGCAGCGGTCGCAGCTCCGGATGCCCCTCCCGGGCCAGCTCGGTGTGCAGATCGTCGATCAGCGTCCGGAAGCCGGCCAGGAGCAGCAGCGGTAGCGCGAACCCGGGGCGCGCGGGATCAGCGGTTGCCATGTTCGACAACCACGTTTACTATTTCGTCAACCACGTTGACCATCTTACGTCGTCCGATCCAAGCTCTGGAAAGTAGGCAGCCATGCCCGTCTTCACCGCTCACACCGCCGAGACCGCACCCGCCGCCGCCCGACGAGCCATCGAGGGCGTACGCGGCCGGTTCGGCTGGCTGCCCACCCCGGTGGCGCTGATGGCCGATTCGCCGCAGTTGCTCACCGGCTTCCTCACCGCCAGCGCGGGCTTCGAGCAGACCGATCTCACGCCGCTGGAGCGGGAGGTGGTCATCCTGACGGTCTCCACCAGTCACGAATGCCATTTTTGCGTCGCCCTGCACAGCGGCAAGCTCACCCAACTCGGCGCGACCGCCGAACTGATCAGCGCGCTGCGTGCCGGCTCGGCGCTGCCCGAGCCGCGACTGGAGGCGCTGCGCCGCTTCACGCTGGCCGTGCTCGACCACCGGGGCGCAGTGCCGGACGACGAGCTGGACGACTTCCTGGCCGCCGGCTACCAGCCCCGGCACGCGCTGGACGTGGTGCTGGGCGTCGGCGCGTACACGATGTCCACCTTCGCCAACCGGCTCACCCGGGCACCGCTCGACCCGCCACTGGCCGCCCACGCCTGGACGCCCGCTGCCTGACCGGGGACACCTGCGGGCCCCCTGCTCAGGCCGCCTGAAGGAAGTCCCGCAGCAGGGCGAGCATCTCGTCCGGGCGCTCCTCGTACAGCCAGTGCCCGCAGTCCTCGATCACCTCGCCGCGGACCGTGTCGGCGTACCGGCGAACCTGCTCGGCGACCTGCCCACCGAGACTGGCCGCCGCCCCGACAGCCAGCACCGGCATGGTCAGCTTCGTGCCCCGGTACGCCGCGTTGTCCGCGATGTCCTGCTCGAACGCCCGGAAGTAGGCGAAGCTGGCCCGCAGGTGCGCGGGGTCGCGCAGGTGGTTGGCGAACTCCTCGATGTCGTGCGCGGCCATGCTGCCCTTGCGCACCATCAGCGCGTCGGTGAACTTGTCCACCCAGAGCGACTCCCGCCCGTTGACCAGCGCCTCCGGAAGCCCGTTGCCGAGGGAGAAGTAGCCGAAGTTCCACACCCCGGGCCCGGCCGAGGTGAGCGCGGGGAACGTGTAGATGCTCTCGTCGGGGATCGGCGCCTCGCTGAGCACCAGCCGACTCACCCGCTGCGGATGGGCGGCGGCGTACGCGTACGCCACCATGGTCCCCAGGTCGTGCCCGACCAGCCGGAGGTCACCGGTCAGGCCGAGCTGATCGAGTAGTCCGTGCAGGTCGGCGGCGACCGTCTTCTTGTCGTACCCGCCGTCCGGGGCGTCGCTGCCCCCGAAGCCGCGCAGGTCGGGCGCGACCACGTCGAAGGAACGCCCCAACTCGGGCAGCAGGTGCCGCCACATGTGCCAGCACTGCGGATACCCGTGCAGCAGCACCAGTGGCGGGCCGGCACCCCCACGGACGTAGTTCATGGTGATCTGGCCGACCCGAGCCCGCTGCTCGGTGAACCCCGCCGGAACCCGTTCCACGCCCATCGCCGCCTCCGCCCGCCGTCCGCCCGCCCGTGCCCTATGCCGTCCGCCCGCCCATGCCCTATGCCGTCCGCCCCGTGGGCGTCCGGCCCGCGTGCGTCCGCCCCGTGGGCGTCCGCCCCGTGGGCGTCCGGCCCGCGTGCGTCCGGCCGGTTCCGCCCGCGCGCCTCCGTCCGCCCGCCGCCTGCCCGGCTACCCGCTCAACCGCCCCCCATGCCCGCGAGGTTCGGGTCCTGCCGGTTGATCCACTCGCCTTCCTTGAAGTCGCGGTGTCCGGCGGCCTGGGACACCGCGACTTCCTGAAAGCCGAGTCGATCTAGACCCGCCGCCCGCCGCCCGTCGCGCCGCCTGCCGCCTGCCGCTGACAGGGGGCGATCGCGAGCGTCACAGCACCCGGCTTGGGGCGTGGGGGAGCCGGTGCGGGAGACTGGGTGACATGGCGGCTCGTGGCTTCCCGTACACCGATCTCAAGGACTTCCTCGCGGCGCTGGAGCGCGCGGGGGAGTTGCGCCGGGTCGACGTCCCGGTCGACCCGACTCTGGAGATCAGCGAGGTGGTCACCCGCACGGTGCGGGCCGGCGGCCCGGCGCTGCTCTTCGAGCGTCCGACCCGGGGCGAGATGCCGGTGGCGATCAACCTGTTCGGCACCGAGAAGCGGATGGCGATGGCACTCGGGGTGGAGAACCTCGACGAGATCGGCGCGCGGATCGGCGAGATGCTCAAGCCGGAACTGCCGCAGGGCTTCTCGGGCATGATGGGCGGGCTCGGCAAGGTCATGCAGCTCAAGTCCATGCCGCCGAAGAAAATCAAGACGGCCCCCTGCCAGCAGGTGGTCTACCGCGGCGACGACGTCGACCTCAACCGGTTGCCCGGGCTACAGGTTTGGCCGGGCGATGGCGGGATCTTCCACAACTTCGGGCTGACCCACACTAAGCACCCCGAGACGGGCAAGCGCAACCTCGGGCTCTACCGCCTGCAGCAGCACTCGCACAACACCATCGGCATGCACTGGCAGATCCACAAGAACTCCACCGCGCACCACGCGGTCGCTGAGCGGCTCGGGCAGCGCCTGCCGGTCGCGATCGCCATCGGTGCCGACCCCGCGGTCGCCTACTCGGCCAGCGCGCCACTGCCTGCGGACATCGACGAGTACCTGTTCGCCGGTTTCCTGAGCGGCGAGCGGGTGGAGATGGTCGACTGCCTGACCGTGCCGCTGCAGGTGCCGGCGCACGCGCAGATCGTGCTGGAGGGCTACATCGAGCCGGGCGAGCGACTGCCGGAGGGCCCGTTCGGTGACCACACCGGCTTCTACACGCCGGTCGAGCCGTTCCCGGTGATGCACATCGAAGCGATGACCATGCAGCGCAACCCCGTCTACCACTCGATCGTCACGTCGCAGCCGCCGCAGGAGGACCACGGCCTCGGCAAGGCCACCGAGCGGATCTTCGCACCACTGCTGCGCTTCCTGATCCCGGACATCGTCGATTACAACCTGCCCGCCGCCGGGGTCTTCCACAACTGCGCGATCGTGTCGATTCGTAAGCGCTACCCGAAGCATGCCCAGAAGGTGATGAACGCGATCTGGGGCGCGCACATGATGTCGCTGACCAAGCTGATCGTGATCGTCGACGAGGACTGCGACGTGCACGACTACAACGAGGTGGCCTTCCGCGCCTTCGGCAACGTCGACTACTCGCGCGATCTGCTGCTCACCGAGGGCCCGGTGGACCACCTCGACCACGCGTCGTACCAGCAGTTCTGGGGCGGCAAGGCGGGCGTCGACGCGACCCGCAAGCTACCCACCGAGGGCTACACCCGCGGCTGGCCAGAGGGGATGAGCATGAGTCCCGAGGTCACGTCCCTGGTCGACAAGCGCTGGAAGGAGTACGGAATCTGATGGCCGTCCTCGACGCACCGGCCGCGACGCCGGGCCGGACCAAATCCTTCCTGAAGCTCGTCGCCGTCGAGCACTCCGTCTTCGCGCTGCCGTTCGCGTTCCTCTCCGCGCTGGCCGCCATGCAGATCAACGGCGGCCGGGTACGGTGGCTCGACCTGCTGCTGATCACCGTGGCGATGGTCGGGGCGCGGACGTTCGCGATGGCCGCCAACCGGATCCTCGACCGCAAGATCGACGCGCGGAACCCGCGTACCGCCGGTCGGGAACTGGTCACCGGAGCGGTGAGCGTGCGGACGGCCTGGACCGGCGCGGCCGTCGCACTTGTGGTCTTCCTCGCCGCCGCCGCCCTGCTCAACCCACTCTGCCTGGTGCTCGCGCCGCTCGCCGTGGTGCCGCTGGTCGTCTACCCCTACGCCAAGCGGTTCACCAACTGGCCGCACGCCATCCTCGGGATCGCCCAGGCGGTCGGCCCGGTCGGCGCGTGGCTGGCGGTCACCGGCACCCTGGACGGCTCCGGGCCGGCCTGGCTGCTCGGCGTGGCAGTGGGGCTGTGGATCGGCGGCTTCGACCTGATCTACGCCTGCCAGGACTCCGAGATCGACCGGGAGATCGGCGTGCACAGCGTGCCCGCCCGGTACGGTCGGCGCTTCGCGCTGCACGCGTCCACCGTCGCGCACGTGGTGACCTTCGCCCTGTTCATCTGGTTCGGTGCGCTGATCGGTCTCGGCTGGCTCTGGTGGATCGGGCTGGCGCTGACCGCTGTGGCGTTCGGCTACCAGCACCTGGTGGTCACGCCGACCGACCTCAGCAAGGTCAACCGGGCGTTCTTCACCGCAAACGGGTTCGTCGGCATCGCGCTGTTCCTCTTCGCCCTGCTCGATCTTGTGGTGCGGCTCGGCCTGCGCGGCTAGTCCTGGCCGCTGTGGCGGCGGCAGACGGCGGCGGTGCGCTCGGCACCGCCGCCGTCGGCGTTCCGTCCGGGCATTTGTTCTATCAACACTAGAACAAGTAACCTTTACGCATGCTCTTCCGCATCGACCCCTCGCTGGATGAGACGCTCTTCGCCCAGCTCGTCACGCAGGTACGCCTCGCCGTGGCCCAGGGTGTGCTCCAACCCGGTGAGCGGCTGCCCGCCGCCCGCGAGCTCGCCGCCTCGCTCGACCTCAACGTGCACACCGTGCTCCGGGCCTATCAACTGCTCCGGGACGACGGGCTGATCGAGCTCCGACGGGGTCGCGGCGCGATCGTCACCGCCCGACCCGCGGCCGACCACGCAAAGCTGCTGGCCGCCATCGACGAGGTGGTGCGCGAGGCGCGTGCCCTGCGCTTCTCCCCGGAAGCCACCGCCACACTCCTCAAGGAGGCGTTCTCATCATGACCACCGGCACCGAGCCTGCCCGTGCCCAGCGCCAGCGGATGCGTCTCGTCGGCCTGGCGGTCACCACCTGCGGGCTCGCTATCCTCGCCTTGGCCGCCGCCGTCGCCCTCTCCTGGCGTGGCGACCTGCCCGATCCGGTCGCGACGCACTGGGGAGCCCAGGGCAGCCCCGACGGCTCCATGTCCCTCGGTGCCTTCCTCTGGGCCGGCTTCGGTTCGGGCGCCCTCCTGGTGCTCGGCTTCGGCGCGGTCACGACGCTCTGGGGGCAGTCGGCGGCGAGCCGCCGCATCGGCGCGGGGACCACCATCTGGTTGGCGCTCTTCCTGGCACTCCTCCAGCTCGGCACACTGCACGTGCAGCTCGGTCTGGCCGACGCGCGCGAGGCCGGCGGAATCGGCGGCGCACTCACCCTGGGGACCGTTGCCTCCCTCGTCCCCGCCGTGCTCGTCGGCCTGCTCCTGCCCGGCGACCCGCCTCAGCCGGCCGACGCCCCCGTCTCGCCCGAGGCTTCCCGCGTCCCCCTGGCACCGAACGAACGGGCGGTCTGGATCGGGCACACCGGCGCCGGGCCGGGGATCGCCCTGGGCGCGGTGGCCATCGTCGTCCTGGTCGCGCTCGCCGTCGTCAGCGGTGTGTGGGGTCTGCTGATCGTCGCGGCGCTGCTGGTCGGGGTCTTCGTGGCGATGTTCGCCTTCACCGTCCGGGTCGACGAGACCGGCCTGCTGGTCCGGTCGTCGGCCGGCTGGCCGCGCACTCACGTCCCCCTCGACGAGGTGCTCCGCGCCAGCGTTGTCCAGGTTCACCCGCTGCGCGAGTTCGGCGGTTGGGGCTGGCGGGTGGGCCGCGGCGGCCGGGTCGGCATCGTCCTGCGTGCGGGCGAGGGTCTGCTCGTCGAGCGGACCGGCGGGCGCTCGATCGTCGTCACGGTCGCCGACGCCGGCACTGCCGCCGCCCTGCTCAACACCCTCGCCGACCGTCACCGGCGGACCCTTTGACCCGGTAGCCCACCTCCCGGGGTCAGCTCCGGGACGCCGAATATCGATTGCTCTCCAGCGACCAGTCGATCGTGCCGCGCACCGAGCGGGCGATCCCCTCCACGTGCGCGGCCACCGCCGGATCCAGTTCCGGGCCGAAGGACGGGATCGTGGCCCGCAGCTCCGTGAACCGCCCCATCGTCGTGCGCCAGCGATCCACCGCCGCTTCCACGGCCCGCTCGTCCGGCAGGCGCTGCTCCCTCGCGATGGCCAGCACCAGGTTGTGCCCTCCTGAGATGACGCGGTCCTTCTCCAACGACACCAGGTCGTTGAACCAGGAGAGCAGGTCGTTGCCGGTTGCGGCCAGCGCCCGTAGCGCCGGGTGGTGGTAGACGGGGTCTGGCAGCGCGTGACCGGTGACGAACTCGATCATGGTGTACGACACGTACGCCGCCGAGGTCGCCCGGCGCAGCGCAACGTATTCGGCGACAGAAGGGACGTGGCTCCTGATCTTGTTCTCCGCCTCCGTCCGGTCGCCTTCCAGGTGGTGGGCGACCGCGTCGGCGAAGCGCTGCTGCCAGGGCGGGGGCATCCGGGCACGCGGCGCTTGCCACGCGTCCGCGAGCATCCGGCGCAGCGGTCCCCGAAACCCCGCCGTGCGGGCGCCAGGGCCGTGGCGCAGCACGCGGAGCACGCCGTCCCGCAGGGCAGCGACGTCCGCGCCGCTCGCGCCGTGCGGTCCGTCGCAGGCGTCGTCGAGCAGGAAGAACCAGGTCCAGAGGGCGGCGACCGTACGCAGGTCGGCGGCGCCGGCGTCAGGGTAGAGCCGACCCGCGTACCAGGCGATGCGACCGGCGTCCAACCGACACAGCTCGTCGTCGTCCAGCGGCAGGTCGAAGCGGCGCACCCAGCCCGCCAGCCACTCCTGGGTCGCCTCGGCATGCGGCGAGCACCGCGAGGGAAGGGGACATTCGGCACGTAGTGTGCGGGCTGCCGCCACCGTCATGGGTCGTACCGTCCCTCCGGTCGCTGCACAGAGGTTTCCCCCATCCGAGCATGTCAGAGATCGGCTGTCGATGATGTCCGTCGTGGGCCGGGAGGACGACGGACGGGCGAGGGCGGGGGCCACGGCACGGCGCCCGGCCGGACCAGGCAGGCTGGGGGCATGCGGGAACCATGGGTGGTCGGGGTCTCCGGTGCCTCCGGTACGCCGTACGCGGCGGCCGTCATCGGCGGACTGCTCGACGCGGGCGAGCCGGTCGACCTGATCGTGTCCCGGGCGGCACGACTCACAGTGCTCGACGAGACCGGCCGGCCCTTCCGTGACGGGCACTGGGCCGAGGACCTCGCCGCCTGGCTGGATCGGGACCTGACCACGGCGGATGTGCGGCACTGGCCGGCCGGCGACCTGGCCGCCGGGCCGAGCAGCGGCTCCTACCGGGTACGCGGGATGGCGGTGGTCCCGGCCAGCACGGCCGCCTGCGCGGGCATCGCGATCGGGCTCTCCAAGGACCTGTTGCAGCGCGCCGCCGAGGTCAACCTCAAGGAACGCCGTCCCGTGGTGCTGGTCCCCCGGGAGACACCGGTGACGCGCAGCCACCTGGAGCACCTCATCGCCCTTCACGACGCGGGCGCTGTGGTGCTGCCGGCCAGTCCCGGCTTCTACGGTGCCGGCGCGGCGGCCAGCGCGCAGCAGCTGGTCGACTTCGTGGCCGGCAAGGTGTTGGACGCGCTCGGCGTCCAGCACACTTTGTTCCGGCGGTGGTCCGGCCAGCTCGGCGCAGCCCGAAGCTGAGCCGTCCCGCTCGTGCTGGGTCGTTCGCTCGCGCTGGGCACCGCTGTGCTGCTCAGCACGAGCGGTGCTGTCCGCCGGAGCGGGACGCGGACCGGACTGGTGTCCGGTCCGCGTGGCGTTGTCCGCACCAGTTCAGTACATGCCGGCGTTGGCCGGACCCGGCCCCGTGGACGCCGCCGGCCCCACGTTGCGTGGTTTACCGACCTCATCCACCTCGTCCAGCATGCCCTCCCCCTCAAGCAGGGCTCGCACCTCGGATTCCCGAAACCGGCGATGCCCGCCTGGAGTCCGGATGCTTCCTATCCGGCCGGCCGCCGCCCATCTCGTCACAGTTTTCGGGTCTACCCGAAACAGCGCGGCGACCTCACCCGGTGTCAGCAGGCGATCTCCAGTGTCCACAGCCCCCTCCTCGCGTCGACGAAGCCCCCGGCTGAACACACTGCCCCCGGCTGGTGCGTAGCCCAGAGCCGTCATGAGGGACGTATGGCAATTACAGCACCAGGGACATGGCCTGTCCGCCCAAACGCGAAAAATGCACTGAGTGGGGAGTTAGTAATGTTACTGGTGCTACCTCTGCCCTGACCGGCGGTTTATGAACAGTGACTCACCGCTCAGTCCAACGGGTGCCGAAGGCCGCACGTTACGTGTGAACGGTTAAGGTCACTCTCTGTGGATGCCATCGACCTGAGCCTCGTCGACCTGCTGCGCGGCAACGCACGCCTCTCGTACGCCGAGTTGGCCCGACAGGTGGGCCTCTCGGCCCCGGCCGTGCACGAGCGGGTCGGCAAGCTGGAGAGCAGCGGTGTGGTCCGGGGCTACCGGGCGGACGTGGCCCCGGAGTCGATCGGGCTGGGTGTCACCGCGTTGATCGGCATCGTCGAGGACTCCGGTGCCGACAGCGACGACATGCTCGAGTCGCTGCGGGTGCTGCCCGAGATCGAGTCCTGCTACTTCATGGCCGGCGTGGAGTCGTTCCTGCTCAAGGCGCGAGTCGGCACGATCGCCGAGTTGGAGCAGTTGATCGTGCGGCTGAACCGGACGCCCGGGGTGGCCTCCACCCGTACCGCCATCGCGCTCTCCACCAAGTGGGAGAACCGCCCCCAGCCGGTCGGCCCGCCCGCGGCCTGACCGCCGCGTACCCCTGGTGTCGCCCCGGCGGCCGGCGGTAGCGTGCGCCGATGACCCCGCCAGCGCGTCCCGTGGCCGTGGTGACCGGCGCTGCCGGCGGCCTGGGCCGCGCCATCGCCACCGCCCTGCACACCGACGGTTGGTCGGTGCTGCTCACCGACCTCGACCCGGTGGCAGTGCAGAGCGCCGCGGCGCCGCTCGGCGGCTGGTCGGCCGCCCTGGACGTCCGGGACGAGGAGGCCTGCGCCGCCATCGCCGCGAACGCGGCCGGCCGGGGTGAGCTCGCCCTCTGGGTCAACAACGCCGGCATCCTGGTCACCGGGGCGTCGTGGGAGCACGACGCCGCGACCCGCCGTCGGGTGCTCGACGTGAACACCCACGGCGCCATGAACGGCACCCTCGCCGCGCTGACCGTGATGCGCGGGCAGGGCCACGGCCACGTGCTCAACGTCGTCTCGTTGGCCGGGCTGGTCGCCGCGCCCGGCGAGACGGTGTACGCGGCAAGCAAGCACGCCCTACTGGCCTTCAGCCTCGGCACCCTGTCCGACCTGCGGATGGCCGGGTACCGGCGGGTGCACGTCTCCTGCCTCTGCCCGGACGGCATCTGGACCCCGATGCTGCACGACCGGCTGGACGACCCCGGGGCGGTGGCCTCGTTCACCGGATCGATGCTGACCGCGCAGCAGGTGGCTGCCCGGGCGGTCCGGCTGGCCCGCCGGCCACGTCCGGTGGTCAGCCTGCCCCGCTGGCGGGGAGCGCAGGTGCGCCTGTTGGACGCCCTGCCCAGGTTGGCCGTCGCGCTGACCCCGCTCATCCGAGCCGCCGGCCGGGCCGGTCAGCGCCGCCAACACCGCAGGTCAACGCCGCCGGACCGGCGCTGACCACCGCTGGCCCGCTTGCTAGGTTTCCGAACGTGACTCATCTCGACCGGTGCGACGAATCCAGCCGAACCTGGGTGACCGAGGCGATCGCCGCCGTCGAGGCAGACGCGAACCGGTCCGCCGACACCCACCTGCTGCCGTTCCCGCTGCCTCGGGAATGGGGGATCGACCTCTACCTCAAGGACGAGTCGTCCCACCCCACCGGCTCGCTGAAGCACCGGCTGGCCCGCTCGCTGTTCCTCTACGGGCTGTGCAACGGCTGGATCGGGCCGCGCACCACGATCGTCGAGGCGTCGTCGGGTTCCACGGCGGTCTCCGAGGCGTACTTCGCCCGGATGCTGGGCCTGCCGTTCATCGCGGTGATGCCCGCCTCCACCTCGCCCGAGAAGATCACGCAGATCGAGTTCCAGGGCGGCCGGTGCCACCTGGTGGACGACCCGGCGAGCGTGGTGGTCGAGGCCCGCTGGCTCGCCGAGGACTCCGGCGGGCACTTCATGGACCAGTTCACCTACGCCGAGCGGGCGACCGACTGGCGGGGCAACAACAACATCGCCGAGTCGATCTACGCGCAGTTGGAGCTGGAACGGCACCCGATCCCCGCCTGGGTCGTGGTGGGCGCCGGCACCGGGGGCACCAGCGCGACCATCGGCCGCTACGCCCGGTACCGCCGGCTCGCCACCAAGCTCTGCGTCGTCGACCCGGAGAACTCGGCGTTCTACCCGGCCTGGCTGGCCGCCGACTGGTCGGTACGCACCGGGAAGGGCTCCCGCATCGAGGGGATCGGCCGACCCACCGTGGAGGCGTCGTTCCTGCCCTCGGTGGTGGACCGGATGGTCCAGGTGCCGGACGCGGCGTCGCTGGCCGCGATGCGCGCCGGATCGGCGGTGCTCGGCCGCCGGGTGGGCGGGTCCACCGGCACCAACCTGTGGGGCGCGTTCGGCCTGATCGCCGCGATGCTCGCCGAGCGTCGGACCGGCTCGGTGGTCACCCTGATCTGCGACCCGGGCGACCGGTACGCCGACACGTACTACGCCGACGACTGGGTGGCCGCCCAGGGCCTCGACCTGACCCCGCACCTGGCCACCATCGACCGCTTCCTGGCCAGCGGGACCTGGCCCGCCTGAACCGGTCAGAGGGATCCTGGTCCGCCTGAGGCCCATCGGCCGGCCCTGGCCCGCCGGGCCGGGGTGCTGATCAGCGCGGGTCGATCCGTTCGGCCAGCCCGGGGTAGCGCACCACGTAGCCACTGTCGTCCAGATCGATGTCGGCCGTGAAGGTGCCGCTGGCGAAGCGCACCCGACCCGGCCCGAGCCCGGTGTAGATCTGCTCGGCCGGCACCACCTCCAGGCCGGGCAGCAGCACCCAGGCAACGGTGATCCGGTGTGCCACATCGGCCGGCTCGGCCGCCATCCGAAGCCGGTGGACCGGCAGGGTGTTGAACAGCGGCGAACCGCTCAGGTCGACGTCGAGCGCGTCGGCCAGCCGGTCCGGGTCGTCCGTACCCGGCAGACCGGCCCGGCGATGACCGGCCGCGACCAGGGCTGCGTCCAGGTCGCCCTGCTCGGCGGTGGTCACCCGCCAGCGGCCGGCGGCCCGCTCCAGGGTCACCCGGCGCAGCCAACCGAGACCCTCGGCCTCGACCTCGACCCGGGTGGTGGCCCAGTCCGGCGTGGTGGTCAGCTGGTAGCGGGCGGTCCACGGGATCGGGTCCACGGCGAGCAGAGTGCCCCGGGCCGCCAACCCGTGGCCGTCGTCGAGCAGGACCTGCTCGCTGCCGGCGGTGTCAGTCCGGGACCAGAAGATTGACTTCGGCATGGTCGGCATGAGCCGGACGTTACGCGACCTGCTCGGTATCGGCAGGGCATGCGCGAACGCCGCCGCGAAGCCTGGGCTTCACGACGGCGTTCGGTGGATCAATCAGTGGGTACGCGCTGCCGGTCGCCCGCCGAAACCGCGCCGGTCGTCACGCGGGCGGTCCTCGCGGGGCCGGTCGTCGCGGGGCCGGTCGTCCCGGACCCGGCTCTCCGGGCGGAACCCACCCCGAGCGTCCCGGTCGCCGAAGCGCCGCTCGCCGGTCGGTCGGTCGCCCCGACCGTCGCGGTCACCGAACTGCGGCCGGTCGCCGAACCGACGCTCGCCCTGCGGCCGGTCGCCGTAGCCCCGGGTGTCCCGGTCGCCGTAGCTCCGGTCGCCCTGCGGCCGGTCGCTGTGCTGCCGGTCGCCGAAGCGGCGCTCACCCTGCGGGCGGTCGCTGTAGCTCCGGTCGCCCTGCGGGCGGTCGCCGAAGCGGCGCTCGCCGGTGGGCCGGTCGCCGTAGCGGCGCTCACCCTGCGGGCGGTCGCTGTAGCTCCGGTCGCCCTGCGGACGGTCGCCGTAGCTCCGGTCGCCCTGCGGACGGTCGCCGAAGCGGCGCTCGCCGGTGGGCCGGTCGCCGAAGCGGCGCTCACCCTGCGGGCGGTCGCTGTAACTCCGGTCGCCCTGCGGACGGTCGCCGAAGCGGCGGTCTCCGGTGGGCCGGTCGCCGAAGCGCCGGTCGCCCTGCGGACGGTCGCCGTAGCGGCGCTCGCCTCCCGTGCGGTCACCGAACCGGCGCGGGCCGCCGGAGCGGTCGCCGTAGCCCCGGGGCTCCGCCTCGACGCGGACCGGGACGCCGCTGGGCTCGCGGGCGCCGACCAGCTCGGCCAACGCCGCGTCCCCGACCCGGACCCGGGTCTCGGCCGGCGCGACGCCGGCCTTCTCCATCATCGCCAGGGTGGTACGGCGCTGCTTGGGCAGCACCAGCGTGGCGACCGCGCCCGACTCGCCGGCCCGGGCGGTACGCCCCGCGCGGTGCAGGTAGTCCTTGGGGTCCTTCGGCGGGTCGACGTGCAGCACCAGGGTGACCCCGTCGACGTGGATGCCTCGCGCCGCCACGTCCGTGGCGACCAGCACGTTCATCCGGCCCTCACGGAACTCGGCGAGCGTCTTGGTGCGCATCCGCTGGGTCTTGCCGCCGTGCAGCCCACCGGCGCGTACGCCGACGGCCGCGAGCTGCTCGACCAGCCGGTCCACCCCGAGCTGGGTACGGGCGAAGACCATGGTCCGGCCATCCCGGGCGGCGATCGAGGCCGCCACCGGGAACTTCTCGTGCGGCGGGATCAGCAGCATGTGGTGGTCCATGGTGGACACAGAGGCGGTGGACGGCGCCGTGGAGTGGGTGACCGGGTCGGTCATGAACCGCTTGACCAACGCGTCGACGTCACCGTCCAGGGTGGCCGAGAAGAGCAGCCGCTGACCGTTCGCGGGCGTCTTCGCCAGCAGATCGGTCACCTCGGGCAGGAAGCCCATGTCGGCCATCTGGTCGGCCTCGTCGAGCACCGTGACCTCGACATCGTCGAGCTGGCAGATGCCCCGCTCGATGAGGTCGCCGAGCCGGCCCGGGGTGGCCACGATGATCTCCACGCCGCGGCGCAGCGCGTCGATCTGACGGTCGTACGGAACGCCGCCGACGGCGGTCTTGAGGAAGATGCCAACGGACTTGCCCAGCGGCACCAGGGCGTCGTTGACCTGCATGGCCAGCTCGCGGGTGGGCACCAGGACCAGGGCGCGCGGACGCATCGGCCGGGCCCGGTTGCGGTTGGCCAGCCGGGCGATCATCGGCAGCCCGAAGGCGAGCGTCTTGCCCGAACCGGTCTGCCCGCGGCCCAGCACGTCGCGGCCGGCGAGCGCGTCCGGAACGGTGGCCCGCTGGATCTCGAACGGGCTGGTGATGCCCTGCTGCGCCAGCGCGCGAACCAGCGGCTCGGGCAGGCCGAGGGAGGCGAAGCTGATCGGTTCGGCGGTCTCGGTCGGCTCGGCCTGCGCGGTCGCCACCGGCGCGGTGTCGGCCTCGATCGACGGGACGTCGAGCTGCTCCCGGGCGGTGTCGGTCGCCGGGACTGAGTTGAAAACGGACGTAACGGTGCTGGGGTCAGCAGAGGTGGTCAACAAAAACCTTTCGAGCGGGGCGCATCTTCGCGATGGCCTGCCGCGGCTGAACCGCCGGATCGCCCGCAAGATCGCCCAGGGGCGCACACCACGCGCGCCGGGTCAGTGATCTCAACCAGTGTAC
This sequence comes from Micromonospora arida, assembly GCF_042873195.1. Taxonomy (NCBI): domain Bacteria; kingdom Bacillati; phylum Actinomycetota; class Actinomycetes; order Micromonosporales; family Micromonosporaceae; genus Micromonospora; species Micromonospora arida. The sequence goes on along the minus strand of NZ_JBIALC010000002.1, from coordinate 855,801 downwards.
GGCGGTCTGGCGAAGCCGCCAGCCGGTTGACCGACCGTAGTGGGCGGACTCACCATCGCTGGCACTCGCTGGCTCACCCCTTGAGCACGCTGCCCACCAGACCGTCCAGGGCGTCACCAGCCAGCAGAACGACCATGACACTGATCGCCACCAGCAGCCCCAGAGCGGCGGCAAGGACGATCATCACCCGGGCGTTACTGGACCGCTCGGCCGGCGTGTCGGACCAGCCCTGGGCCAGGATGTGCCCGGTCAGCGAGCCGGAGTTCTCCACCGCGTTGGCGGGTATCGCGACAGTGGTGAAGCCGGCGCCCTCGCCGTTGCCGTAGACGGTGCCGGCCAGGTCGGTGCGACCGTCGTGCCGCCCACCACGGGCGCCGGCGGCCTCCCGTCGAGCGGAACCAGCCGGTGGGCGGCTCGGTGACGCGGTCACCCGGGAGTTTCCGCTGTTGCCTGTCGACGAAGGGGCCCCGGCGGTGGACGGTGGCCAGCTCGGCAGCGCTGGTGCGGGCACCACCGGCGGCGCGGAGGCGGGTGCCCCGGCCCATCCGGCACCGGACGTCGGGCGGGTCGCCCCACCGGGGGACGGCCACCCGGCCGGTGGTGCGGAAACCGGAGCGCTGGCCCGTACGCCGGGCGTGTCGGTCATCGCCGGCGGCGGCGGAAACGGCGGTGCGGGCATCGGGCCGGGCGGGGCCGGTGGTGCCGGCACCGGAGGACCGGGTGGCGGCAGCGGCGGGCTCGGGACGGGCGGCGTCGGCGGGCCGGGAATGGGCGGCACCGGCGAGGGCGGTGGGATGGGCGGGCCGGGAACGGGCGGAACCGGACCGGGCGCCGGCGTGGGTCGAGGACCCGGCGTCGGCACCGGATCGGGCGGGTACGGACCCGGGGCCGGCGCGGGCTCCGGTTCCGGTGGCGACGGCTCGGTCGGCCCGGGACCGGGTGGCGTGGGGTCCGGCTCCGGCTCCGGAGTCGACGGCGTCGGAGGTTGGGCCGGCTCGGCACCCACCGGCGCGGCTCGATAGACGGCGGGTGCGCTCTCGCGACGGTCCGGGGTGCCCAGGGCGCTGGCAGTGCCCCGGCTGCTGCTCGGAACCGTGGCGCTGGCCCGGGCCGGCGCGGAGGAATCGCTTCGCTGGCCCGGCAACGACACGTCGGCTGGGCTGGCCGAGCCGGTCGCACGGTAGGTGGTCGCGGTGACCGGAGCGCTGGCCGGCAGGTCACTGCGGAGAGCACCGGCGGTCACGACGCTGGCGCGTGCGCGTACCGGTGCGGCCGCCGGGTTCTGGCGCTCGTCGCCGCCGGCGGATGCGTCGTCGTCGGCCTCGGTCGAGGCGTCCGCGACGACCGCTGCCGTGCCACTGCCGACCGGGCCGCTGACAGCCGGGGCGGCGTCGCTGTCATCGGAGTCGGCGTCCGCCGAACTGGTGTCGCTGCCTGTCGAGCTGGTGGCCGGGCTGGCGTCGGTGGTGGCCACCGGGTCGGCGGTGTCCGGCCCGGGTGGGCCGGCCTGGTCGACCACGGGGTCGACAGTCTCCGCCGGATCTCTCTGCTCGGCCATTTCCGCCCTCCGCGCCATGCTCGCACCCGGACTCGTGACGTCGAGTCGGATGTGCCTGGTTGTCACGGTGCCACAGATCGCCCCGAGCGGACAGCCGGAGCCGGTCGTGGCGGATCAGCCTGCGGTGCTGGGGCTGGTCGTCGCGCTCGTGCTCGCCTTCGGCGTGGTCGTCGCGCTCGTGCTCGCCTTCGGCGTGGTCGTCGCGCTCGTGCTGGCCTTCGGCGTGGTCGGCGGAGACGTGCTGGCCGGCGCGCTGGTCGGCGCCGGGGGCAGGGTCGTCGGAGTGTTGCTCGGGGTGTCGGACGGCTTCGGCGTGGTGCTGCCGGTCGGGGTGGGCGTCGGGGTGGTCGTCAGCGTCGGCGTGGGCGTCGGCTTCGGCGTGGTGGTCTTCGTGGGCGAGGGGGTGGGCGTCGGCTTGGTCGTCTTCGTGGGCGACGGGGTGGGCGTCGGCTTCGGGGGCGAGACGGGCGGCGTCGGATTGGTCACGACCGGTGCCGACACCGCGCCGATCACCCGGGTGGCGGCGTACAGCCGGGACCAGCGGACGACCGAGATCTTGACGACGTCCCCCGTGGTGGGCGCCTGCACCATCTTGCCGTTGCCGATGTACATGCCGACGTGGTGGATCGTCGTCCAGCTGCTGCCCGAGGCGAAGAAGAGCAGGTCGCCCGGGAGCAGCGCGCTCTGCGGGACCGTGCGGCCCCGGGTGGCGGCGTACTGGTCGCGGGAGACCCGGGGCAGGTCGAAGTAGTCGGCGCCGGGGGACCGGTACGCCGCCCACATCAGGCCGGAGCAGTCGAACTGGTTCGGCCCCTCCTCGGACCACTTGTAAGGGTCGCCGAGCTGGGCGAGCGCGTACCGGACCGCGGCCAGTGCCCGGGGGTGTGCGGCCATGCCGCTGATGCTCTGGTTGGAGACGTAGCCGGCGCCGATCTGCTGCTCGGCGGCCTCCTGCTGGCGTTCGATCTCGATCAGCGCGGCGGCGTTGTCCCGGCGCAGCTTGAGCAGGCTCGCCTCGGCGGTGCGGAGCGCCGTCTCACCGGCGGTGAACTCCGCCGCGGCGGCGGCGAGCTGATCCTTGGCCTGGGTGTGCTTCTGGTACGCGGCCTGCTCACCGGCGCGGGCCCGGGACAGCTCCCCGGCCACGCCGGTGGTGCCGCCGTCGACCTTCTCGCCACGGGTGATCGCCTGGAGGCGGCTCAGCCCACGGATGTCCTGGGCGAGGTCACCCGGCGGCAGTGCGGCGGCTGCCTTGACGGCCTCGGAGGCGGCGGTGTCAGCCGCCTGCTGGGCCCGGAGCAGGGTGTCCTGCGCGGTCGCCAGCGCCTTGCCGGCCGCGTCGACCTGCGCCTGCGCGTCGACGCGTTTCTGCCGGCTCACCAGCAACGCCTCGCCGAGCGCGCCGACCTGAGTCTCTCCGGCGGAGATCGCGGTGGCCAGTGGACCGTTGCCGATGTTGACCACCGGCGTGGCGGGCACGCCGGCGACCGGCGCGCCGCCGGGCAGCTGAAGCGAGCCGGTGACCGCCGGGCGCGAACCGGTGTCCGGCACGGTGGTCGGCACGCCGGGCTCCGCGTACGCGGGGGTGGCCAGCACGGCCGCGGCGATCGCGCCGAGCAGGGCGGCCCAGAGCTTCGGACGCAGGACCGGCGAGATCACCGGGCTCCGTCGTCGCTGCCGTCGCCCGCGCCCGCTGTAGACCATGCCGCTCCCCGTCCAACCGCTCGTCGTCGCGCTCGGTGGGCGCGACCGCCGGGACGGTACCAGTGTGTGTGTTCCGCCCCACCTTGTTACTACCGCACAGCGCCACTCATGTCGATGCGTTGTCGGGTTACGGGAGGCTGAGAGTCTGGTGAAGTGGGTCGCTGCCGGCGACCGTGCCGCCGGGCCCGTCGGCACCGCGACGTACGCTCGATCCGGACCGCAGGTGGAAGGGACGTGCCATGGACGCCGGACTCAAGCGTGAGCTCGAAGCGAAGGTGTACGCCGGTGAGCGGCTGACCCGGGAGGACGGGGTCGCCCTCTACGAGAGCGACGACCTGACCTGGCTGGGGCGGCTGGCGCACCACAAGCGCACCGAGTTGAACGGTGAACGGGTGATGTTCAACGTCAACCGGCACCTCAACCTGACCAACGTCTGTTCGGCGTCCTGCGCGTACTGCTCGTTCCAGCGCAAGCCGGGCGAGAAGGACGCGTACACGATGCGCATCGACGAGGCGGTCCGCAAGGCCAAGGAGATGGAGGACGAGCAGCTCACCGAGTTGCACATCGTCAACGGCCTGCACCCCACGCTGCCCTGGCGTTACTACCCGAAGGTGCTGCGCGAGCTGAAGGCGGCGCTGCCGAACGTCAAGCTCAAGTGCTTCACGGCGACCGAGGTGCAGTGGTTCGAGAAGATCAGCGGCCTGAGCGCCGACGAGATCCTCGACGAGCTGATGGACGCCGGCCTGGAGTCGCTGACCGGTGGTGGCGCGGAGATCTTCGACTGGGAGGTCCGGCAGCACATCGTCGACCACGCCTGCCACTGGGAAGACTGGTCGCGCATCCACGCGCTGGCACACAGCAAGGGCATGAAGACCCCGGCGACGATGCTGTACGGCCACATCGAGGAGCCCCGACACCGCGTCGACCACGTGCTGCGGCTGCGCGAGTTGCAGGACGAGACCGGTGGCTTCGCGGTCTTCATCCCGCTGCGTTACCAGCACGACTTCGTCGACTCGGCGGACGGCAAGATCCGTAACCGGATCCAGGCGCGCACCACGATGGCCTCGCCGGCCGAGTCGCTGAAGACGTTCGCCGTCTCCCGGCTGCTCTTCGACAACGTGCCGCACCTGAAGAACTTCTGGGTGATGCACGGGCTGTCGGTGGCCCAGCTCTCGCTGAACTTCGGCGTGGACGACCTGGACGGCTCCGTCGTCGAATACAAGATCACCCACGACGCCGACTCGTACGGCACCCCGAACACCATGCACCGCGACGACCTGCTGCACCTGATCTGGGACGCCGGCTTCCAGCCCGTCGAGCGGGACACCCGCTACAACGTGGTCCGGGAGTACGACAAGGCCCCGTCGCTGGCTGAACGGCGTGCCGAGCCGCAGCAGGTCTGGGCCTGAGCCACCACGTACCCTCGCAGTCGATGACCGAGCAACGAGGACCTGAGCAGCAGAGCGGCTTTCCCCGCCGGGACGCCGAGGGCCGCATCCGTACCCTGGGCGACCTGCTCGGGGTGTGCCTGGCCGGCCTGGTCATCGGCGTGCTCGCGCTGGTGCTGTTCGACTGGGCGTTCGCCTCGATCGGCGCCGGCGACTTCGGGCACACGAACGGTTGGCTAGCGGTGATCCTGCCGGCCTGGCTGTTCTGGGACGACTTCCGGGCCTGGGACTTCGGCGCGGCCCGGGTGGTGGCGGCGGTGGTCGCCGCCGCCGTCGGGGTGTTCGCCGGGCTGCTGATCGCCGGGCTGGGCGCGGGGTTGCCGCCGCTGCTCTCCGGCGCGTTGGCGGCGGCGGCGTTCACAGTGGCGTACGCGGCCCTCTGGTTCCCGGGTGTCCGCTGGCTCGCCCGCCGGACCGGCTGACCACGACCGCCCGCCGGGCGGCTCGACCCTTCCGCCGGCAGTGGCGGGCGACGGAGAGAACGGAGTGGTGCAGGTGAGCGCCGCGCTCAAGTACACGCTGGGCCGGATCGGGCTGTTCGTCGCCGTGCTGGGCGGCCTCTGGCTGGTCGACATGAACGTGTTCCTGAAGCTGATGCTGGCGTTGGTGTTCTCCGCCGCGCTCTCCTTCTTCCTGCTGCGCGGTTGGCGGGACGAGATGGCCGGGGAGATCGCCGAAGCAGCCGAGCGCCGCCGCACCGAGAAGGAACGCCTCCGCTCCGCCCTGGCCGGCGAAGACCAGACCCCCGACCCCGACTCAAACCCCACCCCCGACCCTCCCACCCAGGCCCCCGACTCCCAGCGTTGATCAAGAGGTTTGCGTCACCGGAAGCCGTCCTGGTGACGCAAACCTCTTGATCAACCCGCTCGTCTGGGGGTGTTACCAGTTGGTGGAGCCGGGGACCTTGGGCCAGGGCTTTGCGATGGGCTTGATCAGGTACGCGATGCCGCCGGAGCCACCGGAGACGCCGCCGCTGGCGTTGGTGCGCTTGGTGCGCAGCCAGATCTGCTCGAACTGCGCACGCTTGTAGACGTTGCGCACCACGTCGTTGCTGGACGAGGCCGGGTCGTTGACGATCACGTCGCCGTCAGCGGTGAAGCCGACCACCACGAACAGGTGCCCGGAGGTGCCATAGTTCGCCCCGTCCAGCTCGCTGGCGAGGAAGGACTGACTGGTCACGACGGGGATGCCGGCGGCGATGAAACGCTCCAGCTCGTCCAGCGAGTGCAGCCGGGTCACCCGGCCCTCCAGCCCGGGGAAGCTGGCCGCGTACGCGGTGTTGAACGGCCAGTTGCCCGCGCCGTCGTACGCGTAGTCGTAGGTCATCCGCGCGGCGTGGTTGACCGTCGGGTCGGGGTAGGTCGGGTCCACCCAGGAGGTGTCGGCCGTCGACGGTTTGCGTCCCCAGTACTCGACCACCATCTCCGTCGAGGTGGGTGAGCACCACGCCTCGCCGCCGCCGTCGTACTCGGGGTAGTGCCCGGAGTGCACGTTCTGCGAATAGCGCGGCACCGGCAGTTCCCGGCCCCAGGCGATGTGTCCGGCGCTCGGCGGCACGGTGAACCGGTCCGGCACTGTGCTGCTCATCGCGCCCAGCATCCGGACCACCGGGGCGGCGCTCTGCCCGGGTGCGCGGTAGAGGGTCAGCTTGAGCTGGTACGACCGCAGCAGCACCCCGGCGGTGGCGTCGTCGATGCTGAAGGTGTCGGTCCAGATCGTCGACCAGGGGTCGCCCTGCCGGTTGACGCTGGTCCGCTTGATGTCGGTGTCGCCGGACGCCCAGCGACCCAGGACGTACCACGGAGTCTGGTCGCCGCTGGTGTAGCTGCCCTGCATCTCCACCTGGATCCAGGTGCCGGCGGGGGTCTCCGCGTTCCAGGAGGCGATCAGCTCGGTGGCGTCGAACCCGACCCGGGTCACCGGCGAGGTCCAGGTGCCGTACTCCCAGGTGCGGGTGGCGCCGGTGTGCGGGTCCGCGTACTCGATGGTGCCGGCCGGACGGGCCAGGGTGACGCCCGCTCGGGCGCCGGGCACGACGCGGGTTCCGGCCCGGCTGCCCCGATGCCAGTCGGCGGGCCCGGACCAGTCCTGGTAGGTGATCTGCTCGTCGTGGGCGGGGGCGGGCGGGTGGGCCGCCAGCGCGGGCGCAGTGCTGGTGAGCAGGGTGAGCGCGGTGACGCCGGCGAGGGCGGCCGCGCGCAGGCGGGATCTGGCCATGGGTGCTCCGCGGTGTCGAGGGGGCATCGTCGCTGGTCAGTTTTCCGCTTGGAGGGAAGTTTCGCCAGATGTTGATATGTGGAAAATCATTGCCGCCATGATGATCCGCCTGGGATGGCCAACGCAGCGATCAATGTTGATATGACCATGTGACAGGTGGTGAAGTGTCCTTCACCGAGCGGGATCTCCCGCCCATCGAGGAGGTAGTCCATGGCCCTCCGCACGCCCATCCCCCTCCGCCGTGTCCTGGTGCTCGCTGTCGTCACCGGGCTGGGCATCGTCACCGTCGCCGCCGGTCCGGTCGCCGCCCGACCGGCACCGGACCGCACCGCTGAGCAGGCTGCCGCCGGCTACCGGGTGCTCGGGCCCCGGACCCTCGCCGACCGCAACGCGGTGGCCCGCACCGGAGCCGCCATCGACTACTCCGAACACGGCGTGCTGCACATCTCGGCCACCGCGAGCGAGGCCGCCGCGATCGGCAAGCTCGGCTTCCGGCTGGAACCGCTCGCCCCGCCACCCAACGCCGAGCGCGGAGCCGACGACTTCGGCACGCTGGCCTTCCCACCGGCCGACTCGAACTACCACGACTACGCGGAACTGACCGCCGTCGTGAACCAGGTCGTCGCCGACCATCCGGCGATCGCCCGCAAGATCAGCATCGGTTCGTCGTACGAGGGCCGCGACCTGATGGCAGTGAAGATCTCCGACAACGTCGGCACCGACGAGAACGAGCCGGAGATCCTGTTCAACTCCCAGCAGCACGCCCGTGAGCACCTGACCGTCGAGATGGCGATCTACCTGCTCAACCTCTTCACCGACAGCTACGGCAGCGACTCCCGGATCACCAACATCGTCAACGGCCGGGAGCTCTGGATCGTGCCGACGGTGAATCCGGACGGCAGCGAGTACGACATCGCCACCGGGTCGTACCGGTCCTGGCGCAAGAACCGGCAGCCCAACAGCGGCTCGTCCAACGTCGGCACCGACCTGAACCGCAACTGGTCCTACAACTGGGGATGCTGCGGCGGCTCGTCCGGCACCACCTCGTCGGAGACCTACCGGGGGCCGTCGGCGTTCTCCGCGCCAGAGACGCAGGCGCTGCGCAACTTCGTCAACGGCCGGGTGGTCGGCGGGGTGCAGCAGATCAAGGCCAACATCGACTTCCACACGTACTCGCAGCTGGTGCTCTGGCCCTACGGCTACACCACAGCGAACACCGCGACCGGGATGAACGCCGACCAGTACAACACCTTCGCCACCATCGGTCAGCAGATGGCGGCCACCAACGGCTACACCCCGGAACAGTCCAGCGACCTCTACATCACCGACGGGGACAGCCTCGACTGGATGTGGGCCACCCACAACATCTGGGCGTACACCTTCGAGATGTACCCGGGCTCGTCCGGTGGCGGCGGCTTCTACCCGCCCGACGAGGTGATCCCGGCGCAGACCTCACGCAACCGGGAGGCGGTGCTGCTGCTCAGCGAGTACGCCGACTGCCCGTACCGGGCCATCGGCAAGCAGGCGCAGTACTGCGGCGGCGGTGGCGGCACCACGGTCTGGTCGGACACCTTCGAGACCGCCACCGGCTGGACCATCAACCCGGGCGGCACCGACACCGCCACCCTCGGCGCGTTCGAGCGGGGCGCCGCGCAGGCGACCACGTCCTCCGGAGCCAAGCAGCTCACCCCGTACGCCGGGTCCAACGACCTGGTCACCGGCCGGCTCGCCGGCTCGGCGGCCGGTGACTACGACCTCGACGGCGGCGTGACCAGTGCCCGGTCCCCGGCGGTGACCCTGCCGTCGTCCGGCACGCTGACCCTCTCGCTCGCCTGGTACCTGGCTCACGGCTCGAACGCCTCGTCGGCGGACTACCTGCGGGTGAGCGTGGTGCACAACGGCGGCACCACAGCGCTGCTCACCCAGGCCGGCGCGGCCAGCAACCGCAACGGGAGCTGGGCGGTCGCCAACCTCAACCTCACCCCGTACGCCGGCCAGTCGGTCCGCGTGCTCGTCGAGGCTGCGGACGCGTCCGGGGCCAGCCTGGTCGAGGCGGCTGTGGACAACGTCACCATCACGTCCTCCTGATCGGGTGGGGCCCCGTCCCGCCCCGGCGGGGCCCCACCACCCGCTCCTGAGCCTCCAGATCCGGGACATATCCCTCGTGCGCCACGGCTCCGGCGAGCGACCGACACTGACCGGCCCTTGATCGATCCGGCACGTCCTGGCGGTGCGCTACCGTCTTAGCGACCAGTCCGCAGCGAAGCCGGTGCGAAACCCGGCGCTGTCCCGCAACTGTGATGCCCCACCGGTAGGTGGGGACGAGCCAGGTCGCCTACGGATCGGTCGCGAAACGCGCTCTCGAGGAAGGGCGCCTCGTGGGCGGGCGTACGAAAGTCCCTGTCGGCGAAGCACCACACTCCTCGACCGACAGGAGGCCCCCATGTTCAGACGTACCCCTCGGCTCTTCGCGGCGACCCTCGCGGTCACCGCACTCGCCCTCGGCGCCTGCGCCGAGAAGGCCGACGACCAGCCGAGCGCCGGCACCGCGGCCGCCGCCTACCCGGTCACGGTCGGCGCGCTCACCCTCGACAAGCGCCCCGAGAAGATCGTCGTGCTGTCGCCCACCGCCACCGAGATGCTCTTCGCGATCGGCGCCGGCCCGCAGGTGACCGCCGTCGACGACCAGTCGAACTACCCGGCCGACGTGCCCAAGACCGACCTCTCCGCCTTCCAGCCGAACGCCGAGGCGATCGCCGGTAAGAACCCTGACCTCGTGGTGCTCTCCGACGACCGCAACAAGATCGTCGAGCAGCTCGGCAAGCTGAAGATCCCGGTTTACCAGACCCCGGCGGCGACCACGCTCGACGACTCGTACCGGCAGATCACCGAGCTGGGCACGCTGACCGGGCACGCCGACCAGGCCACCGACGTCGCCACCCGGATGAAGGACGACATCGCCAAGCTGGTCAAGGACCTGCCACAGCGCGCCGAGAAGCTCACCTACTTCCACGAGCTGGGCCCGGAGCTGTACAGCGCCACCAGCAAGACGTTCATCGGCTCGCTCTACAGCCAGGCCGGCCTGACCAACATCGCCGACCCGGCCGACGCGGACGGTAAGAGCTTCGGCTACCCCCAGCTGTCCCAGGAGTTCATCGTCAAGGCCGACCCGGACTTCGTCTTCCTGGCCGACGCCAAGTGCTGCCAGCAGAACGCCGACACGGTCAAGGCGCGCAGTGGCTGGGCCGGCCTCACCGCTGTGAAGAACAACCAGGTCGTCGCCCTGGACGACGACGTCGCCTCCCGCTGGGGCCCCCGGGTCGTGGACCTGCTCCGGGTCATCATCGACGCGGTCGCCAAGGTGCCCGCGTGACCGTCGTCCGTCGGTGACCGGGCCGCGAAAGGTGTCCGATCCGGCACCAACCGGCCGGCCGGCCGAGCCGCCGCCGCCGTCGTCGCCGTCGTCTGAGCGGGCCGAGCCTCCTGCCGAGGTCCGGCCCGCCGGGCTGGCGTCCGGGGCCCGGCCGGCCGGGCTGCGCATGCGGTGGTTGGTCGCGGGGTTGGTCGCGGTGCTCGTCGCGCTCGTCGTCGGGGTGTCGCTCGGCCCGGTGAGCCTGCCACCGGGCAGCGTCGCCGCCGAGCTGCTCAACCTGTTTCCCGGCGTGCACCTCGACAGCGGGCTGACCGAGCGTGAGATCGCGATCGTCACCGAGCTGCGCCTGCCCCGGGTGGTGCTGGGCCTGCTCGTCGGCGGTCTGCTCGCCCTCGCCGGTGGTTGCTACCAGGGCGTGTTCCGCAACCCGCTGGCCGACCCGTACCTGCTCGGTGTGGCCGCCGGTGCCGGCCTCGCGGTCACCGCGGCGATCGCCCTCGGCGGCGCCGGCCAGCAGGGCACGCTTTCCGGCTTGCCGATGACCATTCCGCTGGCCGCGTTCGCCGGTTCGCTGCTCGCCGTCACGATGACCTACGTGCTCGGCGCGGCCGGTGGGCGACGCGGGTCACCGGCCATGCTGATCCTGGCCGGGGTGGCGGTCTCCGCGTTCCTCTCCGCCGGGCAGACGTACCTCCTGCAACGACACGCCGACAGCATCCAGCCGGTCTACTCCTGGTTGCTCGGCCGGCTGGCCACCGCCGGTTGGCACGACGTGCTGCTGGTGCTGCCGTACGCCGCGCTGACCACGGTGGTGGTGCTGCTGCACCGCCGCGAACTGGACGTCCTCGCGGTCGGCGACGACGAGGCGCGAAGTCTGGGCCTGCACCCGCAGCGCACCCGGTACCTGTTGATCGCCGCCGCCTCGCTGGGCACCGCGGCGGCGGTCTCCGCGACCGGCCTGATCGGCTTCGTGGGCATCATCGTGCCGCACACCGTCCGGCTGCTCGCCGGGTCCAGCTACCGGGTGATCCTGCCGATGTCGCTGCTGTTCGGCGGCGCGTTCCTGGCGCTGACCGATGTGGTGGCCCGCACCGTCGCCGCTCCGTCCGAGCTGCCGATCGGAGTGGTGACCGCCCTGCTGGGCGGCCCGTTCTTCGTCCTCGTGCTGCGGACCGCCCGGCGAGTGCTCACGTGAGCCGCGAAACCGCCGCCGGCACGCCGGCCGTCGAGGTGCGCGGGCTGCACGTCGCCCTCGGTGGCACGCCGATCCTGACCGGCGTCGACCTCACCGTCGCCGTCGGCGAGTGGGTCACCGTGATCGGCCCGAACGGCGCCGGCAAATCCACCCTGTTGCGCGCCGTCGGCGGCCTGCTGCCCGCGCCGAAGGCGATCACCCTCTTCGGTACGCCGAGTGCCGCGCTGCGCCGTCGGGACCGCGCCCGGATAGTGGCCACGGTGGCACAGTCCCCGGTGGTGCCGCCCGGCATGTCGGTGCTGGACTACGTGCTGCTCGGCCGCACCCCGTACATCCCGACCCTGGGCCGGGAGTCGACCGCCGACGTTGACGCCGTGCACGAGGTGCTGGGGCGGTTGGACCTCGCCGGCTTCCACCGTCGCGAACTGGCCACCCTCTCCGGCGGCGAACGGCAGCGGGTGTTCCTCGCCCGCGCGCTCGCCCAGGGCGCGACGCTGCTGCTGCTGGACGAGCCGACCAGCGCGCTCGACATCGGCCACCAGCAGGACGTGCTCGAAGTCGTCGACCAGCTACGCCGCGAGCACGGCCTGACCGTCCTGGCCACGATGCACGATCTCTCGCTGGCCGGTGAGTACGCCGACCGGATGGTGATGCTCGCCGCCGGTCGGGTGGTGGCCGCCGGGACTCCGCGCGAGGTGCTGACCGAGGAGTTGCTCGCCACCCACTACCGGGCCAGCGTCCGGGTGGTCCCCGGCGCCCACGGCCCGTTGGTGGTCCCCGTCCGCCCCACCCGCCCCTGAACACGCAGGCGCTGGGTCAGGGGCCCAGGTCGATGACGGAGAAGAGGGCGCCCTGGGGGTCGCGCAGGGCGGCGAAGCGGCCCGCCGGGATGTCGCGGGGCGGGACCAGGATCGTTCCGCCCAGCTCGGCGGCGCGGGCCGCGGCGGCGTCCGCGTCGGCCACCGCGAAGTAGACCGTCCAGTACGCGGGCAGGTCGGCCGGGAAGTCGTCGGCCAGCGGCGGCATCATCCCGGCGACGATCTGCGTCCCGAGCCGCCACCCGGTGTACGTCATCGCGCCCACCGCCTGGTCGTCGGGCTGCCAGCCGAACACCAGCTCGTAGAAGACCTTCGCGCCTTCGGGGTCGGGGGTGACCAGCTCGTTCCAGCTCATCGCGCCCGGCACGTTGAACACCTCGGCACCGGCCATGGCCAGTGGCTGCCAGACGCTGAACGTGGCGCCGGCCGGGTCGGCGAAGACCGCCATCCAGCCCCGGTCGAAGACCTCGAACGGGGGTACGACGACCTGCCCGCCGGCCCGTTCGACCCGGCCGGCGACGAGTTCGGCGTCGTCGGTGGCGAGGTACGTCGACCAGATCGGAATCTGGTCCGGGATCGCGGGCGGGCCGGCGCCGGCCACCGGCTTACCGTCGAGCAGGAAGACCGTGTAGCCGCCCGCCTCGGGCTCCGGGGTGACCCGACCGGTCCACCCGAACAGCTCCGGGTAGAAGCGTCGCGCGTCGGTCAGGTCCGGGGTGGCCAGGTCGGCCCAGCAGGGCGTACCCGGCGGGACGGTGCTCACGTCAAGACCCCTCTCGGCCCGGGCGGCCACGGCGGCCCCCTGCCGGAATCCTGGCACCGTCCCGCCGCGGCCCGGGGCGAAAACGGACGAATCGTCAGCTGAACCGGCGACCCTCGTCCCGCCGGTACGCCCAGCCGGCGAGCGCGGCGAGCAGCACCACCCAGACACCGAGCATGATCAGTGCCAGCGGCTCGACGCGGTAGTCGCCCACCGCCGCCCACATCAGTTCGGCCGCTCCCCGGGTGGGCAGATACGGGGCGATCGTCTCGATGAACCCGGGCGCGTCGCCCGGCGCGGAGAGCAGGCCGCCGCCGAACGCGAGCGGCAGGAAGAGCACCTGCGCCACCACGATCGCCGCCTTGCTCGGCAGCGAGTAGCCGATGGCGAGCCCCATCAGCGTGAACGGCACCGAGATGACGGCCACGGTGCCGAGGGCCAGCAGGAACGCCGCCGGGGTGAGCTGGGCCGCGGTCAGCGTCGCGCCGATCACCACGACCGGGATCAGCGAGAGGTAGGTCAGCGCCAGGCCGGCCAGCACCCGGCCTGCGAACCGCGGCGCGGAGCCGGCCGGCAGGGTCCGGGTGTACGGGTTCCAGGGCTGGTCGCGGTCCTCGGCGACACCGACGCCGTACTGGAAGATGTTGGCGCTCATCACCGAGAAGGTGACCATCGACGCGGTGGCGTAGGTGGCACCGACCGCGTCGTCACCGGCGAACGGCACCACGAAGAAGATCATGGCGGCGGCCGGAAAGAAGGCGCTGCCGAAGACGGCCACCGGAATCCGGATGATCTCCAGGAGTTGGTAGCGGGCGTGGACCAGGGCGAGCTGCACTGTCGCCTCCTCAGACGGTGGTGGGTCGGCCGCCGGCAGCGGCGGTGGTGGGTCGGCCGGTGCCGGAGGGCTCGTCGCCGCTGGTGACGTTTCCGCTGGTGATGGCGAGGAACGCCTCCTCCAGCGAGGTCGGCCGTACCTCCAGGTCGGTGAACGGGGTCTGTGCCGTGACCAGCGCTCGGACCAGCTCGTCGGCGTCGGTGGTGAGCAGGTGCAGCCGACCGTCGACCCGTTCGCTGCGGACCACCCCGGGCAGGTCGGGCAGGTCATCGGCGACGAGGCTGACCCGGCGTACGCCCACGATGCCGCGCACCGCGTCCACTGTGTCGTCGGCGAGCACCCGGCCCTGCCCGATGACCACCACCCGGTGGGCGAGCGCCTCCACCTCCTCCAGGTAGTGGCTGCTCAACAGCACGGTGCCGCCGTCGTCGTGGAATGCCCGGATCGCGTCCCACAGGGTGTGCCGGGCGGCCACGTCCAGGCCCGTGGTGGGTTCGTCGAGCAGCACCAACCGGGGTCGGCCGACGAACGCCAACGCCACCGCCAATCGGCGGCGTTGCCCGCCGGAGAGCCCACCGGTCTGCCGTCGGGCCAGGTCGGCGAGACCGAAGCGGTCGAGCAGCTCGGCCCGGGGCACCGGGTCGGGGTAGTGCGCGGAGACGAAGTCGACGACCTCGCCGACGCGCAGCGTGCCCGGCAGACCGGTCTCCTGCGGGGTGACCCCGATCTGCCGCCGGCTCGCCGGGTCACGGGGGTCGCCACCGAACAGCTCCACCCGCCCGGAGCTGGGGCGGCGCAGGCCCACCAGCAGGTTCATCAGGGTGCTCTTGCCGGCGCCGTTCGGCCCGAGCAGGCCGACCAGCTCACCGGCCCGGACCTCCAGGTCGACACGGTCGAGGGCGAGGACGTCGCCGTACCGGCGGCTGGCCTGTTCGGCGCGGGCAAGGGTCATGGCTGCTCCTTCGGCGGGGCGGGGTCGAGCAGGGCGCGGATCGCTTCGGTGTACTCCTCGAACGCCAGCCGACCTCGCCGGCTGAGCCCGACCAGGGTCGCCGGGGTGCGTCCACGATGGGTCTTGCTGATCTCCACGTAGCCGGCGTCCTCGAGTTTGCGCAGGTGCACCGAGAGGTTGCCGGCGGTCATAGCGAGCAGCTCCTGTAGGCGGGGGAACGCGATCTTGTCGCCGACGTTGAGAGCGGAGAGGCTGGCGACCACCCGCAGCCGGGCCTGCGCGTGGATGACCGGATCCAGCTCGGTCACGGCTGCTGCCGCTGTCGCTGTCGCCGCCGGGCGAGCGCGCCGGCCACCAGCATTCCGCCACCGCCGGCCACCGCCACGACGAGCGGGTGCCAGCCCGGCCCGGCGAACGCCCCGACCAGGTTGATCACGCTGATCCAGACGCCGAGGCGGAACAGGTCCTGGTCCAGCCAGACGGCCCCGCCGGCCATGTGCAGCGCACCGGTCAGCCCGACGGCGGTCGCCGACCAGAGCAACGCCGCCAGGTCGTGCGGCAGGTGCTCGGAGATCCGGCCGAGCCCCGCGTAGACGCTCACCGAACCGAGGGCCCAGGCGTACCCGTACCACTGCCCACGTCGGGCGGAGTCACCGCTCACCTGGCCGTAGGCCCGCACGCTGACCACCGCCTGGATCGTTCCGGCGGCCGCGAGCAGTACGAAGAGGACGGTCAGCGGCAGCCAGCTGGGCAGTGGAACCAGAGCCCGGTCACCGGGGGCGAACCGGAGGAAGAACAGCCCGAAGCCGACCAGCCAGGCGACACCCCATGGCCAGTAGAGCAGTCGGGCGTCGGGATCGAGCCGGCGTGCCGTCGCCGACCGCTGGTCCTGGATCAGCCGGAGCGCCGCCGCGGCATCGGTGGGTGGTGAATCATCGTCGGGGTCCACGCAAACTACTTTACGACACAAAGTCGAGATGGGTGGACCCGTCATCACCGACGGGCCCCCCGATCGCGGCGAGCAGTGCCTATGGTGGTCAGTCGTGGCGACTGATCCGTCGCACAGGCCACAGGGGAGGGTTCGTGTCAAGCCCGAGCAATGAGTTGGAGGTCCAGCCGGAGGCTCTGACGGCGTTCGCCGCCGGGTCCAGGGATCGGGCGGCCCGTTTCCGCGAGCTGCACCGCGCCTTCGGCGACGGGCACGTGCCACGGCACGCCTTCGGGGTGATGCCGGCGTCCTTCAACCTCGCGGCGACGTACGCCGAGCAGTTCGAGGCGTGCCTTCAGGGGCTCGCCGACGGTGCCGAGATGATGGCGGACATCGCCGAAGGGCTCACCGACACCGCCGCCGCCTACACGGGCACCGACGTGGCCAACACCGATCTCTTCGTGCCCGGCCGCCCGCCCGCTCCCGACGTCATCGCGCCCGGCCCCTGGTCGGGTGGCACCGGCGCTCCGAACGGTTCGGTGCCGGCGTGAGCACCGAGGCGTTGCAGCGCAACAAGACCTACTTCGAGCAGATCGTCTCGGGCACCCCCGAACCCTTCAAGCCGCTCTCCAACGCGGTGCTCTGGCCGTTCGAGCAGCTGTTGGAGCTGGTCGCTGGCGAACCGGACGACCTGATGCGGGCCGCGCAGCTCTGCCTGGACACCGGCGCGGCGGTACGGGAGATCGCCGGTGACCAGATCGCCGACCGGGCCAGGCTGCGCGGCGCGTGGACGGGCGACGCGGCCGAGAGCTTCCATGCCTCGATGGAGTCGGTGGAAGCGGCGATCGAGGAGCTGGCCGAGGGGCTCGACGGCACGAAGGACGTGCTGGTCGAGGCGGCGAACGCGGCGGTGGACGCGTTCAATCTGCTGGTCGAGCTGATCCTCGAGTTCCTGCTCTGGTTCCTCACCGAGGTGATCATCGCGGCGGTGGCCGCGGCGCTGAGCGCCGGCGTCTCGTTGGCCGCCACGGTGGTCCGGGTGCTGGCCCGGCTGGCCACCACAGTGGGTCGGATGGTGAAGATCGTCGCCCGGTTCGCCGAGGTGCTCACCCGCCTCGCCGCCCGGCTGGGCAAGGTCGCCGGGCAGCTCCGCAAGTACGCGGAGACCGTCATGGAGCTCAAGAAGCGGAAGAAGCAGTACAAGCTGCTCAGCAAGGGCGGCTGGACGCCCGAGGGGCGGGCCTTCCAGGTCGAGAAGTTCAAGACTCTCTTTCCGGGCAAGTTCGTCATCAACCAGGTCTCGCCGGTCAACATCCCCGGTTTCGGCGGCGCTCTGCTCGACACCGGCGTGGGCCTGCACGACATCTCCGACGGGCAGAAGGACCGCAACTACCTGGTGGACGGCACGTACAGCGAGGACCTGGGCCCGTACACGGTGGGTGTGCAGAATGTCTTCGACTCCATCGTGAACTGAGAGGCAGCCATGACCTTCCCCGCCCTGGACCGCATCGAGGCGCTGGCCCGCAACCTGGACGGATGGCAGCGGCAACTCGCCGACCGGATGGCGGAGCTGGAGCAGACCAGCGCCGAGGGCGTGAGCGACTCCGGCCTGGTGCGGGTCACCGCCGCGGCCGACGGCAAGATCGTTTCTACGGAGCTGAACGCGCGGGCGATGCGACTGGACTCCTACAGCCTGGCCGAGGAGTTCACCGCAGCCGCCAACCGGGCGCAGGAGGCCGCAGCGGCCCTGGTCCGGGAGTTGGTCGGCGAGGTCATCGGAGACCCAGGCGCCGGTCCGCGCCGACCCGCCGACCACGAGGGGCGCTGATGACGGTCGACGAGAGTCAGGCACGGTACGTCGACGGGATCACCCGGCTGCTGCCGGCCGGGGAGCAGGTGCGCGCGGTGGCCCAGGTTCGAGCGGGCGGCGGGCTGACCCCGGCACCGCCCCCACAGCCGTCGACGCCACCCGCCACGGGTGGACCGGGCTTCCTGGGTGTCCTGCTCAACGTGCTGTCACCGAACATCACCTTCGGTCGGGCGGACAACGCCGTCGACTGGCTCTTCTTCGGTGTCGGAGGTCGAGGCGAGCCAGATTCCCAAGCGTCCGTGCTGCACCATGCCCTGACCGTGGCGACGAAGGGCTCCGGCCTCCGAACCCTCGTGCTGGCGGTCACCGACCAGCGACTGCTGCTCGGCGCGACAGCACCCGTCGGGCTGCTCTCCAGCTCGGCGGCGGACGAACGGGCCCAGGCCGACATCGAACTGCTCGGGTCCGTCCCGCGCACGGCCGTCACCGCCCGGTTCGGCAGGTACAGGTTGAACTGGAAGCGGCTGCGGATCGACTTCGCCGACGGGTCGTGGCTGTCGTTCCACGTGCCGCTGGCCGACTCCGGCCGCCCGCTGCGGGAGGTCGCGGCAGCCCTGTCAGTCGGCTGACCCGTCGACGAGCGGTGCGGGCAGCGCCGCAACGTGCAGCACCGCCAGCCGGGACACCGCCCGGGTGAGCACCACGTACAACCGGTGCAGCCCGCGCGGCTCGGCCGCGACGATCGCGGCCGGCTCGACCACCACCACATGGTCGTACTCAAGGCCCTTGACCAGCGTCGCCGGCACCACGGTGACCCGCTCCGCGGCCGCCACGTCGTCGGCGGTCGCGGTCTCGACACCGGCCTCGGCCAGCGCCGCGCGCAGGCCGTCGACCGCGCCGTCCGCGGCGATCACACCGACCGAGCCGTCGTGCGCGAGCGCCGCGCGCACCTCGGCCACCGTCGCCGAGGGCAGGTCGGTCACCGTACGCACGTCCAGGCCGCCGTCGTGGCGCAGCGACTCGGCCGGCGGTACGTCCACCGCGAGCGCCGGGAGCAGCAGGTTCGCGAATGCGACGACTGCGGCGGGCACCCGGAAACCGACGGTCAACGGCACCACCACCGCGTCCGGCTTGCCCAGATGGGCGAGGGATTCCCGCCAGTCCGTCGCCGCCCACGGCGCGGTGCCCTGGGCGAGGTCACCCAGCAGCGTGACCGAGCCGTGCTCGCTGCGCCGAGCGATGGCCCGACACTGCATCGGGGAGAGGTCCTGCGCCTCGTCCACCACCACGTGCCCGAACCCGGAGAGCCGTTCCAGCAGCCCGGTCGCCTCGTCGATCAGCACCGCGTCGGCGGCGGTCCAACGGGTCGCCTTCGGCGTGCGGGCCGGCTTCGCCCAGATCAACTGCGCCTGCTCGGCGTCGCTGAGCAGCCCGTCCGCCGCGGCGCCGAGCCGGGTCGGGTCGGAGAACAGGCCGTGCACCAGCCCTTCCGGGGTGAGCGCCGGCCAGACCGCGTCCAGGAAGTCGAGCACCGGCCGGCAACGGCTCATCCGGCGCAGCCAGGCATCGCTGGGCGACTCCGCACGCCGCGCCTCGGCCTGCCGTTGCAGCAGACTCACCACCCGCGCCTGGACACGTTCCCGGCCCGTGCCATACGGCAGCCCCTCCCGGCGGGTCTCCTCGACGATCCGGTGCAACGGCTCCACCCCGATCCGCCAGCGGAACGAGCCGTCCGACACGGTGATCGACTCGGTCGGAGTGCCGATCTGCCCCTGCACCGCGCGCCGCAGCACGCTCGCCATCCGTACGTCGTGTTTGAGCGCGGCCACCGCCGGCGCCTCGACCGCCCGAACCGCCACCCGGGAGATCAACTCCTCCACCGTGGCCTGCTCGACCTCGACCTCACCGAGCGCCGGCAGCACCGCCGCGATGTACGACAGGAACGCCCGGTTCGGCCCGACGATCAGTACACCCGCCCGCCGCAACCGCTCCCGGTGCAGGTAGAGCAGGTACGCGGCCCGGTGCAGGCCCACCGCCGTCTTCCCCGTACCCGGCGCGCCCTGCACACAGATCGAGTCCGCGAGGTCAGCCCGGACCAGCTCGTCCTGCTCCGGCTGGATCGTGGCGACGATGTCCCGCATCGGCCCGACGCGTGGACGCTCGATCTCGGCGGTGAGGATCCGACTCGTCGTACCGAGCTCTTCGCCCCGATCCAGCCGCTCATCCTCGAAGCTGGTCAGCACACCATTGCTGAACCCGAACCGCCGCCGAACCGCCACCCCCTGCGGATCCCGCACGCTGGCCCGGTAGAACGAGCGGGAGACCGGTGCCCGCCAGTCCAGCACCAACGGCTCGCCACGCTCATCGGTGACATGCCGCCGCCCCACGTGATACCGCCGACCGTGATGATCGCCGCTGCCGCCGGGTGCGGTCGGGTCGTTGGTGGGCCTGCTGGCTGTGGGCCTGTCACTCGGGGTGCCGCTGCTCGTGGCGCCGCTGCTCGTGGCGCTGCTGCTCGTGGCGCTGCTGCTCGTGGCGCTGCTGCTCGTGGCGCTGCTGCTCGTGGCGCTGCTGTCGGTGGTGCTGCTGTTC
>NZ_JBIALC010000002.1:832994-835514 GCF_042873195.1 Micromonospora arida | reverse complement strand
GTCGTGGCGCTGCTGTTCGTGGCGCTGCTGTTCGTGGCGCTGCTGTTCGTGGCGCTGCTGTTCGTGGCGCTGCTGTTCGTGGCGCTGCTGTTCGTGGCGCTGCTGTTCGTGGGCCTGCTGTCGGTGGTCCTGCCCTCGACGGTCCTGTTGTCCGTGGTCCTGTTGTCGGTGGCGCTGTTGTCGGTGGTGCTGTTGTTCGGGGCGCCGGCGAAGTCGAGGCGGCCGAAGAAGAGCGGAGTGGTCGGGTCGTCGGCCAGCTCGGCGACCCGCCGGGCCAGGGTGCGGCCGAGCGTCTCGGCCGCGTACGCGTCGCCGGCCACCTGGTCACCGGTGGCGAAGAGAGACTCGGCCCGCTCCCGCATCCGACCCAGCGCCGCCCGAGAGGTGGTGAGGTGTGCGCGTTCGGCGGCCAGGTCCGCGTCGAGGCCGAGGTCGGTGTGGAGCTGGGTGTCGAGGTCAAGTGCGGGCATGCTGACGTCCCATCGTTCACATCTGCTGCGCGCTCGCGTGTCCGGGGGCGGATGGCCGGCCGCCCGGCGCGAAGACGTCCGTTCCGGTGCAGCTCACCTCGGCCGTCAAGCGGGCTGCAACACTACGCTTCCGAACCCGACGCATCCAGCGAATTACCGACGCGACCACCCATCCGAGACGGCGTGTTGCCTGGCCGGGTGTCGCTGGGCGATCACGCGCCGCCTCGCGCCGTGGTTCTCATGCCGTGACCGCCGCGAAGACGGTGATCGACTCGGCTTTCAGATTGCCTACCGGGTGTAGGCGGGTGATCACGACCCGCCTCGCGCCGTGCTTCTCATGCCGTGACCGCCGCGAAGACGGTGATCGACTCGGCTTTCAGGAAGTCGCGGTGTCTGGGCTGGTGCAACGCCCCGGTTTCCAGGAAGCCGAGTCGATCACCGGGACACGCGGCTTGCTCCGGCAGAGACAGCAGGGTCGTCGCGGTCGCGGTGCCGGTGCCGATCGCGGTGTTCGCGGTGGCGGTGCCGGTCGCGGCGGTGCCGGTGGCGGTGTTCGCGGTGGCGGCGCCGGTCGCGGTGGCGGTGTTCGCGGTGGCGGTGGCGGGTGCCAGTCGCGGTGGCGGTGGCGGTTTTACGGCGCGGTCGCGGGCGGCGTGGGCGTGGTTGGGGGCGTCAGCAGCGCAGGTGGTAGAGGTTGCGACGCGGGGTGCGCAGCGGGTCGAGCCAGCTGGGCGGGAGGAATTCAGGTCGACCGTCCGCTGCGAGACGGACCGTCCAGTCGCCGCGGTGGATGAACCGGTGGTGGTAGCCGCAGAGCAGCACCGCATTGCCCAGCGCCGTTACCCCACCGTCGGCCCAGTGTCGGATGTGGTGCCCGTCGCACCATCTCGGCGGTCGATCACAACCAGGGAAGGCGCAACCGCCGTCCCGCAGGACCAGCGCGCGCCGCACAGGGCCGGTGAAGAGCCGGCGCTGCCGGCCGACGTCCAGGACCTGACTGTTGCCGTCCAGCACGACCGGCAGCACGCCCGCATCGCAGGCCAGGCGGCGGACCGCACCGGGGGTGAGGCGCGTGCCGGTTTCCAGTGTTCCGGCGCGTACGCCGTTGACTAGTTCTTCCAGCGAAACGGTCACCACCAGCTGAGGACGGTCGCCCCCGTTGTCGGGCAGCTGACCGGTGCGTAGCGCCAGTCGGCAGATCTCACCCAACGCATCGGCGCGGCGCTGACCAGGACTGCGGTCATCATGTTCACCGGCTGGGGCGCAGAGCGGATCGATCGCCTCGCGCAGCAGGCTCGCGGTTTCGGTGTCGAGGTTGCCGCTGAGGCGTACCTGGCCGTTCTGTTGCTCGGAGAGGGTGACGTGCCGGCGGGCCTCGGCCCGCTCGGTGGCCCGCTCCAGAGCCTTCAACTCAGCCTGGTCGGCCAGCTCCGGGGCGACGTGCGCGAGGACGCGCTCGCCGAGCCGGCTGAGGCTTGTCGGATCGAAACGGTCGGCCCAGGTGATCAGTAGTTGGGTGGCCTTGTCCGCCACCTCGGGACCGGCTTCGACCGGGAGGGCGGCGACCGTCTCGGCCACCACCCGCCCCTGCTCGACGCTGATGGCACCGCTGAGCAGCGCGTCGCGCACCGCTGGTGGGGCGGCGTCGATGGTGGTGGCGAGCTGGACCAGTTGGCGGGCGCTGCGACCCGAGAGCCGCAGCCGCTCCCGAAGCCAGACGGCCGTGGATGAGGCGCCCTGGGCGATCGCCACCCCTCGACCGTCCAACTCGCGGACCAGACCGAGCTGAATGGCGGCCAACCGCTGCGCCAACACCTGAGTCGCGTCGAGAGAAGCAAGCAGCTCGTCATCGGAGAGCGCCCAGAGCGCGGTTTCGGCGCAGTCGTCGACTGCCCCGCCCACCTGCGCCAACGACTCCAACATGGAACCAGAATAGAACTGGTGTACGACACTTTGGAGTCGTCCTGATCAATGAGCGGAACGACATTTCGTCGATCATTGCGAGCTCCCCGCTCCCCGCTCCCCGCTCCCCGCTCCCCGCTTGCCGTGC
>NZ_JBIALC010000002.1:825075-832900 GCF_042873195.1 Micromonospora arida | reverse complement strand
CCGTGCCGGCTCGCGCGTCCGCTTGCCGTGCCGGCTCGCGCGTCCGCTTGCCGTGCCGGCTCGCGCGTCCGCTTGCCGTGCCGGCTCGCGCGTCCGCTTGCCGTGCCGGCTCGCGCGTCCGCCAAGCCGCGCCACGTCGCCACGAGGCCGCGCCACGTCGCCACATCGCCGCGTCGCCGCGTCGCCGCGCCACTGAGACGCCAAGCCGCGCTCGCCATTTAGGCCACGCCGCCAAGCCGTGCCCACCGTCAGATCCGCCTGCTCGCTGCCGAAGGTAGAGCGTGGCCGACGCGCGGTGGTCTGAGCGGGACGCGGGGGTGATGGCAGGTTGGGGTACATGCCGGGATCATGGGCCTATGACCGAGGCCCGCTCCGATTCGCGCCGGATGACGATCAGCGACCCCCAGGTGATGCGGGCGATGGCCCATCCGGCCCGGATCGCGATCATGGAGTACCTGAACAGTCGCGAGAGTGGTGGGACTGCCACCGAGTGTGCCGAGATCGTTGGGCTGTCACCGAGCGCAACCAGTTATCACCTTCGGGCGTTGGCGAAGTTCGGCCTGGTCGAGCAGGCGCCGAGCCGGGGGGACGCGCGCGAGCGGTTGTGGCGTGTGCCGAGTGTGAGTGTGCTGGTCGAGGCGGGGCGTGATGCCGGGCCTGAGGCGCGTGCGGCCGAGCAGGCGCTGGTGGAGGCGCATGCGGTTCGGGCCATGGAGCGGACCCGGGACTGGTTGCGGCGCGCCGGGGACGAGCCGGCCGAGTGGTACGACACGGCCCTGTTCACCGACACGCTGTTGCTGCTCACCGCCGACGAGTTGGCCGAGTTGAACGAGGCGGTGCTGGCGCTGCTCCGGCCCTATCACCCGCGGCGGCGGCAAGGCGATCCACCGGCGGAGGCACGCACGGTCGCCGTGCAGTACCGGACGGTGCCGCTGGCATAGGCGGGGTTGCATGAATCAGTTGTGAAGCATTATTTTCGAAGTATGTCCTTCACAACTGACGAGTCGCGCTGGGCGGACGTCTGGCTCGCCGCCGCTGCTCGGGGCACCACCATCTGCGGCGACTTCCTCGCGGCGACCGCGCTGGCGCTGGCCCTACAGGGTGCCGGTGCCGGTGGGCTGGCCGTGTCGGGGCTGCTGCTGGCCGCCACCCTGCCCCTGGTGGTACTCGCCCCACTCGCGGGCCGACTCGCCGACCGGATGGACAGCCGTACCCTGCTGGTGACCATCGGGTTCGGGCAGGCCGCAATATGCGCGCTCCTCGCCGTCGTCGAGCAACCGGTCCTGGTGGTCGGGCTCGTCGCCCTGCTGGCCTGCGGGCTCGCGGTGACCCAACCCTGCCTCGCCGCGCTGCTGCCGGCCATGGTGCGCCCGGCCGACCTGCCGCGAGCCAGCGCGATCAGTCAGACCGCCGTCTCGCTCGGTGCGCTCGGCGGCCCGGTGCTGGCCGGCCTGCTGGTGGGACAGTTCGGCACCCGCGTACCGCTGCTTCTCGATGCCGTGACCTACCTGGCGCTCGTGGTCGCGGGCCTGCTGCTGCGGACCCGTCGCGGCGGCCGGCGGCCCGCCACCGCCGGCCAGGCCGCCGCGAGCAGTGAGGCCGCCGTGAGCAGCGAGGCCGCCGTCAGCGAGGCCGCCGCCGGCCCGGCCGTCTCGGGCGGCGTGGCAACCCCCGGGGGTACGGAGATCAGCTGGCGGCTGCGCCGCGATCCGTTGATGCTCGTCATGGTGGTGAGCACCGCCGTGGTGATCGCGGCGATCGGCGGCATCAACGTGATCGAGGTCTTCTTCATCCGGGAGACGTTGGAGGGCTCGGCGACCACGTACGGCCTGGTCAGTGCCGCATGGATGGCTGGCATGCTGCCGGGAACCTGGCTCGCCGTACGTCTTGCCAGGCGGCTCGACGACGACGCCGCGTTGGTACGCGGGGTGCTGGCCACCCTGGCCGTGTGCAGCCTGATGGTGTTGCTCGCGGCGACGGTGCCGGCGGCAGGTGTGTTGGTGCCGCTCTGGCTGGTGGGTGGTGCGGCCAACGGTGGCGAGAACGTCTTCGCCAACCTGCTCACCGCTCGGCGGGTACCGGAGGCGATGCGCGCCCGGGCGTACGCCAGCTACGGCGCGGCGGTGCAGGGTGGCTCGATGGCGGGCTTCCTGATCGGCGGGGCGCTGCTCGCGGTCGTTCCGCCTCGGCCGCTGATCGCCGGTGCCGGTGTGGTCGGGCTGCTGGTGGTGCTGGTCTTCGTGCCGTTCGTAACCCGGGCGGCACGACGGGCGTCAAGTGCGGGCTTGGCCACTCCGGGCCGGCCCGCCGAGCCGGAGCCAGCCGCCGGGGATACGGTCGGGCCATGGCTGAGCGCATCGCACGCCCGCGGGTCGGGCACATCCAGTTCCTGAACTGCCTGCCGATCTACTGGGGTCTGATGCGCTCCGGTGCCCTGCTCGACGTCGATTTGCACAAGGACTCGCCGGACCGGTTGAGCGCGGCGCTGGTCGCCGGTGACCTCGACATCGGCCCGATCACGCTGTTGGAGTATCTGAAGCACGCCGACGAACTGCTGCTCCTGCCGGACCTGGCGGTGGGCAGCGACGGGCCGGTGCTCTCGGTCAACATGGTCTCCACCCGTCCCCTCGGCGAGTTGGACGGCGCCCGGGTGGCGCTCGGCTCGACCTCGCGGACCGGGGTCATGCTGGCTCAGCTGCTGCTCGCCGAGCAGTACAACGTGCGGCCCGAGTACTTCCGCTGCCCGCCGGACCTGACCCAGATGCTGCTGGAGGCCGACGCCGCCGTGCTGATCGGGGACGTGGCGCTGCGGGCGTACTACGAGGCACCGCAGAAGGGCCTCACGGTCACCGACCTCGGGCAGGCGTGGCGGGAGTGGACCGGGCTGCCGATGGTCTTCGCCGTCTGGGCGGTCCGCCGTGACTTCGCCGCCGCCCACCCGGGCCTGGTGAAGGAGGTGCACGAGGCCTTCCTGCGCTCGCGGGATCTCTGCCTGGCGGAGTTGGACCAGGTCGCCGAGGCGGCTGCCCGCTGGGAGACCTTCGACGCGGCGACGCTGGCCACGTACTTCCGGACCCTCGACTTCTCCCTTGGCGACCGGCAGGTCGCCGGGCTGCGCGAGTGGGCCCGGCGGGCCGCCGCCATCGGCGAGGCCCCGGCGCTGCCGGAGGGCGGCCCGGAGTTCTTCGCCGGCTGACCGCCACCGCCGGGCTCGTCAGTACGCCGGGTCGGCACAATCGAGGCCCGCCAAAACCTCGGGTCAGAGCGCCCGGTGTCAGCCTGAGGGGCTCAGGTGCCGGGGCGGAGCAGTGCCTCGGTGATCTTCTCGCAGTTCTTCATGCCGTAGTCGTAGCCCATGTTGATCGGGTACTTGACCATCACGCCCATCGTCCAGGTGTCACCGATGGCCAGGCAGTTGATGTGCATCTCCTGCTCCTTGGTCCGGTCGATCCACCCGTTCTTGATGGCGATCTTCTTCTGCTCGGCCGCCGGGAAGGCCTTGCGGATGCCGAAGTCGCCGGCACCGCGAACCAGCTTCATCTCGTTGAGCAGCCACTTGGTCCACTTCGGCCCTGCGGCCGTGCCGGTGACGATGCAGTTGCCCATCCGGGCGGTGTCCCGGGGGGAGAGCGCGGTCCGGCTCCAACCCTTGTCGGGGGCGACGCTGCTGTCGGTCAACTTGCACATGGAGATCAGTCGCTTGATCGAGGCATCCCGGCCGACCAGGTTGTAGAACTGTTCGGCCCGGGTGTTGTCGCTGTCCCGGATGATCCGCGTCGCGTCGGCGAGCTTCGCGTCGCTCGGGGTCTGGCCGGCGTCGGCCGCGCGACGCAGGTAGTCGGCGACGATCCAGGCCTTGATCATCGAGGCGGTCGTGCTGGTCTCGCCCATGTTCTTCGAACCGATGATCTTTCCGGTCCGGCGGTCGAGGACGCTCCAGGAGTACCAGCCCTTGATGTCCAGATCGAGGTTCTTCGCCACGAAGGGCAGCGGCTCCAGCGACGGGCTGGGGCTCGGTGACGGCGAGGACGGCTGGCGGGCGCTGCGGTCGGTGCCGGCGCCGGTTGGGCGGTCGCTGGTGCCGGAGCCCGCGTCGCCCCACTTGGCCGCGGCGGACGACTCGAACGGCGACCCGGGCAGCAGCCGCAGCGACACCAGAACCAGCCCGATCAGGATGACCGCGACGGCGATCAGCCGAATCGGAGAGGCCTCGCCGCCGTTACGGCGGTCGACCCGACGGTTGCCGGCCATCAGAGCTTTCCGACCGGCTGCTGCGGCACCTTGAGGGCTGCGCCCGGCTGCGGGGTGACCAGTTGGGTGGCCACACTGGCGCAGACCTTCGCGCCGTAGTCCAGACCGGTCCTGATCGGGTAGCGCAGCATCACCGCGAGGCTCCACTTGCTGGTGACGGCGAGGCAGTTGACGTGCCAGTTGCCGTCGCCGTAGATGGGGGTCCAGCCGTTCTTGATGCTGACCGGCCCCTGAGCGGTGATCGACTTGGGCAGACCGTCGATGATCCCCCAGCGGCCACCACCGGAGGAGACCCGCTGGTCCTTGGCCGCGGTGGTGCCCTTGACCTTGCTCATCTGGTCCAGCACCCACTTGGTCCACTTCGGGCCGGCAGCCTTGCCGTCGGCGATGCAGTCGCCGACCCTTACCGCGTCGCGGGGGGACATCCGGGTGAAGCTCCAGTAGCCGGTGTACGGCTTGACGTTGCCGCGCTTGGTGTCGGTCAGCCCGCAGATCTTGATAGCCCGCTGGATCACCGCGTCGGGGACGCTGCTCGACGAGGGCTTGTAGGAGCCACCCGCAGCGGCGTGGACCTTGTTGGCCGCTCCGTCGTTGCTGTCGACGATGGCGAGTCGAGCCGCCTCCTTCATCGCTGCGGGCGGCTCCTTGTCGCCGAGCTGTCGCAGGTAGTCGGAGACGATCCACGCCTTGATCATCGATTCGGTGGAGCTGGTCGCGGTCATGTTCGGCGACCCGGAGATCTTGCCCGTCGTCCGGTCCAGCAGGGCCCACGAGAAGAACTCGCCCTTGAAGCTCACCGACACCGGGCCGGCGGCCAGGGTGGGCGGCGGTGGTGGGGTGGGCGCGGGCGCGGCGACGCTCGACGTACTTCCTCCGCCGCCTCCGCCGCTGTCGTCGCTGGCGAGTCGGGCGTACGCGGTGGGGACCAGTAGGACGCCGCCGAGCACGACCGCCGTGATGGCGAGCACCAGGGTCACGCGAGATCGCATGAGTGGGTGAGCTCCAGGTGTCAGGGCCGGGGGGACCGGCTTGTCGTCGGGACGGATCGGGTGCGATCGCCGAGGCCGGGGGAGGTGGCCTCTGTGGAGATGTCGATGTCGGCAGCCGATCGGTTGTCCGGCAGAAGTCTACGTCCGGACCGGCAGACCGCCAGGGTTCGACACCAGGCAACCTGCGATAAAGGCGGGATATGGGGCCGGTACGAGGTTTTTGCGGGCATTCACCTTTGTTTCGTGGCCTAGGTCACGGCGATATGACGGTGTCCAAGTAGCGCAAAGCACTCATCCGCTCACAGATGGGATGCGTGGATTCCTGTTACACCCCCTGGTGCAACGTGGTGCAAGCTGTAACACTTAGCCTCATGTATGGCAACGACTTCTCCGCCCCGGACGGCGCCACCGACGAGGCGCCCGGCGGCCTGCTGGGCGAGGTCGAGGCCGCCGAGGCCGAGCTGCGGGCAGCGGCGGCGCGCGGGCGGCGTGGCGGACCCGCGCCGGACGAGGACCTGGCGGCGTACTTCGCCGAGGTGGTCGACGCCGAGCAGAAGATCGAGCCCCGCGACTGGATGCCCGACGCGTACCGGCGGACGCTGATCCGGCAGATCGCCCAGCACGCCCACTCCGAGATCATCGGCATGCAGCCGGAAGGCAACTGGATCAGTCGGGCGCCGTCGCTCAAGCGCAAGGCGATCCTGCTGGCCAAGGTGCAGGACGAGGCGGGTCACGGCCTCTACCTCTACGCCGCCGCCGAGACCCTCGGCATCAGCCGCGACGAGCTGGTCCAACTGCTGCTCGACGGCCGCCAGAAGTACAGCTCGATCTTCAACTACCCCACCCTGAGCTGGGCCGACGTGGGCGCCATCGGGTGGTTGGTGGACGGCGCGGCGATCGTCAACCAGGTCCCGCTCTGCCGCTGCTCGTACGGCCCGTACGCCCGCGCGATGATCCGGGTCTGCAAGGAGGAGTCGTTCCACCAGCGGCAGGGCTACGAGATCCTGCACACCCTGGCGCACGGCACCCCCGCGCAGCAGGCGATGGCCCAGGACGCGGTGGACCGTTGGTGGTACCCGTCGCTGGCCATGTTCGGCCCGCCGGACGGAGACTCCACGCACTCCGCCCAGTCGATGGCCTGGAAGATCAAGCGCTTCTCGAACGACGATCTACGCCAACGCTTCGTCGACATGTGCGTCCAGCAGGCCGAGATCCTCGGGCTGCGCATCCCCGACGCGGACCTGCGCTGGAACGACGAGCGGCAGGCGTACGACTACACCCAGCCGGACTATGACGAGCTGATGCAGGTGATCTCGGGCGACGGGCCGTGCAACCGGGAGCGGATGGCCCACCGCCGGGCCGCGCACGCCGACGGCAACTGGGTACGCGAGGCCGCCGCGGCATACGCCGCGAAGCGGGCAGAACAGCGGGAGAAGGTAGCGGCATGACGGATCACTCGCCTCTGTGGGAGGTCTTCGTGCGGGCTCGGCGCGGGCTGTCGCACACGCACGTCGGCAGCCTGCACGCCCCCGACGCCGAGCTTGCCCTGCGCAACGCCCGCG
The DNA here is from genome assembly GCF_042873195.1 of Micromonospora arida. Lineage (NCBI taxonomy): Bacteria > Bacillati > Actinomycetota > Actinomycetes > Micromonosporales > Micromonosporaceae > Micromonospora > Micromonospora arida. Next base: position 826,098 of record NZ_JBIALC010000002.1, on the reverse strand, counting down.
ACCTCTACACCCGCCGCCAGGAGGGCGTGTCGATCTGGGTGGTGCCGGCCGGTGCGATCACCGCGTCCAGCCCGGACGAGAAGGACGCCTTCTTCGACCCGGCCGCCGACAAGGTCTACCGCCATCCCACCTTCTACGAGGTGCCGGACGGGGTGGCTCACCTGTGAGCGAGCGGAGCGAGCGAACCAGCCAGCTCAGCAGCGGTGCGCTTCGCGCCACCGCCGAGCGAAGCGAGGTGGTTGCGTGGAGCGAGCGGACCGAACGAACCAGCCAGCGCAGCGAGGTGACGGCGTGAACGGGCCCTTCGACTTCACCCTCGCGCTCGCTGACGACGCGTTGATCGCGGCCCAACGGCTGGCCGAGTGGACCACCCGCGCACCGGAGATGGAAGAGGACATCGCGCTTGCCAACATCGCCCTCGACCAGCTCGGCGCGGCACGCCTGCTGCTGTCGTACGCGGGCGAGCTGGAGGGCGCAGGCCGCGACGAGGACGCGCTGGCGTACCTGCGTGACGACCGCGAGTTCCGCAACGCGCTAATGGTCGAGCTGCCCAACGACGACTTCGCGGTGACGATGGCGAAGCTGTTCTTCCTGGCGGCGTACCAACTGCCGTTGTACACGGCGCTGGCCGGCTGCGCGGACGAGCGGTTGGCAGCGATCGGCGCGAAGGCGCGCAAGGAGTCGGCGTACCACCTGGACCATGGCGCGCTGTGGGTGAAGCGGCTCGGTGACGGCACCGAGGAGTCGCATCGCCGGATGCAGGCTGCTGTCGACCAGGTGTGGCCGTACACCCACGAGTTGTTCGCCGCGGACCCGGCGGCGCCGGTCGACCCGGCCACCCTGCGGCCGGCGTTCGACGAGGTCGTCGGCCCGGTGCTGGCCGAGGCGACGCTCACCCAGCCGGACAGTGCCTGGGCCCCGGCCGGTGGGCGGGCCGGTGTGCACACCGAGCACCTGGCCTACCTGCTGGCCGAGATGCAGGTGCTGCACCGCGCCCACCCCGGAGCGAAGTGGTGAGCGCGA
>NZ_JBIALC010000002.1:693843-824978 GCF_042873195.1 Micromonospora arida | reverse complement strand
CGAGGAGCGCAGCGCAGCGGAGCCCCGCAGTCGTGAACGAAGACGGCCTGGTGAGCGCGAGGAGCGCAGCGCAGCGGAGCCCCGCAGTCGTGAACGAAGACGGCCTGGTGAGCGCGAGGAGCGCAGCGCAGCGGAGCCCCGCAGTCGTGAACGGCACCGGCAGGGTGAGCGCACGGGAGGCCGCCGCGAGCGTCGTGGACCCGGAGATCCGGGTCATCACCATCGACCAGCTGGGCATCCTGCGGGCGGTCGAGGAGGATCCGGCCAGTGGCCGGGTCACCGTCACCATCACCCCGACCTACACCGGCTGCCCTGCGATGGACGTGATCCGGGCCGACATCCGCCGCGCGCTCACCGCTGCCGGCCACCCGGACGCGGAGGTCCGGACCGTCTACAGCCCACCGTGGAGCACCGACTGGATCTCCGAGGGTGGGCTGGCCAAGCTCGCCGCCGCCGGGATCGCCCCGCCGCCCCCGGTGCGCACCACCGGCGTCGTGTCGCTGACGCTCGCGGTCCGCTGCCCGCAGTGCGGTTCGCCGGAGACCGAGCAGGTCAGCCGGTTCGGCTCCACCGCGTGCAAGGCGCTGTGGCGGTGCCGTTCCTGCTCCGAACCCTTCGACCACCTGAAGGCGCTGTGACTGTCACCATCACCCGCCCGGTTCGCCGCCGGCCGGTCTTCCACCCGTTGTCCGTCGCCGCCGTCGACCGGCTCACCGACGACTCCGTGGCGGTGACCTTCGCCGTGCCCGAGGAACTGCGGGAGACCTTCGCGTTCCGCGCCGGCCAGCACCTCACCGTGCGGCGAGCTGCGGAGGACGGCACGGACGTGCGCCGGTCGTACTCGATCTGCTCCACCCCGGACGACCTGGCCCGGCACGGCCGGTTGCGGATCGGAGTGCGGGAGATCCCCGGCGGCGCCTTCTCGGCGTTCGCGTGCGGGGCGCTGCGCGGCGGTGACACCGTCGAGGTGCTGCCACCGCTGGGCACCTTCACCACGGCGTTCGCGCCGGACCGGGTGCGGCATTACGGCGCGGTCGTCGCCGGCTCCGGGATCACCCCGGTGCTCGGGCTGGTCGCGACCGCCCTGGCCGTCGAGCCGGCCAGCACCTTCACCCTCGTGTACGGCAACCGCACGGCGAACACGGTGATGTTCGCCGAGGAGTTGGCCGACCTCAAGGACCGTCACCCCACCCGGCTGCACCTGGTGCACGTCCTCTCCCGGGAACAGGGCGAGTCGCCGCTGCTCTCCGGTCGGATCGACGCCGAGCGGCTGGGCCGGTTGCTGGGCACCATCGTGCCGGGCGACCTGATCGAGGAGTGGTTCCTCTGCGGCCCGTACGGCATGGTGGTCGACGTCCGGGACGTGCTGACCGCACGCGGGCTGCCCGAGTCGGCGGTGCACACCGAGCTGTTCCACGTCGACACGCCACCGGAGCCGGTGCGCCGACCCGTCGACCAGGTGGGCGCCGGGGCCGAGGTGACCATCGTGCTGGACGGCCGGTCGTCGAGCTTCACCATGGGTCGCGAGGAACGGGTGCTGGACGCCGCGCTGAAGGTGCGGGGTGAGCTGCCGTACGCCTGCAAGGGTGGCGTCTGCTCGACCTGCAAGGCGAAGGTCGTCGACGGCGCGGTCACGATGGCCCGCAACTACGCGCTGGAGCCCGACGAGCTGGCCGCCGGCTATGTGCTGACCTGCCAGTCCAGCCCGACCACCGACAGGCTCACTGTCGACTACGACGCGTGAGGGCGCCGAACGACCGGGAGTTCGTGGAGCGGTTCGCCGAGGTCACCGGGGGGCGACGCCCGACCAGTTACGTGGAGGGGTGGGAGCAGTTCATCCAGTTCTGCGAGGAGGGCTACGACGACAACCTCGACGAGTACTGGTTCGACCTCAGCATCCGGAACGCCATCGAGAGGCTTCTGACCGACGAACGGTTGTCCGGCTTCCCGCAGATGGAGTGGGTCCGGGAGCTCGCGGCGGAGCTGCGGGACACCTACGGAATACGCGTCGAGGTACGCGAGAGCTGACGGCGGCTGTGGGACGTGCCGCACCCGCCGGGGTCCGGCGGTCGAGTCGGGTGGGCCGACGTAGGCTCGGGGTGTGACGGTGAGCCGGGAGATCGACGACATCCTGCAGCGCGGCGCGGACGGCGGGCGGATCACGCCCGAGGAGGCGCTGCTGCTCTACACCGAGGCGCCCTTCCACGCGTTGGGCGAGGCGGCGGACGCTGTGCGTCGGCGACGCTACCCGGACAACGTCGTCACCTACCTGATCGACCGCAACATCAACTACACGAACGTCTGCGTGACGGCGTGCAAGTTCTGCGCCTTCTACCGCGCGCCCAAGCACAAGGAAGGGTGGACCCACCCGACCGAGGAGATCCTGCGCCGGTGCGGCGAGGCGGTCGAGCTTGGCGCCACCCAGGTGATGCTCCAGGGCGGGCACCACCCGGACTACGGCGTGGAGTACTACGAGGAGCTGTTCTCCTCGGTCAAGCAGGCGTACCCGCAGCTGGTCATCCACTCGATCGGCCCCAGCGAGATCCTGCACATGGCCAAGGTCTCCGGGGTGAGCCTGGACGAGGCCATCGCCCGGATCAAGACCGCCGGCCTGGACTCGATCGCCGGCGCCGGCGCGGAGATGCTGCCCGAGCGGCCCCGCAAGGCGATCGCCCCCCTCAAGGAGTCGGGCGAGCGGTGGCTGGAGGTCATGGAGCTGGCCCACCGGCAGGGCATCGAGTCGACCGCCACCATGATGATGGGCACCGGCGAGACGCACGCCGAGCGGATCGAGCACCTGCGCATGATCCGTGACGTGCAGGACCGCACCCGCGGTTTCCGGTCCTTCATCCCGTGGACGTACCAGCCGGAGAACAACCACCTGAAGGGCCGCACCCAGGCGACCACCCTGGAATACCTGCGCCTGGTCGCTGTGGCCCGGCTCTTCTTCGAGACCGTGCCGCACCTGCAGGCGTCCTGGTTGACCACCGGCAAGGACGTCGGGCAGCTCGCGTTGCACATGGGCGTGGACGACCTCGGCTCGATCATGCTGGAGGAGAACGTCATCTCCTCCGCCGGTGCCCGGCACCGCTCCAACCTGCACGAGCTGATCGGCATGATCCGCTCGGCGGACCGGATCCCGGCGCAGCGCGACACCCTCTACAACCGGCTCGCCGTGCACCACACGCCGGCCGACGACCCGACCGACGAGCGGGTGGTGTCGCACTTCTCCTCGATCGCGCTGCCCGGCGGTGGCGCGGGGAAGTCCCTGCCGCTGGTGGACGCGCACTGACCGCTCGACTCCGCGACATCCGACGGCCCGCCAGCTGAACGGTCACCCACGGATCTCGATTCGGTGAATGTTGTGCCGGCGGCCACCGTCGATCCGGCACAACAACCGTCATCAATCCGGACAATCCCCGAGTCACTCGCGGCATCCCGGCCGGCTTCGCCCAGGTCGGGGCTGGCGGGAGTGATCGAGGCCCGCTAACGTCCCCGCCCGTACCTTTTCTCTAGCCTGCGGGGGCCTTCCATGACCTTTCGTAACCGGCCGCTGGCGCGGCTCGGCGCGGTCGCGCTGCTTGCTGGCGGTCTGTGCGTGATGGCCGCCGCGCCAGCCACTGCCGCACCCGACAGTGCCGACCTTTCGATCAAGGCCGTCGTCGGCACGAAGGTCGCCGAGGGACAGCAGGTCAAGACGGCGTTCGCCAAGGTCACGAACGGTGGTCCGGGCACGCCGAGCTCACTGGTGGTCAAGGCCGACACGTCGCAGATCGATTGGGACACGATGGCGGTCTTCCCGGCCGGCGGCGACTGTAGCGGCGAGGGCGCCGGCAAACCCGCGCTCTGGACCTGTGTCGTGGCGCCGGAGGACATCCCCGGGCCAGGGGAGACCGTTGAGCTGCCGATTGTGCTGATCAAGCGGACGGTGGCAGTCGACGAGCCGTACTCTGCGCCGATCACGGTGACCATCGAGTCGCCGAGCGACACCACACCGGGCAACAACTCGGCCACCGCTCGCATCGACGTCAGCAACGAGAGCGGCGTCGACGTGGGCGTGATCGCGACCGACGTCAAGACCGCGCTCCGCCTGGTCGACGGCGTGATGACGGAACAGGCTCCGCTGTACGCGGGTGACAACGCCGTCTTCGTCGGTGAGATCGTCAACCAGGGCGACAGGATCGCCAAGGGTCTCGAGTTCACGGTGCAACTGCCGAAGGGCGTCACCTTCACCGAGCAGTACGAGCCCTGCGAGTACTCCGCCGACAAGCGCACCGTGACCTGCACCGACAAGGAATTCCTGTTCGGCGAGGCAGTCGGAGCGCTGATCACCTTCCCGATCGCGGTGGCGGCGGGCGTGACGGCCCCGGCTGCGCTGCCGGACGGCTCGCTGGCCGCCAAGGCGCTCGGTGTGGCCCCGGTAGGCACCCCGGTGCCCGGGGCGGCCCGCCGGAGTGCGATCAAGAACGTCAAGGCGGTGACCGCGGCTGAGGGTGTCACCGACGTGGACCCGTCGGACGACCGGGACGACTTTGCGGTCATCGTGGCCGCCAAGGCCGGCTCCGGCGGCGGCGACAACCCCGGCGACAACCCTGGTGAGGGTGGCCAGGGCGGCTCCGGCGGCGGCCTGCCCGTCACCGGTGTGCAGGCGGGTCTGATCGGCGGAATCGGTGCGGCGGTGCTGATCACCGGTGGTGTGATGGTGCTGGTCGCGCGTCGGCGCCGGGTGGTGCTGGTAACGCCGGGCGACGAGCGTACGGCCGGCTGAGGCGGTCCTCCATCGACCCATGAGGGTCGTTCATATAACGCACGGCAGTACGGGCGGGATGGGTGACCATCCCGCCCGTACTGTCTGCCCAGCTCGGACCGGACGGATGAAAACGGTCTGGCGGCTGGCGTGGAAGATCGGCCTCCGATAACGTCCGCTCGTTCCGCAACCACTCTTTCTTCCCTACCCCCGGGGGACTGATGACAGCGTTCCACCGCTCGACGCTGGTGCGCGCCAGTGTCGTGGCGCTGCTCGCGGCCGGCGGCATCGCCGCCGTGGCCGCTCCGGTGCTGGCGGCCGAAGAGGCCGATCTGGCCCTGGTGCCGCTCAGCTACAACCTGGCCAAGGGTGTCACGGAGGCCAAGAGCAAGCCGTTCAAGTTCTCGGTCGACAACACCCGGAGCAAGGAAGACGCCAAGGGTGTCAGCTACACCGTGGACACCAGCAAGCTGAAGACGAACAAGGTCCGGGTCGTGGTGCCCGACGGCTGCCGGGTGAACGGCAAGAAGTTCACCTGCCGCCTCGGCGACCTGGCCGCCGGCACCAGCGAGGACTTCGGTATTCCGATCTTCTCCACCGGTGGTAAGGGCGCCGCCGGCACGTTGGTGGTCACCATCCGCTCGGCCACCGAGGACCCCAACGAGGAAGACAACAGGGTCGAGCACGACATCACCGTCACCGAGCCCGGGTACGACCTGACCAGCTGGGTGCAGGACGTCAACGCGAACGTCGTGGTGAACGGCGTCAACGGCGACGACCCCGACCTTCGGCCGGTGCGGCCGGGCGAGACGGTGCCGGTCGACTGGGCGGTCTACAACGACGGCAGCCGCAAGGCCACCGGTCTCGCCTATGTGCTCACCCTCCCGGCGGGCGTCACCTTCGACACCCTGCCGGACACGTGCACCACGCAGACCTTCGGCGTGGCTCAGGCGCTCTGCCAGGACGACGGCGCGGTGATCCGGCCCGGTGACTACTACACGGCGGACATCAAGGTGACCGTGGGCAAGGACGTCACCGAGCCGGTGCTGCGGGTCGGCGAGCTGGTGGCGCATGGCCTGGACGCGGCAGCCGGCAAGCCCGAGGAGCAGCCGCGGCGGGCCAGCACCGCCCAGCGGAAGGCCTTCACCGAGGTCGACGAGGGCGACAACCAGGCGATCTTCGACGTCTTCGTCGACCTGGCCGTCGACCCGACGCCGACGCCGACGGCCACCCCGACGGGGACGCCGACGCCCACGGTCACTCCGACCGAGTCGCCGACGCCGACGCCGACGGTAACTCCGACGGAGACGCCTACGCCGACGGAGACGCCGACGCCGACGGAGACGCCGACGCCGACGGAGACGCCGACGCCGACGGAGACGCCTACGCCGACGCCGACCCCGACGGAGACGCCGACCCCGACGGAGACACCGACCCCGACGCCGACGGTCACTCCGACGGAGACGCCGACCCCGACGCCGACGGTCACGCCGACGCCGACGCCGACGGTCACTCCGACGGAGACGCCCACGGTTACGCCGACCCCGACCCCGACCGCAACGGAGACGCCGACGGTCACGCCGACCGCGACGGTCACCCCGACCGCGACGCCGACGGTCACCCCGACCGCCACGGCCACGCCGACGCCGATCCCCAGCGGTACGGCGACGCCGGGCACTACCGTCTCGCCGGGTGCCGGTGGCGGTTCCGCCGGTGGTGGCTCGGGCGGTGGCGGCCTGCCGGTGACCGGTGTGCAGGTCGGCCTGATCGGTGGCATCGGCGTGATCATTCTGCTGGTGGGTGGGGCGCTGCTGGTGCTCACCCGTCGCCGCAAGGTGGTCCTGGTCTCGCCGACCGACGAGAAGTCGACCGACTGACACCGGTGCTCTGACCAGCGCAGGCGAGGCGCGACCGCGACGGGTGCGGTGGCGGCAGGCGTGCTGACCGAGGTGTCACGGACGCGGGCACGACGCGAGGGCGGGGTGGGCGACCACCCCGCCCTTTCGCGTACGGGGTGCGTGCCGCCCACCCAGCGAACGTCGGGTGGCGGGCGGCTGGCAGAGTGAGGGGGTGAGCCGTACCCCGCAGGGCCAGCGCGCCAGTCTGGACAAGCAGCCGCACGAGGTCGCCGCGATGTTCGACGGCGTGGCAGAGCGTTACGACCTGACCAACACGGTGATCTCGCTGGGCCAGGATCGCTCCTGGCGCCGGTCCACCCGGGCGGCGCTCGGGCTGCGGCCGGGCGAGCGGGTGCTGGACGTGGGCGCGGGCACCGGCGTCTCGACGCGCGAGCTGGCCCAGTCCGGGGCGTACGCGGTCGGGGTCGACCTGTCACTCGGCATGCTGCACACCGGCAAGCGGGCCCGGCCCGAGGTGCCGCTGCTGGCGGGAGACGCGCTGCGGCTGCCGTTCGCCGACGCCAGCTTCGACGCGGTGACCATCTCCTTTGCGCTGCGCAACGTCAACGACACCGACGCGGCGTTGCGTGAGCTGGCCCGGGTGACCCGGCCGGGCGGCCGGCTGGTGGTCTGCGAGTTCAGCACCCCGGTCAACCCGGTCTTCCGGACGGTCTACCTGTCGTACCTGATGCGGTCGCTGCCCGCGGTGGCCCGCACGGTGTCGAGCAACCCCGAGGCGTACGTCTACCTCGCCGAGTCGGTCCGGGCCTGGCCGGCGCAGTCCGCGCTGGCCGGCCGGGTGGCCGCGGCCGGGTGGGGGCGCGTGGCGTGGCGCAACCTGACCGGTGGCGTGGTGGCCCTGCACCGGGGGATCCGCGAGTAGCGGGGGACCGCACCAACCGGTACGGACATTATTCAGGTTCCGTAAATATCGGACTTGGTCCACTTTGCCCGTTACGCTCGATCGCATGACCGGAGCAGACCCGGCGGACCCGGTGGCCGCGACCGACGACGACGCGGCCGAACTCATCACCCAGTTGCGCGAGTTGGCCGGGGCCGACCCGGTGGAGGTCCGGCAGGTGGTCGCCGAGGTGTTGGCGGCACTGGACCGGGCGGCGGGTGGGGCGCTCCGCGAGCATCTACCGGAGACGATTCGGGTCGACGCGGGCCTCGACGCCTCCAGCCCGGCCTGACACCCGACCGCTGTGGACGATGGTTAGCTGTCACATCCGCGAGTTAGGTACCCCTGATCCTGCGCTGGTATGACGCCGGTCATACACTCGTCCCGTCTGGCTTGTGAAGCATTTCACGAGCGTGCGGGAGGAGGCGCGAATGACCGCGGTTGAACACGACGCCGACGTCATTGTCGTGGGCGCCGGTCCCGGTGGGTCAGCGACTGCGTACCACCTGGCTCGGCACGGCGTACGGGTGCTGTTGTTGGAGAAGACCGAGTTCCCCCGGGAGAAGGTCTGCGGCGACGGGTTGACCCCGCGCGCGGTGCGCCAGCTCATCCGGATGGGTGTGGACACCTCGCCCGAGGCGGGCTGGCTGCACAACCGCGGCCTGCGGGTCATCGGCGGCGGGGTGCGCCTCGAACTGGACTGGCCGGAGCTGGCCAGCTTCCCCAACTACGGTCTGGTGCGCACGCGCCTGGACTTCGACGACCTGCTCGCCCAGCGGGCGGTGGCCGCCGGCGCGAAACTGCGGACCAGCGTCAACGTGCTGGGCCCGGTACTCGACGGCGACGGCCGCGTCACCGGCGTCGAGGCGGAGGTCGGGCCGGGCAAGGAGCCCACCACCTTCCACGCGCCGCTGGTCGTCGCGGCGGACGGCGTCTCCGGCCGGTTCCCGCTCGCGCTCGGGCTGGCCAAGCGGGAGGACCGGCCGATCGGCGTGGCCGTCCGCCGCTACTACCGCTCGCCGGCCAAGCACGAGGACAACTACCTGGAGTCCTGGCTGGAGCTGCGCAGCAAGGACAGCGGCGACAACCTGCTTCCCGGGTACGGCTGGATCTTCGGCCTCGGTGACGGGCGGGTCAACGTCGGGCTCGGCGTGCTCAACTCGTCCTCGGCGTTCGGCAAGACCAACTACCGCCGGCTGCTCACCGACTGGCTCGCCAACACCCCGGAAGACTGGGGAATGACCGACGAGACCAACGCCGACGGCCCGATCCTCGGTGCCGCGCTGCCGATGGGCTTCAACCGGGTGCCCCACTACACCCGGGGCGTGCTGCTGGTCGGCGACTCGGGCGGCATGGTCAACCCGTTCAACGGCGAGGGCATCGCGTACGCGATGGAGTCCGGCGAACTGGCCGCGGAGGTCATGGTCCAGGCCCTCGCCCGGCCGGCCGGCCCGGAACGCGAGCGCGCGCTGTTGGCGTACCCGAACGAGCTGAAGGCCCGGCTCGGCGGCTACTACCGGCTGGGCGGGATCTTCGTGAAACTGATCGGCCGCCCCGAGATCATGCGGATCGCCACCAAACACGGCATGCCGCACCCGACGCTGATGCGTTTCGTGCTCAAGCTGTTGGCCAACCTGACCGATCCGCGCGGCGGGGATGCGATGGACCGGGTCATCAACGCGATGACGAAGGCCGCCCCAGCCGTATAAGTAGGACGGCATCGGCGCTGGTCACGGCGCCGATGCCGACAAAGATCGACCCCCGCCGACTGCCACTGCGAGGGACGTGAATAGTGTGATTTTCGTCAAGCACCGAGGGCAGGGAAGGACGAGCAGGAGAAAACGATGTCGCTCTCGCCTTATGCACCGATCATCGGGCTGTTCGCCCTCGCCGCGGCGTTCTCGCTGTTTTCCGTCGGCGCCGCCCGCTTCGCCGGTCCCCGTCGCTACAACAAGGCCAAACTCGAGGCTTACGAGTGCGGCATCGAGCCCAGCCCGCAGCCGGTCGGCGGCGGGCGGTTCCCGATCAAGTTCTACCTGACGGCGATGCTCTTCATCGTCTTCGACATCGAGATCATCTTCCTCTACCCCTGGGCGGTCTCGTTCGACGCTCTGCCGATCTTCGGCTTCGTGGAGATGGTCCTGTTCATCGTCGCGGTCTTCGTTGCGTACGCCTACGTGTGGCGGCGCGGCGGCCTGGACTGGGACTGAGGAAGGAACGTCAGATGGGCATCGAGGAGAAGCTTCCCGCCGGCGTCCTGCTCACCTCGGTGGAAAAGCTGGTCAACTGGTCTCGGAAGTCGTCCGTGTGGGGCGCCACCTTCGGCCTGGCCTGCTGCGCCATCGAGATGATGGCCGCCGGTGGTCCGCACTACGACATGGGCCGCTGGGGCATGGAGGTCTTCCGGGCATCGCCCCGGCAGGCCGACCTGATGATCGTGGCCGGCCGGGTGAGTCAGAAGATGGCCCCGGTGCTGCGCCAGATCTACGACCAGATGGCCGAGCCGCGCTGGGTGCTCTCGATGGGCGTCTGCGCCAGCAGCGGCGGCATGTTCAACAACTACGCGATCGTGCAGGGCGTCGACCACGTCGTGCCGGTCGACATGTACCTGCCCGGCTGTCCGCCCCGGCCGGAGATGCTCATCGACGCGATCCTCAAGCTCCGCGAGAAGATCATGTATGAGCCGCTGGGCCCGAACGGCCGCAAGATGCTGGCGGCCCGCCAGGAGCGCGGCGACGTTCCGGTCGTGCCCTACGGCTCGATGCCCTCCTCGTACCGCAGCGACAAGGCCCGGCGCGCCGAGTGGACCCGGGCGGTCCGCGAGGGCCGCGAGGAGCAGCTGCGCATCGAGAACTGGATGAACGCTCAGAACCACCTCCACCCGCAGGCAGGCCCGAAATGACGTCACCCACCGACAAGCCAAACGACGGCGGAGTGCCGGTCCCGGTGACGCCGGTCGGCGCCAGCAGCACCGCCCCCGCCGAGTACCCGCCGGCCAGCCCGGCGGGTCGCGGGATGTTCGGCAACCAGGGCACCGGCGACGTGTCCGGCTACGGCGGCCTGGTCCGCCAGCGCCAGCCCATCGAGGAGGCGTCCCGGCCGTACGGGGGCTACTTCGACGAGGTCCGCGACGCGCTGGAGGAGGCGTACCCGGCCTTCAACGACGCGATCGAGAAGGTCGTGGTCGACCGGGGTGAGCTGACCCTGCACGTACGCCCGGAGCGGATCGCCGAGGTCTGCCAGGTGATGCGGGACGACCTGGCGCTGCGGTTCGAGCTGTGCTCCTCGGTGTCCGGTGCGGACTACCTGGGCGCCGACGAGCGCCGGTTGCACGTGGTCTACCTGCTCACCTCGATGACGTACCGGCGGCGGGTCCGGCTGGAGGCCGCGGTCTCCGTCGAGGCCCCGCACCTGCCCAGCGTGACCGCGATCTACCCGACGGCGGACTGGCAGGAGCGCGAGGCGTACGACATGTTCGGCATCGTCTTCGACGGCCACCCCAACCTGACCCGGATCCTCATGCCGGACGACTGGGAGGGCCACCCGCAGCGCAAGGACTACCCACTCGGCGGCGTCCCCGTCGAGTACAAGGGCGCGGAGATCCAGCCGCCGAGCGAGCGGAGGTCGTACCAGTGACGACGTCGAACTACGCCAGCGAGCGCGAGACCGACGAGGGTCGGGTCTTCACCGTCACCGGTGGGGACTGGGACACGATCGTCTCGGGCACCGACCCGATCAACGATGAGCGGATCGTGGTCAACATGGGTCCGCAGCACCCGTCCACGCACGGGGTGCTGCGGCTGATCCTGGAGCTGGAGGGCGAGACGGTCCGCGAGGCCCGCTCGGTCGTCGGCTACCTGCACACCGGCATCGAGAAGAACCTCGAATACCGCAACTGGGTCCAGGGTTCGACGTTCGTGACCCGGATGGACTACCTCGCCCCGATCTTCAACGAGACGGCGTACGCCCTCGCGGTCGAGAAGCTGCTCGGCATCACCGACGACATCACCGAGCGGGCCACCACGATCCGCGTGCTGATGATGGAGCTCAACCGGATCTCGTCGCACCTGGTCTGGTTGGCCACCACCGGCATGGAGCTGGGCGCGATCTCGATCATGCTCTACGGCTTCCGCGAGCGGGAGTACATCCTCGACATCTTCGAGACCATCACCGGCCTGCGGATGAATCACGCGTACGTCCGGCCGGGCGGGGTGGCGCAGGACGTGCCGGACGAGGCGATCGTCAAGATCCGCGAGTTCCTCAAGATGATGCCGAAGAAGCTCAAGGAGTACGAGGACCTCCTCTCCGGGCAGCCGATCTGGACCGAGCGGACGAAGGGCGTCGCGGTGCTGGACGTCACCGGCTGCGTGGCCCTCGGCATCACCGGCCCGGTGCTGCGCTCCGCCGGCCTCGCCTGGGACCTGCGCAAGACCATGCCGTACTGCGGTTACGAGACGTACGAGTTCGACGTGCCGACCCATCCCGACGGTGACGTGTGGGGTCGCTACCAGGTCCGGCTCGCCGAGATCCGGGAGTCGATGAAGCTGGTCGAGCAGGCGCTGGACCGGCTCAAGCCGGGTCCGGTGATGGTCGCCGACCGCAAGATCGCCTGGCCGGCCCAATTGGCCATCGGCGTGGACGGCATGGGCAACTCCCTGGAGCACGTCGCGAAGATCATGGGTCAGTCGATGGAGTCGCTGATCCACCACTTCAAGCTGGTGACCGAGGGCTTCCGGGTCCCGCCCGGCCAGGTGTACGTCGCCATCGAGGCGCCCCGGGGCGAGCTGGGCGTCCACGCGGTCTCCGACGGTGGCACCCGGCCCTACCGGGTGCACTACCGGGAGCCCAGCTTCGTCAACCTCCAGGCCCTCCCTGCGATGGCCGAGGGCGGCCTGATCGCCGACGTGATCGCCGGCGGCGCCTCGTTGGACCCGGTGATGGGTGGTTGTGACCGATGAGTGTTGTTTTCAGTGACGAGACCCGGGAGCGGGCGCGCGAGATCATCGCCCGTTACCCGGCGGACCGGTCCCGTTCGGCGCTGCTGCCGCTGCTGCACCTGGTGCAGGCCGAGGAGGGGTACGTCTCCCCGTCCGGGGTCGCCTTCTGCGCCGAGGTGCTCGGGCTGAACAAGGCCCAGGTCGGCGCGGTGGCCACCTTCTACACGATGTACAAGCGCAAGCCGACCGGTGACTTCCTGGTCAGCGTCTGCACCAACACCATGTGCAACGTGCTCGGTGGCCAGGAGGTCTACGACACCCTCGCCGAGCACCTGGGCGTCGGGCACGACGAGACCACCGCCGACGGCACGATCACGCTGGAGCACGCCGAGTGCCTGGCGGCGTGCGACTACGGGCCGGTGATGACTGTCAACTACGACTTCTTCGACGGCGTGGACGCGTCCACAGCGGTCGGTGTCGTGGACGAGCTGCGGGCGGGCGGGCGGCCGATGCCGACCCGCGGCGCCCGGCTCTGCACGCTCAAGGAGATGGCGGTGCAGCTCGCCGGTTTCGCCGACGAGCGCGACGGCGCGGTCGCCGACGGCGGGCCGGGCGAGCCCACCCTGCGCGGGCTGCGGCTGGCCCAGCAACACGGCGTCTCGGTGCCGGGCTTCGACCCGAACACCCCGATCCGCAGCAAGGCCGAGGCCGACAAGGCCGCCGCCGAGGCGAAGGCGAAGGCGGAGGCGGAGGCCGCCAAGCCGGCGCCCGTCGAGGCCAGCACGGCGCCGGTCAAGGGTGGCGACGGGGCGTCCGCTCCGACGGGGGCGGCCGGGGTCGCCGGGCCGGCGAAGCCGGCGGAGGCCACCGGGCCGGCGAAGCCGGCAGAGGCCAGTGGCAGCACCACGCGGGACGTCAAGGCACCGGACGACAAGTCGCCGCAGGTGCGTACCGCCGAGACCCGGCAGCCGGACGCGGACACGGCAGTGCCGGACGCCCCTGGCACGAAGGTCCCGACGGACCGCACCGGCACCGCGCCCGAGGCTGGCGACGCGCGGTCGGCCGAGGCCGCCGGCGTGGCGGCCAACGCGCCGGCCGGCGACGGCAAGCCCGCCGGCGACGAGGCCGGGGCGCAGGAGCGCAACCTCACCGAAGCGAAGGCTGGGACGGACGCCGACGGCGCCGGACCGGCGGACGCGAACGAAACGGGGGCCCAGAAGTGACCACTCCCCGCCCGGAGACGCTGGCCAAGCTGACGCCGGTGCTGACCAAGCGCTGGCTGTCGCCGGACGCCTGGCGCATCGGCACGTACGAGCAGTTGGACGGCTACGCCGCGCTGCGCAAGGCGCTCAAGGCGCACCCGGACGACCTGATCCAGCTGATCAAGGATTCCGGGCTGCGGGGCCGAGGCGGTGCCGGCTTCCCCACCGGCCTCAAGTGGGGCTTCATTCCGCAGGGCGACGGCAAGCCGCACTACCTGGTGGTCAACGCCGACGAGGGCGAGCCGGGCACCTGCAAGGACCTGCCGCTCATGACCCACGA
The DNA here is from genome assembly GCF_042873195.1 of Micromonospora arida. Lineage (NCBI taxonomy): Bacteria > Bacillati > Actinomycetota > Actinomycetes > Micromonosporales > Micromonosporaceae > Micromonospora > Micromonospora arida. Next base: position 810,953 of record NZ_JBIALC010000002.1, on the reverse strand, counting down.
CCCGCACGCGCTGGTCGAGGGCGTCATCATCGCGTCGTACGCGATCCGGGCCGCCCGCGCCTACATCTACATCCGGGGCGAGGCGGTGCACGCCGCGCGTCGGCTGCGCAACGCGGTCCAGGAGGCGTACGACAAGGGTTACCTGGGCCGGAACATCCTGCGCAGTGGCTACGACCTGGAGTTGGTGGTGCACTCCGGCGCCGGGGCGTACATCTGCGGCGAGGAGACGGCGCTGCTGGACTCGCTGGAGGGGTTCCGGGGTCAGCCCCGGCTGCGCCCGCCGTTCCCGGCCACCCACGGCCTGTACGCGAGCCCGACGGTGGTGAACAACGTCGGCACCATCGCCAGCGTGCCGCCGATCGTGCTCGGTGGGGCCGACTGGTGGAAGAGCATGGGCACCGAGAAGTCCTCCGGGCCGATGATCTACTCGCTCTCCGGCCGGGTCGCCAACCCGGGCCAGTACGAGTGCTCGATGGGTGTCACGCTGCGCGAGCTGCTGGAACTGGCCGGTGGCATGCAGCCCGGCCACAACCTGCGGTTCTGGACCCCGGGTGGCTCGTCCACCCCGCTGCTCGCCGCGGAGCACCTGGACGTGCCACTGGACTTCGAGGGGGTGGCGGCGGCCGGCTCGATCCTCGGCACCACGGCCACCCAGATCTTCTCCGACCAGGACTGCCCGGTCTACGCGACGTACCGGTGGCTGGAGTTCTACCACCACGAGTCGTGCGGCAAGTGCACCCCGTGCCGGGAGGGCAACTACTGGATGGTCCGGGTCTACCGGCGGATCCTCGCCGGCCAGGGCACCCACGAGGACCTGGACACCCTGCTGGACACCTGCGACAACATCCTCGGCCGCTCGTTCTGCGGTCTGGGTGACGGCGCGACCAGCTCGGTGACCTCCTCTCTGCAGTACTTCAAGCAGGACTACCTCGACTACATCGAGGGTCGGACCGCACCCAAGCTGTCGGAGAAGACCCTGGTAGGGGCGCACTGATGAGCGCGAGGAACGAGCTTGCGAGTCCCGCAGTCGCGAATGGAAGGCGACTCTGATGACCGACGTAGCCAAGCAGACCGAGACCGTCACCCTCACCATCGACGGCGTCGAGGTCACCGCCCCCAAGGGGACGCTGCTGATCCGGGTCGCCGAGCAGATGGGCACCGAGATCCCCCGGTTCTGCGACCACCCGCTGCTGGCCCCGGCCGGCGCGTGCCGGCAGTGCCTGGTCGAGGTGGAGGGCCAGCGCAAGCCGGTGGCCTCCTGCACCCAGACCGTCGCCGACGGCATGGTCGTGCGTACCCAGATCACCTCCCCGGTGGCCAAGAAGGCGCAGGAGGGGGTGATGGAGCTGCTGCTGCTCAACCACCCGCTGGACTGCCCGATGTGTGACAAGGGCGGCGAGTGCCCGCTCCAGAACCAGGCGATGTCCACCGGCCGCACCGACTCGCGCTTCCACGAGCACAAGCGGGAGTACGAGAAGCCGATGGCGATCAGCAGCCAGGTGCTGCTGGACCGCGAGCGTTGCGTGCTCTGCCAGCGGTGCACCCGGTTCTCCGAGGAGATCGCCGGCGACAAGTTCATCGACCTGATGGGCCGGTCGTCCGCCGAGGAGATCAACATCTACCGGGACGACGCGTACGGCGAGGAGGGCGACGCGGGGGATGTCCCGTTCAACTCCTACTTCTCCGGCAACACCGTGCAGATCTGCCCGGTGGGTGCGCTGACCGGTGCCCAGTACCGCTTCCGCGCCCGCCCGTTCGACCTGGTCTCCAGCCCGAGCGTCTGCGAGCACTGCTCGGCCGGCTGCGGGCAGCGCACCGACTGGCGGCGTGGCAAGGTGCTGCGCCGGCTGGCCGGCGACGAGCCGGCGGTGAACGAGGAGTGGAACTGCGACAAGGGCCGCTGGGGCTTCCAGTACACCCGGGCCGCCGACCGGCTGACCACTCCGCTGGTTCGCGACGAGCACACCGGTGAGCTGCGCGAGGCGTCCTGGAGTGAGGCGCTCACCGTCGCCGCCGAGGGGCTGCACATCGCTCGGGAGGGCGGGCAGGGCACTGCGGTGCTCACCGGCGGTCGGCTGACCGTCGAGGACGCGTACGCCTACGCCAAGTTCGCCCGGGTCGCGTTGAACACCAACGACATCGACTTCCGGGCCCGCCCGGTCTCCCGCGAGGAGGCCGACTTCCTGGCCAGCTCGGTCGCCGGGGTCACCGACGTCACCTACACGGACGTGGAGAACGCGCCGGCGGTGGTGCTGGTGGGCCTGGAGCCCGAGGAGGAGTGCCCGATCCTCTTCCTGCGGCTGCGCAAGGCGTACCTGAAGAAGACCCTGACGGTGTACGCGCTGGCGCCCTTCGCCACCCGCGGCCTGGAGAAGCTCGGTGCCAAGCTGGCCCGGGTGGTGCCGGGCGAGGAGGCCAGCGTGCTCGCCGAGCACGCCACGGTCAGCGAGGCGCTGAGCGCACCGGGCGCGATCCTGATCGTCGGCGAGCGGTTGGCCACCGTGCCGGGCGGGCTCTCCGCCGCGGCCGACGTGGCCCGGCGTACCGGCGCGAAGCTGGCCTGGGTGCCGCGGCGCGCGGGTGACCGCGGCGCTGTCGACGCGGGCTGCCTGCCCAACCTGCTCCCCGGTGGACGCCTGGTCACCGAGCCGGCCGCCCGGGCCGAGCTGGGTGAGGCGTGGGACATCCCGGCCGGGGTGATCCCGAGCCAGGCCGGTCGGGACACCGACGGCATCCTGACGGCGGCCGCCAACGGGCAGCTCGGCGCGCTGGTCGTCGGCGGTGTCGACCCGGCCGACCTGGCCGACCCGCGACTGGCCGAGTCCGCCCTGGACGCGGTGCCGTTCCTGGTCAGCCTCGAGCTGCGCGCCAGCGCGGTGACCCGGCGGGCGAACGTGGTGCTGCCGGTCGCCCCGGTGGCCGAGAAGGCCGGAAGCTTCCTGGACTGGGAGGGCCGGCTGCGTCCGTTCGAGGCGGTGCTGAACACCGCCGCGATGACCGACGGTCGGGTGCTCGACGCGCTGGCCGCGCTGCTCGACGTAAGCCTCGGCACGGCCGACGTGCTGAGCGTGCGCCGTGAGCTGGGCACGCTGCCGGCGACGCGGATGTCCCGGCCGGCCGCGCCGTCGGTCGCACCGGGCCGGGTGCCGCAGCCGAACGCCGGGGAGGCCGTGCTGTCCACCTGGCACCAGCTGGTGGACCTCGGCACCCTGACCGAGGGCGACGAAAACCTCGCCGGGACCGCCCGTCCGCCGGTGGTCCGGCTGGGTAAGGGCACCGCCGAGGCGCTCGGTGTGGTCGACGGTGACGCGGTCACGGTCGGCACCGACCGGGGGGCGCTGACCCTGCCGGCGGAACTCACCGAGATGCCGGACGGCGTGGTCTGGCTGCCGACCAACTCACCCGGCTCGACCGTGCGGCGCAGCCTCGGGGCGACGTCCGGCGCGGTCGTCCGGATCTCCGTCCCCGCACCGAGTACGGCCATCCCGGCCGGACGCGTGGCGGCCGACGAGACCGGTCTCCCGGGTCCGCTCCTCAACTCCGGGGGTAACCAGTGAGTGCGAGGAGTGAACGAGCGCAGCGAGTGAGCCCCGCAGTCGCGAACGAAAGGTGGGCACAGTGAGTCCCTCCTACCTGGCCCAGGATCCGACGCTGGCCGACTTCGGCCGGGATCCGTGGTGGCTGGTTCTCGGCAAGATTGTCTTCGCGTTCGCCTTCGGTCTGCTGGCCACCCTGCTCGGCGTCTGGTTCGAACGGCGCGTGGTCGGTTACATGCAGGTGCGGCCCGGCCCCAACCAGGTCGGCCCGTTCGGCCTGCTGCAGACCCTCGCCGACGGCCTGAAGATGGCCTTCAAGGAGGACATCCTCCCGAAGGCGGCCGACAAGGTCGTCTACTTCTTCGCTCCGACCATCTCGGTGATCTGCGCGGTCACCGCCCTGTCGGTGATCCCGTTCGGCCCGATGGTGAGCATCTTCGGTCACCAGACGCCGTTGCAGGTCACCGACGTGCCGGTGGCGGTGCTGCTGCTGCTCGCCTGCTCGTCGATGGGCGTCTACGGCATCGTGCTGGGCGGCTGGGCCTCCGGCTCGACGTACCCGCTGCTGGGTGGTCTCCGGTCGAGCGCCCAGATGATCTCCTACGAGGTCGCCATGGGGCTCAGCATCGTGGCGGTCTTCATGACCGCCGGCACGATGAGCACCAGCGGGATCGTCGCCGCTCAGGGCGACGGCACCCAGCTGACCGTCTTCGGCCAGACCATCCCGGCACCGGGCTGGTACGCGATCCTGCTGCTGCCGAGCTTCATCATCTTCTTCATCGCCACTGTGGGTGAGACCAACCGGGCGCCGTTCGACCTGCCCGAGGCCGAGTCCGAGCTGGTCGCCGGCTTCATGACGGAATACAGCTCGCTGAAGTTCGCGCTCTTCATGCTCAGCGAGTACGTCGCGATGGTGACCATGTCCGCGGTCACCACCACGCTGTTCCTGGGCGGTTGGCGAGCGCCCTGGCCGATCACCATCTGGGAGGGCGCCAACTCCGGTTGGTGGCCGATGCTCTGGTTCTTCGGCAAGGTGATCGCCCTGGTCTTCGTCTTCGTGTGGTTGCGTGGCACGCTGCCCCGTCTGCGCTACGACCAGTTCATGCGGCTCGGCTGGAAGGTGCTGCTGCCGATCAACCTGGCCTGGATCCTGGTCCTGTCGGGCCTGCGCTCCATCGAGGACTGGGACACCCGCGGCAAGATGATCGCCGTCGGCATCCCGGCCGGCATCCTGCTGATCGCCACGATCTTCTGGCCCAGCCGGCGGCCGAAGCCGAAGCCGACGACGCAGGAACAGGTCGACAACCGGCCGCACGGGAGCTTCCCGCTGCCACCGATGGATCTTCAGGTACCACCGAGCCCGCGCATCACGCGCGTGGTCGCCGAGCGGGAGCCGGCCAACATCGTTGCCGGCTCGGACTCCAGGGAGGTGTGACGTGGGCGCGATCACCGGAACGTTCAAGGGATTCGGTGTCACCTTCTCGCACATGTTCAGGAAGGTCGTCACGACCGACTACCCGTTCAAGCCGCCGGTGTCGGCGCCGCGCTACCACGGGCGGCACATCCTCAACCGGCACCCGGACGGCCTGGAGAAGTGCATCGGCTGCGAGCTGTGCGCCTGGGCCTGCCCGGCGGACGCGATCTACGTCGAGGGTGGCGACAACACCGACGAGCAGCGCTTCTCGCCGGGTGAGCGGTACGCCAGCATCTACCAGATCAACTACGCCCGCTGCATCTTCTGCGGGTTGTGCATCGAGGCCTGCCCGACCCGGTCGCTCACCATGAGCAACGAGTACGAGCTGGCCCGGGACAACCGGCAGGACCTGATCTTCACCAAGGAGCAGTTGCTCGCGCCGTTGCTGGAGGGCATGGAGCAGCCTCCGCACCCGATGCGGCTGGGTGACAGCGAGAAGGACTACTACGTCGGCGCGCTGGACAACCCGGGCACCTCCGCCGGTGCGGAGACGTCCCCGATGGGCCCCGGCCGCTACCAGGTCGAGGAGCACCCCGGCGTGACGTTCCCGGGCGCCGAGCAGGCCGCCCAGCGCGTCGCGGCCGGCAAGGGAGAGAAAGCATGACCACGTCTACGGTGCTCGCCGCGGCGGGTTCGGTCTCCACCGGCGAGGCGGTCACCTTCTGGATCCTCGCCCCGCTCGCGCTCATCGGCGCGATCGGGATGGTGGCCGCGCGCAACGCCGTGCACTCGGCGCTGTGGCTGGTGCTCACCATGCTCTGCCTGGGCGTGTTCTACGTCCTCCAGGCCGGTCCGTTCATCGGCATGGTGCAGATCATCGTCTACACCGGCGCGATCATGATGCTCTTCCTCTTCGTGCTGATGCTGGTCGGCCGCGACTCCACCGACTCGCTGATCGAGACGCTGCGCGGCCAGCGGGTCGCCGCGATCGTGCTCGGCCTGGGCTTCGCCGGTCTGGTCGGCACCGGGCTCTACCAGGCGCTGGACCGGACCAACACGGTCGGTCTGGAGCAGGTCAACGCCGAGGGGAACGTGCAGGGCATCGCCCGGCTGCTGTTCACCAAGTACGTCTTCGCGTTCGAGCTGACCTCGGCGCTGCTGATCACCGCGGCGGTCGGTGCCATGGTGCTGGCCCACGTCGAGCGGCGTAAGAAGGACAAGATCGACCAGGTGTCGACCATGAAGGCGCGCTTCGCCCCGGGCAACTACCCCGGCCCGAAGCCGGGTCCCGGCGTCTTCGCGACCTCCTCCTCGGTGGCCACCCCGGCCCGGCTGCCCGACGGTCGCCTGACCGACCGCAGCACCCCGGCGATCCTTCCGCAGCGCGAGCTGACCGCCGAGGAGACCTCGCTGAAGGGGACGGACAAGTAATGGAATCGTTCTTCTCGGTCGAGCCGACCTACTACCTCGTGCTCGCCGCGGTGCTGTTCACCATCGGCGCCGCCGGGGTGCTGGTCCGGCGCAACGCGCTCGTGCTGTTCATGTGCGTGGAGCTGATGCTCAACGCGGCCAACCTGACGCTGGTCACCTTCAGCCGGATCAACGGTGACCTCAACGGCCAGATCATGGCGTTCTTCGTGATGGTGGTGGCGGCGGCCGAGGTCGTGGTCGGGCTCGCGATCATCATGTCCATCTTCCGGACGCGACGCTCGGCGAGTGTCGACGACGCCAACCTGCTCAAGTACTAGAGGGGTCCACCGGTGGAAGAGACTGTGGAATACGCCCAGGCCACGGGGCTGCTTGGGGGCGTCTGGCTGCTGGTGGCGATCCCGCTGGTCAGCGCGGCCATCCTGCTGCTGCTCGGCCGCCGGGCCGACCGCTGGGGGCACTGGTTGGGCGTCGCCGCCATCGGCGCCGCGTTCGTGCTCGGCCTGAGCTTCTTCTTCCAGCTGCGTGGCCTGGAGAACAAGTCGGTCGAGCTGAGCCTCTGGGACTTCATCGCTGTCGGTGATCTGCGCGTCGACTTCGGCCTGCTCTTCGACCCGCTGGCCGCGGTCTTCGTACTGCTGATCACCGGGGTGGGTTTCCTGATCCACCTGTACGCGGTGGAGTACATGTCGCACGACGCGGGCCGTCGTCGGTTCTTCGCGTACTTCAACCTGTTCGTCGCGGCGATGCTGCTGCTGGTGCTCGGCAACAACTACGTGATGCTGTACTTCGGCTGGGAGGGCGTCGGTCTGGCGTCGTACCTGCTGATCTCCTTCTGGACCGAGCGGCCGAGCGCGGCCACCGCCGGCAAGAAGGCGTTCCTGATGAACCGGGTCGGCGACGCCGGCCTGGCCATCGGCATCTTCATCATGTTCGCCACCCTGGGCACCACCCAGTACGACGAGGTGTTCAACGGTGTCGGCGCGCTGACCGGCACCACCGTGCTGGTCCTCGGCCTGTTGCTGCTGCTCGGGGCGGCCGGTAAGTCCGGCCAGTTCCCGCTCCAGGCGTGGTTGCCGGACGCGATGGAGGGCCCGACCCCGGTGTCGGCGCTCATCCACGCCGCCACCATGGTCACCGCGGGCGTCTACCTGATCGCCCGGTCCAACCCGATCTTCTCGGCCAACTCGACGCTGCAACTCGTGGTGGTCAGCGTCGGCGCACTCACCCTGCTGATCGGCTGCATCATCGGTGCGGCCAAGGACGACATCAAGCGGGTGCTCGCCTGGTCGACGGTGAGCCAGATCGGCTACATGTTCCTCGGTGTCGGCCTCGGCGGCGCGGCGTACGCACTGGCCATCGTGCACCTGCTGGCGCACGGCTTCTTCAAGGCCAACATGTTCCTGGGCGCCGGCTCGGTCATGCACGGAATGAAGGACCAGGTCGACATCCGCCGCTTCGGTGGGCTGTCCAAGTACATGAAGATCACCTGGTTGACCTTCATGATGGGCTGGCTGGCCATCATCGGGATGTTCCCTTTCTCCGGCTTCTTCTCCAAGGAGCCGATCATCGTGGCCGCCTTCGAGCGGGAGGACTGGACCGCCTGGCTCTTCGGCGGTGCGGCACTGCTCGGTGCCGGGCTCACCGCGTTCTACATGACGCGGCTGTTCGTGCTCACGTTCCACGGGCCGCAGCGGTGGACCGAGGACATCGAGCACCCGCACGAGTCGCCGAAGCTGATGACCATCCCGCTGATCCTGCTGGCGGTCGGGTCGGTCGGCGCCGGCTTCCTGCTCGCCACGTCCGTTCCGGACTGGCTGACGGAGACCGCCGGGCTGGGTGGCGAGCACGCGGAGCACGCGGCGGTCCTCTCGCACACCGTGATCACGATCCTGTCGCTGCTGGTCACGGTGCTCGGTGCCGGGCTCGCCTGGTTCCTGTTCCGGGCCGGCACCGCCACCGCGCCGCAGCCGGCCGGGGTGCTGGTCACCGCCGCCCGGCGCAACCTCTACACCGACACGGTCAACGAGGCGGTCTTCGAGAAGCCGGGCATCTTCCTCACCCGGGCGCTGGTGTACCTCGACAACCGGGGCATCGACGGGCTCGTCAACGGGCTCGCCGCCGCTGTCGGCGGGGGCTCGGGTCGCCTCCGTCGGATGCAGACCGGCTTTGTCCGCTCGTACGCCACCTCGATCCTGGCCGGTGCGCTGCTGGTGATGGCGGCGTTCCTGGCGGTGCAGGCGGGGTGGTTGGCGTGATCGACCTCTTTCCGGCCGCCCCCGCCGGCGGACCACGCAGTGACGACGGAGGTAAGGCCGCATAATGTCCAACTTCCCGTTCCTCTCGGTGCTCACTGTGGCGCCGCTGGTGGGCGCCCTGGTGGTGGCCTTCCTGCCGCGCCACCGCCCGGAGCTGGCCAAGCAGGTGGCGTTCGCCTGGTCGCTGCTCGTGCTGGTGCTCTCGGTGGTGATGTGGGTCAGCTTCAACGCCGGCGGTGACCGGTTCCAGTTCCGCGAGTCGTACTCCTGGATTCCGAACTGGGGGGTCAGCTTCACCTTCGCCGCCGACGGCATCGCGCTGGTGATGCTGATGCTGATCGCGGTGCTGGTGCCGCTGGTGATCCTGGCGTCGTGGCACGACGCCGAGTCGTCGAAGCGTTCGGTGCCCGTCTACTTCGCACTGCTGCTGGTCCTCGAGTGCACGATGATCGGCGTCTTCGCGGCCGCCGACGTCTTCCTGTTCTACGTGTTCTTCGAGGTCATGCTGGTGCCGATGTACTTCCTCATCGGCAGCTACGGCGGACACCAGCGGCAGTACGCGGCGGTGAAGTTCTTCCTCTACTCGCTCGTCGGCGGTCTGTTCATGCTGGCCGCGGTGATCGGCCTGTGGGTGGTCGGCGGGAAGACCTTCGACTGGCAGGCGCTCTCGCAGGTCGACATCAGCACCGGCACCGAGCGGTGGCTGTTCCTCGGCTTCTTCCTCGCGTTCGCCATCAAGGCGCCGTTCTTCCCGTTCCACACCTGGTTGCCGGATGCCGGTGGCGCCGCCCCGGCGGGCGCGGCGGCGTTGCTCGTCGGCGTGCTGGACAAGGTCGGCACCTTCGGCATCCTGCGCTACTGCCTGCCGCTGTTCCCCGAGGCGTCGAAGTGGTTCGCGCCGTGGGCGCTGGCTCTGGGCGTGATCGGCATCGTCTACGCCGCGCTGCTGGCGGTCGGCCAGAACGACCTCAAGCGGCTGGTGTCGTACACCTCGATCGCGCACTTCGGCTTCATCGGCGTGGGCATCTTCGCCTTCACCACCCAGGCCGGCACCGGCGCGGTGCTCTACATGCTCAACCACGGGCTGGCCACCGGCCTGCTCTTCCTGGTGGTGGGCATGCTGATCTCCCGGCGTGGCTCGTCGCTGATCAGCGACTTCGGTGGCGCGGGCAAGCTCGTCCCGGTGCTCGCCGGGGTGCTCTTCTTCGCCGGTCTCGCCTCGCTCGCGCTGCCCGGCACGGCGCCGTTCATCTCCGAGTTCCTGGTGTTGATCGGCACCTTCACGGTGAACAAGCCGGTCGCGGTCATCGCCACGCTCGGCATCATCCTGGCCGCCGCGTACGTGCTGTGGATGGTGCAGCGCACCACCCAGGGCACCCTCAACCCGGCGCTGACCGAGGTCGACGGCATGCGCCGGGACCTCAACCTGCGCGAGAAGGTCGTGGTCGCCCCGCTGATCGCGCTGATCGTGCTGCTCGGCTTCTTCCCCAAGCCGGTCACTGACGTGATCAACCCCGCCGTCCAGGCGACCATGGACGACATCGGCAGAACCGACCCGGCGCCGTCCGTGGGCGGCACCGTCCAGGAGGCGGCAAAGTGACCGAGTTGAAGCTGCCGTCGATCGACTACGCGGCGATCTCTCCGATCCTGATCATGCTGGGCACCGCGTTGCTCGGTGTGCTGGTCGAGGCCCTGGTGCCTCGTCGCTGGCGGCACGTCGTGCAGTTGACGCTGGCGCTGCTCGCGGTGCTCGCGGCACTGACCATGGTGGTCCTCAGCGCCGATGAGCGGATCATCACCGCGGGCCAGGCGCTCGCGATCGACGGGCCGACGCTCTTCCTCCAGGGCGCGATCCTGGTGCTGGCCGCCATGGCGCTGCTGCTGATCGGTGACCGTTCGGTCGAGCGGGGCGGGGCGTTCGTCGCCCAGGCCGCGGTGACCGCGGAGTCGGCCGACGACCGGCGGCAGGCCGAGGGGCGCAACGGTCTCACCGAGGTCTACCCGCTGACCACGTTCGCGATCGGCGGCATGCTGATCTTCGTGGCGGCGAACGACCTGCTGACCATGTTCATCGCACTCGAGGTCTTCTCCCTGCCGCTCTACCTGCTCTGCGCGCTGGCCCGTCGCCGGCGTCTGCTGAGCCAGGAGGCGGCGATGAAGTACTTCCTGCTCGGCGCCTACGCCTCGGCGTTCTTCCTGTTCGGCGTGGCCCTGATCTACGGCTTCACCGCAGGCATCCCGGGCCGCACGGCCGGCGTCGACTTCGCCACCATCCACGCGGCGGTGGGCGAGTCGCCGGCCAGCCCGGTGCTGCTCTTCGCCGGCATGGCGCTGCTCGCCATCGGTCTGCTCTTCAAGGCGGCGGCGGCCCCGTTCCACGTCTGGACCCCGGACGTCTACCAGGGCGCTCCGACCCCGGTCACCGGGTTCATGGCGGCCTGCACCAAGGTCGCCGCGTTCGGTGCCCTGCTGCGCGTCTTCCAGGTCGCGTTCGCCGACGCCAACTGGGACTTCACGCCGGTCCTCGGCGCGGTGGCGGTGCTGACCATGCTCATCGGCGCGGTGCTCGCGGTCACCCAGACCGACATCAAGCGGCTGCTCGCGTACTCCTCGATCGCCAACGCCGGTTACCTGCTGGTCGGTGTGTTGGCACCGAGCCGCGACGGGCTGGCCGGCACGATGTTCTACCTGGTCGCGTACGGCTTCTCGGTGCTGGCCGCGTTCGCCGTGGTGACGCTGGTACGGGACGACGACGGCGAAGCCACCCACCTGTCCCGCTGGGCCGGGCTGGGCCGACGGTCGCCGTTCTTCGCCGCGCTGTTCACGTTCATCCTGCTGGCCTTCGCCGGTATTCCGCTGACCAGCGGCTTCACCAGCAAGTTCGCCATCTTCGGGCCGGCGCTGGAGGGTGGCCAGGCCTGGCTGGTGATCGCCGGTGTGTTGACCAGCATGATTCTCGCGTTCCCGTACCTGCGGGTCGTGGTGATGATGTGGCTCTCCGAGCCGGGCGAGTCGACCCCGACCGTCACGGTGCCCGGTGGGCTCACCTCCGCCGCGCTGATGATCGGTGTGCTGGCGACCCTGGTGTTGGGTGTCGCCCCGGCGCCGCTGCTCGATCTGGCTACCGGAGCCGCCGAATTCGTTCGATGACCGAAGGACCGATCACCGGGGGTCGGCACGTGTTCACGTGCCGGCCCCCGGTGCGTATCCCCGGCCCGGAGCAGGTCGAACGGGTGTGGCATGGTTGATGGCGTGGTGAAACCGGCGGGCGAGCGTTCAGGTGCCTCCGGCTCCGGCGGTCGTCGGGGTCGGGCGAGCACGAGTCAGTTCGGCGCGCTCGGCCTCAACCTCGCCGATCCTCGTGTCGAGGCGTCCGTGCTGGGTCTTCTGGGCACGGTCGAGGTCGAGTTGCGGGCCAGCGTGTCCAGCGCCGACCCGTTCGTCACCGAGGCCGCCCGGCACCTCGTCGAGGCCGGCGGGAAGCGGTTCCGACCGTTGCTGGTGGCCCTCGGCGCCCAGTTCGGTGACCCGACCGGCGCGCAGGTGGTCCCGGCCGCCGTGGTGATGGAGCTCACGCACCTCGCCACCCTCTACCACGACGACGTGATGGACGAGGCCGCCGTCCGTCGGGGCGCGCCGAGCGCGAACTCCCGGTGGACCAACTCGGTCGCCATCCTGGTCGGCGACTACCTCTTCGCCCGCGCGGCGGACATCGCCGCCGACCTGGGCCCCGAGGCGGTCCGGTTGCAGGCGCGCACCTTCGCCCGGCTGGTGCACGGCCAGATCGCGGAGACGGTGGGGCCGCGCGCCGACGACGACCCGGTGGCCCACTACCTGCACGTGATCGCCGAGAAGACCGGCTCGCTGATCGCCACGTCCGCCCGGTTCGGCGGCATGTTCGGCGGTGCCGCGCCGGAGCACGTGGAGGCCCTCGCCGGGTACGGCGAGACGATCGGCGTCGCCTTCCAACTCTCCGACGACCTGCTGGACATCGCCTCCGAGTCGGTGCAGTCGGGCAAGACACCCGGCACGGACCTGCGCGAGGGTGTCCCGACGCTGCCGGTGCTCTACGCCCGCGAGGCGGACGACTCCGACGCGTCGTCGGTGCGGCTGCGGGAGATCCTGGCGACCGGCCCGTTGACCGACGACGCGCTGCACGCCGAGGCGTTGGGGCTGCTCCGGGAGAGCCCGGCGCTCAAGCGTGCCCGGGAGACCGTGCGCAGCTACGCCGAGGACGCCCGCGCGCAGCTCGCCCCGCTGCCGCCCGGCCCGTCCCGCAGCGCGCTCGAGTCGCTCTGCGACTACATCGCCGACCGCACCAGCTGATCCACGCCCCGGCCCGTTGCGGCGGCGGCGCGGGTCAACAGTCGGCTGCCGACGAGCATGAGGGCGGCGGCGAGCAGCATCGCCACGGCCGCGATGGTCCACATCGCCGGGTAGCCGAGGTGGGCGGCGAGTGGACCCAGGCTCAGCGGGCCGAGACAGCCGCCCGCGTACACCCCGGTCTGTGTGATCGAGGTGGCGGCGGCCGGTGACTGCGGGTGGAGCCGGACCACCGCGAAGTTCATCAGGCCGGGCCAGGCCCAGCCCAGGCCGAAGCCGAGCACCACGCCGACCACCAACGGCACCGAGCCGGTCAACGCGAGCAGGCCCAGCCCGACCGCGCCGACGAGCAGCATCGCGGCGATGAGGGCGATGTGGCCGGTCTCGCGGCGGTCGGCCAACCAGCCGGCGCCCACCCGAGCCGCCACGCAGACCGCGCTACCCAGGGTCAGGGTGAGGCCGGCGAGGCCCGGCGACAGACCCCGCGCCGCGGCGGAGTCCACCAGGAAGGTGCCGAGCGCGTTGGCCGCGCCCGAGGCCAACGTCGCCGCCGCGCCGATCACCACCAGCGCCGCCGTCGCCCGCCCTGCGCGGGTGGCACCGGCCCGCCGGGCCAGGCCGGGCAACTGCCGGGGTACGGCGGCCAGCGTCGTCAGCGCGGCCACGGCGGCGGCCACGAACGCCCACCGCCAGCCGGCGGTGAGCGCGATGGTGGGCACCGCCACCCCGGCCAGCAGGGTGGAGACCGGAATGGCGGCCTGCTTGACACCGAACGACAGCCCCTGCCGCCGGGCCGGCACGTGCTGGGCCAGCGCGGCGTTGCTGGCCAACTGGCCGAGCGCGTTCGCGGCGGCGCTGAGCGCCAGCAGCCCGACCAGCACCGGGTACGACCGGGCGAAGGCGGCCACGGCCAGCATCGACCCGGCGGCCAGCAGGATGCCGCAGCGGGCCACCAGGGCCGGCCCGTACCGCTCGACCAACCGCCCGGAGGGCACCGAGGCCAGCGCGCTGACCCCGAAGTAGACGGAGACGGCCAGACCCAGACCGGCCGGGGAGAAGCCGAGGTCCGTGCCCATCTGCACGGCGAGACCACCGAGCAGGAAGACGGGGAGTACGCAGGCAACTGTGGTGACGACTGCGCCGGCGCTGGCCCGGACCGGACGGGGTCCGGCAACGGCCGGATCGGGGGTGTTGGAGGTGTCGGTCATCGTTCGGCAAACCTACGCGAACCCCGCTCACCGCACTCCTGGTGACCGGCGGGGCACAAGCAGTGGATGGTGATCTGGCATCCTCGACCCGAACAGGCATTTCGCACCGGGCCTGTTTTTCATATGGTGTAAGTCCCCGGCGGCGGAGGTGGTTGTGCGCGACCCCTTGGCAGAACCTTCGGACCTGATTCGCAGCGTGTCCCGAGCGCTACGGGTGCTGGAGTCGGTCGGTCGCGCCCCGAAGGGCCTGACCGTCAAGCAGATCGCCCGGCGCTGCGAGCTGACCGTGGCCACCACCTACCACCTGGTCCGCACCCTCGCCTACGAGGGCTACGTGATCCGTCGCGAGGACGGCACGTACATCGTGGGGTTGGAGGTGGCCGACCGGTACCGGGAGCTGGTGACGGCGTTCCGAGGCCCGCCGGCGGTCGGTGAGACGCTGCGGCGGGCCGCCCTGGACACCGGCTACAGCCACTACCTCGGTCGGTTCGTCGGCGGTCAGGTGGCCCTCACCGCGGTCGCCGAGGGGCACCGCTCGCCCTACCTGGAGGATCTGGTCCCCGGCTTCGACGAGGGGGCGCACGCGACAGCGCTCGGCAAGTCGCTGCTCGCCACCCTCACGACCGACCAGCGCTACCGCTATCTGCGCGAGTACGGCATGCGCCCGTTCACCACCGCCACGCTGACCACCACCGAGAGTTTCGAGGCCGACCTGGCCGCCGGCGACCGGCGCGGCATGCAACTGGAGATGGGGCAGTTCCGCCAGGGGGTGGCCTGCGCCGCGGTGCTCGTCGCGCCGGACAAGGACATGGAACGCCGCGTCGTGCTGGCCTGCGCGTTGCCGGCCAGCGAGATGATGACCTCCGCCCGGGTGGTACGCGCCAAGCTGCTCACCGTGGCCCGCGGCGTGGCCGACGGCATCGCCACCGACAACTGACGCCGAGAGGCCCTCTCCCGGGCTGGGAGAGGGCCTCTCGGTGCGGTCCAGCGCCGGACCGCCGGAGCAACGTCAGCGGCCGCTCGGCCGCGGGTACGGCGTCAGCTGCCCACCGGGCCGCCGTCGAGGCGCCAGGTGACCACCACGCCCGGCTTGGCGTAGTCACCGTCCGGCCAGTTCGAGGCCGGGTTCTCCACCGAGGCCCCGGTGATCTCGCCCGGGTGCTGCACGGCGACGAAGACCGAGCGGTTGTCGCCGGTGATGAACGGGCCGCAGGTCTCCGCGCCGAGCGGCACGGTCAGGAACTGCTTGAGGTGACCCCGCTCGGGACCCTCCACGGCGGTGGCGAACAGGCCGTCGTTGCTGCCCAGCGCATTGCCGTCGGTGGAGATCCAGAGGTTGCCGGAGGCGTCGAAGGCGACGTTGTCCGGGCAGGAGATCGGGGAGACCTTGGTCTTGTCGTACCCGGCGAAGAAGGTCGACGGGTCGGTCGGGTCGCCGCAGACGATCGGCAGCGACCAGGCGAAGGTCTCCGAGGTGTTGTCGTTGCGGTCCTCGACCAGTTCCAGGATCTGCCCGTGCTTGTTGGCGGTGCGGGGGTTGGCCTCGTCCGCCCTCGGGTTGCTGCCGACGCCCCGGTTGGTGTTGTTGGTCAGCGCCACGTACACCTTGCCGGTGAGCAGGCTCGGCTCGACGTCCTCGGGGCGGTCCATCCTGGTCGCGCCGACCTTGTCACCGGCGAGCCGGGTGAAGGTGAGCACGTCCGCGGCGGTCATCCCGTCGACGAACGACCGGTTGCCGCTGACCAGCCTGATCCAGCGACCCCGACCGTTGAACGCGCCGTCGGCGGGGAGCTTGCCCGAGCCGTCGATCTCGGCGGCGCTGGTCTGGTCGAGCTTCGCCACGTAGAGCGTGCCGGACTCCAGCAGGGTCAGGTTGTGCTTGCGGGCAGCCCAGGAGTTGCCCTTCATGAACTTCTTGTCCGAGACGAACTTGTAGAGGTAGTCGAACCGCTCGTCGTCGCCCATGTACGCGACCACGTGGCCGTCCTTCGCGACGATCACGTTGGCGCCCTCGTGCTTGAACCGGCCCATCGCGGTGTGCTTGCGCGGGCGGCTCTCCGGGTCGAACGGGTCGATCTCGACGACCCAGCCGAACCGGTGTGCCTCGTTGGGGTGCTTCGCCAGGTCGAAGCGCTCGTCCGCGCGCTCCCACTTGCGGCTGCCGCTGGGGTAGCGGGCGGCGGTGCTGATGCCGTACCGGTCCAGCTTCGGCTTCAGCTCGGCCGGGACGGCGTCGGCGCCCACGAAGTACTGGTTGAAGTTCTCCTCGCCGGAGAGCACAGTGCCCCACGGGGTCACGCCACCGGCGCAGTTGTTCAGCGTGCCGACGACAGTGCGGCCCCTGGGGTCGGCGGCGGTCTTCAGCCAGGCCGAGCCGGCGGCCGGGCCGGTCAGGTCGAACTTGGTGCTCAGGGCGGTGACCCGCCGGTTGTACGGCCGAGGGCCCTTGCCGACCGGTTTCCACTGCCCGGTGCCCGCGACCCGCTCAAGTTCCACCACGGACATGCCGTGCGCGGCCATCGCGGTGCGCAGCTGCTCCACGGAGAGCCCGTCCAGGCCGGGGAAGCCCGGGAACATCAGGTCCTCGTTGGTGTACTCGTGGTTGACCACGAGCAGCGCCCGCTTGCCCTGCTTGTCCAGCGGCAGCACGCCCACGAAGTCGTTGTTGTAACCGAACTGCCTGGACTGAGCGGCGGCGGTCTGGTGGTGCAGGTCGAACTCCGGCGCGCCCGGCAGCACCGGGTCACCCCACTTGATCACCACGGCGTGGTCGTAGCCGTTCGGCACGACCAGGGTGTCCAGCTTGTTCGGTGGGATCGGCTTGAAGGTCAGCGCGCCGCTGCCGGCACCGGTGCTGGGACGACCGAACCCGAAGTTCTCCGGAACGTCCGGGGCGGTCGGGGCCGCCATGGCCGGGGCCGCCCCGGCGAGCGCGCCGGCTGCCGCGCCGCCGAAACCGAGCACCAGCGCGCCGACCGCGCCGGCCCGGACCACGCCACGCCGTGACACCTCGGCGTTCACCACGTCACCGAAGTACGCGTTGTCGGAGGTGTTCGGGACCGGGTGGTCACACGCGTTTCCGCACCGGTACAGACAGGTCATGGCATCACGGGTGCCATGGCGGGTGCCGTTCAACAGGGGGAGCAGCCGGGGACGGTCGCTCATGGGGGAGGCCTCCAGAGACGTCGGTGGCACGACAGGCGGCTTACCAGCCGGACGCTAGGAGGACGTGGTGAGCGCTCGTCAGCCGCGATGTGAACCGCGCATGAACACCTTCGTCGGTGGCAACCGACACGCAACCGGTCTGACCTCGGGCTGAACCGATCGGCGTGACCGCACGTATTCCCGAGCGAACGCACCGCCGGACGCGCGCCGGAAGCGAGGGAGACCGCCATCAGCGACCACGACGCCCAACTGCTGCGCGCGCTACACGACGAGCACGCGGAGGCGCTGTACGCCCATGCCCTGCGGCTGGTCAACGGGGACCGGCAGCGGGCCGAGGACCTGGTGCAGGAGACGCTGTTGCGGGCCTGGCGACATCCGGAGTCACTCGACCCGACGCGCGGATCGGTGCGGTCCTGGCTGTTCACCACCGCCCGCAACCTGGCCATCGACGCCTGGCGGCGGCGCTCCACCCGGGTCGGCGAGGTGTTCACCGACGATCTGCCCGAACCGCCCGAGGCGATCGACGAGGCCGAACGGGCGGTGGAGGCGTGGACCGTCGCCGAGGCGCTGAACCGGCTCAGCCCGACCCACCGGGAGGTGCTGGTCGAGTGCTTCTACCAGGGGCGGTCGGTGGCCGAGGCGGCGTCCCGCCTCGGTGTACCGCCAGGGACCGTGAAATCCCGCACCCACTATGCGCTGCGGTCTCTACGGTTGGTCCTGGCCGAGATGGGGGTGACGGGATGACCCGGTGCGAGTTCGCGTACGACGACGGCGCGTACGTGCTGGGCGCCTTGGCCCCTGCCGAACGGGCGGCCTACGAGCGGCACCTGGGCGGCTGCGCCTCGTGTCGGGAGGCGGTCGCCGAGATCGCCGTCCTGCCCGGGTTGCTCGGGCGCCTCGACCCGGCGGGGTTGGAGCAGATCCTGCCGCCGCCGGCCCCGCCCCGGGTGCCCGCGCTGCTCGACGAGGCCCGCCAGCGCCGTCGTCGGGAACGCGCCGCGGATCGGCGACGGTACGTACTGACCACACTGGCCGCCGCCGGGTTGGCGCTGCTGGTCGGTGTGGGCACCGCCGTGGCGCTGCCTCGACCGGTCGACCGGTCCGGGCCGCCGGGCGCGCAGGGCAACCCGGCACCGCAGGTGTCGATGGTGGCCATGCGACCGGTGGCCGCCGCCGGGCCGGTGCACGCCGACCTCTGGCTGACCGGGACCAAGTGGGGCACCGAGGTGACCATGCGTTGCGGGTACGACGCGCGGACGAGCTACGGCAAGGCGTACCCGTTCCGGCTGGTGGCGCGTGGTCCGAACGGCGCAACCGAGCAGATCGGCTCCTGGCTGGCGGCTCCCGGCGACGACCTCAGGTTCACCGGCGCGACGAGGTTCACCGACGCCGAGTTGGTCAGCGTGGAGCTGCAGAAAGCCGACGGCACGCCCCTCCTGACCTACGCCGTCCCCTAACCAGCCCCCGCCCCGACGCCGCCCGGCCCGGCCCCGCCCTCACCCCCGCCCCCGCCCCCACCCCCGCCCTCCGCGATCTTGCAGTTTCTGTTGTCGATATGCCCTCGATGCCCCCTTATGGGAGGGCAGAAAGTGCAAGATCGCGGGGGCGGGGTGGGGCGGGGCGGGGTGGGTGGGGTTAGGGGGTTGGGAGGGGGGTTGGTTGGGGAGCTGGTTGGTGGGTGCGGCGGGTGCGGCGGGAGGTTCGGACGGCGTCGGCGGTGAAGACGATCAGGGCCAGCCAGACCAGCGCGAAGCCGGCCAGCCGGGCTGGCGGCATCGGCTCGTGGAAGATCAGCACCCCGCAGCCGAGCTGAAGGATCGGCGCCAGGTACTGGACCATGCCGAGGCTGCTCAGGGGCAGTCGGTTGGCCGCCCCGGCGAACAGCAGCAGTGGAATCGCCGTGGCCGCGCCGGCCAGCACCAGCAGCGCTGTGTGCCCGGCCGAGACGTGCCCGAAGGTCAGGTCCGCCTTCGCCATCAGCCAGCCCAGGTAGCCCAGCGCCGGCAACGCCAGCACCGCCGACTCGACGAAGAGCCCCTCCGCCGCCGGCAGCCCGAGCCGCTTCTTCACCAGGCCGTAGCCGGCGAAGCTGAACGCCAGGGTCAACGCCAGCCAGGGCAGCCGGCCGTAGTCCACGGTGAGCACCGCGACCGCCGACGCGCCGATCCCCAGCGCCACCCACTGCGCCGGGCGTAGCCGCTCCCGCAGCACCGTCACGCCGAGCAGCACCACGACCAGCGGGTTGATGAAGTAGCCGAGCGCGGTCTCCACCACCCGGTCGGAGTTGACCCCGTAGATGTAGGTGCCCCAGTTGACAGCGATCAGCGCGGCGGCGGCGACGATCCCCGCCACCGCCCAGGGGCGGCGCAGCAGCGCCCGCAGGAAGCCGACGTTGCGCAGCGCCGCCAGCAGCAGGGCCACGAAGAGCACCGACCAGACGATGCGGTGGGCCAGGATCTCCAGCGGGCCGGCGGGTCTCAGCAGCTTCAGGTAGAGCGGAAAGAAACCCCAGAGCAGGTACGCGCCGAGGCCGTAGAGGTATCCCAGGCGGAGTGGCGTCACGCCTCCACCGTAAGGGGCGTAGTGCTGCTTTGTTCCTTTCCGGTGATCGGGGTCACCGGCGGGCGCCGGTCCAGCTGCATCCACCGTTGCGGCGCGTCCAGCGGGGTGAAGCCCACCCCCGCGTACACCTGGTGGGCGTCGCTGGTGCAGAGCAGGATCCGGCGTACGCCCAGCTCGTCCAGGTGGTCGCGGACCGCGCCGGCCAGCCACCCACCCAGCCCGCGACCCCGGGCGGCGCGGTCGACGTACACGTCGCAGAGCCAGGCGAAGGTGGCACCGTCCGTGACGACCCGGGCCACCGCGACCTGGCGGCCGTCCTCCGGCCGGTAGATGCCGAACGGCAGTGAGCCGGCGAACGACCGCTCGGTGGTCTCCCGGTCTCGTCCGAGCGCCCAGTACGCGTCGGTGGACAACCAGTGGTGCACCAGGTCCAGGTCGATCCGCGCCGGATCGGTGCTGAGCAGGTGGCCGTCGGAATACGTCAGCGAGAACATGCCGCGACGCTAACCGCCGAGATGGGCGGTCCGGCCGCCAAATTCCCGAACTCTGGTCATCGGCCGACCGGGGCCCCGGCCGAGGTCGGAGCCCCGGACGGACCGGGTCGGTGCTGGCTGGTCGGTGGTCAGTCCCGATCGAGGACGGCGCCGAGGATCCAGGTCACGATGCTCACGAAGAGAGCGCCGAGCACGGCTGCCGGCCAGAAACCGTCCACCGAGAACGGCAGCCCGGCCTGGTCGGCGATCCAACTGGTGAGCAGGAAGAGCAGCCCGTTCACCACCAGGGCGATGAGACCCAGGGTCAGCAGGTAGAAGCCACAACCGACGGTCTTGATGATCGGCTGGAGAACCGCATTGACCACGCCGAAGATCACCGCCACCAGGAGCAGCGTGGTCACCGTCTCGGTGGCCGAGTTCGAATCCAGAGAGATGCCCGGGATGAGGAGCGTGGCCAGCCAGAAAGCCAGAGCTGTGCTGGCCAGCCGAATCAGCAGACCTTTCAGAAAACCCATGGCGGGGATCGTGCCACGGACACCGCACCGGCGTAACCCGCCGGCTGGCCGTCCCGGTGGATCAGCCGCGCGTCGGCGGTCCGATCAGTTGCGCCTCGATCGGAGTGGGGGAGAGCAGTGCCCAGCGCAGCGCCCGACGGTTGACCACGGCGACCATGTCCTCCCGGATCCGGGTCAGCCACTCGGCCGAGCCACCCAGCCCCAGTGCGGCTCCGGCCAGAGTGGCCTCGGCGGCGGTCAGCGGCTGGAGCAACGCCAGGTCGGCGCGGCTCAACGCGTCCATATCGGCCGGGGTCAGCTCGTCGCGTACCACCAGGGTGGCCCGCCACGGCGGGCCCGGCGCGGCCTCGGCCGCCACCGGCCCGGCGTCGACGATCAGCAGCAACGGACGCAGCGCGGTGCCCACCCCGTCGGCGACCGCCCGACCGGGAGGGAGCAACGGGATCGTGCCGCCCGGCGCGCCAACCCCTCGGATGAACGGCTCCCAGGCGCGTGGCCGGGCGGTCTGCACCACCACCAGCGCGCCGAGTGCCAGGGCGCGCAGGGCCACCAGCTGGGCTGCCCGTACCCCGCCGACCAGCAGCACGCGGGTGCTCTCCGGCCGGAACAGTCGTACGGTGACGGCTCGGCCGTGCCGGTTGGTGCCGACCATCATTCCCGCGTCGCCCAGAGACAGCTCCCAGTCGTCGACCGCCGGGGCGGGTCGCGCTCCGGGCGCCGGTGGGCGGGGTTGCGCCCCGGGTGCCGTCAGCGCCAACGGCAGCGTGGCGGCCAGCCCGCTCAGGTGGGCGCCGTCGAGTCGTCGCAGCTTGCCGCCCAGGTCGGTGACCAGGCGGACCAGCGCCTCGGTAGCCGCCGCCAACTCGGCCGCCGTCCCGGCGGCCAGGCGTACGGTCAGCTCGGTCGGCACTCCGCCGGCCGCCGGCGGACCCGACGACGTCGACATCGTCGGCGCCGGGCCGGAGCAGATCGACACCGTCGTGGCCGTCGCCGGCAGCGCGAGCAGGCGGGGCACCAGCCGGCGTCCAGCCCCAGCACCGGCGTCGGGCCAGTGGAGCAGACGGAAGGTGGCCTGGACGAGAGTCCCGGACCGGATCGCCGGCCAGGACTCCCGGACCGGTTCGCCGTCGTGGTGGGCCAGCTCGCCCAGGACGCGCAGCGCTGCCGGCACCCCGAGCGGCCGCGCGGCCAACGGCCCGAGCCGGCGGACGATCCGGCGGACCGTGCCGGCGAGCACCCGGCGCAGGTCCTCCTCGGACCAACCGTTCACCCGCAGCACCCGGACCGCCACCACCGCCCGCTCGCGCCCGGCGAGCCGCCCGTCGGTGAGCTGCCGGTACGAGGTGCCGACCGTGCCACCGGCGCCCGGCACCGGTGCCGGCGCACCGGCGAGCAGCAGTTGGACCAGCAGCGGGGGCTGGTCCGGCCCGGTCGGGGGGAGCAACGCGGCCGGGGCGGGGATCGCCTGGGACACGTCGCCCAGCAGGTCGCCGGGGTCGCCGAGCTCCAGGAGCGCGACCATGCCGGTGGTGTCCTTTAGGACGGCCGCCGGCCCGCCGGTCAACTCGGTCGAGCGGACCACCGTGCCCGGGGCGACCAGGTCGAGCAGTTCGGCCGCACCGGCCGGCCCGGTCAACGCCCGCCGGCGGGTGAGGTGCCCGATGGCGGTGCCCAGCCACTCGAACAGCCACCGCCCCCGCACCGGCACCCAGGCGGCGGCCACCAGCAGCAGGGCCACCAGTGCGGCCGACGCGACGACCGGTGCGGGCCGGCCGAGGGCGACGAGCACGAGCGCCGCCGCGACCTGCGCGGTGACCAGTTGGCCGGCTCGCGCTCCGGCAGCCGCACGACGGCCGTGTGCGACCCAGCGGGCCACCGGCGACCGGCGACGGGGGGTGCGCTGATCGACCGACCCCGGGCCGCGGTCGGTGGGCCGGTCCGGCCCGCCCACCCGTGAGGAGGCACCTGCCTCGGACCCGACCGGGATCGGCGGGTGCGGCCCTCCGGTGGTGATCGCCGGCACCGTGCCTCCTCGACCAGTGGGGACCGGGGCGGGCGGCCGGCCGCCTTCCGGCGGCCCGTCACGCGCCGCGACGTGGCTGCGGCACATCGTAAGCGACCGATGGCCGCCTCGGTTGTCCACAGGGGAAGCCGGTGGGGTAGCAGAACGGCTACGAGGTCGCTACCGTCAGCCACGAAGTCAGTCGCTGACCCGTGTCTCAGTGCTCGACGACCGGGCCAAGCGACGACGCGTCGCCCCGAGGTGGGCGCGTCGACGGCCAGGTGCGATCCGAGAGACGAGGTGACGTCCGGATGTCCCAAACCAAGGCAGAAGCAGCGGTGATGCAGCAGACTGCCGCGAAGTTCGAGCAGGTGGACCAGTCGTTGCAGTCCATGCTGACCGGCCTGCTGGCCGAGCTGGAGGTGTTGCAGCAGGCCTGGCGTGGCGCTGGTGGCCGGTCGTTCGAGCAGGTCAAGCAGCAGTGGTCACAGGACCAGGCAGCGCTGCACCGCGCGCTGCGCGAAACCGCCGGTGCGATCCGCACCGCCGGTCGGCAGTACCACGCGTCCGACGACGAGGTGGCCAGCCGGGTGGCCGGCACCAACCGCGGCGGCATCCAGTTGCCGCTCTGATCCCGCTGGGGAGGGAATCCGATGGACCATGGTGTGCTGGTCGTCAACTTCGCCGCGCTGCAGCAGGCCGGCGCTGACATTCAGAAGGCGTTGAACACCCTCGACGCGCAGCTCGGCCAACTCGAACGCGACGCCGCCCCGCTGGTGGCGAGCTGGACGGGCGAGGCGCGGCAGGCCTACGAGCAGCGGCAGGCGCGGTGGCGTTCGGCCTCGCAGGACCTGCA
This sequence comes from Micromonospora arida, assembly GCF_042873195.1. NCBI lineage: Bacteria > Bacillati > Actinomycetota > Actinomycetes > Micromonosporales > Micromonosporaceae > Micromonospora > Micromonospora arida. The sequence continues at coordinate 787,192 of NZ_JBIALC010000002.1, read as the reverse complement.
GGGGATGCTGCGTGACATCAGGTTGGCGGTGAACGACTCCGCCACCGACTACCTGGACACCGAGAAGAAGAACACCGGGCTGTTCCAGTGAGCGACGTGGGCCGGGAGCGCTGACCGTGTCCGGGTCAGCGCCCCGCCCGCAGCCGGTCGGCGATCTGGGCCGTGCGCGGGCGGGCTCAGGCCATGCGCGGGCGGGCTCAGGCCGGGCCGGCCGGTCGCCAGCGTCGATGGGCGCCTCGGGGCATCATCAGGGCGAGCAGCGCCACGGTGACCGCCGTGATGCCGGCCACCGCGCCGACCAGCAGGGCTCGGTCCCGTGCGGCGGCCCGGCGGGCCTGGTGGGCGAGCTGCGCCGGGTCGGCCCGATCGTCGGCGAGCGCGGCCACCGGCCGCGCGCCGCCCGCACGGCCGCCGCTGGTCTCGGTGACCGCCCGGTAGGGGTTCAACACCCCAGCGCCGTATGCGCCGCCCCGGCCCGCGCCCGGAGCCGGATCGGCGGTGGCGATGATCCGCTCCGCCACCTGGGCGGCGGTCAGCTCCGGCCGGTACTCCCGCAGCAACGCGGCGGTGGCGGCCACGAAGGGCGCCGCGTAACTGGTGCCTTCGACCCGATGGTGGCCGGCACCGGGTGCGGCGGTCAGCACCTCGCTGCCCGGGGCCACGAGATCGACGTACGGGCCGGTCTGCGAGAACGTCGCCCGCCCGCCGTCCGCCCCGATCGCGCCCACGCCGAGCACCCCGTCGTAGCCGGCGGGGAACGGTCGGGGGTCCCCGCTGCCGTGCAGGTTGCCGGCAGCGGCCACCAGCACCACGTCCCGGTCGACCGCGTACCGCACGGCCGAACGGACCTCCGGGTCGTCCGCGTACAGCACCACGGACAGGTTCACCACGTCGGCGTCATGGTCGACGGCCCACCGGATGGCCCGGGCGAACTCGTCGGCGCTGACCGTACGCCCCGACTCCCGCCCCTGCACCACCTGCTGCTCACTCACCCGCACCGGCAGGATCCGGGCACCCGGTGCCAGGCCGCGGAAGGCGACGTCGGGCCGGGGTGCCGCGACGATGATGCTCGCCACACCGGTCCCGTGCCCGGCGCAGTCCCGACCGCCGTCCCCGCCGGGGTCGAGCAGGTCGGTGCCGGCCAGCACCCGCCCAGCCAGCTGCGGGTGCGCCCGGTCCACCCCGGAGTCGACCACCGCGACGGTCACCCCGGCGCCGGTGGCCAGCGGTGCGAGCCGCGCGGGGTCGTACCGTTGCTGTGGCCAGGGCTTGGCCGCGACCGGCCGGACGGGGGCGAGTGGGGTCGAGCAGGCCGGTGCCGCCCGGAGCCCGGCGGTGGCGGCGACGGTCGGAAGGGCCGGTACGGTCAACAGGCTGGCGGCCAGACCTGCGAGGACCGGGCGCGTGATCGATCGGGACATCGACACCCTCCGTATCGTGTCGGCTCCGGAACGGGATGTTATCCCCTCCTCCGCGCCCTGGCAGGCCGCCGCCGGCCTGCCATTGTGATCTTGGTACCACCTTGTAGGTTGTACGCGATACCTGTGGCCTGTTCTCGGAAGGGGAGGTGGCCGTGACCGCATGGGAGCCGGCCACGGAGGCCGAGGTGGCGATGCGCGACGCGCTGCGCGCCAACGACCAGGAGCTCTACTTCCGGCTCCTGTCCCGCACCGATGTGCTGCTGCCGGTCTCCGCGCCGACGCAGCCCGGCCAGCCGCCCGCCGGATGGGGCACCTGGACCACCGGCGGCCGGACCCACGTCCTGGCCTTCACCTCCGCCGCCGCCCTGCGGGCCTGCCTCGGCGATCACGCCGGCGGCAACCGACGCATCCCCTTCGCCGATCTCGCGGCCAGCTGGCCCAACCACGAGTGGTGGCTCGCCGTCAATCCGGGTCTGCCGGTCGAGGGCTACCTGCCGGCCTGGTTCGTGTCGCAGCTCTCCCGAGGCGACGTGCGACTGCCCGGTCGTGCCATGGGTGCCCGCGCTCGCCTGGAGCGTGCCGAGACGTTGGCCCGTACCCGGCCCGGCGTGCCGCCGCGGGACGCCGCGCCAGCCGCTGGACCGCCTCCGGTGACGGGGGCGGCCTCGTCCGGGCCCGAGAGTTCTCCGCTCGCACCCCGAAGGCCCGCGCGGAGCCCGGCCCCTCGGGTGGGTGCCCTGCCGGTGCCGGGTCCGGCGCCCCGGCCACCCGTCCCCGCTGAGCCGCCGCGCCGAGGCGGCGAGGAGGACCTGCCCGCCGCCGGTCAGCGGCACCCGACCGAGCCGCCCCGGCCCGCCCCGGGCAACGGAGCGCTGCCCCGCACCGGCCGGCCGTCCCGGTTCACCCCGTTGGCGACCGCCGGCCCCACCACCGACCAGGCCGGGCCGGGCGCGGGCTGGCCGGCGCCGACCCGGCCGGGCGACGTCGACGGCCCCGCCCCGGGTAACGGCAACGGTGGCCCCCAGGCCGCGCCTCGGCGTTCCTTCTTCGACCCCAGTCCGGCCCGCGACCCGGCTCCGAGCGGGGGACGTCCCGGTGACCGGGCGGCCCCGCCGACCCGGTTCGGGCGAGGCAGTCAGCCATTCCCTCGCCGCCGCCCGGCCGACGCGCCGGCCGACGACGCCGCGACGCGGGCCTTTCCGATGGCGGCGGACCCGGCAGCCACCCAGCCGATACGACGGCCGGAGGGCGGCCTCGGCGCGTCCCGCGCGGTGGACTCGCAGCCATCAGGCGAGGAGATCACCCAGCCCCTGCCGCCGCGCCGGCACAACCCGCTGGCTGAGGAGCCCACCCGCGCGTTCCGGATAGCCGGTGAGCCTCCCCTGGCCGGTGCGCCTGGTCGGCCATCGGCGGAGGAGACGCAGGCGATCCACCAGGACCGTCCGGGCCGGTTCGAGCCGGCGGAGGAGCTACCGGTTTCCGTCGCGGAACCGGTCTCCGGGCCGCCCGCACCCCGCCGCGGCTTCACGCCCATCGTCATCGAGGGCACCATCATCGAGTCCCGCGACCTCACCGACCCGGTCGAGAGCAGCGCGCCCGTCGACGCGCCCCGGCGGCCCAGCCCTGCCGCCGCCCCGCCGCCGCCGTTCGGCTCGACGCCCTCCGGTCCGGGCCTGTTCGGTCCGTCTTCGCCCAGCCCCACCGGGGCCGCCGCGTCACCACCGTTCGGCCCGGCGCCCTCCGATCCGGGCGTATTCAAGGCGTCCCCCAGCCCCGCTGAGACCGCCCCGCCACCGGTCGACCCGTCGTCCGCCAGCCCCAGTCCATTCGCACCCCCGTCCTTCAGCGCCGATCAGCCCGCTCCGAGCCCGTCCATCCCGCAGCCTGTGATTCCGGCGGAGTCCGGCGCTGTCGGCGGTGGCCTGGGCAACCTGGGGGTCGACGCCCCGCTCAGTGACGATCGCTCCGACAGCGAGGCCTCGTCGGGAAGCCCGGCCGGCGACGACCTCTACCCGCCTGCCGACGAGCCGGCGCCGGTCGAGTTCGAGCCGGCCAACACGGTCGAGGAGGACCTGCTCAGCGCCGCCGGCTCGGGCAGCACCGACACGTTCCTGTCCACCCTGCTGCTGGCCCGGGTGCTACTGCCGGCGGCACCGGACTCGGTGCGGGGAAGCCGCCCCGGGGATCCCGGCTTCGTCTGGCGTACCGGGCAGCTCGACGGCGAGACGTACGTGGTGGTCTACACGTCGTCGGAGCGCCTCGCCGACCATGTCGACGGGGACGTCGACACGGTCCGGGTGAAGTTCGCCCAACTGATCCGGCGCTGGCCCGACGAGGACTGGTCGTTCGCCGTCAACCCGGGTACGCCGGTGGGTGCCAAGTTGCCCGGCGAGCAGATCGTCGCGTTGGCCAACTGGGCCGCCGAGGTGGGGCTCGGGGACGACCTGGAAGTGGACCAGGTGGAAGCGCCGGCCGTGGCCGAACCCGCCGCCCGTCCCCGGTACGCCCCCGCGGCGGTCGACCCGACCCGGCCGACGGTCATGCAGAAGGCGATCGCGCCCAGCCAGCTCGCGTACTACCTGGATCGTGGGTACGACCGGGTGTCCGGGTTCGTGCACCGTGCCGGTGAGCTGTCCCACCTGACCACACCGGCTCAGCTGCACGAGGCGCTGGGCCTCAGTTACCCCGGCTCGCCGTTCGCCCCGGACGCCGAGGAGATCTACGTGCTGCGCTGGCCGGCGCACCGGCCGAGCCTCTACCGCATCCCGTACGGCGGTCAGAACGAGCCGGCGATGCGGGCCATGGAGGGCTGGGTCATCGAACGTCCGCCGTTCCGGGGCAACGGCTTCGCCCCGAGTGAGAGCAGCGACGTGGTGGCGGAGTTCAAGGTGGACAGCGCACGGCTGCCGCACGGCGCCCAACTCTGGCGCATCGGCGCGGACGGCAGCGAGCGGGTGGTCGCCGAGCTGGACACCGACTCGGTCACCTGGCGACGGGTCGGGGAGGCGTGATGCGCGACGGTTACGTGGCCCGTTGGCAGGGCCGGGAATACCAGGCCAGCCCGGACGGCGACGACATCCGCCTCTACCAGCCCGAGCCGGGCGAGGGCTTCGAGGAGGTCCGCGCGGGCCGCTACGTCCGGGTGCTGCCAGCGAGCGAGATCGAGGATTTGGCGTACGTGCGGACCACCTGCACCTGGAAGGGGCAGCCGTTCATCGTGCTCGGGGAGCACGACGCCTGGCTGCGGGTGGAGTACACCGGTGGTCGCTGGCCGGTTGCCGAGGCGATGCGGCTGGAGGTCTTCGACTTCGGCGTCTACCAGGGTTGGGCGCCGGCCGCCGAGGTCACCGACCTGCGGGAGCAGCGGGTCTGACCGGTCAGGTCTTCGCCCACCGGAGGATTTCGCCGAGCACCAGCTCCGGTGCTTCCAGGTGCGGGAAGTGCCCCACCCCGTCGAGCAGTCGCCACTCGTACGGGGCGACGACGTACCGGCCGGAACCCAGCGCGGTGCGGGGCAGGGAGGCGGTGTCCAGGGCGCCGTGCAGTTGCAGGGTCGGAGTGGACAGCGGCTTCTGCATCAGGCGGACGAACCGGTAGCCGTGCAGTCGCAGCAGCGAGCGGAACGCCCACCGGTAACCCTCCAGCGCGCAGAACGCGGCCTGCGGGATGCACATCGCCTCCCGGCACCGTTCGGCGTACGCCTCGAAGTCCGGCCCGGCCACCCACTGTGGGCCGCCCCAGCGGCGCATGATTTCGCCGACGGCCGCAGCGCCATCGCGGGTCAGGACGTGCTCGTAGCGGGGTAGCTGGAACTTCAACGCCGGGGTGGAGGCGGTGAACTGCCCGCGCGGGTCGGCGAAGATGGCGGCGCGCAGTCGCAGCGGGTGCGGTGCCCCCAGCACGACGAGCCGGCGGACCAGGGACGGGTGGAACGAGGCCACCGTCCAGGCCACCATGCCACCGAGGCCGCTGCCGACGATCGTCGCGGATCGTTCACCGAGCGCGCGGATCAGCCCGGCGATGTCGGCGGCGAGGGTGTAGCCGTCGTACCCCCGGGGTGGTTTGTCGCTGGCGCCGTAGCCGCGCAGGTCGACGGCGACCGCCCGGAAGCCGGCGTCGGCGACCGCCGGCAGCATCTGGTGCCAGGCCCACCAGTGCTCCGGGAAGCCGTGCAGGAAGAGCACCATGGGCCCGGTGCCGGCCTCGACCACGTGGAACCGGCTGCCGTTGGCGCCGATGAAACGGTGCGTCCACGGCCCCTCGGTGAGGACACAGGACTCGTCGACGGCCCCGCCGCGCTGGTCGGTCATGGCAGACAGCCTAGGACCCGGTTGCCGCAGGCGACCCTGGCGGTCGCGTTGAACAGGGGAAAGCCCCGGGTTGCCCCGGACCAGGACCCGGGGGCACCGGGTCGATTGTCAGTGGAGAAAGCCGGTCCGGGACATCCGGGGGTGGCGCACAAAGCGCGACGCCCGGGCAGATGACCTGCCCGGGCGTCGCTGGTTGGTGCGGGATCAGTGGTCAGCTGACCCGGATCTTCATCGAGGTGCCGTCCTGCTCCAGAACCTTGATCTTGACACCGGCTGCGGGGAGCTTGACGCCGTGGTTCGGCAGCTCCTCGTAGAAGTACTTCTTGGTGTCGTCGAACAGCGGCTCAGCGGCCTGGCCACGGATGTACTGCGGCTGGCTGTTGAGGTGCAGGGTGAACGAGTCCGCCTTGTTCAGGCTGAACGGTGCGTCGTACATCTGGATGCGGGCCCGCCACGGAGCCCCGGTCAGGTTGTAGATCGGGCGCGGGTGCGCGTCGATGTACAGGTTGCGACCCTCGCCCGGGTGACCACCCGGGTTGGACGTCGACACCGGGGCGGTGTTGTTGTCGGAGAAGCGGGTGTTCCAGTACGAGATGAGCAGGCCCTCCTGGTACGCGTAGTGGTCCACCCAGTCCGGGCGGGTGTTCGCGTAGCCGAAGAAGTACGGGCCGGTCTTCAGGTACTTGTCGTACGAGACGTACGACCGGTTGCCGGCGATGTAGTAGTTGTCGAACAGCCGGGTGTAGGTCGCCCCGACCACCTGGAACTTGTCCAACGTCCAACCGGCGGCGGTCTCGGCGCCGTCGCTGAACACCGTCTGACCGTCGGCGGTCACGGTGATCGCGTCACCGAAGAAGCCGCCCTCGGAGACGCCACCGTCGGTGACGTAGTGCAGGCGAACCTGGGCCACCTTGCCGGCGACCGAGGTCAGCGGGATGTTGATGTCCGCCCAGGCGCCCCTGCTGGTGCCGGCGAGGGCCGGACGCCCCGCGCCGTCGACGCCGATCGGCGTGCCGTTGGCAGTGCCGTCCAGGTCGATCCAGGTCTTACCGCCGTCAGTGGACGCCTCGAAGTAGAGGTAGTCGTAGCCGGCCTCGATGCTGTACTTGCCCTTGAGCGACATCGCCGCTGCGGACTTGCCGGTGAGGTCGAACGTCCTCGTCATCTTGCTGTCGAGGTCGTCCTCATTGCCGGAGAAGTACTGCTTGGCGCCCTCGAACGGCGCGCCGTAGTTGAAGGTGTACTCCCGCTGCGGGAGCACGACCACGGCGGCCTGAGCCTTGTCCGAGTTGTACTCCTGCGGGCCGAGCTCCAGCGAGCGCTTCTGCCCCGCCACGATCACCTCGTAGTCGAGCCAACCGAGCTGGAGCTTGTTCCACGCGCCGAGGTCGCCGCCCCGGTCGCCGATGCCGACGTCGTTCTTGGCGCCGAGCCGGCTCTGGGCCATCAGGGTCCAGTGCTCGTTGCTGTTGTCCGCCGGGCCGTAGTCGTCCGGCAGGCCCAGGTCGTGGCCGTACTCGTGGTAGAAGACGCTGCGGCCACCGTTTTCCGGCTGGATCGTGTAGTCGCGGATCCAGACGCCGGTGTTGCCGATCTGGGTGCCGCCGATCGGGAAGTTCGGCGGGCCGACGGGCGAGCTGTTGAACGCCGACCAGCGGTGGCTCCAGATCGCGTCCTCGCCCTGCTGCGGGTCACCGTCGGCCTGGTCGCCGCCGGAGTGGACGATCTGGAAGTGGTCGATGTAGCCGTCCGACTCGTTGAAGTCGCCGTCGCCGTCGAAGTCGAACCGGTCCCACTGGTCGAAGGACTTCATCTCGGTGGCGATCTGGGCGTCCGTCCGACCCTTGGCCTTCTGGTCGGCGACCCACTGGTTGGCGGCGTCGGCGATCAGGTTCCAGGTGTTCGAGCAGACGTTGTCGGCGCAGACGGCCCGGTCATCCTGCGGGTTCGGCTCCTCGCCGGGCTCCGGGTCCGGGATCGGGTCGTCGGAGCGACCGTAGCGGGCCTCGTTGTACCGGACCTTGACCCAGTCGGTCACCTCACCGTCGACGGTGTAGCGACCCGAGGACTGGGCCTCGTAGTACTGCTTGAGCGACTCGTCGCCCGGGTTGGTGCCGAAGTACAGCTGGCGGAAGTGCTCCGGGCTGAAGTCCGGCTGCCAGATGGTGGAGTTGTCCACGGCCCGGTTGGGCTCGGGGATCTTGTTGTGCAGCGGACCCTCGAACGTTGCCGGTCCGGCGATGTTCGGGTTCATGTCCTTGTCCGGGTAGGACGGGTGCCGCTCGTCCCCGAACTCGGCCAGGATCACGAAGATCTTGTCGGTCCGCTCGCGCTTGAGCTCGACGTACTGGTCCTTGGTCTGCTTGGCGCCAGCGGTGGTGCGGGCGTTGGCGCCCGTCCCGGCCGCCTTGCCGACCTCGCCGACCTTGACGACCGTGCTTCCGTTGCGCTCGATCGGCTTGCTCCGACCGCTCAGCACGTCGCTGAGCCCCTGCTCACGCAGTGCGCGGCGCTTCTCCTCGAGCTTGTCGGGGAGTTCATCCTTCAGCGCCTGTGGTTCGGCAGCGGCCGGTGCTGCGGCCGGCAGTTTGGGCTGAGGCGCCGCCGAGGCGGACGGGCCGAAAGCCAGGCCTGTCGCCGTCAGTGAGAGCCCGAGCAGACCCACTGCGACTTTGCGCACGTGGTACCTCCGGTGTGAGGGAACCGGCCCAACGGGGGTACGGGCCGGTGGGAGATCGATCCCACTAGTGGGACCATTGGTGAACATAGTTACTGGCGGGACGGGTGGGAAGACGAACGCGTCGATTTGTTGCAAGATTTTGTTGGGAATGCTTTTCACCGTCACACCCCGCCGGTTCATCAGCCGCGCTGACCAGCGCGTGCCCGGGCGCGAACGTATACAACGACATTTCTCGATCAATCTGATCGCACATGCGACAGTGGGGCCGGCAGCGTCTCCGCCACCGGCCCCACTGTCAGTTCTCGATCCGTGAAACCGTTACTTCTTGGCCGGGGTCACGTAGATCATGGCCGACGAGTTGTCCCCGGCAGCCTTCTTGATCGTCAGCGAGACGCCGTAGTTCACGCCCTGGTCGCCGGGGTTTCCGGTGCCCAGCACGATTGCGCCACCGCCCAGGGTCACGCCGTAGAACTCCGGCGCCGGGCTGCCGTCCGGGTTGGTGACCCGAGTGGTGTACGGCGCGTTGCCACGCGACGGCAGGACCACCGACGCGTCGTTGTCGCGGGCGTAGGCAGCACCGTCGCGCATCTCGATGCCCGGGTACCAGCCCTTGGCGTCGGTGAACGCCTTCACCGGCGGCAGCCCCTTGAACTTCGTGCAGTACGCGCTGTACGGCTCGTCCGCCGCCTCCAGGCACTCGGTGAACGGGTACGTCCGGTTCAGCGTGAACGCCGCGTTCGACGACTGCGGGCGGCTCGGCAGGTTGTCCGTCACCGACGGGTCCTTCACGGCGGCCTCACCGGTGCGCCGCAACGGGTCGAAGTGCGAGTCGACGATGAGCAACCCGCCCTTCGCGCCGTAGCTGGGCAGCGCGGTCATCTGCCCGGTGACGTGGTTGACGTCGCCGAGCGCGGTGTCCCGGTACCAGACCAGCATGCCCGGCGCGTTGTAGGAGATCCGGTCGACCTTCCACGCCTCGTGCGAGTAGATGGTGTCGTAGGCGTACTTCAGGCCCTTGTCGAAGCCGTCGAAGTTGCGCCACTCCGCCAGGTAGTACTGGGCGTGCACCTCGGTGCCGCTGGAGACCTTCCAGCCCGCGCCGGTGGTGTCGACGAAGGTGCCGCCGGTGGCCGTCCAGCCGTTGGCGCCGCCCTCGACGTCGTCACTCCAGGTGGTGGCGCCGCCGCCGGTGACCGAGAAGTCGTCGACGAACCAGTTGCGCTCCTCGAACGCCTCGTCGGTGGCCAGGCGCAGCCGCACCTGGACCGTCGTGCCGGCGTACGCCGACAGGTCGACGTAGTCGTGCCGCCAGCCGTCGGTGCTGCCGGTCAGGCCGTACTTCTTGCCGCCGAAGTCGTTCATGCGGCCGTTCGGGTCCGGGTAGCCGTCCGGCGTGGTGACCACCGTGCCGCCCTCGTCGTACACCTTCTGCTCGGTCCAGGTCGTACCGCCGTCGGTGGAGAGCTCGACGAAGCCGTAGTCCCAGTCCTCCTCGATGATGTAGTTGTTCCACATCCAGAACTTCGAGTCGGCCGCCGCCGGCACGTCGACCGAGCGGCTGAGCTTGACGTCGGCCCACTCCTGGTCGTTGTTGCTGTGCCACATCTTGGTGCCGCTGTGCGGGGTCGCCAGCGTCGTCACCTTGTCCGGCAGGTCGACCTTGATGCCGTCCTCGGAGTCGATCGGGGTGCGCGACGTCTGGCCGAGTTTCACCTCGCGCGGGTTCGACCCGGGGCGGATGGTCAGCGGGTCGGCCCAACCGAGCACCCACTTGTCCCAGATGCCCATGTGCGTCGGCAGCGCCTGGAAGATCTCACCCGAGTGCGATCCCGAAGCCATCAGGTCCCAGAAGTCCACGTCGGAGTCGGCGTTGCCGGACGTGTCGTAGAGGTCCGGCAGACCCAGGTCGTGGCCGAACTCGTGGGCGAAGACGCCGACACCAGCGTCCTCCGGCTGCACGATGTAGTTCGACGCCTTCAGGTTGGTGCCCGGGATGGTGTAACCACCGGCAACCGTGGAGGAGTGCGCCCACACGGCGTACACGCCCTCGGCGCCGCCGCCGCGGGACTTGCCCTGGCCCGCGTGCACGAGCACGAGGTGGTCGATCACGCCGTCCGGCTCGAAGACGTTGCCGTCACCGTCACGGTCGGCCTGGTCCTCGATGTCGTAGTCGGCCCACGGGAAGTTCGGGTCCTTCGCGACGAGCGCGTCGATCGCGTCGGTCGCCAGGCGACCCGCGCCGGCCGGGTTGTCCGGGTGGCCGTTCATCGACTGCTCACGGCCGGGAACCCACGCGCCGGTCTCGTCCTGGAAGCAGCGGTTGGCCGCGTACCAGCCCTCCGAGTGCGGCACGGTGATCCACGGGCTGGCCTGCCCGTCCACCGTGTACGCGTTCTTGGACATCTCCAGGTACATGTTGTGCATGGTGCGACCGGACAGGTCGATGCCCTTCTTGCCGTCCGGGCCCTTCAGGTCGGTGCGGACCCGCTCGGTGATGCCCTTCTTGCTGTAGAGCATCTTGTTGTAGTGCTGCGGCGAGAAGTCCGGCACCCACATCGAGTTGTTGTCCTCGTGGGGCAGGCGCGCCGGGTCCGGGATCTTGTTGTGCTTCGGGCCGTTCTGGACCGTGCCGGGGACGCAGGTGCGGTCCTCGAACACCGTCTTGGGGACCATGACGCCGGTGAAGTCGTCGTTGGCCTTGTCGTTGAACTCCACCAGCAGCGTCAGTAGCTTCGCCGTCTGGGTGGTCGGCGCCTTCTTGAACTTGCGGGGGTTCTGGCCGGTCTTCAGCGACTTGGCCTCGTCCTTGGCCAGCTGCCGTGCGGTCACCGGGTTGCCCCGGGCGTGCTTCTGGTCGAACGCGCGCGCGGACTCCGCGGCAGGGGTGTAGATGCCACCCTTGCCCTTCACCTCACGGCCGGTGGTGTCCGGCTGCACCTCGGGCTCGGCGTAGTTGATGTAGTGCTCGTCGGCCCCGATCACCGCCTGGGGGGTGCCGGACGGCGACTGGGCCGCCGCGCTGCCACTCACGGTCAGTGACGTGGCCGCGAGGGCGATGGCGGGCAGCGCGACGAGTAGTCGTCGCCGCGCCCTGGACTGCGGTTTGTGGTTCATGCCGCTCCGTTTCTCGGGCATGGGGAGGATGACGTTGGCGTGGCCGACCATCGATGTGATGTGTGTCGAACTCTTCCAGCCTGCGTGAACCTAAAGCACAACCGGCCGAAAGGACAGAGGTGATCTCCGCCTGTGCCCGTTCAGCTTCTCCCGACTCCCCCGACCGACCGATGTGACAGTGGCGAGGCGGCACGAACCAAAGCCGTAAGACATGACGGAGGGTGGCGGTCCGCGTGGACCGCCACCCTCCAATGGGTACGCCTACCGTCAGTCCTCGTCGGACTTCGTACCGCTCATCCCCGAGGAGATCAGGTCCATCACCGAGGAGTCCTGCAACGTGGTCACGTCGCCCAGCGACCGGTTCTCTGCCACGTCCCGCAGCAACCGGCGCATGATCTTGCCTGAGCGGGTCTTCGGCAGCTCCGGCACCAGCATGATCTGCCGCGGCTTGGCGATCGGGCCGAGCGTCTTCGACACGTGGTTGCGCAGGTCGGCGATGAGCTGCTCGCCTGCCTCACCGGCGATGTCCGTGCTGCCCCGAGGAATGGCGAACGCGACGATCGCCTGACCGGTGGTCGGGTCGGTCGCGCCGACGACCGCAGCCTCGGCCACCGACGGGTGCGACACCAACGCCGACTCCACCTCGGTCGTCGAGATGTTGTGCCCGGACACCAGCATCACGTCGTCCACCCGGCCGAGCAGCCAGATGTGCCCGTCGTCGTCCTTCTTCGCACCGTCGCCGGCGAAGTACATACCCTGGAAGCGCGACCAGTACGTGTCGATGAACCGGTCGTCGTCACCCCAGATGGTGCGCAGCATCGACGGCCACGGCTCGCGCAGCACCAGGTAGCCGCCGCCACCGTTCGGCACCGACTGGCCCTGGTCGTCCACCACGTCGGCCACGATGCCCGGCAGCGGCGTCATCGCCGAACCCGGCTTGGCCGCCGTCACCCCCGGCAACGGCGAGATCATGATGGCGCCCGTCTCGGTCTGCCACCAGGTGTCCACCACCGGCAGTTCGCCCCGGCCGATGTGCTGCCGGTACCACATCCAGGCCTCCGGGTTGATCGGCTCGCCGACGCTGCCCAACAGGCGCAGCGACGACAGGTCGAAGCCCGCCGGGATGTCGTCGCCCCACTTCATCATCGTCCGGATCAGGGTGGGAGCGGTGTAGAGGATGCTCACCCCGTACTTGTCGATGATCTCCCAGAACCGGCCCTTGTGCGGCGTGTCCGGGGTGCCCTCGTACATCACCTGGGTGGCGCCGTTGGAGAGCGGGCCGTACACGATGTAGGAGTGCCCGGTGACCCAGCCGATGTCGGCCGTGCACCAGTAGACGTCCGTCTCCGGCTTCAGGTCGAACACCGCGTGCGTCGTGTACGACGCCTGGGTGAGATAGCCGCCGGTGGTGTGCAGGATGCCCTTCGGGCGGGCCGTGGTGCCGCTGGTGTAGAGGATGAACAGCGGGTGCTCGGCGTCGAACGGCTGCGCGGTGTGCTCGGCCGAAGCGGTCTCCACCGTCTCGTGCCACCAGTGGTCCTTCTCCGACCACGCCACGTCCTCGCCGGTGCGGCGGACCACGAGCACGTGCTCCACCGACGGGGAGTTCGCCACCGCCTCGTCCACAGTGGGCTTCAACGCCGACGGCTTGCCCCGCCGGTAACCGCCATCCGCGGTGATGACCACCTTGGCGCTGGCGTCCTGGATCCGGTTGCTCAACGAGTCGGCGGAGAAGCCACCGAAGACCACACTGTGCGCGGCGCCGATCCGGGCGCACGCCAACATGGCCACCGCCGCCTCCGGGATCATCGGCAGGTAGATCGCCACCCGGTCACCGGCGGTCACTCCCAGGTCGGTGAGCGCGTTCGCCGCCCGGCAGGTCAGCTCGTGCAGGTCCGCGTACGTGATGGTGCGGGTGTCGCCAGGCTCGCCCTCCCAGTGGATCGCCACCTTGTCGCCCCGGCCCGCCTCGACGTGCCGGTCCAGGCAGTTGTACGCGACGTTGAGCTGCCCACCCACGAACCACTTCGCGAACGGCGGGTTCGACCAGTCGAGCACCTCATCCCACTTCTTCGACCAGGCCAGCCGATCGGCCTGCTTCGCCCAGAAGGCCAGCCGGTCGGCCTCAGCCTCGGCGTACGCGTCGATGGTGACGTTGGCGTGCGCGGCGAGTTCGGCCGGCGGGGGGAACTGGCGCGTCTCGTTCAGCAGATTGGCCAATGCCTCGCTCATGCCGTGACTCCTCATCCTCGGGGTGACCTGGGTCTCGATGGCACGAGGGTAGTCGCGGGGCCTGCGACCGGCCACGGCTGCCCGCTGCGTCGCGCCGAGTGGCCCCCGCCGCGCGCCCGGCGGCCCGTCCCCGCCTAGTCGCCCCGGCCCGTGTCGCCCCGGCCCGTGTCGGCGTGCGCGGGCCTGCGGGCTTTGATCATCACGGGTTCATTGGAATCGCGGTGTCCAGGGCAGGCGGACACCCCAACTTCAATGAACCCGTGTTGACCTTGCCGGAAGTGCCGCGCCGGGTCGGCTGTGCGGCCGCGCCGGCTCGGCTGTGCGGCTGCGCCAGGCGCGCAGGCCCTCCTCGGCCGTGGCCGCGCCGAGGCGGCTCGCGGCGGGTGGGGGCGAAGCTGCGCCGGGTGAGGTGCCGCGCCGGGCGGGTGGTCCGGGTCGCGTTGCGGGCGGGTGCGGCCCGCCGCGCCGGGCCGGGTCGTTAGCGTGGCGGGGTGACCACCGACCCGCTCGCCCCGTTGCTCGCGCTCGCCGACATCGCCGCCGCCGTCGAGCAGGCCCGCGCGCGGTTCGACCAGGCGCTCGGGCACCGTGCGCTGCGCCGGCACGGTGGACAGGTCGCCGCCGAGGTCAGCCTGCGCTCCGCGGTGGCCAGTGCGGCCCTTGAGGGGGCCGGGCATGAGCGTGAGGCGGTCCGGGCCGGCACCGTCACCGACCCGGTGCTCCAGGGGGCGCTGCGGGTCGCCGGAGCGCTGCCGGGCCTGAGCGAGCTGTGGCCGAAGGCGCCCCGCCAGGCCCTCGCGAAACTGCACGTGCTCGCCGCCCGGGACCTGGTGTCGGAGGCCGAGCTGGGCCGCCCGGTCGCCGACCCGGTGGTCGCCACCCGGCTGGACGGGCTGGCCGGCCTCGTCGCCGGTGGCACGAAGGTCTCCCCGTTGGTGCTCGCCGCTGTCGTACACGGGGAGTTGCTGAACCTGCGCCCGTTCGCCGGGCCGTCCGGCGTGGTGGCCCGTGGGGCCGCCCGGCTGGTGCTGCTCGCCAGTGGCCTCGACCCGCGTGGCCTGCTCCCCGTCGACGTGGGGCACCGCGAGCGGGAGCCCGAGTACGTCGGCGCGGCCGGTGCCTTCGCCACCGGCACCCCGGACGGGCTGCGCTCCTGGCTACGCCACTACATGGCCGCCGTCGAGGTCGGCACCGACCAGCTCACCGCCATCGGAGACGAGATCCTCGCCGCCGCCTGAACGGTTGGACGGGTGGAGTCAGGCGGTGGTGGCGGCTCGGGTGCGACGGTGGCGGCCGTACCAGGCGATGCCGATGGCCACACCCACCCCGACCCCCAGAGCCGCCGCGGCCACCGGGACCGCGGGCCGTTCCCGCAACCGCCGGCCCAGCGGGATCGGGTGCCGGAACTCCAGCACCGGCCACGCGTTCTCCGAAGCCAGCTTGCGGAGCTGCCGGTCCGGGTTGACCACGCTCGGGTGGCCCACGCACTCCAGCAAGGGGCGATCGCTGTACGAGTCGGAGTAGGCGTACGAATCAGCCAGGTCGTAGCCTCGGGCGGCGGCCAACTCGGTGACCGCCTCGACCTTGCTCGGGCCCGCCGCGTAGAACTCGACCTCGCCGCTGTACCGGCCGTCCTCCACCGTCATCCGGGTCGCGATCACGTCGGTCACCCCGAGCAGCTCACCGATCGGCCGGACCATCTCCTCGCCGGACGCCGACACCAGCACCACGTCCCGCCCAGCCGTCTGGTGCTCCACGATCAGGGCAGCGGCCTCGGCGTACACGTAGGGGTTGATCAGCTCGTGCAGCGTCTCCGCGACGACCTGGCGGACCTGCTCCACCTGCCAGCCCTTGCAGAGCGCAGCCAGGTAGTCCCGTGTTCGGGCCATGGTCTGCTCGTCGGTGCCGCCCAGCCGGAACATCAGCTGCGCGTACGCCGACTTGACCACGTCACGCCGGGTGATCAGCCCATCCCGGTAGAACGGCCGACCGAACGCCAGGGCGCTCGACTTGGCGATGACGGTCTTGTCCAGATCGAAGAAAGCGGCACTTCGGCCCACGGCGCGAAAGTCTAGCCGGATGGTCTATCGTCGGCGGGTGCCCGGGGTCATGCCACCCCTCAGACCTGCGGGCTCTCCGCTCCGCGTGATCACGCTCACACTCTGCGAGGAGATTTTCGCAGTGAGTGGAGGCAGCACCACTCGACGTGACGGGCGCGCTCAGGCAGACTTGTCCGTACGACGAGCTTTCACATCCTCGAAACAGGCAGACCCTCAGCGGTTGCACCCCCCCGTGACCGCTGAGTGGTTCGGCTCGACCCCCCCGGAGCCGAACCTCCGACGACCCCCGTCTCCCCCCGACGGGGGTCGTCCCTTTTCCGGGAGCGCTTCCGGCCCGGTGAACGGGTCCTCCCCGGTCAGCAACGGCAGCATCGGTACAGGGTTTCCTTCTCACCTCGTCGCGGACGGTGCGACCGCCGTCTGCCGTGTAATTTGCCAAACGGGACCAGCTGAGGAGGAAACACGTGGCTGCTGGTGGCTTCTCGTCGAAACGGCTGGCTCGGCTGCAAGGGTTGCTTGAGCACCACGTCGAGTCCGGCTTCGTCCCGGGCATGGTGGTCGTCCTCGCCCGGCACGGCGAGGTGCACATCGAGGCGACGGGTCATCTCGCGTTCGAGGGCGCAGGGTCGCGGACGCCGATGGCGGTCGACACGATCTGTCGCCTGGGCTCGATGACGAAGCCGATCGTCGCCGCGTGTGCGATGACCCTCGTCGAGGACTGCACCCTCCGCCTCGACGACCCGGTCGACGATCTCCTCCCGGAGTTGGCGGACATGACAGTGCTCGCCGACCCCCACGGTCCACTGGACGACACCGTCCCGGCGGAACGCCCGATAACGCTGCGGGACGTCCTGGACGGCACCCTCGGCACCGGCATGGTCCCCGCCGAGCCGGGAACGGTGCCGATCGCCGACGCGCTGGACGCACTCGAATATCAGTCGCCGGACGAGTGGATCCGCCAGCTCGGTGACCTTCCGCTCGTCCACCAGCCAGGTGAGCGCTGGATGTACGACACCGCCGCCAACGTCACCGGCGTGCTCATCGCCCGCGCCACCGGCATGTCCTTCGGGGATGCCGTGCGTGAGCGGGTCTGCAAGCCGTTGGGAATGGCCGACACCGCCTTCAACGTGGGTAGCGAGAGCATCGGCCGGTTCGCGACGGCGTACGAGCAGGACAACGCCGCCACCGGCGAGCCGGTCGTCGAGGACGCCCCCGACGGGCGGTTCAGTCGACCGCGAATGTTCGAGTCCGGTGGCGGCGGGCTCGTCTCGACCGCCCAGGACTACCTGGCCTTCGCCTCGGCTCTGCTCGCCGGGGGCGCCCACGGCGGCGAGCGGGTGCTGTCGCGACCGGCGGTGACGCTGATGACGAGCGACCACCTGACCCCGACGCAGAAGGCCGTCTCCGGGTTCTGGCCCGGATACTTCGACGCCATCGGCTGGGGTTTCGGAATGTCGGTCCGCACCCGCCGTACGCATCTCGGGCCCTCGGTCGGCAGTTACGGATGGCCCGGCTTCTACGGCACCGCCTGGTACAACGACCCCGCCGAGGACCTGACCACGATCGTGTTCATGCAGCGGGCGCACGCGGGCGACCAGCGGCTGCCGATGTGGCACAACTTCTGGACCACCGTCTACCAGGCGATCGACGACTGACCGCAGCGTTCGTTTCCCGTTGGGCGGCACCCGCCCTCGGCCGCGCGGTAATACCGGGCCCATCAGCGACACAAGCCACTGTGAGAGTCGCCGAGGCAGTGGGGGTTCGGGTGGGTCCACCGAAGAAGCGGGACGAGGGCTGGTTCACCAGTCTCTACGCCGCCGAGTACGAGCACATGGTCCGATACGGCCTGCGCCGGCTCGCTGACCGGGATGCGTCCGCGGAGCTTGCCCAGGAGGTCTTCGTCGTCGCCTGGCGTCGCCGCGCCGAGGTGCCGGAGCGCAGCCTGCCCTGGCTGTACGGGGTGGCCCGGCGCCTTCTCGCGAACCAGTGGCGGTCGCGGCGTGCCGCACCGGACCTCCTCTCGATCACCGATGTCGACCTCGAGCGACTGGCCGGATCGTCGGGTGCCGACACGAGCGTCGGGGTCGCCGACATCTGGACTGCTCTGGCCAACCTGAACGACCTCGACCAGGAGATCCTCCGGCTGGTGGGCTGGGAGGAACTGACGGTGTCCGAGGCGGCCAAGGTTCTCGGTTGCACCGGGGCGACCGCCGCGGTGCGCCTGCATCGCGCCCGCCGTCGTCTTGCCGAAGCGATGTCGGACCGGCCCACGCAGACCCGGCGTAGCCCGGTGTTGATGACCATTCGAGAGGATCTGTGATGTTCGGAGCAGAGCGAACCCGTACTCTTCTCGGCCCGGCCGACCCGGCCCGGCGCGCCGTCGTCGGGCCACCATTGGTCTCGGCGCGCGAGCTGATCGACCGCGCCGACGCCACCGAGACGGTGGCCGGGCGTCGTCGCGTACGACCGACCCGCCGGGTGGCCCTGGTGGCCGGCACGCTGGCGGTCGCGGTCGGCGCCGTGGCGGTGCTCCAGCCGTTCGGCGAGGGCGCACCGGACACTCCGGACGAACCAGCGGCGGCAGCGGGATTGGTACTCGTACCGGTCGCGTACCAGTTCGACGCGGATCCGCCGGCCGCCGGCCCGCAGCTGCGCATGCTGGCCGACAAGATCAAAGACGCGGCGTACGACCACCAGAGCGGACGCTACATGTATCACCACTCGAAGCTGTGGGGCGATCCGGTGATGACGTCCGCCGACGGTCGCCACCACGTGGCCTTTGCCAGCGAGACGAAGGTCTGGCAGGCCGCAGACGGGACCGGCAGCCAGGCCAGCTCCCAACTGGAGCCGCAGTACCCCGACCAGGAGTCTCGGGACTACTGGGAGCGCGAAAGCAGTGCGCGGCCAGCAGCCACCGGCACTCCCGCACCGAGTGTCATTCCACTACCGCCCAGGGAGCTCAGGCCGCCGTCGGCCGTCCCGTCCGAGCTGCGGGAGCGGCTGAAGGTCGAGTACGGCGCGGGGGCGGCGAGCAAGGAGGTCAGCACGCTCTACGGCCGGTACGTCGTACCGCGTGCGACCCGAGCGGCGGTCCTGCGGGTCCTCGCCGACGTGCCCGGCTTCCGCTGGCGGGGGCAGGTCACCGACCGCGCCGGCCGGCACGGAGTGGCCGTCACCTTCGAGGACCGCGAGCACGACCAGCAATCACTTCTGATCTTCGATCCGAAGACGGGCGAATTGCTCGCCGATGAGCTGTTGACGCTGTCGCCCGTGCGGATCAGCTCGTACAAGGTGATCCTCGATACCGCCTGGACCGACCGGGTCGGCTGACCGCCGACTTGCGAGGCCGCTCCTCTGGGGGAGCGGCCTCGCTGTCTTTCCCGCAGCGGCCGTAGCTGCGAAGTTGCCCGCGCTCGTAGCAGATCAACTGTCTCGGCGGCGGTTTTCCACATCCCACCAGGTTGTCCACAGGCGACCCCATCGGGACGGGTCGGAGGGCGGATCCCGAGCACTGTCGACGGCATACCAGAGCCCGACCGCTGGAGGCCGCGATGCCACCCCGTACCACGGTTCCGCCGATCCGCCGGCTCCCGCTGGTCGTCACCGGCGACGACGATCTGCTCGATGATGTGCTCCGGCTCGCCGCCGTCGGCGGGACCGAGGTGGAGCTCGCCCGCGACCCAGCGGCTGCCCGTACCCGGTGGCTTCCCGCACCCCTGGTGCTGCTCGGCGCCGATCAGGCGCAGGCCTGCCTGCGCGCCCGGTTGCCGCAGCGACCTCGGCTGGTGCTGCTCGGCCGGGCTGGTCAGCTCGACCCCGGCTGGCAGATCGCCGAGCTGATCGGGGCCGAGCACGTCGCCACGCTGCCGGCCGCGGAGCCGTGGTTGGTCGACCGGTTCGCCGAACATGACCCGGACCGTCCGGCCGGCGTCGGTGCCCGGGTCGTCGCGGTCCTTGGTGGTCGGGGCGGCGCGGGCGCGAGTGTGCTCGCCGGTGGTCTTGCGGTGACCGCCGCCCGGGCCCGGCTGCGCACTCTCCTGGTCGACGCCGACCCGCTCGGCGGTGGCCTCGACCTCGTGCTGGGCTGGGAGCAGTTGGAAGGCCTGCGCTGGCCGTCGCTCACCAGCGCCGACGGGCGGGTGGACGCCCCGGCGCTGGTCCAGGCCCTGCCCAGCCGTGGTGATCTCGTGGTGCTCTCCTGGGACCGCGGCGAGATGCTGACGTTGCCGGTGACCGCCATGGCAGCGACCGTCGACGCGGCCCGACGTGGGCGGGACTTCGTGGTGATCGACCTGCCCCGACAGTTGGACGACGCGGCCGTGGTGGCGCTGCAAGCCGCCGACCAGGCGTTCGTCGTCGTGCCGGCCGAGTTGCGCGCCACCGCTGCGGCCACTCGGGTGGTGGCCGCAGCCGCCCCGCACTGCGCCGCGCTCTCGGTGGTGGTGCGCGGGCCTGCCCCCGGGCGGTTGCGGGCGTCCGAGGTGGCGCGCGCGCTGGGCCTCCCGCTGGCCGGCACGCTGCGCCCCGAGCCGGGGCTCTGCCGTGGGCTGGAACGGGGCGAGGCGCCGGCCGCCGGGGGCAAGGGCCCACTCGCCGCGCTCTGCCAACGGATCGTCACCGACCTCACCGGCGTGCCGGCTACGGGTGCGGCATGACCACCGGGCCGGAGGACGGCACGCTCGCCGCCCGGGTGCGGCAGCGGATCGCCGCCGCCACCACCCCGGTCACCGCGGCGGCCATCGTCTCCGCGGTACGGGCCGAGCCCGCCGCGGCAGTGCTCGGCGATACCGCCATGCTGCGGATCGCCGACCGGGTGCGCGACGATCTCGTCGGCGCCGGGCCGTTGGCGCCGCTGCTCGCCGACCCGGAGGTCACCGACGTCCTCGTCAACGGCGCCCGGGTCTGGGTCGACCGCGGGTCGGGGCTGCACCAGGTCGCCGTCCCGGTGGGCTCGGTGGAGGACGTCCGCCGGTTGGCGCAGCGGCTGATCGCCAGCGCGGGGCGGCGGCTCGACGACGGCTCCCCGTACGCGGACGCGCGGCTTCCCGACGGCACCCGACTGCACGCCGTGCTGCCGCCGGTGGCGACCGAAGGTCCCTACCTGTCGCTGCGGACCTTCCGACACCGACCGTTCACCCTCGACGAGTTGGTGCGCCAGGGGACGGTGCCGCGACCGCTGGCACCACTGCTCGCCGCAGTCGTGGCCGCCCGCCTGGCGTACCTCGTGACCGGGGGCACCGGGTCGGGCAAGACGACATTGCTCAACACCCTGCTGGGGATGGTGCCGACCACCGAACGGATCGTGCTGGTGGAGGACGCCGCCGAGCTGCGTCCGGGGCATCCGCACGTGGTGGGGCTCCAGGCGCGTACCGCCAATGTGGAGGGGACGGGCGTGGTCAGCCTGGCGGACCTGGTCCGGCAGGCGTTGCGGATGCGCCCGGACCGGCTGGTGGTCGGGGAGTGCCGGGGCGGTGAGGTGGTCGACCTGCTGGCCGCGCTCAACACCGGCCATGACGGGGGCGCCGGCACGCTGCACGCCAACACACCGTCGGACGTGCCGGCCCGGTTGGAGGCCCTGGGCATGTTGGGTGGGCTGCCTCGCGCTGCGCTGCACGCCCAGGTGGCCGCCGCGTTGCAGGTGCTGTTCCAGGTGCGACGCAGCGACCGGGGTCGCGTCCTGGAGTCGGTCTGCCTGCTGCTGCCCGAGGGGCCCGAACGGATGGTGACCGTGGTACCCGCCTGGGTGCGCGGCAGTGGGCTCGGGCTCGCCGCCCGCGCCCTCGGGGCGCTGCTGCGGGAGCGTGGGGTGGCGGTGCCGCCCATCCTCAGCGAGCCATGGCCCGGATCGGCGGGTCCGGCATGACCGGCGAGACGATGCTGGTGGCGGCGCTGCTCCTGGTCGCCGCTGCCCTGGTGGCGTGGCCTATGCGGAGCATTCGGGCCCGTCGACGGCGCGTGCTGGCACCGGGACGGAGGGCCGACGGCGTCGATCCGGATGACGCTCTGGTGCAGTGGATCAGGGAACTCGGGCGCACGCCGGACGGGCCGGTCGACGGCATCGGCGCTGCCCCGACCTCGGGTCATCCGGTCGGCATCGCGTTCGAGTCGGCAACTACTGCGGACGCCAACGGAAGGCGGACGGCACTCGGCTGGCCTGACCGGGACGTCGCCCGCAGCCCGAGGTGGCCGGGAGTGGCAGGCGGGTTCACGCGTCCGGAGGGCCCGACGCGCCCGCCGGCCCGTCGGGATCCCCGACGCCCGAACGGCACCGCCCGCCCGGAGGTGGCCCCCACCATGCTCGACGCCGAACGACGGCCGGGCGCGTCGGCGGCCACGATCGCGATCGGTGTCAGCGGTGTGGACGTAACCGGTCGGAACGACGTCTCCGGTCCGGCAACCGCAGATGGGCACGGCGACCTGGACGCCGGCTGTCGGGGCGACGCGTCCGCCGGGGCGGCGTCCGACGGGTGCGCGATCGCCGATTGCCGCGTCCACGGGCGCGTCGGCCCGACAGACAGAAGGCCGGGTACGCCTCCGTCGGTGCGCATCTCGCGATCGCCGACCCGCGTGCTGCCGGTGGTCGGTCTGCTCGGTGGCGGTGTGGGTGCCGTGGTCGGCGGTCCGGTGGCCGCGGTCGCGATGGCCGGGTACGGCACGCTGGCCGTGCGCGCCGTGCTGCGTTGGCGAGTGAACCGGAGCGCCGAGCGGGACCGACGGCGTGGGCTGGACCAGCTCTGCGGCCTCGCGGCGGATCTGCGGGCCGGCCTGCCCGTCCCACAAATGCTCGACGTCACGGCCGTCGAGGGTGACGGGGCGAGCCGCCTACGTCAGCTGACCTCGGCGGCGGTGCGGTTGGCCGACCGGACCGGCGCGCCGCTGGCGGAGCTTCTGGAGCGGATCGAGGCGGACGCTCGGGCGACCGACCGGGGTCTGGCCGCGGCGGCGGCGCAGGCGGCCGGTGCCCGGGCCACGGCCTGGCTACTGGCGGCCCTGCCGGTCGGCGGGATCGGGCTGGGGTACGGCATAGGGGTCGACCCCATGTCGGTGCTCCTGCACAGCACGATCGGTGGCGCCAGCGCGGTTGTCGCGGTCGCCCTTCAGGTCGTGGGCCTCCTCTGGGCGGAACGGCTGGGCGCGACACCGGGGCGGGCCAGATGACGGCCCGAGGCCCAGCCGGCCAGCCCGGCGCCGCCGGTCAGCGCCGCTCTGGGAGCCAACGCAGTTGGGCGAGCCAACGCAGCTGGGTCGGTCAGCGCAGCCCAGCCGGCCGGCCCAGCTCGGCGAGCCAAGCCGGCTTGGCGAGCCAGCCCAGCTCAACCAGGCGACGGCGGCCGGACGCGATCCGGCTCGTGGCGGCGCTGGCTGGGCTCGCCGTGGCCATCGTCGGCGACGGCTGGCTCGGGCTGCTCGGCGCTCTCCCGGCCGCGTTCCTGCTCGATGTCCTGTTGCGGCGGATCGAGTCGCCCGCTGTGCGTAGGCGGCGGCAGCAGGAGGCCGCAGACCTACCGCTTGCCGCCGACCTGCTGGCTGCGGCGATGCGGGCGGGTGCCCCGGTGGATCGCTCGGTGTTGGCCGTGGCCGAGGCACTGGACGGGCCGCTCGCCGGCCGGTTGGCTCGGGTTGGCCGCACGCTGCTGCTTGGTGGTGGCCCGGTGGAGGCATGGTCCGCGCTGGACGGCGTGCCCGGCGCGGAGCGCCTGACCAGTGCGGCGTTGCGCTCGGCCAACAGTGGTGCCGCCCTGGCCGGCGCACTGACCCGACTCGCCGACGACCTGCGCGCCGACCGGGCCACCGCTGCCGAGGCATCGGCCCGCCGGGCGGGTGTGCTCATCGTCCTGCCGCTGGGGCTCTGCTTCCTGCCGGCGTTCATTCTCGCCGGCCTCGTGCCGGTGATCGTCGCCGTTCTCGGCGATGTGCTCTGACCCATCGAGAAGGGAAACAGTCATGCGCAAACTCATCGCTCACCTGCGCGGCGATGCCGGGATGAACACGGCCGAGTACGCCGTGGGCACCCTCGCCGCGGTCGCCTTCGCCGGGATCCTGTTGAAGGTGCTGACCTCCGGCAACGTCCAGTCGGCGCTGACCGCCGTCATCGACCGGGCACTGAAGTGATCGAGCGCCGGCGGGCCGGCCGCGATCCAGGGTCGAGCGTTCCCGGGCTGGCGGCACGCGGCGGACGGAGGCTTCGCGTCCTCGCGCCGACCGTTGGCGGGGACCGGGGCTCCTTCACCGCCGAACTGGCGGCCGGCCTGCCGGCGCTGCTCCTGCTCCTGCTGGCCGGCCTGACCGCGGTCAACGCCGTCAGCGCGCAGGCGGGCTGCCTGCACGCGGCCCGGGAGGCTGCGCTCGCCGCCGCCCGGGGCGCGGACGGCAGCGCTGAGGGTGGCCGGGCGGCGCCGGCCGGGGCGGCGGTGTCGGTGTCCGTCGACGGCGACCGGGTGCAGGCGACGGTACGGGCACCCGTCCGGACGTTGGGCGGCCGGCTACCGCGAATCACCGTGGTCGCCACCGCCGTCGCCGCCGTCGAACCGGGCATTCACGAGGGGAGCTGGTAGTGCCACGAACTGGCGATCCATCACGGCGTGCCGGTCACCCACCGGCTTCCGGAAAGCTCGTTGACGGCCGGCCGGACCGGCAGCGAGGTGGCGCGACGGTCCTGCTGCTGGCGATGGGGCTCGTCTTCGTGGTGTTCGGGACGTTCGGCGCCGCCATCGTCGCCGCCGGCATGGCGAGTCAGCGGGCGGCGGTGGCAGCCGACCTCGGCGCGCTGGCCGGGGCGGCGCGGGCGCTCGACGGCGACACTGCGGCTTGTGCGTCCGCGTCCGACCTCGCCGGTCGCAACGACGGCCGGCTGGTCGGCTGTCACCTCGACGGGCTGGACGTGCTGGTGACGGTCGAGGTGGCGTTCACGCCACTACCCGGCCTGACCCGGGTGGCTGCGGCGAGCGCCCGTGCCGGCCCGGTGCGGGGCTGACCCTCGCGGTGGCGTCTCCGCTCACCGCCGGCGCGTGCGGCGCAGGGCGCGTGCGGCGCAGGGCGCGTGCGGCGCAGGGCGCGTGCGGCGCAGGGCGCGTGCGGCGCAGGGCGCGTGCGGCGCAGGGCGCGTCCGACGGAAGGCGCGTGCAGCGCAGGGCGGCCTGTGGAGTTCCCGGCTGACCCGCGTCGCGGCATCAGGCGCAGATACGGGCCGGCGCGTGGTCGAAGGACCTAGGGGTCTGGGGGGTTTGGTGGGCGCTGTGGAGCTGAATCGTTTACGACATCAAGGGTGATGCGTTTACGACATCAGCTCCAAAGGGGGATCGGACCCCCTTCAGGGGTCGAGTCGCCAACAGCCTGCCCGCCGGGAGTGCGGTCCGACAGCCTGCCCGCCGGGAGTGCGGTCCAACGGCCTCCCGGCCGGGGAGTGCGGTCCAACGGCCCCCCGCCGGGGAGTGCGGTCCGACGGTGCCGGCCGGGACTGCGGTTCAACGGCCTCCCGCCCGGGGAGTGCGGCCCGACGGCACGCCGGCCGGGACTGGTCGAGGTCGAGGTCCCGGCCGGCAGCGAGGAGTGGGTGGCCGCGACGGCGACCACCGAGGGTCACCGCAGCGCACTGGTCCGGGCCGGGTGTGTCAGCGGGCCTGGAGCGCGTCGAGTGCGACGGCCATCGCGATGACCAGGCGACGGTCGATCTGCGGGTTCTGCACCTCGACGATGTACTTGTCGCGCAGGCCCCACTTCTTGACCACGGTGAAGACCGGCTGGCCGTTCGCGGTGAAGTCGAAGTGGTAGGGCAGCCAGGACAGCGAGTCGACGAATCGACGCAGCAGTGCCACCGGCATGCTTCGCTCCTGGCCCGTCACCTGCGGCAGGCCGCCCTGCTCGACGTGCCAGGTCGAGCGCAGCAGCGACTGGGCGAAGTCCTTGCGGAACAGGCCGATCGGGTTGCCAGCCGCGTCGGTGACGTCGTACGTGGCACCGAGGTCGATGCGCTGGCGGGCCTTGAAGCCGAGCAGAGGCTGCTGCTTGGAGTCATCCGTGTAGATGGTCACCTGCTCCTTGAAGGCGAGCCGCTTCTGCTGCGCGAACGCCAGCAGCTCACCCTCGGTGCCGTCGGGGGAGACCGCCCGGACCTCGTACTGGTTGACCATCATGCGCAGTCGCTGGCGAATGTGGAACTGGTGCTGGCCCTGCAAGTTGTCGAGCTGCATGTGTACTCCTCTGGGGTTGGTGCGCCGGAGTCTCGCACAGCCCGACAACCGTCGTGCCCCTGCTATCCATGATCAGTTGCTGCTGGGTAGCCGTCGAGGTCGCGGGACGACTACCCAGCACGGAGTGACCACTGGTGCCCTAGCAGGATCACTCCGGGAGACCTCAGCGACTGTCGACGGAGGTCGCGGCGCGCAGCGCCCAGGTGTTGAGGACCTGGTGGATGCCGCGCAGCCGCTCGTTGATCTGTTCCAGCCGTTCCGCCTGGGCCAGGGCGGCCAGTGCCGACCCCAGCGCGATCTGCTGGTCGAGGGTGAGATTGTCCTGGTCGATGGTGTAGAGCAGGTCGACGGTCTCGGCGATGGTGTCGGCCACAGCTTCTCCTCGGGCACGGGGGGCGATCAGCAACATTGGCATCGATGGAAGCGCTCCCACATCATTGTGCCCCGTGCCATGCCGATTCATGCAAGCCGCTCAGTCCGGCAGGTTCGTCAGCACCACGTCGAGTACCCGGATCGCGTCCGGCTTGGAGAGGGGGTTGTTGCCGTTGCCGCATTTCGGTGACTGCACGCAGGACGGGCAGCCGGCCTCGCAGCCGCACTCCGCGATCGCGACCCGGGTGGCCCGCAGCCACGCCGCCGCCGTCTTGTACGCCCGCTCGGCGAACCCGGCGCCACCCGGATGCCCGTCGTAGACGAAGACGGTTGGCGCGTCGGTGTCCGGGTGCAGCGCGGTGGAGAGCCCACCGATGTCCCACCGGTCGCAGGTCGCCATCAGCGGCAGCAGGCCGATCGCGGCGTGTTCGGCGGCGTGCAGCGCACCCGGCACGTCGGCCGGCTGGACCCCGGCGAGGGCCAACGACTGCGGTGACAGGGTGAACCAGACCGCCACCGTGCGCAGTTCCCGGGCGGGCAGGTCTAGCGGCCGGGTGTCGATCACCTCGCCGGTGGCGATCCGCCGCCGCTGGTACGACACGACCTGGCTGGTCACATCCACCTCACCGAGGAACATGCCGACCGGTCCGGCGTCCACGTAGGAGCGCACCGACACCACGGACAGCTCGGTGACGTCACGGGCGTGGGTGGACCAGTCGGGCTCCTCGGCGCGCACCAGCGCGCAACCGTCGGCCAGGTCGAGATGGTCGACCACGTACGAGACGCCCTGGTGCAGATAGACCGCGCCGGAGTGCAGCAGGAAGTGCGACGAGCCGCCGTCGACAGTGCCGAGCAGCCGGCCGGTCGACGACTCCACCACGGCGACCGGGGCGCCGCCCTCGCCGCGGAGGTCCACCTCGGGCCGCTCCCGGTGCCGCCAGTACCAACCGGTGGGCCGCTGCCGCAGCGCCCCCGCCGCGACCAGTTCGTCGACCGCCTCCTTCGCTCCCTCGCCGAAGAGCGCCAGGTCGGCCGGGGTGAGCGGCGCCTCCACCGCGGCGCAGGCGAGCTGCGGTGCCAGCACGTACGGGTTGGCCGGGTCGAGCACCGTAGCCTCCACCGGCGCGCCGAAGATCGCCTCCGGGTGGTGCACCAGGTAGGTGTCCAGGGGGTCGTCCCGAGCCACCAGCACCGCGAGGGCCTCCTGCCCGGAACGCCCGGCGCGGCCCGCCTGCTGCCACAGCGACGCCCGGGTGCCCGGGTAGCCGCAGATCAGCACCGCGTCCAGCCCGACCAGGTCCACGCCCAGCTCCAGCGCGTTGGTCGAGGCCAGGCCGAGCAGGTCGCCGGTCAGCAGGGCCCGTTCCAGCTCGCGCCGCTCCTCCCGCAGGTAACCGCCCCGGTAGGCGGCCACCCGGTCGCCGAGCCCCGGGACCGCGTCGTCCAGCGCTCGACGCGCGTTTGCGGCCACCACCTCGGCGCCCTTGCGGGAGCGGACGAACGCGAGCGTGCGTACCCCCTCGGCGACCGTGTCGGCGAGCAGGTCCGCGGTCTCGCGTAGCGCCGACCGACGGACCTGGTGAAGCTCGTCGTGCTCGCCCGTCGCCTGCGGCGGCACCGGGGAAGAGGCCGACGAGTCGGGTGGCAGCAGCGGCGGTTCCCAGAGTGCGAAGGTCACCCCGCCGCGGGGGGAGGCGTCTTCGGTGACCGCTGTCACCGGCAGGCCGGTCAGCCGTCCGGCCGCGGTGGCCGGGTCGCCGGAGGTGGCCGAGGCGAGCACGAACACCGGGGTGGCCCCGAACCGGGCGCACTGCCGACGCAGCCGACGCAGCACGTGCGCGACGTGCGAGCCGAACACGCCCCGGTAGGTGTGGCACTCGTCGATCACCACGTACGCGAGTCGGCGCAGGAAGCCGGACCACTGGGCGTGCCCGGGCAGGATGCCGTGGTGCAGCATGTCCGGGTTGGTCAGCACGAACCGGGAGTGCCGCCGGATCCACTCCCGCTCGGTGCGCGGAGTGTCCCCGTCGTAGCAGGCGGGGCGTACCCCCTCCAGCTCCAGCGCGGCGACGGCGCGCAACTGATCCGCGGCGAGGGCCTTGGTCGGCGCCAGGTAGAGCACCGTGGCCCGGGGGTCGGCGAGCAGGGTGGCCAGGGCGGGCAGCTGGTACGCCAGTGACTTGCCGGACGCGGTGCCGGTGGCGACGACCACGTGCTGGCCCTCGTACGCCAGGTTGGCCGCCTCGGCCTGGTGCTGCCAGGGCGCGACCACGCCGCGCCCTGTGAACGCCGCGCGCAACTCCGCCGGTGCCCACGACGGCCACGGCGCGGGCACCCCGGCGCGGGCCGGCACCCGTTCGACGTGGGTGACCGGGTCGGCGGCACCCCGGGCGCGTAGCCGGCGCAGCAGGTCGGCAGGCGTTGGCCCAGGGCCGGGACCAGCGGATACGGTGGCCGCGGACGACGACTCCAGGTCGTGGCGCGGCGTGCCGCGCGCGGAGCTGAAGTCGTTGGAGGTCACGCCCTGCACTCTCGCACTGGTGTTCGGAGATGAAAAGTCGGACACCAGGGTAAGGGGAAGCCTCCGCTGGCGTTCGCAGGCCGCCCCGGCGGTAGTGGTTAGATGCCCACGAGAGTTTACGGCTCTTGCGAGGAGGACCGATGGAGCTGTCACTGGCGACCCGCACCGTGGGTGAGCACACGGTGCTCGAGGTTGGTGGTGAGGTGGACGTCTACACCGCGCCCCGGCTCCGTGAACGACTCCTCGAACTGATCGACGGTGGCGCCCGTCACGTGGTGGTGGACCTCGGTCGGGTGGATTTCCTCGACTCCACCGGGCTGGGCGTGCTGGTCGGTGCGCTCAAGCGGCTCCGCTCGGCGAGCGGTTCGTTCGCGCTGGTCTGCGACAAGGAGCCGTTGCTCAAGATCTTCCGGATCACCGCGCTGGACCAGGTGTTTCCGCTGCATTCGACGGTCGACGCGGCGATCAGCGCCGACTCGGCGGGCGCCGGCGCGTGATGGCGACAGTCAAGCTTTCGTTCTCGCCCGCTCCGGTGCACGTGCGCACCGCCCGGCTGGTCGGCGTCGCTGTCGCCCGGCGGGCCGGGGTGCGGGAGGACCTGCTGGACGAGGTGCGCCTGGCCATCGGTGAGGCGTGCACGCGCGCGGTGGCCCTGCACCGGCAGTACGGCTTGGCCGACCCGGTGCTGGTGGAGATGTCCGACGGTGGCTCGTACGCCGTGCGGGTGGTGGACCGGGCGCCGATCGAGGCGGGTATCGGTCTGACCGCGCTGCCGCCGGATGAGCTGGCCAACGAGTCGCTGACCGATGAGGCGCTGACCACCGGCGTGGGCTTCGCGCTGCTCGCCGGTTTCGTCGAGGACCTCCAGGTGCGGCCGGTCGACGAGGGCATCGGCACCGAGGTGCGGATGGTGTGGCCGGTCGGTCGCTGAGGAGTTCCGCTGCGTAGGCCGCGTCCCCTGCTGGGGATGCGGCCTTCTTTGCATGGATCGGGCCCTATATCAGATTTCGTTTCATAACACAGCGACGAAGATCATCGCGACACGGTGCCACCTGGGTGTGACCTCCAACACTGCGGAGGGCTACAGTACCCGGGTTGTCAGCAAGTGACCTATCCCGCAGCCAGCGGGTATGGGTGTTCATCGCTGGTCCGCTGGTGGGTTGGCGCGCGCTTGCGAGTCCGCATCCAGGCGTCGGTCAGTGCGTCTCCACTCACCGGCGCGATTGTTCGGTAACAGGAGGACACAGATGTCCGAGACCTTGGCCGCCGACGGCGGCGGGCTTTCCCTTACCGGAAGCAACGTGACCTACGTCGTCATCGCCGCGGTCGTCGCGCTGGTGGCGCTCGGTTTTGCTGCCGCCCTCACGAAAACGGTGCTGGCCGCTGGTAAGGGCACCGAGAAAATGCAGGAGATCTCGGGGGCCGTCCAGGAGGGCGCCTCGGCCTACCTGCTCCGCCAGTTCCGCACCCTGGCGATCTTCGTCGTCATCGCCGTAGTGCTGCTCTTCCTGCTTCCGGTGCACGACACCGATGGCAGTGAGCTCGCGGTGAAGATCGGCCGCTCCCTCTTCTTCGTGGTGGGCGCCCTGTTCAGCGCGTTCATCGGTGGCGCCGGCATGTGGCTGGCCACCAGAGCCAACCTGCGGGTGGCAGCCGCCGCGCGGGAGCGGGCAGGCGGCCGTGAGGCGGCCATGAAGATCGCCTTCCGGACCGGCGGCGTCGTCGGCTTCTTCACCGTCGGCCTCGGCCTCTTCGGTGCCGCGCTTGTCGTTCTGCTCTACCGGGGTGACGCGCCGACAGTGCTGGAGGGCTTCGGCTTCGGCGCCGCGCTGCTCGCGATGTTCATGCGGGTCGGCGGCGGCATCTTCACCAAGGCCGCCGACGTCGGCGCCGACCTGGTCGGCAAGGTCGAGCAGGGCATCCCCGAGGATGACCCGCGCAACGCCGCCACCATCGCCGACAACGTGGGCGACAACGTCGGTGACTGCGCCGGCATGGCCGCCGACCTGTTCGAGTCGTACGCGGTGACGCTGGTCGCCGCACTGATCCTCGGCCGCGCCGCGTTCGGCGAGGAGGGCCTCGTCTTCCCGCTGATCATCTCCACCATCGGCGTGCTGATCGCGATCGTCGGCGTCTTCATCACCCGGCTGCGCGCTACCGACCGCAACGCCCTGACCGCGATCAACCGGGCCTTCTACCTGTCGGCGGTGCTCTCCGCGGTGCTGGTGGCGATCGCCGCCTTCGCTTACCTCCCGGCGACCTTCGGCGAGTTCGACAGCGGGCTCACCGACGCGCCCGGAAACCCCCGGCTGGTGGCCATCGGCGCAGTGGTGATCGGTATCGTGCTGGCCGCCGCGATCCAGGCGCTGACCGGCTACTTCACCGAGACCAACCGGCGACCGGTGCAGGACATCGGCAAGAGCTCGCAGACCGGTGCGGCCACCGTGATCCTGGCCGGCATCAGCATCGGCCTGGAGTCGGCGGTCTACTCGGCCCTGCTGATCGGCGCCGGCGTCTTCGGGGCGTTCCTCCTCGGCGGCAGCTCCATCACGCTGTCGCTGTTCGCGGTGGCGCTGGCCGGCACCGGCCTGCTCACCACGGTCGGCGTGATCGTGGCGATGGACACCTTCGGGCCGATCTCCGACAACGCCCAGGGCATCGCCGAGATGTCCGGTGACCTCGACGAGCACGGCGCTCGCACGCTCACCGAGCTGGACGCCGTCGGCAACACCACCAAGGCGATCACCAAGGGCATCGCGATCGCCACGGCGGTGCTCGCGGCGACCGCGCTGTTCGGCTCGTACACCGACTCGCTCCGCAGCGCGTACGCGACGGCTGGCGTCGGCGACGTCGGCAACGAGATCCTCAACTCGCTGAACGTGGCGAACCCGCGCAACCTGGTCGGCCTGATCATCGGCGCGGCGGTGGTCTTCCTCTTCTCCGGGTTGGCCATCAACGCGGTGTCCCGCTCGGCCGGTGCCGTGGTGATGGAGGTCCGCCGGCAGTTCCGTGAGCTGCCCGGCATCATGGACGGCACCCAGCGCCCGGAGTACGGCAAGGTCGTCGACATCTGCACCCGGGACGCGCAGCGCGAGCTGATGACCCCCGGCCTGCTCGCCATCCTGGCGCCGATCGCTGTCGGCTTCGGCCTCGGGCCCGGCGCCCTGGCTGCGTACCTGGCCGGTGCGATCGGTGCCGGCACGCTGATGGCGGTGTTCCTGTCCAACTCCGGTGGGGCCTGGGACAACGCCAAGAAGCTGGTCGAGGACGGCGCGTACGGCGGCAAGGGCTCCGAGTCGCACGCCGCCACGGTCATCGGGGACACCGTCGGCGACCCGTTCAAGGACACCGCCGGCCCGGCGATCAACCCGCTGATCAAGGTGATGAACCTGGTCTCGCTGCTGATCGCACCCGCCGTGGTGGCCTGGAGCGTCGGCGACGACCGCAACGTCGGCCTGCGGGTCGGCATCGCGCTGGTCGCGACGCTGATCATCGTGGCGTCGGTGGTGTTCAGCAAGCGCAAGGGCATCGCGATGTCCGACTCGGACGCCGATGGCAACACCGGCGCGGGC
Source organism: Micromonospora arida (assembly GCF_042873195.1). Lineage (NCBI taxonomy): Bacteria > Bacillati > Actinomycetota > Actinomycetes > Micromonosporales > Micromonosporaceae > Micromonospora > Micromonospora arida. Next base: position 754,720 of record NZ_JBIALC010000002.1, on the reverse strand, counting down.
AGCACCGATCACCGCCCGGAGACGGTCAACGCCTGATCCAGGAACGGCCCGGGGTCCCCGGTCGACGTAGCCGTCGACCGGGGACCCCGGGCCGTCCGGCCCGATGCCACGCCTGGCCAAAGGCCGTACGCTGCAACGCATGCGTACGTGCCGGGCGTCTGCCGCCGGAAAGCTCACGGTGGTCCTGGCCACGATCGTCGTTCTGGCCGGCTGCGGCGGGGGTCCCAGCCCACGGGCCTGGGCGGCCTCGGTCTGCGGTGCCCTCACCCCGTGGCGCTCCGAGATCAACAAGCTGACCAGCAGCACGGACGAGCAGATGACCGCGCAGACCACGCCGGCGCAGGCCAAGGAGAACCTGGTGCGGCTCTTCGATGGGGCGGAGCAGGCCAGCGAGGCCGCGCGCCGCAAGGTGGAGGAGGCGGGCGTCCCGGAGGCGGAGAACGGCGAGGCCATCTCCGCTGGTTTCCGTAGCTCCCTGGGGAAGATGCGGGACGCGTACGGCCGTGCCCGGGACACCATCGACGGTCTGGGCACCGGCGAGCCGACCGTCTTCTACGACGGCGTGCGGGCCGCCGTGGAGACCCTCAACAAGGAGTACGACGCCAGCGCGTTGGACACCAGCAAGCTCAACTCCGAGGAGTTGAAACAGGCATTCGACGAGGTGCCGGAGTGTCGCTGAGCGGGTTCGGTGACACCGGGAAGGCGCAGCCGCCCCCGGCGCTGTTCCCCGCGCCCGAGTCCGACACGCCCACTCCTGGGCGACGCCGCGGCGGTGCGCCGCAGACCGGCCCGGCGCAGACCGGCCCGTCCCGCGACGGCGCGCCGCAGAGCGGCCCGGGGCAGCACGGGCCGGCGCGGCCGGGTTCCCCCCAGCAGGGCCCGTCCCAGGGTGACGACGCGGGCCGGCAACTTGTCTTCTTCGGCGCGGACGCGGCCGAACCGACCGTCGCCGATCTGGCCGGGCTGCTCGCCGGGCCGGGCGAGGTGGTCCGGATGGGCGGCACCGCCCGGCTCTCGGTGCAGGTGGACGCCGCCTGGCGGGTGCACGTGCTCGTCGCCGAGCTGGCGTCGCGCGGGCTGGCGGCGAGCTGGGAGCCGACCGAGGGCGAGCGACACGCCGTTCGTACGTCGTACACCCGGGTCTTGAAGCCGCTCGCGGCCGCCTGGCTGCACGGTACGATGAAACGCCCGCCGGCCGCGTTCCACCTGACCGGTCGACGATTGCGGCTGTGGCTCGCCGCCGCGGGGACGCCGGAGCCTCCAGACTGCTTCCTGTTGCGGCTGGGTGCCGACGACCAGGAGTGTTGGGAGCCGATCGGCGTGGCGCTCGCCTCGGCGGGGCTGGCTGGGCCGCTGCTCGGTCCGGGTGAGGGCGGCCCGGCGTACCGGATCACCGGCCGTCGCCGGTTGGTCCGCCTGGCCGAGCTGGTAGGCCAACCACCGCGCGCCGCGCCCACCAACGCCTGGCCAACCCGCTCCTGAATCGGTCATTCCGCCCAGGTCGGTGGTGCCGGTCGGGTGTCCGGTGCCGGACAGCCGGCGGGTCGATCCAAGCGGAAAACGGGCGTGTCGGGCCTCGCCCATGGGTCCGCCATCGTCACAGTGACCCGCTTCGAGCCCTACCCACGGTGTACGGTGGCGCCGTCCGGCAGTGCCGAGCGCGGCGGGGCGGTGTCGACCGCCGCGTCGAAGCGGTTTGCGGCCCGCGAAACCCGAAACGCGGGCGGCGCGTTACGTTGGACATCCGGACCGCCGGTGCGACGGCGGGGTCGAAAGCGGTCGCTGTCCGGGCGCCGGCAGGCCACGAGCAGGAGTGAGGTCGGGGAGAGACGTGCCGAGCAACGCTGGAACCACCCGTCTGGTCATCGTCGAGTCACCGGCGAAGGCCAAGACGATCTCGGGCTACCTTGGCCCGGGGTACGTCGTGGAGGCCAGCTTCGGTCACGTCCGCGACCTGCCGCGCAACGCCGCCGATGTGCCGGCCAAATACAAGAAGGAGCCCTGGGCCCGGCTCGGGGTGGACGTCGACAACGGCTTCCAGGCGCTCTACGTCGTCTCCGCCGACCGTAAGCAGCAGATCAGCAAGCTGGTCAAGCTGGCCAAGGAGGTCGACGAGATCTTCCTGGCGACGGATGAGGACCGCGAGGGCGAGGCCATCGCCTGGCACCTGGTCGAGACGCTGAAGCCCAAGGTGCCGGTCAAGCGGATGGTCTTCCACGAGATCACCAAGCCGGCGATCCAGGCGGCGGTGGCCAACCCCCGGGAGATCGACCGCGACCTGGTCGACGCCCAGGAGGCCCGCCGGATCCTCGACCGGCTCTACGGCTACGAGGTCTCCCCGGTGCTGTGGAAGAAGGTCATGCCGCGGCTCTCGGCTGGCCGGGTGCAGTCCGTGGCGACCCGCATCGTGGTCGAGCGGGAGCGGCAGCGGATGGCCTTCCGCACCGCCGAGTACTGGGACATCCTGGCCACCCTTGCCGTGGCGAACGCCGGCGAGGGGCCACGAAACTTCAATGCCACCCTGATCGCCCTGAACGGCGACCGGATCGCCACCGGTAAGGACTTCGAGCCGGCCACCGGTCGCGTCCGGGCCGGTGCTGGCGTCGTGCACCTCGACGAGAGTGGTGCCCGGGGTCTCGCGGCCCGACTGGAGGGGCGGCCGTTCACCGTCACCCGGGTCGAGGAGAAGCCCTACCGCCGTCGCCCGTACGCGCCGTTCATCACCTCGACCCTCCAGCAGGAGGCGGCCCGCAAGCTGCGCCTGTCCTCGCAGCAGACGATGCGCACCGCGCAGCGCCTGTACGAGAACGGCTACATCACCTATATGCGTACCGACTCGGTCAACCTGTCGGAGACCGCCATCTCGGCGGCCCGCCGGCAGATCGTCGAGCTGTACGGCGAGCGCAGCGTGCCGCCGGAGCCGCGCCGCTACACCGGCAAGGTGAAGAACGCGCAGGAGGCGCACGAGGCGATCCGCCCGGCGGGGGACAACTTCCGCACCCCGGGCGAGGTGGCCAAGGAGCTGTCGGCCGAGGAGTTCAAGCTCTACGAGCTGATCTGGCGGCGCACCATCGCCTCGCAGATGACCGACGCGGTCGGCTCCAGCGTCTCGGTGCGCATCCGGGCGGTCTCCACCTCGCAGGAGGAAGCCGACTTCGGCGCGACCGGCAAGACCATCACCGACCCGGGCTTCCTGCGCGCCTACGTCGAGTCCAGCGACGACGAGAACGCCGAGGCCGAGGACGCCGAGCGCCGGCTGCCCACCCTGGTCAAGGACCAGCCGCTGACCGCCGACGAGCTGGCCGCCCAGGGCCACCACACCCAGCCGCCGTCGCGCTACACCGAAGCGTCGCTGGTGAAGGCCCTGGAAGAGCTGGGCATCGGCCGCCCGTCGACCTACGCGTCGATCATGCAGACGATCCAGGACCGGGGGTACGTCACCAAGCGCGGGCAGGCGATGATCCCGACCTTCCTGGCCTTCGCGGTGATCGGGCTGATGGAGCGGCACTACCCCCGCCTGATCGACTACGACTTCACGGCCACCATGGAGAACGAGCTGGACGAGATCGCCGGCGGTGACCACGCTGCGGTCGACTTCCTCACGGCGTTCTACTTCGGCAGCTCCAACGGTGCCGGCGACCAGGACATCGCCCGTTCCGGTGGGCTCAAGAAGCTGGTCACCGAGAACCTCAGCGACATCGACGCCCGCAGCGTCAACTCCATCCCGCTCTTCACCGACGACGACGGCCGCGATGTCGTCGTGCGGGTCGGCCGCTACGGGCCGTACCTGCAACGTGAACTGCCCGGCGGTGAGCAGCCGGCACCGGCTGCCGAGGGCGAGGAGGGTGGCACCCAGGGTGACCGGGCGCCGATCCCCGAGGGCCTGGCCCCGGACGAGCTGACCCCGGAGAAGGTGCACGAGCTGTTCCTGGGCGGCAGCGGCGAGCGCAAGCTCGGCGACGATCCCGCCACCGGCGAGCCGATCGTGCTCAAGTCCGGCCGGTTCGGCCCGTACGTGTCCAGCGGCGAGCGGAAGTCGTCGCTGCTGCGTACGCAGACCCCGGACTCGCTGACCCTGGAGGAGGCGCTCAAGCTGCTCAGCCTTCCCCGGCTGATCGGTGTCGCGCCGGACGGCGTCGAGGTCTTCGCGAACAACGGTCGCTACGGCCCGTACGTCAAGCGGGGCGAGGAGTTCCGTTCGCTGGAGTCCGAGGATCAGATGTTCACGGTTGGCCTGGACGAGGCGCTGGCTCTGCTGGCCGCCCCGAAGGCCCGTGGACGGCGAGCCGCGGCACCGCCGTTGCGCGAGATGGGCGTGGACCCGGCGAGCGAGAAGCCGTTGGTGATCAAGGACGGCCGGTTCGGCCCGTACGTGACCGACGGGGAGTTCAACGCGTCGCTGCGGCGCGGGCAGACGCCGGAGGCGCTGACCATCGAGGAAGCGTCCGAGATGTTGGCCGAGAAGCGGGCGAAGGGGCCGGCGCCGCGGAAGAAGGCGGCGGCGAAGAAGGCGCCCGCGAAGAAGGCCACGGCCACCAAGAAGACGGCGGCTGCCAGCAAGTCCACGGCCGCGAAGAAGACGACGACGGCCAAGGCGACCACAACGGCTGCCAAGAAGGCTCCGGCCAAGAAGGCCGCCCCGCGCAAGGCCGCGACCAGCACGGAGTAGCACGCCCGCCCCCCTGGTCTATTCAGATCTTGGACAGTTTCCGTTCCGCCCGAACGGAAACTGTCCAAGATCTGTTTCTGGCTGCTGTTTTTCCGGCTCGACAGCCCCGATCCATCCCGGCCACCGACACCTCGCGGCTGGCGGGCGCCGACGGAAGCCCGTCAGACCCCGAGGACGTGGGTCAGGTGGGGGTTGGTGAAGACGCGGTGGGGGTCGAGCCGGTCGCGGACGGCCTGGAAGTCCGCGAAGCGGGGGTACGCCGTGGCCAGCGAGGCGGCGTCGCGGTAGTGCAGCTTGCCCCAGTGCGGGCGACCGCCCAGCCCGGCGGCCACCTGCTCGAAGGCCCGGAAGTACGGCTCGTACGGCATGCCGACGTACTGGTGCACGGCGATGTAGGCGTTGTCCCGGCCGTAGCCGTGCGACAGCCAGATGTCGTCGGCGGCGGTGAACCGCACCTCCACGGGGAAGAGCACCTTGAAGGGCAGGCCGTCCACGATCCGCTGGAGCGCGGCGAGCGCCTCGGGCAACGCCTCGCGGGGCAGGCCGTACTCCATCTCCACGAAGCGGACCCGGCGCGGCGTGCAGAAGACCCGGTCGGAGCGGCCGGTGTACTGGCGTTCGGTGAGGGCACGGGCGGAGACCGCGCTGATCCCCGGGGCCAGCGCGGGCACGGCCCGGCCGAGTCGACAGGCCCCGGCGAAGACCCGGTTGGACAGGAAGTCGTCGTCCACCCAGCCGCGCCAGCGGGACAGCGGGCGGTTGTTGGCGGGTACCCGGTCGTTGGCCTTGACCTGGACCCGCGACGTGTACGGGAACCAGTAGAACTCGACGTGGTCGTGCCGGCCGATCAGCTCGGGCAGTTCGCCGAGCACGTCGGCCAGTTCGGCCGGTCGTTCGTGGGCGCGCAGGACGAAGGCGTCCACGCAGCGCAGGGTCACCTCGACCAGGACGCCGAGCGCGCCGAGTGACACCCGGGCGGCGGCGAGGACGTCGGGATGCTCGTCGGCGGAGCAGCGCAACACCTCGCCGGTGCCGGTGACCACCGTGATCGCCTCGACGAAGGTGGAGAGGCACCCGTAGCCGGCTCCGGTGCCGTGGGTGCCGGTGGAGATCGCCCCGGCGACGGTCTGCGCGTCGATGTCACCGAGGTTGGGCAGCGCGAGGCCGTGCCGGGCGAGCAGGCCGTTGAGCGCGTGCAGGGTCATTCCCGCAGGCACGGTGACCAGTCGGTGTGCGACGTCCACGCTGACCAAGGTGTCCAGGTCGGACAGATCCATCCGACGGTCGTCGGCGAGCGCGACGGCGGTGAACGAGTGGCCGCTGCCCGTCACCCGGATCCGACCGCCGTCGGCGGCGGCAGATCTGACGGCTTCTGCGACGTCGGTCGGCGAGCCTGGGCGCAGGATCGCGCTGGCGCTGCCACGCTGGTTCCCGGCCCAGTTGGACCATCCAGCCCCGAGCGGTGCGGTGCGGACCATGCGCGCTCCTCATTCATGAATATGAACTGACTTCATATCAGGAACGTTCTAGCTGGTAAATACCGCAATTGCGATCCGCTCGTTGTACCGGTAGTCACGGACTCGTGACGTGGAGATATGTTCATCCGTCGAAGGGGGGTGGCGCAGAGTGTCCACACCAGCCGCCACGACCGGGCCGCTGCGCCGCGTACCGGTGCAAGGTCGAAGTGTCGCGCGGGTACAGCGCATGTTGGATGCCTGCGCCGAACTCGTCGACGAGGTGGGGTACGAGGGGCTGACCACCACCCTGCTCGCCGAGCGGGCCGAGGTGGCGATCGGGTCGGTCTACCAGTTCTTTCCGGACAAGCGGGCGATCGTGCAGGCGTTGACCCTGCGGACCATGGAGTCCTACCTCCAGCGCCTCGACGAGCGGTTCGCCTCCGACGAGATGACCCACTGGTGGGACGGCGTCGACGCGGGCATCGACGAGTACATCACGATGCACCGCACCGTCCCCGGCTTCCGTACCCTGCACTTCGGCGACGTGGTGGACCTGCACCTGCTCGACGAGCAGCGGGACAACAACGGCGTGATCGCCGACCAGTTGGCCCGGGTGCTCACCGAGCGTTTCGGGCTCACCGACGTGCCCAAGCTGCGCTTCGTGCTGGAGATCGCGGTCGAGGCGGCGGACGCGCTGATCAAGCTCGCGTTCCGCCGGAAGCCCGAGGGCGACGAGCGGGTGCTGCTGGAGGCGAAGGCGTTGATCCGGGAGTACCTGCACCGCCAGGTGGACGGCCCGGACAACGGCCGGTCCACCGTCGGCAACCATGCTGAGGCGCCCCAACCGGCCTGAGTCGACGTGGGCGCGGGCCCCGACCGGCGGTGAGGGCGGCTGTCCGGTCTCAGAGGAAGGCCTGCCCCTCACCCCGGTAGGTGGGGACCGTCGCCACCACCGCGTCCCCCTCGATCAGGTGCAGCTCGTTGATCCGTTCACACAGCTCACCTGCCTTGGCGTGCCGGAACCACACCCGGTCGCCGACGTTCAGCCCGGCCGCCGCCGCTCCGGACAGCGGAGTCTGCACCTCGCCGGCGCCCTCGGTGCCGACAAGCTTCAGCCCCGCCGGTAGCCACGGCCGGGGCAGTCGACTGTCGGCGGCCGGGCCGGAGGCGATCCAGCCACCGCCGAGCACCGTCGCCAGCTCCGGCGTCGGTCGGCGGACCACCGTGCAGGCGAAGAACGCCGCAGGGGTGGGCCGCCAGGCGCGGTACGCGTCGAACAGGGTCGGCCCGTACAGGCCCGATCCCGCGGTGACCTCGGTGACCGCGGGATCGGCGCTGGTCGCGGCCACGCTGCCGGTGCCGCCGCCGTTGACAAACTCCAGGTCGGCGTGCTCGCGTACCGCGGCGACCGCCGCACCACGGCGGGCCAGCAACTCGCGGTACGACCCGCGCTGGGCCAGCCTGATCGCGCCGGCCAGCAGCGTCTGCCCCGGCGGCGCGTCGCCCAGGCCGGCGATCTGCGCCTCGTACGACATCAGCCCGACCAGCCGGACGCCGGGCCGACCGGCGACGGCGGCGGCGAGCGCGCCGGCCGCCCGAGCGCTGTGCACCGGTGAGCGGCGGACGCCGACGTGCACCCGACCGCGCAGCGGTCGCCAGGAGGCGTCCAGATCCAGGCAGAGCCGTAGATCGGCGCGCTGCCCCGGTGCCGTGATGGCGTCGATGAGGTCGAGCTGGCCGGTGCCGTCGATCATCAGGGTGATCGCGGCGGCGAGCGTCGGGTCGGCGCCCAGCTCGGCGAGGGCGGCCCGGTCCGCGCTCGGGTACGCGACCAGCACGTCGTCGCTGACGCCGGCGCGGACCAGCCAGATCGCCTCGGGCACTGTGAACGCCATCACGCCCTGCCAGCCGGGCCGCGCGAGAGCTCGACTGATCAACTCCCGGCTGCGGACCGACTTGCTGGCGAGGCGGACCGGTTTTCCCGCGGCGCGCTCGGCCAGGGCGACCGAATTGGCGTCGAAGGCAGTGAGGTCGACCACCGCGTACGGGGGGTCGAGGTGGGCAGTCGCCCGATCCAGGCGCTCGCGAAGTTTGTCGCTTTCGATGGCCACGTCTGCACGCTAACTGTCCGACGGAGAATGCGAAATACCCTCGCGTACGTCCGGGCTGCGGTCGGTGCCTTCGGCGGCCTAGGCTCAGCGAGCAGGAGAATGTCGCCCGGGGGGTGGCCCCCACCGGGTCTAGAGTGTTGCACCGGAGGTGCCCAGCGATGGGCCGGCACGTGGAGGTACGGCCATCGAAAGCCAGAACAGCGGCGAGTCGCCCGGCGTGTCGCGCTCGGGTGACCAGTCGGGCAACGCCGCCAAGCAGCCCAACGGCGGGCAGGTTGATCCGTCCGGTTATGCCGCGATCCGGTCCGTCCTGCGCATCCGGCCGTTCCGCCGGCTCTGGATCGTGCTCGGCGCCGCCTCCTTCGGTGACTGGCTCGGCCTGCTGGCCACCGCACTCTTCGCCGCCTCGCAGGTGCAGGGCAGCACCGCCCAGGGCGCCGCGTTCGGCGGGGTCACCGCGATCCGGCTGCTGCCCGCGCTGGTGCTCGGCCCGGTGGCCGGCGTCTTCGCCGACCGGTTCGACCGGCGCTGGACGATGGTCATCTGTGACCTGCTGCGCTTCGTGCTCTTCGCCTCCATTCCGCTCTACGCCCTCAGCGGCGCCGCGGGCGGCCTGGTGGTCGGCTGGGCGCTGATCGCCACCTTCCTGATCGAGTCGCTCACCCTGCTCTGGATCCCGGCCAAGGAGGCCGCGGTCCCGAACCTGATCCCGCGGGCCCGGCTGGAGGCGGCCAACCAGCTCACCCTGATCACCACCTACGGCCTCACTCCGGTCGCCGCCGCCATCGGCCTCGCCGTGCTCGACCGTGGCGTCCGTGGTGCCGCCGGCGGCGACCTGCCCTCCTGGGCCGAGCCGGCCCAGCTCGCACTCTGGTTCAACGCCTTATCCCGGCTCGCCACCGCACTGGTGGTGGCATTCGGGATCAAGGAGATCAGCGAGGCGCAGCGCGGCGAGGCGGAGCGTGCCGAGCAGAGCATGTTCCGGCAGTTCTCCGAAGGCTGGAAGTACATCGGCCAGACCCCGCTCGTCCGCGGCCTGGTGCTGGGCATCTTCGGCGCGTTCGCCGGGGGCGGCATCGTGGTCGGCACTGCCAAGTTCTTCGCCAACTCACTGGGCGCCGGTGATGCCGCGTTCTCGCTGCTCTTCGGCGCGATCTTCGTCGGTCTGGCGCTCGGCATCGGGCTCGGCCCGATGGTCGTCAAGGAGATGTCCCGGCGTCGCTGGTTCGGCATGAGCATCGTGCTGGCCAGCGCCGCCGTGATGACCCTCGCCTTCGCCATCCACCTGTCCATGGCGATCGTCGGCGCGGTGCTGGTCGGCGCCGGTGCCGGGATGGCCTTCCTGGCCGGCACCACGCTGCTGGGCGGGGAGGTGGCCGACGAGGTGCGCGGCCGGGTCTTCGCGGTGGTGCAGATCGGCACCCGACTGGTGCTGATCCTGGCCATCGGGCTGAGCAGCGTGTTGGTCGGCGTCGGTGGCTCGCGCAAGCTGGAGATCGCCGACCTCGGCATCTCCGTCTCCTCCACCCGACTGCTGCTGCTCGCCGCCGGTGCCGCCGGCATCTTCGCCGGGATCAGCGCGTTCGGCCAGATGGACGACAAGAAGGGCGTCCCGGTCCTCGCCGACCTGTGGGGCTCCATCCGGGGCCGTCCGCTGATGCCCGCCGAGCCGTTCGTCTCCGCCGGGCTCTTCGTGGTCTTCGAGGGCGGCGAGGGCGCGGGGAAGTCCACCCAGCTCAGCGCGCTCTCCGAGCGGCTGCGCGGTCACGGCCGAGAGGTAGTGGTCACCCGCGAGCCGGGGGCCACCGGCGTCGGCCGGCGAATCCGGTCGCTGGTGCTGGACACCTCCGGCGACGACGCACCCTCCCCCCGGGCCGAGGCGCTGCTCTACGCCGCCGACCGGGCGCACCACGTGGCAACCGTCGTCCGGCCCGCGCTGGTCCGGGGCGGCGTGGTGATCAGCGACCGGTACGTCGACTCGTCCCTGGCGTACCAGGGCGCCGGCCGGACACTGCCCGTCGACGAGGTCTCCTGGCTCTCCTCCTGGGCGACCGGTGGGCTCAAGCCCGATCTGGTGGTGCTGCTGGACGTCGAGCCGCGCACCGGCCTGTCCCGGGTGGCCTCGCGCAACACCGGCACCGACCGGCTGGAGGCCGAGTCGATCGCCTTCCACGAGCGCGTCCGGTACGCGTTCCTCGACCTCGCCGCCGCCGACCCGAAGCGCTACCTGGTGCTCGACGCGTCCCGGCCGGCCGACGAGATCACCGGGCTGGTGGTCCGGCGGGTCGAGGAGATGCTAGGCAAGCCGGGCGGCATCGTGCACCCGCGGCCGGCGCAGGGCCCGGACACCTCGGTGCAGCCTGAGTTATCCGACGCGGAGCTGGTGACGATGGAGCACAAGACCTGATGCCGGACGTCTTCGCCGACCTGGTCGGTCAGGACGAGGCGGTGGTCGAGCTGCGGCGCGCCGCCGCCGCGGCAGCCGCCGTGCTGCGTGCTGGCGCGGCCGCGTTGGTCCCCGCCGGCCCGGCCAGTGGTAACGGGTCCGCGGCCGACGACGCCGCGACCGGCGGGCTCGACCCGGCCGCCGGGATGACGCACGCGTGGATCTTCACCGGGCCACCCGGCTCCGGCCGCTCGGTCGCCGCACGGGCGTTCGCCGCCGCACTCCAGTGCGTGCACGGCACCGGCTGCGGTGAGTGCCCCGGTTGCCACACGACAATGGGCGGCAGCCACGCCGACGTGCGGATGGTGGTGCCGGAAGGGCTCTCCATCGGCGTCGGCGAGATGCGCGCGCTGGTGCTCCGCGCGGCCAGCACCCCGTCCGGCGGGCGCTGGCAGGTGGTGGTCATCGAGGACGCCGACCGGCTCACCGAGGCCGCCGGCAACGCGCTGCTCAAGGCGATCGAGGAACCCCCACCGCGGACGGTCTTCCTGCTCTGCGCCCCGTCCACCCACCCGGACGACATCTCGGTGACCATCCGGTCGCGCTGTCGGGTCGTACCCCTGCGGCAGCCGCCGGCCGCCGCGGTGGCCGAGGTGCTGGTTCGTCGGGACGGCATCGCCCCCGACGTGGCGCAGTGGGCGGCAGCGGCCGCGCAGGGCCACGTGGGTCGGGCCCGCAGGCTGGCCCGCGACCCGGAGGCCCGCAAACGACGCGAGGCGGTGCTCGGGGTGCCCCGCCGATTGACCGGGGTCGGCGCGGCGTTCGACGCGGCGTCGGCGCTGATCGAGGCGGCCGAGGCGGAGGCCGACGCGTCGGTCACCGAGGCCGACACGACCGAGCGGGCGGCACTGGAGACCGCGCTCGGCGCGGGCGGCACCGGCCGGGGCGCGGCCGGCGCCATGCGAGGCGCTGCCGGGCAGCTCAAGGAGCTGGAGAAGCGGCAGAAGTCCCGGGCCACCCGGGCCCAGCGGGACGCACTGGACCGGGCGCTGGTCGACCTCGCGGGCTTCTACCGGGACGCGCTCACCATGGCGCTGCGCGCACCCGTCGCCCCGGTGCACACCGACACGGCCGCGCTGGCCGGCGCCGGCGCGCAGAAGTGGGACGCCGAGGGGGCGCTGCGCCGGTTGGAGGCCGTGCTCGCCTGCCGTGCGGCGATCGAGGCGAACGTCAAGCCGCGGATCGCGGTCGAGGCGATGATGCTCGCCCTCTGGAAGGGCTGACCCGCGCTTCCCGGCCGTTGTCCACAGGCATCGACAGGTCCGATTGCGGTGCGGTACGGTCCGTGTGCCGTGGTAACGGTGGCACCACACTGAGTGACGGATCACCCGGGAGGAGTCGGCCGATGCCGCGGGGGGAGATCGACGAAGCCTGGATCGAGGAGGCGGTGCGACGCTACCGCCGGATCGAGTCCCTCCAGGCCGAGTTCGACCAGGCGGTGTCGACCGTCGAGGTGACCGTCCGCTCGCCGGACGGTCTGGTCGAGGTGGTGGTCACCGCCGGTGGACGGATCACCGACGTCCGGTTCCTCGGGCCGCTGCACACCCGCAGCCCCCGCGACGTGGCCGGTTCCGTGCAGGCCGCGGTCACCGCGGCGGCCGACGCCGCCGAATGGGCCCGGGAAAAGCTGCACAACGAGACGTTCGCCGCCTACCGACCGCTCGCGGGGGCCTGAAATGGACACACTGCGCGCGCTCTCCGCCCGACTGGACGAGGCGAGCGCCACGCTCACCGTCGTTTCGCACACCGTCACCGCCAGCGATCCCGCCCATGCCGCGTTCGGCGCCGACGCACCGGGCCGCCCGGGCGAGATCGGTCGGGCGCTGCACCGGCAGTGGACCACCGCCACCGACGACCGGGCCCGGGAGGCCCGCGCCGCTGCCGGTCGACTGGCCGCCGCCGCGGCCGCCGTGCGGGAGGCCGCCGACCGCTACGCCGAGGTCGACCGGGCGGCCCGCCGCCGGCTCATCGGGGAACCGTGATGGACGCGCTGGACCGGCTCGCCGAGCCCGGCCTCGACCTGCTCCGCCGGGTGGACAGGCTGATCGCGGCCGGCGTCCCCGAGGGGCACCGGGTCTGGCCGCTGCTGCGCCGCATGCAGGTGCTGCCGGGCGACGCGGTTCGCGGCTTCCTCGACCTGCACCCGGTGCCGCTCGCCAGCGCCGGCCACGCGGTGCGCCGGCTCGTCCGGGGGTACGACGACGTCTCCGCCGCGCTCACCGACTCGGTGCTCTGGTCCGGTGCGGCCGCCACGGCGTACGGGCAACAGCGGGCGGCGCTGCTGCGCCACCTCGACGAGGGGCCGGACAGCCTGGTCGGGCGACTCGAATCCACCGCCGGTTACGCCGACGCCCTCGCCGACTGGGTGGAGGGCAGCCGACTCGCACTGGCCCGCACCCTGGCCGACGTGCTCCGCTCGGCCGAAGCGGTCGCCGTGGTCGCCGCCACCGCCACCGGTCCGTCGACGCGCCCCGGGCCGGTCGGGCCCGGTGTGGCCGACGCCGCCGAGATCGCCGCACGGGTGCTGGCGGTGCTCTGCGTCGCGTACGACGGTGCGGAAACGCTGCTGCGTCAGTGGGCGCCGAGTCTGGCCGAGACCGCGTGGCGTCCGCCGACGGACGGGCGGCCTCGCTACGACCAGCCCACCCGGGTCGGCTGGTAACCGAACCCGGCCCTCCGGCCGTGGCGGTGTTGCCCCGGACCTCGGTCCACCGGCCGTGGCGCTGTGGCCCCCGGATCCCGGTCCTCTGGCTGCGGCGGTGTTGCCCCGGACAGGCCACGGCGTCGCTCGCGGGCGCCTGACCTGAGCCGGCGTCCACGGCGACGCCGTGGTCTTCCCCCTGCACCCCCCGCAGGTCTGCCTCCACTCAACGCCGCCGAGGCCCGTCTTGTCTCCTGCCCGGCCCCGGATTCAACCGTCCGGGCGAGCAGCAACGGCACGACGGGACGCCCTGCAATAGGTCAAGTCGACGGTCATGAATGGCAGCGGGGCGTAGCCGGCCGGTGCGCCTTGCACCGTAACCCGTCGTAGGGTGGGGGGATGGGCATGCTCTGCGCGGTCAGCTTCAACCGGTACGGGCGGCTCTACTACCTCGACCCGGGCGAGTTGCGTCCGCAGGTGGGCGACCGGGTGCTGGTGCCCACCGATGACGGGCCCGAGGTGGCGGAGTGCGTGTGGGCCGCGCAGTGGGTTACCGAGGAGACCGACGGGTTCCCCCGCCTGGTCGGGCTGGCCGGTGACGACGACCTCCTCCGGGACGAGGCGTTGCGTCGGCGCAAGGCCGAGGCGAAAGTGGCCGCGAAACGGCTGATCCGCGCGCACGGCCTGCCGATGAAGGTGGTGGCGGTCGACCATGTGCTGGGCTCCGCCGAGAGCGGCGGTGAGCGCAGCACCGTGTACTTCACCGCCCCGCACCGGGTGGACTTCCGGTCCCTGGTCCGCGACCTGGGCGCGACCCTGCACTGTCGGGTGGAGCTGCGTCAGCTCTCCGCACGCGACTCCGCACGGGTGCAGGGCGGCATCGGCTCCTGCGGTCGGGACCTGTGCTGCGCCACGTTCCTCACCGACTTCGAGCCGGTGACCATCCGGATGGCGAAGGACCAGGACCTACCGCTCAACCCGTTGCGCATCTCCGGCGCGTGCGGTCGGCTGATGTGCTGCCTCAAGTACGAGCACCCGCTTTACCAGCGCTTTCAGGAGACCGCCCCGGCGGTCGGCAGTCGGGTCTCCACCCCTGAGGGTGACGGCCGGGTCGTTGGCCACAGCGTCCCGAGGGACGCGGTGACGGTACGCCTGGACGCCGACGGCTCCCGCTGCTCCTGCTCCCGAGCCTCCGTCTGCGCCCCCCGCCAGGCCCACGACCAGCACTACACCCCCTAACCCCGCCCAGCCCCCAAGGGCTCCCCGCCGCCCCCCGCCCAGCCCGGTTGATCAAGAGGTTTGCGTCAGGAATCGGGTCCGTCGTGACGCAAACCTCTTGATCAACTTGGTCGTGGGTGGGTGGGTGGGTGGGTGGGTGGGGTGGGGTGGGTGGGTTAGTTGAGGACTGTGGGGGGTTCGGTCAGGTGGGGGGTCAGGGGGGACTTGGGGATCAGCCAACTTTGGGTGGGGGACTGGTCGGGGTTCACCTGCCAGTCGCGGGAGACCCGGTCCACCCCCAGCGGGTAGATGGTCAACGTGCCGTCCGGGTCGATGCGCAGTCGTAGGAACGACTTCGAGTCCTCGATGCCCTGGCCGGCGAAGAGTTCGTTGACGTTCACGCCGAAAGAGCCCGCCACCAGCAGGTACGCCGCGACCAGCTGGCTGGCGACCAGACCGATCACCGGGCCGTAGAGCACCGCCGCAGCGACCGCAGGCAGCGGCCACGGCCAGTCGTAGAACGGCAGCGCCAACCAGACCCAGGTGCCGGCCGCCGCCAGAGCCACCTGCGCCACGCCGTGGCCCACGCCGAGGATCCAGTGCCGAGCGTGGCGTTTGCCGCTCGCGCTCGGCGGCTTGGCGAACAGGGCCGCCGCGATCACCGTCACGAGCACCATCACCACCAGCGGGACGCTGAACAGCCGCTGGTTGGTGCTGTCGGCCCAGTTCGCCGTCGCACCGGCCATGGCCAGCATCAGCAGGGTGTGCAGGGTGCCGAGCAACGTGGTGAAGCCGGGATTGCGCAACGGCAACCGGGGGAAGATGCCCCAGCCGTAGCGGCGCGACCGCGCGGCGTCCGGGTAACGGGCCACCAGGTCGTACGGCTGGGCGGAGCTGGCCTTGCGGGTCAGCGTGTCCCGCGGTGGCACCTCGATGCGCTCCGGCAGCTTGTGTGTGGGGTAGAGGTACGCGCCGCCACCACCGCAGGTGATCAGCTCCCGGTCCGGCCCGGAGTAGCGGGCGTAGTGGTGCAGGTCGCCCGAGAGCAGCAGTCGCACCCGCGCCCCGGTCGGGTCGATGATCGTGCGAATGAAGTAGTCGATCGAGTCGTACGCCGTGGGGTTGTCGGCGGCCTTGACCCAGGTCGGCGCAGGCGCCGCGATGATCACCTTGGACTCCGGCCCGAGCTGTCGGGCCACCTCGTCGAAGTAGGCCAGCTGCGGGTCGTCCAGGTACGAGCCCGACTGGTCGTCCACGCCGAGCAACCACCAGTCGGCCGGCAACTCCACAGCGAAGTACGACCGGGACTGCCCGGTGCCCCAGCCCGCGAAGTTGCGGTCCCGGGAGCGGACGAACAACCGCAGGAAAGCGGTGAGACCGTCGTACCAGTCGTGGTTGCCCGGCACCGCGAAGAGCGTCGGCTTCTCGGCCGGCGCCACCGGCAGGGCGGCCTGGTAGGGGCCCTTGCACCGGTCCTCGTACGCCTCGTAGGCCGCCGACGGGTACACCTGGTCGCCGCCCATCACCAGGGTCTGTGCCCGGGGCAGGCGGTGCCCGTCGACGGTCAGCTCGGGCTGCGCCAGCAGGTACGCCACCGAGTAGGTGGCGTTGAAGCCGTCACCGAGGTCGGCCACGTAGTCGAGCCACAGCCCGCCGTCCGGCCCGACCTGGCGGAAGACGCCGTCGCCGAACGCGTTCTGCAACTCGCGCTTGTCGAGGTACGCCCCGAAGAGCACCGCCAGCAGCGTCCGGATGCCGGTGCTGATCAACAGGAACGGCGCCAGCCACGGCACCGGCTTGCGCGGCGTGAAGCCCAGCTCCAGCGGGTCGGTGCTGCGCGGCCGATGGGCGGCGCGTTCACCGGCCGGCGCACGGTCAGGACGCTCCGGGTGGGGGGAATCGTCGCGTTCGTCGCTCACCCGCCGCAGCGTAGTCCCGGACCCGATCATCCGCTGTCCGGTAAGCGTCTAGATGGCGGCCGATGTCCGGTTGGTGCTGGCGGGCGCGACGGGGGTATCCCGTTCGGTCGGTGCCGCCGGGGTGCCGTACACTTGCTGATCGTTGCCGCCTTAGCTCAGTCGGCTAGAGCGACGCACTCGTAATGCGTAGGTCGACGGTTCGATTCCGTCAGGCGGCTCGGTACAGAAGCCCAGGTCATCGGCCTGGGCTTCGCCGTTTCCCGAGGTCGACGACACCGCCACCGGCCGTGCCGGTCCGCAAATAGTCCGCATCCCGCGCCGCGACCGCCTCGTCCAGCCGGTTGGCGACCGCGTCCAGGTCGTCACCGAACAGCCCCGCGTACACGTCCAACGTCATCGACGCCGAAGCGTGCCCGAGCATCCGCTGAACCGCCTTGACGTTCGCACCCGCCGCCGAGTCAGCTGTCGCAGCGCGGTCAGTAACGCCTGCCGGTCGTCCGGCCCCGATGGCACCAGCCAGCCGACCCAATATCTTCGTTGCGAAGATATCCTCCCGCGGATAAGGTCGGTGCATGAAGACACCGCTACAGGAGCCCACATTCCTGATCCTGACCGCCCTGGCGGACGGGCCCATGCACGGTTACGGGCTGATCCTGACGGTGACCGAGTTGTCGCAGGGTCGGTTGTCGCTCCGGCCCGGCACGCTGTACGGCTCCCTTGACCGGCTGGCCGACGACGGGCTGGTGACAGTGGACCGGAACGAGATCGTCGATGGCCGCGCCCGCAAGTACTACCGCCTCACCAAGGAGGGGTTCTCATTGCTGCGCGCGGAGACGGAACGCATGCGCCGGGCCGTCGAGGCGGCAACCAGCCGCCTCAATGGTCGTGCGGCCGCGCAACCCCTGACCGCACCGCTCCGTCCGAACCTCGCCGGTGGTGTCGCGTGACGTCCGTGTTGCGTCATCGCTACACCAAACTCCTGTGCTGGTACCCCGCCGCCGACCGAGGCGACCGGGGCGTCGAGATTGTGGAGACGTACATGGAACTGTCATCTGCCGGCCAGCGTCGGCCGCGTCCCGGTGATGTCGCCGACCTGGTCGCTGGTGGCCTGCGCCAACGCCTCCGGGCTCGCAACGCCGGCGGCCTCGTCGACGCCCTGCCGCTCACCGGCACCATCGCTCTGGTCACGGCCATGACGATGGCCACCGTGGGATTGATCCTCACGGAGGTGTTCCCGGATCCTGATCAGTACGGTGTCGGGGCCCCGATGCTGGGGCCGTTCCACACTCTCGGCGCGCTGGCGTGGATCGCCTGGATGCTCGTCCTGCCGGCCGGGCTCGCCGGGTTAGGCCGATGGGCGGTCGCGGTCGCGACCGTCGTGACGATCGGCGTGGCCGTGGTCGTCGCGGTGGTCCCGGCAACAGAGTTGACCTCACTTCACAAGCCGGGCCTGTTCGTGCTCGTGCCGCAGATCGCGCTCGGCCTGTTCGCGCTGGCGATGCCCCCCCGACACGGCTACCGAAGCACCGCGGTCACCGCTTCCGTCATCGCGGCTGCGGCGACGGTGGTGCTGGTCGGCTCGCGATACGGCCTTCGGTACGACGTACTTCTCGGCATGATGCTGCTCCTGGCGCTCATCGTCACCGGGGTGGTCCTCGCCGCCCGGCGCGACCGGCGTGCCTGGTGGCCTGCCATGCTGCTACTCGGGCCAGTGCTGCTGCTCGGGCCGAAGATCGGTCTGGAGGCCATGGACGACAGCAGGCGCGGGGCACTCGGATGGGCCGCGATGTCACTGTTGGTGGCGGTGGCCGCGCTGCTGGTCGCGGTGATCTGGCAGACCCAGCGCGCCCGGCGGCGGGCGGCGCAGATCGAGCAGTAGAACCACCGGTACGCCTCGGCCCGACGTCGGCGGGCGGGTCGCGAGTAGGGGCCGTCCGCGAGAGCGACCGACCACTCGCCCCCGGCTTCCTCCCCGCAGCGCCTTTTGCCAGGTTCTGCCCGGCCGTGTCCCGGGCTCCCGTGGTGCACCTATTTAAACGAGCGGCCCGACACCAAGACGTGACCAATATCACAAGTGAATCGGCTTATATTGGACTTTTCAGTGCTGCCAATCTTTGCGAAGAGGACATCCGAGCATTATCGGTCGACCTGACGGGGCAGCGCGGAAAGTTTACGAACGCTAATCTCGCATTGCTTCAAGAAAGCGATTCACTTAGTCGGTCTGTCGATGGCGCGCCGCGCCGGATCAGTAATGGCGTCTGCCACCCTGCTGGCCGCTCGCGCGACTCGAGATCGATGGGCTCTGTCACGGGGAGGTAATGCAAATGAAGGTAGTGCGATCCGTGGTCCTCGGGGCCTTGGCGGCCGCATTTGTGACGGTCGGGGTGGCCTCGCCGGCGATGGCGGTGGACCGGACCTGCTATGACGGCTATTTCTGCGTGTACAAGGATCTGAACTTCAGCACCGGCAACTCGATGTACCGATTCAACTACTCCGATAACGACTGGAGCAGTGGTGAGTCGGCGATCTACCACGCTGACAGCTCCTGGCGGAACTTCTACTCGCGGACAGCCAACGTGTGCGATTACGGCAGCTTCGGCCTCCACAAGACGATGGCCGTGCTGGGTGACGGATGGGAGCTGAGCTACAGCTCGAGCTGGAACGACAAGGGCGAGGGGCACAAGTGGAGCACTTGCTGATTCGCGGCAAGTGGCGGCCTCCGTTCTGTTGAGGTTCTGTCATGTCACGTTGATGGCGTGGTCGAGCTCCGTGCTTTGCCTTGCGTCCCCGGCGTTGCCGGAGACCTGTTTCACCTTTCACTTTGATCGCCTTCCGTGCGTCCGATAGCTGGCGCTTGCGGTTCGGGAAGCTGTCCCGGCGTCCCGCTTCCGCGGGATAGACTCCGCGGAAGCGGGACGCCGTCCTGTCGGACAATGGTCAGTAAGGAATGTCGGGTAATCGCGATGGGACGACGTCGAGCGCTCTGTGTGGCAGCAATGCTTTTGGTGGGTCTAAATGGATGTGGTGGTGACCCCGCCTCTCCGGATACGAAGGCGGCCGCGACTCGGGCGCAGATGGCCTGGGATTCTGCTCAACAGCAGTCCAAAGAGGTCGAGGACATCGAGCGTAGGCTTGTTCGGCGATGCTTGACCAAGAAGGGTTTCAAGATTTTTCCGCCGGATGCTCCGGAGGAGAATGAGCCGAAGGAGCGGCAGCAGCCGGTTTCGCCCGATCCCGCCGATGCTGCTCGCGTGGGATACGGGCTCGACCCCCGCCTGCTACCGGAGCCTCCGGGGGCGGCCGACGAATCGGCCTATGCGCGGACGCCGGACTCGTACAAGGGCAGCCTCACCACCGCCAAGTACGGTCCGGAGGGGGACAAGGTCTCTTTCAACGCCCCGGACGGCGCCAAGGTGTCGATCCCCCGCGCGGGTTGTCTCGGCGAGGTCCGCTTGGGCTTGTTCGGTGACCTCAACGAGTACCTGCGGCTGTCGTTCACGGCGGCGAACCTCGTCCGACAGGGCACGGCGAGTGAGGTCGATAGTGACCCGAAGGTCTTGGCGGCCTTGGACCGCTGGAGAGCATGCGTAGAGAAGGCGGGCTACCCGGGTATCAACAAATTCGGGGAGATGATGAACAAGGCGCGGCAGCTCTACAGAGGCATCGACCCCGCCAACAGCAAGGCGCTCGACGCTGCGGTGGCGGACGAGATCAAGATCGCGACAGCTGAGGCGACGTGCACCAGGTCCACAGGCCTTGACGAAGCGGTCGCGGTCGCTCGGGCCGGGGGATCGGTGGAAACGCTGGCCAAGTACGAGGCCGATGTGGTCGCGTGGAACGCGATGGTGCGGGAGGCGCTGAAAAAGGGTCAGGAGATGTTGAAGTCATGACGGTCGGGCACCGCAATGCGGTCACCACGGCCGCGATCATGGTTGCGGTCGTCGCGGCGACACTGTCCGTCTGGGCCGTCGCATCCCGCGCACGGACGCCCGCCCAGCGAGCGGCGGAGGCGGCACCGCCTCCGCCGTCGGTGCTGACCGCCGTCGTGGAAGAGGGGCCGCTGTCCGACGAGTTCACCCTGGACGGCACCCTGACCCGCCAGTCGAGGGCCTCCGTGCAGGGACCCGTTGTGGCCACCGGCAGGTCGGTGGTGACGGACCTGCCGGTGAAGGAGGGCAGCCGGGTAGGTAACCGCCAACTGATCGCCGTGGTGTCCGGCAGGCCCCTCATCGCGCTTCAGGGACGGTTCGCCAGCTACCGGGATCTGCGCCTCGGCGACGAGGGGCCCGACGTCCGGCAGCTGCGCCTGGCCCTCGGTCTGCGCAGTGACGACGTCTACGACCGCGCCACCGCAGCCAGCGTGGCCCGTCTCTACCGGGACGTCGGATACCCGGCGCCCCTTGCCACGACGCCGACCGAATCAGCGCCTGCCGACTCGGCGCCTGCTGACTCGACGCCCGCAACTGCAAAGCCCGGAGCCCCGACGCCCGCTGAGCCGAAACCTCCCGCGGCGGTGCGCGGCGGGCTGCTCCCCATGGGCGAGGTCGCATTTCTCCCCACGCTTCCCGCGACGGTGGTCGACGTTACGGCCGGGGTCGGGGACAAGGGTGACAAGTCCCTCCTCACGCTGGCCTCGGGCGGATGGCAGGTGGTGGCGACGCTCAGCGAGGATGATCGCGCGAACCTCAGGGGCCTCCCTCCTGGCACCAGCATGTCGATCAGTGAGGGGCCCGCGGAGGGCAAGAAGATCACCCTTGCCGGGGTGAAGGAGGTCAAGGCGGACGAGGAGGGTAAGCCGGCTTATGCGGCGACCTTCAAGATCAGCGCCACGTCCGGAGCGGACCTGACCGACGGCATTCCGGTGTCGGTACGCATCGTTCGGCGGCAGAGCCCTCGCGAAGCCGTTGTCGTTCCGGTGTCGGCGCTGTGGACCAAAGTGGGCGGGCAGACCGAGGTTCACATCGACTCCGACGGCCGTCGGACGGTGGTCCCGGTAGAGGTCCTTTTCGTCGTGGACGGGCGCGCCGCCGTGACTGGTCCGGCGGAACTCACGGGCGGCGTAGAGGTAACGGTCGGCTCCCGCAACGGCGGTTCCATTGGATGACGCCGTGGTGCGGTTGATCGACATCGCCAAGACCTTTCCGGGACCGGTGGCCGTATCGGCTCTGAAGGGTGTGAACCTCGAGATCCGCCGAGGCGAGATGACGGCGATCATCGGACCGTCGGGCGCGGGAAAGTCCACCCTGCTCAACATCCTGGGGTTGCTCGACGTGCCGACGTCCGGCCGGTACCTGCTGGACGGCCATGACACCTCCGGGCTCGGCGAGCGGCGGTTGACCTCCCTCCGAGCTGTCACCCTCGGCTTCGTTTTCCAAGCCTTCCACCTCGTCCCACACCTGAACTGTGTGGGCAACGTGATGCTGCCGCTCGCCCATCAAGGGTGGCCTCGCCGGGAGCGGGCAAGACTGGCGACGGACGCCCTCGTCCAGGTGGGACTAGGCCACCGACTGGACGCACGGCCCGCGACGTTGTCGGGCGGAGAACGGCAGCGGGTCGCGGTGGCGCGGGCCATCGTGCACTCACCGTCGGTGATTCTGTGTGACGAACCGACGGGCAACCTCGACCAGCAGAATTCGCTGCACGTCATGGACCTGCTCCGGCAGTTGGTCACCCCGGATCGGTCACTGATCGTGGTTACCCACGACGACACCGTGTCGGCGTGCGCCGATCGGATCGTTAAGGTGGTCGACGGTGCCGTCAGCTGAACACCGGCGGCCCCGCCGGGCCGCGACGTCGATCCGGGACGTCGTCGCGCAGGCCCTGCAGGCAATGGCGGGACGGCGGGGGCGTGCCGCGCTCACCGCGTCGGGCGTCGCGTTCGGCATCTGCGCCGCGGTGGCCACGCTGGGGATCACCGCAAGCGCCTCGCAGGCGGTCACCGCCAAGTTCGACGAGCTGACCGCCACCGAGGTACGGGTGAAGTACCCGATCTTCGAATCTGGTGACCACGTTGCCCGACCTGACGTCGGGCAACGCCTGCCAGTGCGAAGGCTCAACGGTGTCCGAGAAGCGGGCCTGTTGGCCCAGGCCGACGGGCATCCCACGATCTCGAACATCCGTGACGACGACGCGCCGTGGAGCGAGGCGACGGTGCTGGCCGTCCAGGACGGTGGGCTGGCGGCCAGCGGAGCGACGATGGTCAGCGGACGCATGTTCGATGCAGGTCACGAAAGCCGGCACGACCGGGTGGCCCTGCTGGACTCGGTAGCTGCGACGTGGCTCTTCGGCAGGGCCGAGGAGGGGCCGGGCGCGATGGTGTACGTGGCCGGTATGCCGTACTCGGTGCTGGGCGTCTATCAGGCGCCCTCGGGCAACACGGCCATGACGGGCGCGGTGGCGCTGCCGTACTGGACCATCTCCGGGCAACCCGGACTGCGCTTCCCGAGCTCGGAAATGGTCGTCAGAACTCGGCTGGGCGCAGCGGACCAGGTGGCCCGTGAGGTGCCGTACGCCATCGCCCCGCAGGCGCCCGATGACCTGGCGGTACTGGTGCCGCCGGACCTGCGATCCCTGCGCGCAGGCGTCGAGCGGGAGACGCAGGCGCTCTTTCTGGGCCTCGCGCTCGTCTCGTTGGTGATCGGTGCACTGGGTGTCAGCAACGTTTCGTACGTGTCGGTGCTGGAGCGACGAGCCGAGATCGGCCTCAGGCGTGCCGTGGGTGCGTCCCGCCGTGCCGTCGCCGCACAGTTCTGCCTGGAGACTGCCGGCCTCGGGCTCATCGGCGGGGTGGCGGGGACCATCGCCGGAGTTCACGTCACGGCTGCGACCAGCCTCGTGAAATCCTGGCTCGTCATCCTCGATCCGGTGGTACTCGTTGGGGGACCACTGGTCGGCTTGGTCACCGGGCTGGCGGCGGGCGTGTTCCCGGCGACCGCGGCGGCCCGCGTACAACCGGCAGAAGCTCTGCGCTCTTGACCGGAGGACCGTCGGAACTGAACTGTTCGTGGAGTGGCTGCTCGCAGAACGGAACTGGCCGTTGCTCGAGCCGCTGCGGTGGAGAGGGCGATGGGTGTCGTGTACGGAACGACGGCATGCGAAGGCCTGGGGGTCAGCCTCGCGCTTCCCGTCCCGGCGTTGTCTCCGCAAGCGCGGCGGCCACCCGGGGCGCCTCGCGTCGGCCCTGCTCGCGGGCTGCGGCCACGAGCGCGGGCACGACGGAGCGGTCCATCACTGTGGTCCCCTGCGCTCGTTTGGAGGCCGTGTCCCGGAGCAGCAACTCCACCCGGCGACCCGCTCCCAGCGCGGCGCGCTGCTTGTCGATGCGCGCCCAGGGCCCGATCGCGGCGGTGCTCGGCGCGAGGGCGATGACCGGGCCGTTTCCGGGGGCGAGGTCGAGGTTGAGGGTCGACCGCATGCCGCCGTCCATGTAGCGGCGGTCGCCGATGCTGACCGGGGCCGCGGAGATCGGCATGGCGCAGCTCGCGGCGACGGCGTCCACCAGGGGGACGCCGTCGTGCCGGGTGATGGTGCGGCTGTAGCCGGTCCCGGTGTCGACGACCACGATGCGAAGGTCCACGTCGTCCGGCCAGGCGTGGTTGGGCAGGCGGGCCTCGGCTGTCCGGCGCTGCCGGGACGGGTCGTCGATGCGCGCGGCGAGGGCGAGTCGACCGAGGCGGCGAGCGGCCTGCTCGGGGCTGCGCGCGAACAGTTGGGCCCGCGCGAGCCGAAGCAGGTGGAGCAGGCCGAGTGCGGGTGAGGTTTCGTGCGCAACGCCCCTGCGCTGGCGCTCGAAGAGTTCCGCGAGTGGGGTGCCACTGGTGAGCTGGGCGCTCACCACGGCACCAGAGCTGGTGCCGATGAGGGTGGCCTCCGGGGTCACGGTCACTCCCTCGTCCGCGAGCCCGGTGAGGATGCCGACCTCCCAGGCGATGCCGGCCACTCCACCGCCACCGAGCACCCAGACGGGTCGCGCGTCGTCCGTCATCAGTCCCCCACTCGGGTCGATACTGCTAACGCAGTTCGCAGTTAGGCTAGCAGGGATGACGGTGGATCAGGGCTGTCGTCGTCCGAGGATGATCCCGCCGAACCGGCTCTCCGCCGAGGTGACAGTGGTCTGCGAGTCGACGGTGAAGCCGCGCTCGCGCAGCCAGGCCGCCACCTCGGCTGGCTGTCGACGATGGACGTGCACGTTCATCGGGTGCCCGCCGTAGCCCTCGGTCTTGAGGGTCGTTTCGTCGCCCACGTGGAAGCCGAGCAGCAGGGGGCCACCGGGGCGCACCACCCGCCGGAAGTGCGCGAACACGACGGCGATCTGGTCGTCGGGGATGTGGATGAGGGAGTACCAGGCGACCAGGCCGGCGACCGAGCCGTCGGCCAGATCGAGGTCGGTCATCGAGCCGACCTCGAACCTCAGCTCAGGGTGGTCACGGCGGGCCACGGCGATCATCCCGGGCGACGCCGAGCGTGTGCAGGTGGGCGGTGATTCGCCCCGTCCCGCAGCCCACATCCGCGACCGGCCCGCCGCCGGCACCCTGCACGAGCTCGGCGAACGATGCCAGGGCGGCTCGTTCGTACGGTGCCTCCGCCAGGAGGTCACGGACCAGGTGCGCGTAGCTGACCGCGACGGTGTCGTAGGAAGTGCGGGTCGCTGTCAACCACTCGTCTACGGTCACGAGTCCAACGCTAATTCAGCGACATACTGTTGCCTGACCTTGCCGGACCGACAGTTTGGAGGCGTCCACCCGTGACTTCCGCACCGGTGATCGTGAGTCTGCCCATCTCCGACCGGGCTACCTCCTACCGCTTCTATCGCGACGGACTCGGCCTGGACGCCGTGGGCGAGTTGGCAGACGATGGCATCCCGGAGCCGTTGCAGTTCGTGGTCAACGACGGGCTGCGGCTGATGCTCATCCCGACCGGCGGCTTCAGTTGGGTTATCGGCCAGCACGAGGTCGCCCCGAGGGGCCAGAGCGAATGCCTGCTCAACCTTGGTGTCGCTGCCCCGACCGAAGTGGACGCGCTCGTCGAGCGGGCGCGCGCTGCCGGAGCCGAGATCATCACCGAGACGGCAGACCAACCCTGGGCGTACGCGGGCGTCTTCGCAGACCCTGACGGCCACTTGTGGATGGTGTCCGCCGATTCGGGGTCCTGAAACCGTCGGTGGTGGTGGTTACGGTCCGGCGGTGACCGTGACCACCGATGCCCCTGGGACGCTGCCCACCCCCGCCGACGAGGCCCGGCTGTGGGCACTCATCGAGGCGGCCTGGGCCGAGTTGGGCGCCGAGCCCTTGGTGCTGCGGCAGGCCCTCGTCGAGCGCGACCCCGCCGACGACGGCGACGACGACGGTCCGTCCTACGCGATCGACGCCTGGCTCGGTGCCTTCCTGGACCACCTCGGGCAGTTGACCGTCGAGCTGACCGGGCAGGAGTTGACGGATCTCGACCGGGTGGTGGAGCGCAAGCTGCACGACATCGATCGGGAGGACATCCACGAGGTGACCGACGGGTCGGACGACGGCTTCCTCTACGCGCGAGGCTTCATCGTGGCCCTGGGGCGGTCGTACTACGAGGCGGTTCTCGCCGACCCCGCGATGGCGTTGCTGGACGCCGACTGCGAAGGCATGTGCTACTTCTTCGCGCACCTGCACAACGACCGGTTCGGTTCCTGGCCGGAGACCGGCTCCGGGATCTCCCGGGAGTCGTTCGGCAACCCGGCCGGCTGGTCGGCCTGACCGGTGCCCGGTGAATCAGTCAGGGTCGTGCTGCGCGGCGGGGCTGCCTCCGTCGCCGGCCCACCCCGCCCCAGGTGATCGGCCGTAACCTCACGCCTTCTCAAGCACGATCAAGTGGTACTCCAGCCACCGCCGTGACAATCCAGCCTGCAACGCTGAACCGCCGATCATGTTGGCCCAGAATGGCATCTCGACAAGACGGTTGCGCAGCCGTGGAAGTAGGGCTGTGGCGCCGACAGCCAGCTTGATCACGCGGTCGCGGGGCCGTCCGAGGTGCAGGTACGGGGTGAGATCCAGGTCCTCGACCAGGCGCAAGCCGGCGCGCTCAGACATGGCGACCAGCTCGGCCACGGTATGCAAGCTTCCGACACGCCAGCCGGCGCGGAACTGGTCGAGACAACGCTCCCCAGCGGCGAGCCCGCGATCCTTCTCGGTCGCCCAGTCGTCGCACAGGATGAGGCGACCTCCAGGGCGCAACCGGTCCACCAGGGACGGGATCAGGTTCTCCAGCGACGGCGAGTGAACGACCGCCTCCACCGCGACCATCGCGTCGTAGTGCGGTTCCGCGGGCAGCTCGGCGAAGTCGGCACAGATCACGTCACAGCGGTCGGTCAGTCCTTCGCGGTCGAACCGCTTCGCTGCGATCTCGGCCTGCACTCGGCTGATGGTCACCCCGGAGACGAACCCGTCCACCTCGCGGGCCAGGCGAACCATCGTCCCGCCGACACCACAGCCAAGGTCAAGCACCCTTGCGCTTCCCGCAGGGACGTGCCCGCGCAAACGCTCGATCATGAGGCGGTTGACGGTGTCCATGGCCGCTGCCGTGTTCGCCACGTCCGGCGTCCACACGCCACGATGGATGGCGTCACTGCCTGGGCTCTCGGCAACCAGGAGGAACCGAGACGTAGATCTTGGTGGCGTACGTCGGGCCGTAGTGCCGTTCCAGGTCTTCGAGGCTCTCCGTCGGGGCCTCGACCTCCTTGATCAGGCGTGCCCGGGACGGCAGTGCCTCGGGCTGCCACGTCTCCGGCCGCCACAGCGCGGACCGCAGGAACGCCTTCGCGCAGTGGTAGAAGATCTGCTCGATCTCCACCACCACGGCGAGCACCGGCCGGTGCCCCTTGACCACCATGTCGTCGAACCAGGGCGCGTCGCTGACCAGGCGGGCCCGCCCGTTGATGCGCAGCGTGTCGGTCCGCCCGGGGATCAGGAAGAGCAACCCGATGTGCGGGTTGTCGAGGATGTTGCGGTAGCCGTCGGCCCGCCTGTTGCCGGGGCGCTCGGGCAGCGCGATGGTCGTGTCGTCCAGCACCAGGGCGAACCCGGCCGGGTCGCCCTTCGGTGAGACGTCGCAGCTGCCGTCCGCCCCGGCCGTGGCCATCAGACAGAACGGCGAGGCGCCGAGCCACTCGCGGTCCCGTGCGTGCAGCCGGGTGCGTTCCTTGCTGGCGGCCCGCGCGTTCGGCACGCCGAGAAGCTCGCGCAACTCCTCGTGCGATGTGATCTCCACCGTCACGTTGATCCTCCCTCAGCCGTTGACCTGGTGGCGGGCACCACCGTCGTCAGCCTAGGCCGCAGTGACCAGCGCGAGGTTTGTGCCTGGTCTCCGTGGGTACGGCCTCACCCGACGCGCTCGCCGTACGAGACCGTTCCGCAGGACGCCGACCAGTGGAGGCCGGGAGATGGAGAGCCGACTCAAGGTACTGGGTCACCCAGTCCACCCGATGCTGGTCATGTTCCCGGTCGCACTGCTGGTCACGGCGGTGCTGTTCGACGTGGTGGACACCGTCGGCGGTCCCGATTTCCTCGGCGAGGTCGCGTACTGGAACATCACCGTCGGCCTGATCGGCGGCCTGCTCGCCGCGGCGGCCGGCTCGTTCGACCTGCTGGCGATCCCGACCGGGACCCGCGCCAAGCGGGTGGGTCTGCTGCACGCGGGCGCCAACGTCGCCGTGATCCTGCTCTTCGCCGCCGTGTGGGCGGTACGGCTCAACGCGGATTCCCGGGCCGCCGGTGGGGCGTTGATCGCCATCGAGGTGGTCGCGGTGGCGATTCTCGGCATCAGCGCCTGGCTCGGTGGTGAGCTGGTCGACCGGCTCGGTGTGGGAGTCGACCGTGACGCCGGCCTGGACGCGCCCAGCTCGCTACGGCCATCCGCGGCCGCCAAGCGGATCGGAGAGGTGTGATGAGCGAGCAGCAGTTTGGCGGCTTCGGCCGGGGGTGGCGCGGCGGCCGGCAGCAGGGCTGGGACCCGATGGGGGAGTTGCAGTCGCTGCGCTCCGAGTTGAGTCGCCTGGTCGGTGGTCGCGGCGGGGCGTCCGACGTCGAGTTGACCGAGACCTCGGACGGCTGGGAGGTCGTCGTCCGGTTGCCCGGGGTGGCGCCGGAGGAGGTGGCCGTCGAGTTGGACGACCGCGAGTTGTGCGTGCGGGCCCGCTCGGAGGCGGAGGTCAACGCCGACCACGGCATCCCCGGGGGCTTCGAGACGCGCGGCTTCGAATACCGGGTCAACCTGCCGGCGCGGGTCGACCCCGACACCATCGACGCGGTGATGGACCACGGCCTGCTCCGGGTGCGGCTGCCGCGGGCGACCCGGCCCGCGCCGCGCACCATCACCGTCGGCCGCACCGGGCCGCGCTCCGGTGACCTCTCCGGGGGTACGCCGATGCCAGCCGATCCCGCAGCGGACCGGGAGCTGCACCGCCCGGACACCGCCGGCGAGATCGACCGGCCGTAGCGGGTCGGGTGGTCACCCCGTCCGTGCTCGGTCCGACCGCCGAGCGCCTTCCCGACGTGCGGCGGATCGCCGTGCTGCGCGCCAACGCGCTCGGTGACTTCATCTTCGCCCTGCCGGCGCTGGACGCGCTGCGCAGCGCGTACCCCTCGGCGGAGATCGTGCTGCTCGGGGCGCCGTGGCACGCGAAGCTCTGGCGCGACCGGCCCGGCCCGGTGGATCGGGTGCTGGTGGTGCCGCCGGCACCCGGCATCCGTACGCCGGAGCCGGGTGAGCCGGAGTCGTCGATGGACGACTTCGTGGCCGCTGCCGCCGGTGCGGAATTCGACGTGGCGGTGCAGATCCACGGCGGGGGTGCCAACTCCAACCCGCTGATCAGTCGGCTCGGTGCCCGGTTGACCGTCGGCCTGCGCGCCGACGACGCGCCCCCGCTGGACCGGTGGCTGCGCTACGTCTACTACCAGCACGAGGTGATCCGCTACCTGGAGGTGGTGGCGCTGGCGGGAGCGCCGGCCACCACCATCACGCCGACGCTGGCGGTGACCGACGCCGACCGGGCCGAGGCCGCCGAGGTGCTCGGCCCGGCAGGCCGTCCCCGGGTGGCGTTGCACCCGGGTGCCACCGACACCCGCCGCCGCTGGCCCGCCGAGCGCTTCGCCGAGGTGGCCCGTGCGCTGCACGAGGACGGCTACGAGGTGCTGGTCACCGGCACGCCCTCCGAGCAGGAGGTGGTGGACCGGGTCGTCGCTGCGGCGCAGGTGCCGGTGCGTCCACAGGTGGGCACGCTCAGCCTGGGTGGGCTGGTCGGCTGCTACGCCGACTGCGCGTTGGTCGTCTCGAACGACACCGGCCCGCTGCACCTGGCCGCCGCGGTGGGCGCGCCCACGGTGGGCATCTTCTGGGTCGGCAACCTGATCAACGGTGCCAGCCCGCTGCGGGGTCGGCACCGGCCGATCAGCTCGTGGACGGTGCACTGCCCGGTCTGCGGGGTCGACTGCACACCGGGGATCTATCCGCATCGGCCCGGCGACGGTGAGTGCCCGCACCGGGACTCGTTCGTGACCGACGTACCGGTGATCGAGGTGCTGGAAGCCGCCCGGGAGTTACTCACCCCGTAGGTCAGGCCGGCTGTGGGGTGTCCTCGTCGGCGAGGACGACCTCCCACGCCTCGACGTCCCGGTCGGTGACCGTGGTGGGGGACTCCAGGTGGTACGCGCCGCTGGGCAGGATGCCCGCGCCGCCGTAGCGGGACAACACGGCAAGCTGCGCGGCCACATCCTCGCCCTGGTGCTTCTCCTGCACCCGACGCCAGAAGTCGAAGCCGCCAGCGTCGACGAGCTTGGCCCGGTCGTAGAGCACACACCCGCCGATCCAGGACACCTTGTACGCCCGCCACGCGCCCGGCGGCAGCGCCAACTGTTCGGTGATGTGCAGCAGGTTCGCGGCCGAGTGGATCCGGGCGCGGTCCCACTCCGGGGTGGCGGGTCGGATCCGCTCCGGTGTGGGCGGGCCGGCCCACTCCTCGTAGTGGCCGTGCGATTCCGGCCGTACGTCGTCGGTATACGAGAGCCCGTGCACGCCGTTGCCGACGAACCCGCAGCCCAGCTCACCGATCGCGGTGACCAGTCGGTGCAGCGCACCCGGTTCCAGCCAGATGTCGTCGTCGAGGCTGAGGACGTACCGGGCGGCCGAGGCGGCGAGCAGGTACGCCCGGTGTTCGGCCAACCCCCGTCGGGGCAGCCGGCGGGTCAGCAGCACCGGGTGGCCCCGGTGACGCAGCGCCCGGACCATGGTGGCCGCGGCGGGATGCGTGTACGCCGGGTCCCCGTCGGACTGATCGCTGACGACCACGCCGAAGCCGGGTACCCCGTCCTGGGCGGCGAGCCCGCCCAGGGTGACGGCCAGCTCGGCGGGTCGGTTCCGGGTCGGAATCAGCACGTCCACCAGCCGGTCGGCGCGGAACTTCGCCGGGGTGCCGAGGTCGAGGGGGCGGTTCACGACGCCTGGGTGCGGGTGCGCAGCGACGGGTCGGGCTCCCGGTCGTCGATGTGCGGCGACGGGTCGGGCTCCCGGTCCTCGACGTGTGGCGACGGGTCCTGGCTGTGCGACCGGATCCGCTCGATGATCGCGGAGGTGGACCGGTCCGGCACGTACCCCAGGGTGCGCACCTGGCCGCCCAGTCGGCGCACCAGCGGCGCCTCCGGCACCAGCTCCGGCGGATAGTCGCCGCCCTTGACGTACACGTCTGGTCGGACCGCCTCGATCAGCGCGGCCGGTGAGTCCTCCTCGAAGACCACCACGTGGTCCACGCAGGCGAGTGCGGCGAGCAGGGCACCCCGGTCCTCGACCGGGTTGACCGGCCGGTCCGGGCCCTTCAGCCGTCGTACGCTGCCGTCCGAGTTGACCGCCACGATGAGCAGATCGCCCAACGCGCGGGCCTGCTCCAGGTAGCGCACATGCCCGCGATGCAGCACGTCGAAGCAGCCGTTGGTGAAGACCACCGACCGTCCCGCCTCGCGGTACTCGGCGACGATCGCGTCCAACTCGTCGCCGCTGACCAGCGCGGGGTGGCTCGTGCTGTCGGTTGGCTGGTCCAGCGCGGCGAGCAGGTCGTCCCGTCGGCAGACGCAGGTGCCGGTGTCCGAGACGGTGATGGTGGCCGCGAGTTGGGCGAGTTGGGCAGCGGTGGGCAGGGGAGCGTCGGCGGCCAGGGCCAACGTCATCGCCGCCAGGTACGCGTCGCCGGCACCCACGGCGTGGCTTGCCGGCACCGGAGTGCTGTGGCTGCGTCGTGGCTCCCCGTCGGCGCCGCCGACCACCGCGCCCTCGGTGTCCAGGGTCACCGCGACCACGTCGGCACCGGTGTGCGCGCGCAGTTCGGCCAGCCGCGACCTGGCCAGGACGGCCCGGTCGACGCCCTCTCCGGCCCTGGTGTTCACTGTGACGCCGGTGCCGGTGACGCTGAGCCCGTCACCGGTGAGGGCGACCCGTCCCTCGCCCGGGGTGGGCTCGCCGACCGGCCCCGGACGGTCGGCCCGGGTCAACTCGGCGGCGGTGTCGTCGGCGCGTACCGCCCCCGGGGCCGCGCCGACGGTCATCTCGGACGGCCCGTCGACGGGGTCGCCGTCGGGGTGTTCCAGGTGCAGTTCGGTCCCGCCCGTCGGTCGGGTCGTACCGCCCGCGCGGGCCAACAGCCGGGTCGCCTCGGCGAAGCTGGGGGTGACCACGGTCGGCGCGAGGCCCCGCCAGTCGGCCAGGTCGTGGGCGTCCAGCGCGACTGTGGCGTACCGCTGGCGGTTCTCGACCAGCCACGCCCGGACCGGCGCGGGCAGCGCGCCCAGGCCGTAGTCGCAGACCACCAGGGTCGGCGCCTCTCCACCGGCGGCGGCGCGCAACTCCTCGGTGGCGCAGCTCAGGGCGGTGAGCAGCCGGCTCACCCCTTCGTGGTCCAGCGCGTCCTCCGGGTCGCCGGAGTCCTCACGCAGCAGGATCTGGTTGCCGGCCAACATCCGCCGCTTGACGGGGGTGGGTCGCCCGGGCTGGTTGACAGTGCGGTCCCAGACACTCGCGCGGTCCAGGCAGTCGTGCAGTTCGTCCCCGGCGACGTCGGCGCCGACCGGTGCCACCAGCACCGCCCGGCCGCCGAGGGCGGCGACGTTGACGGCGGTGTTCGCGGCCCCACCGGCGGCGGAGATTCGCCGGCGCAGGGTGAGGACCGGGGCGGGCGCCTCCCGGCAGAGTCTGTCGGAGTCGGCGAACCGCCATTCGTCCAACATGGCGTCACCGACGATCAGGACCGGGCGTCCGAGCCAGCTCTCCACGACGGTGGCGAACCGGCGCTGCTCCGCTGCTGCTCCTGCCATGCCTCCCCGGGTCCCCAGCGGCCTGGCGGACAAACCTGCGCGCCGACCGGTCCCGCCGCTGGTCAGGCGGCTCCTGACCGGTCCTCACCGGTCCGAACCTGTCCGACCTGTTTCGGGCGTTCGAGGGCGGGAAGGGGATTGCGGTACCCCCGGAAAGGAGATGTACCGAGATGGCATCGACATTGCAGGGCAAGCGGATCGCCTTCCTGGCCGCCGACGGCGTCGAGGAGATCGAGTACGTCCAGCCACGCGAGGCGGTCGAGAACGCCGGCGCGACGGCCGAGCTGGTCTCGCTGAAGTCCGGTTCCATCCAGTCCTTCAACCACCTGGACCACTCCAAGACGTACGACGTGGACGTCACCGTCGACAAGGCCGACGCCGCCGGCTACGACGCGTTGGTGCTGCCCGGAGGGGTGGCGAACCCGGACTTCCTGCGGGGCGACCCGGACGCGGTGCGGTTCGTGAAGGCGTTCTTCGACGCGGGCAAGCCCGTCGGGGTGATCTGTCACGGCCCATGGACGCTGATCGAGGCGGACGTGGTGCGCGGCCGGCGGATCACCTCCTGGCCGACCCTGCGTACCGACCTGACCAACGCCGGAGCCACCTGGGTGGACGAGGAGTGCGTCACCGACGGCAACCTGACCAGCAGCCGCAAACCCGACGATCTCCCCGCCTTCTGCGCGGCAATCACCAAAACTTTCACCACCCCCTAACGGCCCCTCCCCTTTCGCCCGGTGATCAAGAGGTTCGCGTCAGGAATGCGGTGCGTCATGACGCAAACCTCTTGATCACCGCCAGGGTGCGTGAGAGGGGGTTGGTTTTTTGGTGGTTCGGCGCATGTTCTGCGGCTCGCGGGATAGAAGGCCACATGACCACCGAAGCCTCAGATGCGCCGGTGCTGAACCGTCAGCAGATCCGGCTGCTCATGTTGGGTCTGATGACCGGCATGCTGCTGGCCGCACTCGACCAGACCATCGTTGGTACGGCGCTGCCGACAATCGTTGGCGAGCTGGGCGGGATCAACCACTACTCCTGGGTGGTCACCGCGTACCTGCTCGCCTCGACCGCGTCGACGCCGCTCTACGGCAAGATGGCCGACCTGTACGGGCGTCGGCCGGTCTTCCTCTTCTCGATCGGCACGTTCCTGCTCGGGTCGTTGCTGGCCGGTCTGTCGCAGAACATGACCCAGCTGATCGTCACCCGGGGTATCCAGGGTCTCGGTGCCGGTGGTCTGCTGACGCTCGCGTTCACCATCATCTCGGACGTGGTGTCACCCCGGGAGCGTGGGCGGTACCAGGGCCTGTTCGGCGCGGTCTTCGGGATCTCGTCGGTCGCCGGGCCGCTGGTGGGCGGTTACTTCGCGGAGACCGACTGGCGGTGGATCTTCTACATCAACGTGCCGCTGGCGATCCTGGCCATCGTCGTCTGCTACCACGTGATGCGGTTGATCCCGTTCGAACGTCGGGACCACTCGATCGACTGGCTCGGCGCCGGCCTGCTGGTGGCCGGGGTGAGTTCGCTGCTGCTCGCGCTGAGCTGGGGTGGCAACGAGTACGCCTGGGGCTCCGGCGTGATCATCGGGCTCTTCGTGGCCGGCGTGGTGCTGGGGGTGCTCTTCGTCCTCCAGGAGGCCCGGGTGGCCGAGCCGATCCTGCCGCTGCGGCTGTTCCGCAGCGCCACCTTCGCGTTGGCCAACTCGGCCCTGCTCATCATCGGTCTGGTGATGTTCGGTTCGATCATCTTCATCCCGCTGTACCTGCAGATCGTGAAGGGCGCCTCGCCGACCCGTAGCGGTCTGCTGATGCTGCCGATGATGGCCGGCATCATCATCACCTCGATCCTGACCGGCCGCGCGATGACCCGGATCGGCCGCTACAAGTGGTTCCCGGTGGCCGGTTCGGCGACCCTCCTGGTCGGCATGTTCCTCTTCACCCAGTTGGAGGTGGCCACCTCGCTCTGGGTGGCGTTCGGGTACATGGTGGTGATCGGTGTCGGGCTGGGTCTGTGTATGCAGTCGCTGATCCTGGCGGTACAGAACGCGGTCTCGATACGCGACCTGGGTGCCGGCACATCCTCGGCGACCTTCTTCCGGTCGCTGGGCGGTTCGTTCGGGGTGGCGATCCTCGGCACGGTGCTCTCGTCCCGGCTGACCAGCGGACTCGCCGACCGGTTGCCCGGCGCGATCGCGCAGCTCCCGCCCCAGGAGCAGGCCGCTGTGGCGGCGAGTGGCGGCGCCAACATCTCGATCAACGATCCGGCCACCATCCTGGCCCTGCCGGGGCCGGTGCGCGCGGCCATCCAGGGCGCCTTCGTCGACGCGCTGGACATGGTCTTCCTGACCGCCGGCCTGATCGCGATCGTGGCGGTGGTGGTCACCCTGACGCTTCCCAACACGCAGCTTCGGGGTGCCGGCCCGAAGGGTGCCACCGGTGGCGCCGACCCGCTCGGCGGAGAGGCCCCGGCTCCGGGCGGCAAGCCGTTGACCCGCGAGTCGAAGGAGGAGGCCGCCGCCGACATGGAGGCCAAGTCCCAGACGATGATCTGAGTGTCTCGACACCGACCGCCCCGGACCGCTCCGGGGCGGTCGGTGTCAGTCGGGCCCAGGTGGTCAGGCGGGGCGGCGGTAGGCGCCGTACCACCAGGTCGCGGCCAACTCCCGGGCCGCTGCCGCGTCGGTCTCGGGGTCGGCCGAGGTCGTGCCGACGTGGTCGGCGAGGAAGCGGTCGCCGCCGATCACGATCAGCCGGCTGGCCGTCGTCACGTCCAGGTCGGCGGGGGTACGCCCGGCCTGCTGCTCGATCCGGAGCGCGTCGATGGTGCGGGCCACGAACTGCTCCAGCCCGGCCGCCCAGTACTCCCGGACCGCCTCGTCGTACGCGGCGACCTCGCTGATCGCGGCCAGCACCGGGGCGTACGTCCGGTATATCCGGATCACGTCGGCGAAGACCTCGGTCAGTCGCGCGAGCGGGTCGCCGGGGCCGCCCGGGTCCCATTCGCCGGTGCGGTCGAACGAACTCTCCCGCATGGTGCCGGCGAGGCGCATGAGCAACTCGGTCTTGTCCCGGAAGTGGGTGTAGAAGGTCGACCGCGCCACGCCGGCCTCGGCGGCGATCCGCTGCACGCCGAGGTCGGTGAACCGGATCCCCTCCTTCAGGAGCCGTTCGGTGGCCCCCAGCACCCGCGCTTCGACGGCAGCGCGTCCGTCGGGGTTGCGCGGGCGGCGGCGGGTGATCGAGGGCATAGCCGGAATCCTAGGTGGCCGGGGGTCGGCTCGGCGACGTACGCTCGTTGCCGGACACAGTGTCCGACATAGTGACCACGGAGTGCCTGACCTCGGCCTCCGACCCACCACGAGGAGCAACACACGTGAAGTACCGACTGCTGGGCACCACCGGGGTGTACGTCTCGGAGATCTCGCTCGGCGCGATGACCTTCGGCGGCAGCGGGCACCCGCTCTGGGGCACCCTGGGTGGGCTGGCGCTGCCCGAGGTGCAGCGGCTGGTGGACACCGCGCTGGACGCGGGCGTCAACTTCGTCGACACCGCCGACGGCTACAGCGACGGCGAGAGCGAGGAACTGCTCGGCAAGGCGCTCGGCAAGCGGCGTCGCGACGTCGTACTGGCGACGAAGGTGCACTCCCGGACGGGCCCCGGCCCGAACGACGTCGGCACCTCCCGGCTGCACATCATGCAGAACCTGGAGGACAGCCTGCGCCGACTGGGCACCGATCACATCGACCTGTACCAGATCCACAACTTCGACCAGATCACTCCCATGGAGGAGATGCTGCGCGCGCTCGACGACGCGGTCCGGCAGGGCAAGGTCCGCTACATCGGCGCCGCCAACTTCGCCGCCTGGCAGATCTCCAAGGCGCTGGGAATCTCCGCCCGGGAGAAGTTGGCCGGGTTCGTCTCGGTGCAGGAGTACTACTCCCTGCTGGGCCGGGACGTGGAGCGCGACGTGGTGCCGATGGCGCTCAACGAGGGTGTCGGGATGACCGTCTGGAGCCCCCTCGCCGGTGGTTTCCTCTCCGGCAAGGTCAGCCGGGACGGTGCCGTCGCCGACAGTGGCGCGCGTAGCGCCCAGCCCGGGTACGCCAGCTTCACCCCGTTCGACCCGGAGCACGCCTTCGGCGTGGTCGACGTGCTCAAGGGTGTCGCCGAGCGGCACGAGGTGAGCCCGGCCCGGGTGGCGGTCGCCTGGCTGCTGTCCCGACCCGCCGTGACCAGCGTGATCGTCGGTGCCCG
Organism: Micromonospora arida; assembly: GCF_042873195.1. Taxonomy (NCBI): domain Bacteria; kingdom Bacillati; phylum Actinomycetota; class Actinomycetes; order Micromonosporales; family Micromonosporaceae; genus Micromonospora; species Micromonospora arida. The sequence goes on along the minus strand of NZ_JBIALC010000002.1, from coordinate 717,684 downwards.
CAAGCACGAGCAGTTGGTCGACAACATCGCCGCCTCGGATCTCACGCTGACCGAGCAGGACCTCACCGAGCTGGACGAGGCCACCAAGCTGCCGGTCGCGTACCCGAACTGGATCCAGGAAGGGTTCTTCGCCGGGCTCCGCCTGCCGCAGTGAGGCACGGCCCGGGGTCGGAGGCTCCGGGGCCGCCCTACTTGAGGATGAGCCGGTTGGTCTGCTCGAAGACGTCCAGGTCGGCAAGTGTCTCGATGACCGAGGTGGAGAGTGGGGCGGGAAACCGGTCGCGGGCGAAGAAGCCGGCGTCGGTGGTCTCGTCGGTGACCCGGGCCAACTGCCCGTCCCACTCCTCCACCTTGAACGCCGTCGTGAACACCTGGTACGTGTGCCCGTACATGTTGGTGCTCGTCCGGTCCGGGCCGGTGTAGAGGGCGAACGCGCAGACCCGCAGCGCGCGCAGCCCGGTCTCCTCACGGACCTCGCGTACGGCGCAGTCGGCGATCGACTCGCCCAGCTCCATCGCGCCGGCGGGCATGGCCCACTGGCCGTTGTCCGAGCGTTTGATCAGCAGAATGCGCCCGGCGTCGTCGTTCACCACGGCACGGGCGCCGACGAACATCAGCGTCCGGTCCCCGGCGAGCGCGCGCAACTGCCCCACGTATGAGTCGGCCCAGGAGATGCTCACCTGCGACAACTTACGGGGGTTCCCAACGTGTGACCGCCGACACTAGCTTGTTACCCATGCGTAGCACGATGATGGACGCCCCTCTGCAGATCTCCCGGATCCTCGACCACGGTGCACTGGTGCACGGCACGGCCGAGGTGGTCACCTGGACGGGCGCCGAACCCCGCCGGATGACGTACGCCGAGGTGGGCCGCGCCGCCGCCCGGCTGGCACACGGGCTGCGCGACGAGTGTGGGGTGACCGGCGACGAGCGGGTCGCGACCTTCATGTGGAACAACAACGAGCACCTGGTCGCCTACTTCGCGGTGCCGAGCATGGGCGCGGTGCTGCACACGCTCAACATCCGGCTCTTTCCCGACCAGGTCGTCTACATCGCCAATCACGCCGAGGACCGGGTGGTCCTCGTCGACAGCACGCTGATCCCGCTGCTGGCCCGGGTGATCGGTGAACTGACCACCGTGCGGCACGTCGTGGTGGTCGGCGGTGGTGACCCGGCGCCGCTGGTGGGCGCGGCCGGCGACCGGATCACTGTGCACCACTGGGACACGTTGCTCGCCGACCGGCCCGACACGTACGACTGGCCCGAGGTGGACGAGCGCGACGCCGCAGCGCTCTGCTACACCTCGGGCACCACCGGCAACCCGAAGGGCGTGGCCTACTCGCACCGGTCGATCTATCTGCACTCGTTGCAGGTCTGCATGCCGGAGGGTTTCGGCCTCGGCCCGACCGACCGCGAGTTGGCCATCGTGCCGATGTTCCACGCCATGTCCTGGGGCCTGCCCTACGCGGCCTTCCTCTCCGGCGCGTCGCTGATCATGCCGGACCGGTTCCTCCAGGCCGCGCCGATCGCCGAGATGATCGCCGCCGAGCGGCCCACCCTGGCCGGCGCGGTGCCGACCATCTGGACCGACCTGCTGGCCTACCTGGACACCCACGACGTGGACACGTCCTCGCTCGGTGAGGTGATCGTCGGCGGGTCGGCGTGCCCGCCGGCGCTGATGCACGCGTTCGACGAGCGGCACGGAATCGACGTCATCCACGCCTGGGGGATGACCGAGATGTCGCCGCTGGGGTCGGTCTCGCATCCACCCGCCGGTGCGACCGGTGAGCAGGCCTGGCGCTACCGCTACAGCCAGGGGCGGGTGCCGGCGGGCGTGCAGGCGCGGATCGTCGGCCCGTCGGGCGACCCGATGCCCGCCGACGGCACGGCCGTGGGTGAGCTGGAGGTCCGAGGGCCGTGGGTGACCGCCCGGTACGTCGGTGACGACGCCCCGGACGAGGAGAAGTTCCGCGACGGCTGGCTGCGTACCGGCGACGTGGGCACCCTCTCGCCGGACGGGTACATCAACCTGACCGACCGCGCCAAGGACGTGATCAAGTCCGGTGGTGAGTGGATCTCGTCGGTGGAGTTGGAGAACGCGCTGATGGCCCACCCGGCGGTGCTGGAGGCGTGCGTGGTGGGGGTCCCGGACGAGCGCTGGGACGAACGTCCGCTGGCAACGGTGGTGGTCCGGGAGGGCGCTTCGGTGACCGCCGAGGAGTTGCGGGACTTCCTGGCCGGGTCGGTGGCGCGCTGGCAGTTGCCCGAGCGCTGGGCGTTCATCGACACGGTGCCGAAGACGAGTGTCGGCAAGTTCGACAAGAAGGTCGTCCGTTCGCGGTACGCCGGGGGCGAGCTGAGTGTCCGGGAGCTGACAGCCCCGTAACGTTTTCCCGGGCACTGTCGCCTGTTGGGGCGGGAGTACTCCTGAACCCTCCCCAGGGGCGGCCCCGGCGTTCGCACCGCGCCGGGGCCGCCCGCTCCACACGGGGTGACCCGCACCGTCATTGTTGCGAAAGTTGTTCGCCTCTGTCCTGCTGACGGGGAAATCGGGTGGTCAGCGACCCCGATCAGGCGTCGCTGGTGGTGATGAGCACCTTGCCCACAGTCGAGTCCTCCACCGCCTGGTGGGCTGCGGCCGCCTCCGCCAGCGGGTAGTAGTGCAGCGGCAGACCGGCGTCCGCGCCGACCCGGATGCCGCCCTGGCTGGCCGCCGCCGCCACGTCCTTCACGCCCTGCGCCTTGGCCGCCTTCGGCTCGGTGTAGACCAGGACGAACTGCCAGCGGGCGTTCGGCGCCATCATCGCCCGGATCGGGATGCTCACCTCGTCCCCGCCGTTGTCGGCGTACATGCAGACCGCGCCGCCGTGCCGCAGCACCCGTACGTCGACCGAGGCGTTGCGGGCGGGGGAGACCTCCACGATCGTGTGGACCCCGTCGGGGGCGATCTTGTGGACCTCCTCGACCACGTCCTGCTCCCGATAGTTGATCACGAAGGAGGCGCCGGCCGAGGCCGCGAGCTGGGCCTTCTCCGCGCTGCTCACCGTGGCGATCACCGTGGCGTCGGCCCACCGGGCGAGCTGGATCGCGGCGTTGCCGACCGCGCCCGCGCCGCCCTGCACCAGCACCGTGTGATCCGCCAGCGCGCCGGCCCGCAGCGTGTCCGGCATGAACTCGCCAGCGGTCAGACAGCGGTGCGCGGTGAGGAACGGGATGCCCAGGGCGGCACCCAGCTCGAACGGAGCGGGGCCGAGACGCACCGCCTGCCGGACCGGCACCAGCGTGTACTCCGCCGTCGTGCCCCACGGTCGCTGCCAGGCGGCCTCCCAGACCCACACCCGCTCGCCGATCAGGTCGGGGTCGACCCCCTCGCCGACCGCCTCGACCACCCCCGCGCCGTCCTGCCCGGGGATCTGCCACCCGTTCGGCGGGGCGTTGCGGCGGGACTTCCAGTCGGTCGGGTTCACCCCGGAGACCGCCATCCGCACCAGGACCTCGCCCGCATCCGGCTCGGGCACCGGCCGGTCGACCAGATCGAGCACCGAAGGGTCGCCGTTGCGCTCGTACACGATGGCCTTCATCCGTGGTCTCTACCCGGCTCGACCCGGGTCAACCCAGCTCGTCCACCAGCTCCGGGGTCAGCTCACCGATCGCGTTCAGCGTCGCCACCGCCAGCCCGGCGGCGTCCGGATCGAGCGGGTACGAGCCATGCGGCACCGCCACCACCCGCATCCCCGCCGCCGCGGCGGAACGCACCCCGTTGGACGAGTCCTCCACCGCCGCACAGCGGGTCGGGTCGACGCCGAGGCGCTGCGCCACGCTCAGGTACACGTCCGGTGCGGGCTTGCCCCGCTCGGTCTGTTCGGTGGAGAGGGTCGCGCCGAACGCGTCGGTCAGGCCGGTCGCCGCCAGCGCCGCCTCGATCAGCCGCGTCGGTGACGAACTGGCCAACCCGAGCGGCCACCGCGCGGCCAGCCGGCGGACGACCTGGTCGGCGCCGTCGATGAGGGGTACGTGGTCCCGGTAGCGGCGGGTCATCTCCTCGACCACCTCGACGGCGACCTGCTCGGCGGTGCGGTCGACGCCCAGCTCACCGCTGAGGTAGTGGGCCCACTCGCCGGTGCTCATCCCCATGAGCCGGCGTTGCGTGTCCGGTTGCCACGTCCCGCCGTGCGCCGCCACGTACGCCCGGCGGACCTCCTCCCACACCGGCTCGGAATCCACGATCACGCCGTCCAGGTCGAAGACCACCGCATCCGTCACGGGCCCATCCTGCCCGACGGGTGGGTGCCCGGTCAGGCCGGCAGCGCGGGCAGCCCGATCGGGCTGCCCTCCGGAATCAGCGTGTGGCAGGCCCGGGCCATCGGCTCCAGCAGCTCCCGCAGCCGATCCGTGTCGTCCCGGCCGAGCGCCTCCCACGGGTGCGCGGCGGCCCGGTCGGTGGCGTCTTCGACGGCCTGGAACGCGGCTCGGCTGTGGTCGGTGGCCGCGCCGTCGGAGGTCAGCCAGCCCCGCTGCACCAGCCGCTCGCGGGCGGCCACCCACTGCTCCTCGGACCAGCCCCGACCGAACAGATTCACCGGCGACATGCCCTCGGCGACCCGCCAGGCCAGCGTCTCCACCGGGTCCAGGCCTGCGGCCACCAGCGCCGCCACGTGCCCGTCGCCCCGGTGCTCCCGCAGGGTGGTGGCGGCCTGCCAGAGCCGAGCCAGCGGGTACTCCCCGACCGGCAGCGCCGCGTTGACCGCGCCGAGCACCCGGCCGGCCGTCTGCACCGACGAGGCGGCCCGTGTCAGCAGGTCGGCGGCCTGCGTCAGATGCGTCTCCGGCAGTTCGTAGGTCAGCTCCGCGAGCGCCTGCACGGCACCGGTCAGACGGGCGCGCAGCGCCTCCTGCGGGGTGGCCAACCGCCACACCGCCGGCAGCGCCCGGGTAACCATCGGCGGTGCGAAGCTGAAGAACGTGGCGATCACCGGAGCCGCCTCGGTGGCACCCAGCGGCGCGGCCCGGCCGGCGAAGTAACCCCGCCAGTAACCGCGCAGCCCGACCGCCTCGAACGCGGCCCGGGCCCGGGGGTGGAAGTAGGTGACCGCGTGCACCGGCTCGAAGTGCGTCCACATCAACCGGGCGGTCCGCCCAGGCTCGTCCAGCGCCGTCACATGCACCTCCGCGTCCCGGTTCCGGATGCTCACCCCGGGCGGCGAACCGCCCGGGGTGACGCCGAACCTACTGCCGCAGGGTGACGGGCCGGAAGCCCCATGTGAACAACTCCATCGCGTCCCGGCGACAACCGGGACGACCCGGACAGGTCACTGGGCGGCGAGCACGTCCACCACGAAGCGCAGCGGACCGGTGGGACGTCCACCGGCGGCGGCCTCGTCGTTGCCGTACGCCAGCTCGCCCGGGATGTCGAGCTGCACCCGGCTGCCGACGGTCACCCCGACCAGACCCTGGTCCCAGCCCGGAATGACCTGGCCGACGCCGATCGGGAAGGTGGCCGGCTGCCCGGCCTTCCACGAGGAGTCGAACTCCTTGCCGTCCTTGAAGAACACCCCCACGTAGTTGGTGGTGATGTTCTGGCCCTTCTGCACGGCCGGGCCCTTGCCCTTGATCAGCGGGGTGACGGTGAGCTTCTTGAGCTCGCCAGTGCCCGGGGTCACCGCCGGCTTGGTGCCCAGCGCCGGGTCGGCGCCCTCGGGCAGCTGCGGAGCGGGGGGTGCGCCGGCCTCGTCGGGGGCCGGGGCGGAGGCCGACGGGGTCGAGTCGGCCTGGGTCTTGGGCTTGTCGTCGCCCCCGCCGATCGTCACGAAGACGCCGATCAGCACCCCGACCACGGCGACGGCGGCGAGACCGCTGGCCCACGCGTTGCGCTTGCGCCTCGCGTCGGCGGCCTTCTTCTCCGCCAACTGGGCGGCCAGGCGGCGCCCCGACTTGGTTGCCGGGCTCTGGTCCGGGCCCGTCTGCTGCGTCCGCTCGCTCACGTCGTCGACTCCCTGCTGCGAAGTGTGGCCGGCACCCGGTGCCGGGGGGAAAGCCGACGCACACGGTACCCGCACCGCGGCCCACCGTGCCCGCCGCGGACGCCTCGGATCGCCCAGCGCGACAGTTCCGGGTCTTTCCCGGGCGGTTATTCCGGGACGACCATGAAGTCGGTCACGAACGAGGTGACCCGCCCGTCGGCGGCACGGCCGATCCAGGTGCCGTAGCAGCCGTCGCCCCAACCGGTGGCCACTGTGACGACGTTGGCACCGCTGGCCTCGTCCAACACGGCGGTGATCAGCCCTGGGACCGGGGACGAGGGCAGCTCGGCCGGGATGAAGACCTCCTCGACCCGGTCGGAGTCCCAGCCCTCCAGGACGGCGAGGGCGGTCGGATCGGCGAGGGTGCCGACGCCGGCATCCACCCCGTAGCCGAAGTAGTCGTCGCCTCCGAGCGTGGCGACGTCCTGGTCACCCGCGACGGCCGGCTCCCAGCGGATCGTCGGTTCCGCCGAGACGACCAGCTCCAGCGCGGCGACCCGGCGGTCCACCTCGGCGTCCTCCCGGAGCACCACCGCCACCCAGGCGCGGGCGGCATACCGCCCCGGCGGCACCGTGACCGTGAACGGCTCGGCCTCCGGGCAGACCAGCGGGTCACACCCGACCACCTGGCCGGTGGGCAGCACGATGTCGCCCACCGGGTGAACCTCGATCAGGTAACCGCCGTGCTGGTCGGTGAAGCGGGAGCCGGGCGTCAACAACCGGTCCAGATCAGGGGTGTACGGCATGGGGGCTCCTCCGGTCGCCAGCGGCCGGCGGAGCGTACCCGGCGAGGCGGACACCGCCGCCGCTGCCGTACGGTCAGGCGCTCTTGCGGGGTGCGGTCTTGCGGGCGGCGGTCTTCTTCGCCGGCTCCGCCTTCTTCGCGGTGGTCTTCTTCGCGGCGGTCTTCTTCGCCGGCTCGGACGCCTTCTTCTCGGCCGTCTTCTTCGCCGCGGTCTTCTTCGCGGGTGCCTTGGCCGCCTTCTTCTCGGCTGCCTTCTGCGCCGACCGCGCCGACGAGATGGGCGTCGGCTCGCCACCGCCGCCACCGCGACCGGCCGGCTGCTCGCCGCGAGCCGCCTTGGCCCGCTCCACCGAGGCCTTCAACGCCGCCATCAGGTCCACCGCCGCGGCCGGGGCCTCCTCGACCTCCTCGGGCTGGACGACCTCCCGACCCTCCACCTTGGCGTCGATGACCTCCTGCAACGCGGCCCGGTAGTCGTCAGTGAAGACGTCCGGCTCGAACTCGCCGGTCATCGAGTCGATCAGTGAGCTGGCCATGGCCAGCTCCGGCGGGCGCACCTTGAGGTCCTCGTCGAGGAAACCGAAGTCCGGGGTACGGATCTCGTCCGGCCAGAGCATGGTGTTGAGCAGCAGCACACCCTCGCGGACCCGCAGCGTGGCCAGTTGCTCCCGCTGGCGCAGCGCCACCTTGACGATGGCCACCCGCTCCGAGTCGATGAGCGCGTCGCGCAGCAACACGTACGGCTTGGTCGCCGCGCCCTCCGGCTCGAGAAAGTACGCCTTGTTGTAGAGGATCGGGTCGACCTGCTCGGCCGGCACGAACTCCAGCACGTCGATGGCGCGGGAGCTGGTAAGCGGCAGGTCGGCAAAGTCCTCGTCGGTGAGGATCACCATTTCGCCGCCGCCGATGTCGTAGCCCTTGGCGATGTCGTCGTAGGTGACCTCTTCGCCGCAGACCGAGCAGGTGCGCTTGTAGCGGATCCGCCCACCGTCCTCGCGGTGCACCTGGTGGAACCGAATGTCCTTCTCCTCGGTCGCGGAGTAGAGCTTCACCCCGATCGAGACGAGCCCGAACGACACGGCTCCCTTCCAGATGGCACGCATCCTGCGCTCCCTTCCCCGGTATCGACCATGCTCGCATCCGAAAGAACCGGACGCGAGGTGTTCGGGCTGCTACTACAGTCGGGTCGTGCCCGGCGCGCCGCTCAAGCCGATGCTCGCGATGACCGGGCCGCTCCCGGCGGGTGACGGCTGGGCCTACGAGTTCAAGTGGGACGGCGTGCGCGCCCTGGCCGACATCTCAGGTGGCGGTCAGCACCTGTATGCCCGTTCCGGCGTGGAGATCACCGCCGCGTACCCGGAGTTGGCCACCCTGCCCGAGCAGGTCGACGACGCGCTGCTCGACGGCGAGGTGGTGCTGCTCGGCCAGGGCGGGCAGCCGTCGTTCACCGCGCTGGCCGAGCGGATGCACGTCCGGGACCGGGCCAAGGCGGCCCGGTTGGCCACGGTCATGCCGGTGACGTACATGATCTTCGACCTGCTCCGGCTGAACGGCGACGACCTGACCGGCTGGCCGTACGAGCGCCGCCGGGATGCGCTGGAGGCGCTCGCGCTCGGCGGCCTCCGATGGGCGGTGCCGCCGATGTTCGCCGACGGGCCGGCCACCTACGAGGCGGCCGGAGAGCACGGCCTGGAGGGTGTGATGGCCAAGCGGGTCGGGGCCGTCTACCGCCCGGGGGTGCGCTCGCCGGACTGGGTGAAGGTCAAGCTGGAGGTGACCGGCGACTTCGTCATCGGCGGTTGGCGACCTGGCGCGCGCCGGATCGGCGGGCTGCTGGTCGGGGTGCCTGGCCCGGACGGTCGACTGATCTACCGGGGTCGGGTCGGCGGTGGGATCGGCGCGGCCATCGAGCGGCAGCTCCTCGCCGAGCTGGAGCCGCTGCGCTCCGGCGTGTCACCGTTCGCGCCGGGTGTGCCGCGCGAGGATGCGCGGGGCGCCATCTGGGTAACACCCCAGGTGGTGGTGGAGGTGAAGTACGGCCAGCGCACCCCCGACGGCCGGCTGCGCTTCCCCCGGGTGCTGCGGTTGCGCCCGGACAAGCCTCCGGAGGAGGTCGACGATGCCGGCTGAGCGGCTACGGGTGGACGTCGAGGGCCGCGCGCTGGAGTTGTCCAACCTGGACAAGGTGCTCTACCCGGCGGCCGGGTTCACCAAGGGTGAGGTGATCGACTACTACACCCGGATCTCCCCGGTGCTGCTGCCGCACCTGCGGGACCGGCCGGTCACCCGGATCCGCTTCCCCAACGGGGTGGACGACAAGTCGTTCTTCGAGAAGAACACGCCGGCCGCGACGCCGGACTGGGTGCGGGTGGAGAACCTGCCCGCGCCCGGGTCGACGAAGGGCCGGGAGACCATCGACTACGTGGTCGCCGACGACCTGCCCACCCTGGTCTGGCTGGCCAACCTGGCCGCGTTGGAGCTGCACACACCGCAGTGGAAGGTGGGTGAACACCCGGACATGATGGTCGTCGACCTGGACCCGGGGCCGCCGGCCGGGCTCGCCGAGTGTTGCCCGGTGGCGGTCCTGATGCGCGACCGTCTCGCCGACGACGGCATCGAGTCGTACCCGAAGACGTCCGGAAAGAAGGGCATGCAGCTCTGCTGCCCGATCGCCGGCACCCAGTCGTCCGACCTCGTCTCCGACTACGCCCGACGGATCGCCCAGGAGTTGGAGAAGGCCCACCCGAAGCTGGTCGTGTCGAAGATGGCGAAGAACCTGCGACCGGGCAAGGTCTTCATCGACTGGAGCCAGAACAACGCGGCGAAGACCACAGTCGCGCCGTACTCGCTGCGGGCCCAGTCGGTGCCGTCGGTGTCGACGCCGCTGACCTGGGACGAGGTCGAGGCCGGCGTGCGCGGCCGGAAACCGGCCGTCCGCCAGTTCACCGCCGCCGAGGTCCTGGCCCGGGTCGAGGAGTACGACGACCTGCTCGCCCCCCTGCTCGACGGCGGCCCGGAACTGCCCACCCGCTGACTGCCAGGTGACGATGAGTGCCCGGATGGGCGGGGGCGGTACCCGCAACAGCGTGTAACTGGCCTCGGGGTCCCGCCCGAGCCTCGCCCCACCTTTGCTCTGCTTACCTATATGCGACACTGCGTTGAGCTGGGACTTCATGACGGCCGCGCGGTTGAAAGGGGGGAACTTTCCTCGCGGAGAGTGCGTGTCGCGTATAGGTAAGCAGAGCAAAGGCTCTGAGCGGGGGGCGGTGGCCAGCACCGGGGGTCACCTGATGTGATCGGCCGACGTCACCGCGAGGGTGGACGTCGGCCGAGGGGGAACGGGCGGTGGGTCAGTTGCGGCCGAAGACCCTGCGGCCGAAGCCCCTGCCGGCTGGAGCCCAGCCGCAGCAGCACCGCCGCCGCACCGGGCAGCTGACGCCCGGTGGGGAGCATCAGCTTACGGCGACGTGAACAGCCGGCGAAGCACGGCGCAGCCGCCACCAGGCGCCACCGACCAGGGCGACGGTGATGACGGTGACCGCGATGTCGCCGGCCAGGGCCGCCGCCGGGCTCGCCGGGGAGTACGGCGGCACCAGGTATGCGAACGCGGCGGCCATGACCAGGCCCGCCGTGCCGGCAACGAGCACGTGCCGCTGCCCCCAGCCGTTGCCCGACGACCAGTACGCGATCAGCCCGCCGACGGTGGCGGCGAGTCCCAATGCGATGGCCACCCCCGTCCAGCCGGGTGCCAGGTCGCTGCCGAGGCGGACGAGGACGACCGGTAGACCGACCCAGAGCGGGTACGGCGCCCGGCGGGTCCGGCGCGGGTGGGGGCGGCGCCAGCGGGGCAGCAGGGCGGTCGCGACCAGGGCGAGGACCACCACGGCGGCGAAGGCCAGCTGGAGTGGGCTGGCCAGGAAGCCCTTGTCGTCGTTGATGTCCGAGAAGATGAACAGACTGCCGAGCAGATAGATCAGGCCGACGACGAGGAGACCGGGCCGGCCCAGCCACGGCCGCAGCCGCCGTTCCGGCCCGAGGAACGACTCGATGAGCACGATAGGCGCGCAGATCGTCAGCACGATGTGGTTGCCCACGTAGTCGAACGCCTGCCGAAGGCTGAATTCGAGCCCCGGCACCAGCGTCGCCTCGGCAGCGGCCCGGGTGTCGGCGTACTGGGTGTCGTCGAGGAAGTCGGGATTGAACAGTGACTGGTCGACCAGCCCGGCCTGGAGTACGCCGAACGCGGCGGCGAGCAGCACGATGGTCGGCCAGCCCGCCCCGAGGTGCCGGGCGGTCTCCCGGATGAGGATCGCCGCGCCGCCGTACATCGGGCCCAGGAAGATCAGCACCGGCAGGAAGTCGTCGATGGCGAAGCCGCCCCACGAGCACTCGGCCGCCCACGGCGCGAGCAGCAGCAAGACGATCACCGGCAGCAGCCGCCGACGCAGCGGCAGCCGATCAGCGTCGACAGGGCGATCAGCGGCGACAGGGCGGCCGGCGGTGACGGGATGGTCGGCGGCGACGGGGTCGGATTCGGTCGGCATCGGCGCTCCTCGACGGCGTCTCGGGGGTCACCTGCACCTTGCGCGGGCCACCCGGTCACCCGATACGGCCATCGGCCGACGACCGGTGCGACCAAAGTCGTTGAGTACTGTGGTGCCGACGTCGACCCGGGGAGCGTGGAGATGCAGCCAACCGTCACGGCCGATCTGCCGGCCCGGCCCGTCGAGGCCGAGCGTCCGCTGCTCAGCTACCGCGACGAGGCGACCGGCGAGCGCGTCGACCTGACCGCACAGCAGGTCGGCCAGTGGGCGGCGCGGAGCGCGGGCCTGCTGCGGGACGGCTGCGGTCTCGGCCCCGGCAGCCGCGTAGCGGTCCTGCTGCCGCCGCACTGGCGTACCGCAGCGGTGTTGTTGGGCGCCTGGGCCTCCGGCCTGGCGGTGTCGTTCCGACCGCGCGCCACCGCGGGCCTGGCGGTGCTCGAACCGGGCGGCGACCGGCCGTTCGATGCGGTCTTCGTGACGCCGGAGCGGCAGGACGACTGGCTGGAGGACGTGCCGGACGCGCCGCACCGTTATCTCGTCGGCGCCGGGCCGGGGCGGCTGGACGACGTGCCGTTGGGCTGGTTGGACTGGTCCGCCGAGGTGCTCCGGCACGGCGACGGCGCGCCCGACCACACCGCCATCCACCCGTCGGACCCGGCCACGGCGGACGGCACCACCTACGGTCAGTGGGGTGCGCTCGCCCAGGAGTTCGCCACGATGCTGGACCTGCGCGCCGGCGACCGCCTGCTGGTCGACGCCGCCGAGACCGAGCAGCCGCTCAAGTGGTTGCTCGCACCGCTCTCGGCCGGCGCGTCCGTGGTGATCAGCGCCAACCTCGACCCGGCGCGGCGGGACGCGGTCGTCGCCGCCGAACAGGTGACCCGGGTTCTCTGACTCCCGCCGGACCGGCCAAACAGCGCTGGCCGGTCCGGTTCCGTTACATCGCCATCTGCCCTGCTCAGAGGGTCTTTTGTCGATGCCGTCGGCGTGTTCTCATACCCGAACAGCGACGTCATCGACCCCGCACCGCCACCCTCATCGCGCACGGCTGCTCCGCGTCCGGCGACTTCGTCGCGGACACCCCCCGCGAGGCGGCGCCGCAGTTCGACTGCCCGGTGGGCGCGGACTCCTGCACCGCGCCCGGGCTCGACCCGATCCACAACTTCATGGACTACACGCAGGACTCCTGCATGAACATGTTCACCGCCGGCCAGGCCGACCGGATGAGCGACGCCTGGGTGGCGTTCCGCGCCGGCGGGGCCGGATAGCCCACTGGAGGTCGGGGGCCGGCGAATCGCTCTGCGGCGAATCGCCGGCCCCGATCGCCTCACCCTTCCGGTGGAGCCCGCTCGTTCCGTCCATCCTCACGTTCTGCCTGCTCCTACGCTTCGCCGAAAGCATCTGGCACTTTCATCGGCGGAGGACACATGGCGTCGGGGCGCACACGTCGGACACTGGTGTCGGTGGTCGCCGGTGGACTGTTCGCCCTCGGTGTGGTCGCGCCCGGTCCGGCGGCGGCGCCGCTGCCCCGCTCGGCCCAGGCCGACGGCCCGACCGTTCCCGAGCCGCGCCCACCGCTGCTCCCCGCCGACTTTCAGGGCACCGGCCGGTACATCGTGCGGGACCTCGGCATCGACGTGCCGTTCTCCTGGCAGGGCCGCGACGGCAACAGCCAGATGACCGCCGGCGGCCCGGAGCACCCGATCTGGTTCACGAACCTGATCTACGAGAACACCCTCTACACGCTCACCTACAGGTGGCCGAACATCCCGCTGTTCCCGCCCCGCGCGTGCAGCAAGGTGCCGGGGTTCTTCAACCGCCAGATCTTCAACGACAAGCTGAAGACCGCCCGCTACGTGGGGCCGGAGATCCTCCAGGGTGAGAAGGACCGGCACGTGGACCACTGGCGGGTCGGGGTCGTCGGCGGTTCCACAGTGCCGGGGGAGTTCTTCCGGTTCCCGATCGCGCTCGGCGACATCTACGTCGACCAGCACGACCCGAGCCGGTGGTGGCAGGTGTTGCAGTTCGGCCTGCAGAACCTCTTCGACCCGGAGTTGGACGAATGGTTCACCATGGACACCTTCGACCACCGCCCCGGCGAGGTCACCCTCCCCGACCGCTGCCCACCCCCCACGTCGTAGCGCGTCCAGTGCGTCTCGACTGCGTCTCGACTGCGTCTCAACTGCGTCTCGACTGCGTTGATCAAGAGGTTTGCGTCATCATCAGGCCCATCGATGACGCGAACCTCTTGATCAACACGGGCAGGGTCAGGGTGGGGGGTCGAGGGTGGGTCCGGGTGGGGGTTACAGGGCGAACAGCAGGGCGGCGTCCAGGAGGACGACCAGTGCGGTGGCGAAGTGGATGCCGAAGGCGACAGCCTTCGTTCCGCCGTTCCGTAGCACGATGAGGGTGTCGCCCAGCGGGACGAGCGCGACGACCAGCATGAACCACGCGACCGCGTCGGCGGTCGTGAAGGCGATCAGGGCGAGGCCGAGCAGCCCGAAGGTGAGGTCTTTCAGCCCTTTGACCGTCAGGTAGGCGGGATCGCCGTCCGGTCTGGCCGGTACGCCGTACCCGGCGGCCGCGGCCTGCGGCACCAGCAGGAACCGCGCGCCGATGAAGGCGACGAAGAGGCTGAGTACGAAGGCGAGCCCGTAGGCGAGGGGTGCCAGCATGAGTCTACTCCAATTCCTAGCGCTGCTAGATGTGAGAGCGACGCTAGCAGAGCGTAGACAGGAACGCTAGCAGTGCTAGGGTTGCTGTCATGTCGACACAGGCGCGCCGGGAGCGTGAGCGGGCTGAACGGGAGCAGGCGATCATCACCGCGGCACGGGACCTGGCGTTGGCCGAAGGCTGGGACGCGGTGACCACCCGACGGCTCGCCGCCGAGATCGAGTACAGCCAGCCCGTCCTCTACAGCCACTTCAAGGGCAAGGACGCCATCATGGCGGCGGTCGCCGTCGAGGGCTTCGCCGAGCTGGCAACCGCACTGGTCTCGGCCCGGGCCTCCGCCCCCGACCCCCGGCAGGCGGTCGCCGACGTGGCAGCCGCGTACGTCGCGTTCGCCCAGCAGCGGCCCGCGATCTACGACGCGATGTTCACCCTCGCGGTGGACCTGCCGTTCGCCAGCCAGGACGTGCCAACCGACCTGGCCCGGGGCTTCGCCGAACTGTCCGAGACAGTGCGCCCGGTCGCGGTGGACGACGACCTGGAGACGGTCACCGAAACCTTCTGGGCCGGCCTGCACGGGCTGGTCACACTGATGCGCAGCGGCCGGCTCCGCCGCGCCGACCACGACCGCCGGCTCGCGGTCCTGGTGGACCGCTTCTCCCGTTGAGCGATGCCGTCAGGGCCGGGCGCGCGCTGAGGTCACCGACCGCCGGGCAGGAGCGTGCGTCGGGCGCAGGGCGACAGGTGGTCGGTGGGCAGGGCGCACCGCGCGCCGCCGGGCAGTGGCCGATCACAGAAGACCCAATGTCGTACGCCCTGCTGGTCCTCCGCCGAGACGGTCACCCCGCCCGGCTCGACCAGCGCGCTGAGCCGGACCAACACCCGAGCGGCGGTACGCGCGAAGATCCGGGCGCGCAGCAGATCAGGCGCGGTGATCGGCAGGTGGATCACCCAACGGTCGCTCATCAGTAGCGGCACTGTTCGGGGAGCTGCCAGGGCTGCGGCGACTCGTGGCGCCTTCTCGTCGGAGGTGGCTCGTCGCGCCGGCTCGCCGGCCGACTGGTCTGGTTGCGCACGTGGCTGCCCTTCGTCGGATGGGATCGACGTAAAGGGGCGGTCTCCGCCGGTTGCGCTCGGCGGAGACCGCCCGCCCGCGGCCGTCCGGGGGGTACGGCAGCGGGACCGCGCCGGGGGAGCGCGGCGGGTGGGGTCTCGGCGGTTCGGATCTCGGCGGGATGCGAGGCCGTTACGAGAGGCGCCAACCGACCGCAGCAGCACCGCATCACCGAGAGCGACGCTACCGATACCTCTCACCTCTGTCAACGCTCTCCTATCTAGCAAATCTTGCTGCTGGGGTTGCTGTTGCTTCCCTTCCAGTTGTTGCCGCTCTTTCATCCGGTGCTCGATACTGGGCGGGCCAACCGACTGCAAGGGGCCTCCGCGTGCCGATTCCCCCGACGATGAGCGAGTTGATCGATGATCTGCTGAGGCGGATCAAGGTGGGCGAGTTCCCGCCCGGGTCGCAGATACCGTCTACCCAGCAGCTGTCCGACCACTACGACGTGTCGGTGTCGACCATTCACCGTGCGGTGGCGAAGTTGCGGAAAGAGGGCGTGCTCGTTGGCCGTCCGGGGCGCGGGGTCTTCGTCGCGGAGTCCCGTAAGCGCTGACGCTCGTTGACTGCCTGGCACGCGCCGGAGCGCGAGGTCGTCGAGATCTTGGACAGTTTCCGTTCAGACGGGACGGAAACTGTCCAAGATCTAGAGTGACGGACTGGCGGCACGGATCAGGGTGGCGCGCGCGAGAGTTACCGCGTGCTGCTGGCGGCCCCACGCCGGGCGACTGATTCGTCTACGACATCAGCTCCATAGCGAGCGCGAGAGACATCCCGCGCCCGCGCCGCGCCCTCGCCTACCGCGCTGATCGACTCGGTTTCCAGGAAACCGGGGCATCACAACACCCCGGACACCGCGACTTCCGGAAAACCGAGTCGATCAAGGCCGCGCGGGTCAGTCGACCGTGGGGAGCTTCGGGCCGAGGACATCGTCGGCGTCGACGATCGTGTACGCGTACCCCTGCTCGGCGAGGAAGCGCTGCCGGTGTGCCGCGTACTCCGTGTCGATCGTGTCCCGGGACACCACAGTGTAGAAGTGCGCCTGCCGGCCGTCGGCCTTCGGCCGCAGCACCCGACCGAGCCGCTGCGCCTCCTCCTGGCGTGACCCGAACGTCCCGGACACCTGGATCGCCACCGCCGCCTCGGGCAGGTCGATCGAGAAGTTGCCGACCTTCGAGATGACCAAGGTTCGCAGCGAGCCGGACCGGAACGCGTCGAACAGCCGCTCCCGCTCCTTGTTGGTGGTCGAACCCTGGATGATCGGCGCGTCGAGGTACTCGCCGAGCTGGTGCAGCTGGTCGATGTACGCGCCGATCACCAGCACCTGGTCGTCCGGGTGCCGGTCGACCAGCGCCTTGACCACCGGCAGCTTGGTGCGGGCGGTCGCCGCCATCCGGTAGCGCTCCTCCGCCTCCGCCGTCGCGTACGACATCCGCTCCGCGTCGGTCAGCGTCACCCGGACCTCGGTGCACTCGGCCGGTGCGATCCAGCCCTGCGACTCGATGTCCTTCCACGGCGCGTCGTACCGCTTGGGCCCGATCAGGCTGAACACGTCACCCTCGCGGCCGTCCTCGCGTACCAGAGTCGCGGTGAGGCCCAGCCGGCGGCGGGCCTGGAGGTCCGCGGTGAACCGGAAGATCGGCGCGGGCAGCAGGTGCACCTCGTCGTAGACGACCAGGCCCCAGTCGCGGGCCCCGAACAGGTCCAGGTGAGTGAACGCGCCGCCGCGCCGCGAGGTGAGCACCTGGTACGTGGCGATGGTGACCGGCCGGATCTCCTTACGCTCGCCGGAGTACTCGCCGATCTCCTCCTCGGTCAGCGAGGTGCGGGCGATCAGCTCCCGCTTCCACTGCCGGCCGGCGACCGTGTTGGTGACCAGGATCAGGGTGGTCGCCTTCGCCTCGGCCATCGCCGCCGCGCCGACCAGGGTCTTGCCGGCGCCGCAGGGCAGCACCACCACCCCCGACCCGCCGGCCCAGAACGCCTCGACGGCCTCCCGCTGGTACGAGCGCAGCGTCCAGGGCTTGCGCCCGTCCTTGCCGGCCTCGGCCAGCTCGATCGGGTGCGCCTCGCCGTCGACGTAACCGGCCAGGTCCTCCGCCGGCCAACCCAGCTTGAGCAGTGCCTGCTTGAGCCGGCCACGCTCGGACGGGTGCACCCGGATGGTGTCGTCGTCTATCTTGTCGCCGAGCATCCCGGCGAGCTTCTTGCTCTTGGCCACCTCGATCAGCACCAGCCGGTCCAGTGCGCGCAGCACCAGCCCGTACGCCGGGTCGTTGGCGAGCTGGAGCCGGCCGTACCGGTCCATCGTCTCGGCCACGTCCACCAGCAGCGCGTGCGGCACCGGGTAGCGGGAGTACTTGAGCAGCGAATCCACGACACCCTCGGCGTCGTGCCCCGCCGCGCGGGCGTTCCACAGACCCAGCGGGGTCAGCCGGTAGGTGTGCACGTGCTCCGGCGAGCGTTCCAGCTCCGCGAACGGCGCGATCGCCATTCGGCAGGCCTGCGCGTCGGGGTGGTCGATCTCCAGCAGCAGGGTCTTGTCCGACTGCACGATCAGTGGTCCACCGCTCACGCCAGCGTCCTCTCCTCGGTTGGCCGACCGGCCGAAACGGGTCGCATACCCGCTGCTGGTCGACCATCCAGTGTTGCACGATGCGGGACGGCGGAAGAAAGATGCTCACCGGGCGCAACCGTGACGGCACTCACGAACGTCTAGTAAAGGGACGACTGTCTGGGGAGGGCCCATGAAGCATGTCCGGATCACTTCCCGGCTGGTTGCCCTTGTGGTGGTCGTGCTGGTCGGCGCGGGAGCGTGCGCGTTCGATCCGCAGTCCGGCGGGAGCGGTGGCGGGGGAGCCGCCCCAGCCGGTGCGGCGGAACAGGCAACGGGGGCGGGCGACACACCCGGGCCCGACCAGCGCGGCCGGCCCACCCCGGCCGCGCCCACAGCGAAACCCACCCGGAAACCCACGCCGAAGCCGACCCACCCGGCACCCACCACGACCGCCGGCACCGGTACGCCGACCGTCGCCGGCTGCCCCCAGGGGCAGCACCAGCGGGCGGTGGAGACCTACCTGGCCCGGTTGGGCGGGTTCGGGGCGGTGACCGTGGACGGCCGGCAGTCCGCCGCCGACTGCGCGGCGATCAAGAAGTTCCAGAAGAGGTACGGCATTCGCCCCGTCGAGGGTCGCGCCGGACCAACCACTCTCGACGTGGCCCAGCGCCTCGCCACCACCGACACGACCCGCTGCAAGGCCGGCACCGGCACCACGTTCTGCGTGGACCTGACCCGGCAGACCGTCTGGGCGCTCCGCGGCGGCAAGGTGATCATGGCACCGACGGTGACCCGCACCGGCATGTCCGGCTACCGCACCCCGGCCGGCACGTACGCCGTCAACTACCGCAACCCCAAGGAATGGTCCAACCCGTACGAGGTGTGGCTGCCGTACTGGCAGCACTTCACCCAGGGGATGGGCTTCCACGAGACCACCACCTACCTGCACGACAAGTCGATCGGCTCGCACGGGTGCGTCAACCTGCTGCATGCCGACGCCGTCCGGATGTGGGAGCTCGGCAAGGTCGGCACCCGGGTGGTGCTGATCGGCCGACGCCCCGGCACCTGAGTGACACGCAGCGAATCGCGGCGACAACCCCCTGTCCGACCGGACCAACGAGTGTCACCCTTGGAGTCCAGGGCCGGACCGGGCGGGGAGGCTGGGGATGACGGTCGACCGTGACGTGATCGCGGAGCACGAGCACGCACCACCCGACGAGGTGTCCCGAGCGACGGTGATCGCGTACGCCGTCGCGGCGACGCTTCTCCTCGGGTGGTTCCTCTTCGGCTGGCTGGTGCTTCAGCAGGGCTTCGTCGACTCGGTCGGGGAATCCGCCGGCGCCGGCTTCGCGCTGCTGCTGATCATCTCGGTGGTCGGCACCGTACGCCGCAGCCGCCGCTGACCGACGGCGCCCGCGCGGTGGCGCCTCCGGTCAGTCCGCCACCACCGCCGCGGTGATCCGGTGCAGCGCGAACGTGTGCAGCATCTCGGTCCGTTCGTCCTCGGCCCGCAGGTAGCCGGCACCGATCGAGACCGGCTTGAGCAGGCGTGACGCCGTCGCCCCGTGCGCGTCGACGTAACCCACCCAGACCAGCGCCTTGTCCCGGACCGCCTGCTGGAGCACCGCCAGGGCCTCGCTGTGGGTGTGCGCCGGCACCGGGCCGCCGCCCAGCCCGGGCGCGCCGCCGCGCACCACCGCCGGCGCCCGTCGGGCGGCCCGCGCCGCCGCGTCGCCGCGCCGGATGTGCTCCACCACGCCAAGCAGCCGGGGCATGGGCAACTTCGGGGCGGCCAGCGGATCGATCGTCCGGGTGGTCACCGACACCCGGGGCGGGGCCCGCCGGATTCGTGGCCGGGCCAGCACCGTGCTGCCGGTGCCGTCCTCCTGCACCGGGGCGTACCCCGCGTCGCGCAGCGCACCCAGCAGCCGACCAACCTGGTACTGCGTACACAGCACCGTCGGCGCGAGCCGGCGCAGCGCCAACGACTCCAGCCGCCGGTCGGCCAGCACCTCGCTGATCAGCGTCTCGTCGTCGCTGCGCAGGTACGCCCCGGCCAGGCCGACCCGCAGCCCGCCGTGCTTACGGGCCACGTCGTCGATCAGGTAGGTGAGCCCCTGCGGCACCGGGGTACGCGAGCGACGTCGGAACACGTCGTGCAGGTCGTCGGCCGTGTAGCCGGAATCCAGGGCCCGCCGCACGCTCGCCGTGGTGACCCGGTGCACGCTGGCCCCGCCGGCCGACTCCAGCTCGGTCATCGCCTCCAACTCGACGGCGAGCGCCGGCTCGGGTGGGCCGGGCACCACAACGGTCAGGTCGGCCTGCACCAGGAAGTGGTCGACCGGTGCGGGCAGCAGGGCGTCCAGCGCCCGCGCGGCACTGGACGGGTCACCGCTCTCGACGTCGGCGTGCACGCCCAGCGGGTCGTCACCCCGCTCGTCGGTCGACGTCAGGTCCCCCAGCAGCAGCCGACCGTACGAGGTGAGCGCCCCCAGCCCCGTCACACCCAGCTGTGCGGCCTCGGCCAGCACCTCCCGGTGGGCGGCGTCCCGGCCCCGGCTGCGACGCGGTGCCCGCCAGTCCAGCAGCTCCTGCACCTCCTGCGGGGTGGGTGCCGTCGCCGGCTCCAGATCGGCGAGTACGCCGAGCACCGCCCGTCGGGTGGCCGGCACGCTGGCCCGCTCGGCCTCGGCGGAGAGCGCGGTGATCGGCCGGTCCCGGTCGTCACGGCGGCCCACCAACCCCACCTGCCGGGTCATGGTCAGCCACGCTCGGGTGAGCTGCTCCCACCGTTGGGCCAGCGAGGCGGCCCGCCACACCTCGTACCCGCCCGTCGGCAGCACCTGCTGATCCGCCCCGTACCGACCGGTGGTCGCACCGGGCATCTCCAGCTCACCGAGGAGCCCCGCCGCGTACGCCACCTCCAGCAGCAGCGCGGTGGTCGGTTCGTCCAGCCCGGCGGTACGCGCCAACCGGCGCAGGTCCCGTACACCGACGCCACCCGAACGCAGCACCGGCGCGGGCTCGTCGGCGAGCTGCTCCAGCAGGCCTTCGGTGTGTCGGACCACCTCCATGGTCTGCCCGGCCCCGGCCGAGTCGACCGCTTTCGGCTCGCGGGGCGCGGCGGCCACCGGCGGTGGGCTGGTACGCAGCGGCCCGAGAGGGCCGGTGTCGCGGCGCAGCAACAGGCCGACCTCGCGGGGCAGCTCCACCGTTCCGCTGGCCGTGGACGAGCCGGTCGTCACCGGGACCAGCAGTCGGTTGTCGACGAGCCACCGCACCGGGGAGCCGGTCGGCGCGCCACCGTTGGTCGGGTCGGAGAGGACCGGGTCCGCCGCGCCGAGCGGCGGCGCCTGCAACGCCCCCGGCGGCACGCTGCCCACCGGTGGGCCGGCCGCCAACCGGTCCAGGATCGCCCGGGCCGAGGGCGGGGCGGCGAGCACCGTCCGTCGGAGCTTCGCCGGGTCCGCGCAGAGCGCGGCCGTGCGCGGGTCCAGCTCCGCGGCCGGTCGGCCGAGCCCAGCGGGGTACGGGGAGACCTCGTCGACGGCGGGCAGCACCTGGAGCGCGTGCTCCGGGCCGTACAGCAGGAAGAGCGCACGCAGTCGGCCCACGGCGGCCCGGACGGCTGTCGGAGCCGGCGGTTGCGGCCCGGCGGTCGCCATCGCGAGCACGGTGTCGGTGGCCGTGGTGGCGTCGTCCGGGTTCCGGGTGAGACGGGCGGCGTCGAGGATCTGGAGGGTGAACTGGTCCAGACCGTCCAGCGCGCGGGCCACGGAGACCCGGGACTGGGCCCGGATGGCCAGGGCGGAGACGTCGGCCGGCACGGGCACGACGAGGTCGGGCCGCAGCTGGAGGAGCGCGGCCAGTGACTCGTCGGGCAGCGACCGCAGGTGGTCGGCGAGTGAGGTGGTCATCGTCTTTCCACGCTAGCCCGGCACCGGGCTTCCGCGCCCCTCGGACGTCCGGTCGACTGGGAGTAGCCGGTACGTTTCTCGACATGCCAGCACTGACCGTCGGATTCGACCTCGACATGACCCTGGTGGACTCCCGCCCCGGCATCGCCGCGGCGTACCGGGCGCTGACCGCGAGGACCGGTGTGCCGGTCGACGCCGAGCTGGCGGTGTCCCGGCTCGGGCCGCCGCTGCGTACCGAGATCGCGCACTGGTTCCCGCCGGAGCAGGTCGAGTCCGCCGTGCGGGTGTATCGCGAGCTCTACCCGGCGTACGCGATCACCCCGACGCTTCTGCTGCCCGGCGCGCGGGAAGCCATCGACGCGATCCGTGCGCGGGGTGGCCGGGTGTTGGTTGTCACTTCCAAGATCGGTCGGCTGGCCCGGTTGCACCTGGACCACCTCGGTCTCACGGTGGACGAGTTGGCCGGCGACCTGTTCGCCGAGCAGAAGGCGACCGCTCTGCGGGAGCACGGCGCGACCCACTACGTCGGTGATCATGTCGCGGACATGGTGGCGGCGGCAGCGGCCGGGGTGCCCGGCATCGGTGTGGCGACCGGCCCTTGCTCCTCCGACGAGCTGCGCGCGGCCGGCGCGGAAGTTGTGCTGGACGAGCTCACCGAATTCCCAGCGGCGCTCGACGGGATGATCCAGCTAGCCTTGGAGCAGTAGCGGCTCAAGTGAAGCAGGGGTTTTCAGGTGCCTACGGGTCGAGTGAAGTGGTACGACACGGCCAAGGGATACGGCTTCGTCACGAGTGACGAGGGCGGCGACGTGTTCCTGCCCAAGGGGGCGCTGCCGGCGGGTGTCACCGACCTCAAGGGTGGCCAGCGGGTCGACTTCAGCGTGGTGGACAGCCGCCGGGGCGCGCAGGCCATGGGGGTCAAGCTGCTGGACGCGCCGCCGTCGATGGCAGAGCTGCGCCGTCGGCCGGCCGAGGAGCTCCACGGCCTGGTCGAAGACATGATCAAGGTGCTGGAAGCGAAGGTCCAGCCGGACCTGCGCCGGGGTCGGTACCCGGACAAGAAGGCCGCGCAGAAGATCGCTCAGCTGGTCCACGCGGTGGCCCGCGAGCTGGAGGTCTGAGGCACCAGGCCGGCGGTGGCGGCCCGATCGAGCAGTGCCGCCACCGCGGCGAGACCGGCCTCGCCCAGGTCTGCGGTGAACTCGTTGACGTAGAGGCCGATGTGTCGGTCGACCACGTCGAGCTCCATCTCCTGGGCGTGCGCCAGCACGTACTCCCGGCTGGCCGCCGGGTCCGCCCAGGCCTGCCGGACCGACTCGCGGACCCAGCCGGCCGCGGCCTCCGGGTCGACCGCCCCGCGCCGGGCCAGGATCGCGCCGAGGGGGATGGGCAGACCCGTGTCGGCCTCCCACCATTCGCCGAGGTCGACCAGGGCGCTCAGGCCGTGCCGGTGGTAGGTGAACCGTGCCTCGTGGATGACCAGCCCAGCGTCGTAGCGCCCAGCCGCCACGCCCGGCATGATCTCGTGGAACGGCACCACCTCGATCCGGGCCGGCGGTCGCCCAGCCGACCAGAGCCGGAACAACAGGTACGCGGTGGTCCGGTCGCCCGGCACCGCCACCGTGGCACCGGTCAGGTCGGTGCGGTCCGGCCCGCCGTCACGGTCGCCCCGGGTGAGCACCAGCGGACCGCAACCGCGACCGAGGGCGCCGCCGCAGGGCAGCAGGTGGTAGTCGTCGAGCAGCCAGGGCAGCGCCGCGAAGCTCACCTTCACCAGGTCGAACGCGCCCCGCTCAGCCGCCGTGTTGGTGACGTCCACGTCGGCGTACGTCACCTCGACCGGCGGCGCGCCGGGCACCCGCCCGTGCACCAGCGCGTGGAAGACGAACGTGTCGTTGGGGCAGGGCGAGATCGCCAGGGAGAGCGCCACACCCTCACGGTAGTCCCGCCCTCCGCCCGGGGTCCGCGCCCACCCCACGACTGTGATCCGGGACCGTGACGCGCAGCTGTGATCCGGGGCTGTGATCTGGGGCTGTGACCTGCGTCAGAGCGCGGCGGCGGCACGAACTGCGGTGGGCGCCGCCGGGCGGAACAACGCGTGGAAACGACCGGCGCAGCAGGGTCGAGCACCCACCCCGGTCTCCCTTTGGAGCTGATGTCGTAAACGAATCGCCCAGACTCGGTGACCGTGATTCGGAGCAGGGCCAACGGTGCGAGCTCGCAGGCTAGGAGCCCGGCCCAGGCCCGGGTCGGCCCCGGCCCAGGCCCGGGTCG
>NZ_JBIALC010000002.1:388485-693745 GCF_042873195.1 Micromonospora arida | reverse complement strand
CGGCCCCGGCCCCGGCCCCGGCCCCGGCCCCGGCCCCGGCCCCGGCCCCGGCCCCGGCCCCGGCCCCGGCCCCGGCCCCGGCCCCGGCCCCGGCCCCGGCCCAGGCCCCGGCCCAGGCCCAGGCCCAGGCCCAGGCCCCGGGGCAGGGGGATCTTGCCCGGGGGCCCCGAGAGGGTGGTGATGCCGCAAACGAGTCAGCTCCAAAGGGGGTCGCGGGAGTTAGGTCATCCACCGGTCGGCGGGGTTGTCCACAGTGTTATCCACAGCTCGGCGCAGGGTGTTGATAGCTCGCTGACCAGCCGGGAACATCGGCCTGTGACCGAGGCGAGTGACCACACCGACGAAGCCGGCGGAGCCGATCTCGGGCAGGCGCTCCGTGCGCTGCGTCGGCGGGCCGATCTGAGTCAGCGGCAGTTGGCCGAGAAATCCGGGGTGCCACAGCCGACGCTTGCCCGGATCGAGTCGGGGCGGGCGCTTGATCCCCGATTCCGGACAGTGGAACGCCTCGTCCAGGCGGCGGGTGGGACGTTGGCCGTTGGCGTCCCACCAACCATCTCCGGCCTCACCGAACCCACGCCGGTTCCGCACGACGACATGCGGGACGAGGCGGGCCGCCGATACCCGGCTCACCTGGACGTCTGGCCGGTCCACGAACCTCGGGACTGGCCCGGTGCCTGGTGGGCGGAGTGGTACCGGTTGCCGCCCGAGCGGTATCCGCTCCCGCTGCCACCGGCCGCGTACGAGCTGAACCGGCGCTATCGCGACAACCGGCGGTGGGCCGCCGAGGTCCGGCGGACTGCGCAGGTGCGTCGGGTGATCAGTAGCGACCTGCCGGCCACCTGCTGGCGATACGTCGCCGAGCTTCCCGACGGCACGCTGGTCGGTGAGCTGCGGGCCCATGAGCGGAGCCCGTTCCTGGAGTTCGGGGAGTGGCATCCGAACATGCCGGAGCGGGAGATGGTGCTCGACGGCGTGCTTGTCGACGCCCGGTACCGGCGGTTGGGGCTCGGGCGTCGGTTGGTCACCGCGCTGTTGACTGCGATGCGCGAGGCGGGTATCGACGACGCGGTCGCTATCGCCGAGGGATCCGGCACCGACCTGCTGCTGGCGTGCGGCTTCGAGATCGAGGGACGCCGCCCAGCCGCTCTGCGCCTGGGCCACCCGGCCAAACGCTACTTCTCCTGAACGTCGTCAGGGTCAGCGCAGCGCCGGGTCAGCGCGATGCCGGGTCAGCGCAGCGCCGGGGCTGCTGCGGTCAGCGCGGCCAGGGCTTCGCGCAGCCGCCAGGCGTCCCGGTCGCGGGGGCCGATCGGGTTGGAGATGGTGCGCAGTTCGGCGAAGGGCACCCCGGCCTGCGCCGCGGCGACCGCCACGCCGTACCCCTCCATGGCTTCGGCAACCGCTTCCGGATGCCTCCGGCGCAGCTCGTCGGTGCTGGCCGTGGTGCCTGTGACGGTGCTGACCGTGAGCACCGGGCCGGCCGTGGCCGTCGGGAGGGCGGCTCGCAGTGCCGCGAGCAGACCCAGGTCCGCCGGCACCCTGCTGCCCGCGCCGAGCAGCGCGGGCGGCATGCCCAGCTCGTCGACCGGGATGAAGCCGTCAGGCGACTCCGCGCCCAGGTCGGCGGCGATGCTGGCGGTGCCGAGTACCGTGTCGCCGACCTCGGCCCGCCCGGTGAAGCCGCCGGCCACGCCGGCGCTGACGACCGCACGGTACGGGCGGCCGGCGGCCTCGGCCAGCGCCAGCAGCCGGGCGGTGGCGGCACCGGCGACGGCCGGACCCACACCGATCGGGGTGACGGTCACGGTGGGGTCGGTCAGCCCGGCGCGGACCGCGTCCGCCTCGGCAGGAACCGCAGTCACCACCAGCAGACCGGTCACGAGAGTGAGCCGGGGGACTCGCGGCGGGTTTCGTCGTCGGCCCCGCCACCCGGGCCGCCAACGGCCGACGACGGGCGGTAGATGTGGTAGCCCGGCGGGGCGGGGCTCGGGTCGTCGTACTGCGGTGAGCTGGTCTGGGCCGGCGCCGGTGAGGTTGGTGTGGGGTCCCCGTGCTCGTCCGCCGGCTCGTCCTCGGTCAGCTCGTCGTCACCGAGCGGTCGGCCGGCCAGCTTCTCGCCGCGCAGCCGGGCGGCGGCCAGCACACCCCGGATCGCGGCCAGTACGCCGACCCCTGCGGCCACGGCGATGCCCATCCGACCATCGAACGGCACCAGCCCGAGGCCGCCGCCGGCGACGAAGGCGAGCATCAGCACCGTCTCGGAGTGGGCGAAGGAGCTGGCCCGCAACCGTTCCGGGATGCGCTCCTGGATCGAGGCGTCCACCGCCAGCTTCGCTACCCCGCTGGCCAGCGCGGCGACCAGGCAGAGCAGGGCGACCATCAGCAGCGAGAACTGGATGACGGCGAGCACCGCCACCCCGGCCACGATGATCATGCTGCTGGACTGGATGGCGGTCGGCCGGTGGATACGCAGTCGGGTGCCGATGGCGGTGGCCAGGAAGGTGCCGACCGCGAGCGCGCCGCCGACCACGCCCAACGCCCACTCGGCGCCCAGATCCCGGCCGAACACCACTGTGGTCAGGTCGCCCTTCTTGATCGCGAAGGCGAGGAAGAGCAGCAGGAAGCCGTAGAGCGCGCGTAGCGTCGCCGCGCCGATCAGGGTGGCGATCACCAACCGGCCGGACGGTCGGCCCCGGCCCAGCGGTCGGTCGCCACGGCGGCGGCCCAGCGCGCGAAGTGGCCGAGGGACGCGCTCCGGTGGCTCCGAGTCGGCCTTCGGCGGCAGCCGCAACGAGATCACCATGCCGACCAGGAAGATCAACGACGCGACCCTCAGCGGCCACTGCGGCCCGAACCAGAACGCGGCCAACCCGATCGGCGCCACCAGCGCACCCGCGACCGTGCCGTAGACGCTGGCCCGGGCACCCACCTGGGACAGGCCGAGCCCTTCCGGCAGCAACCGGGGCACCGCCGCGGAGCGGGCCACGCCGTACGCCCGGGAGAGCGCGAGCACCCCGAACGCGGCCGGATAGAGCCCGAACCCGTGGATGTAGTCGGAGATCAACCAGGCCAGGAAGGCGCGGCCGAGCATCGTCGCGGCCAGGGCGTACCGCCGGCCGTGCCGGAAGTGATCCAGCAACGGGCCCACCACCGGGGCGAGCATCGCGAACGGCACCATGGTCACCAGCAGATAGAGCGCGACCTTGCTACGGGCCTCGCCGAGCGGCACGTTGAAGAAGATCGTGCCGGCCAGACCGATGGCGATCAGGGTGTCGCCGGCACAGGAGAGCGCGTGCAGGTCGAACAGGCGAACCATGCCGACCTCGCCGCCGGCACCCCGGGCCCGGGCCCGCCCGGCCCGGCGGGTCACCCAGCGACCGCTGCCCACCGAACCGCGCAACAGCAGACGGACTGCGCGAATGCCGGTGCCGACGGTCCGCCCGAGGACGGAACGCCCGGAGCGGGAGTACGACGGCATGTGCTCCATCCTCGCCCATCTGATCCGGGTACGCCGCACCACCGCTGGGAAAGGTTCCCCGGGAGTCCCTGTCACCCCTGCGAGGCGCATGGGGAACAATGGTCGGGTGACCAGGCCCGTCTCCACCCGTGCCGCCCGTCTCGACCAGGTCTGCGCCGCCGCCGTCGAGGTGGCCCGCGCCGGCATCACCGAGGTGGACGCCGACGACGTCGGCGACCACCTGCAGGTCGTGGCCGAGGGTGATCGGCTGGTCACCCACTACTTCGAATGTCGCCTCGCCGGCTACAACGGCTGGCGGTGGGCGGTCACCGTCACCCGGGTGCCGCGCAGCAAGACGGTGACCATCTGCGAGACGGTGTTGCTGCCCGGCCCGGACGCGCTGCTCGCGCCCGGTTGGCTGCCCTGGCAGGAGCGGCTCAAGCCGGGCGACCTGGGTCCGGGTGACCTGCTCCCGACCTCGCCCGACGACGATCGACTGGTTCCCGGTTACCTGCTCTCCGACGATCCGGCGGTCGAGGAGACGGCGTGGGAGCTGGGCCTCGGGCGCGCCCGCGTGCTCTCCCGGGAGGGCCGCATCGACACGGCGCAGCGCTGGTACGAAGGTGACCACGGCCCCGCCGCGGCCATCTCGACCGCCGCACCGTCCGCCGCCCGCTGCGGCACCTGCGGCTTCTATCTGCCGCTGGCCGGTGCGATGCGGCAGGCCTTCGGGGCGTGCGGCAACTTCTACGCCCCGGACGACGGCCGGGTGGTGAGCGCCGATCACGGGTGCGGCGCGCACTCCGAGACGTTGATCGAGGCGGCCGAGACCGCGGTCGACGAGCTGCCCACGGTGTACGACGACAGCGCGGTGGAGGCCATGTCGGTCAGCCGGGCTCCGGGCTCGGTGGAGGCCGCTGAGCCGGCGGAGCCGTACGGGCACTCCTGATCGTCCGCGCCGGAGTGCTGCGGCGCGACCAGCTCACCTCGCGCGGCGGCGGCGTCTGTTGGCGTCGTGCCGCATCATCACGGCGAGGCCCGGGAAACCCCACAGGAAACCGGCGAGGCAGGTCCAGAGCCAGTTCTGGTGACCGTGGTCGGTCAGCCAGCCCCGGAAGAAGATCAGCAGGACCAGCCCTGCCACCGCCCAGGCGATCAACCCGGCGAGGGCGAACGGCACCATCGGCGGATCCAGTGGTGCGGGCCGCGGTGGCTGCTCGTTCGGCATTCGGCAAGCGTACGGGATCTACTTCCCCTGCCCACCGACGATCTGGGACGATGCGCGCGACAACTGGAAGATCACCTGCGAGGACCTGATGGCCGTAGCGCCGCCCGAGAACGGCACACCTCCCAACCCCGCTCATCCGCGTAACGGTTTCGACCGTTTCTTCGAGATCTCCGCCCGTGGCTCGACGTTGAGCCGTGAGGTACGCGGAGGCCTGGCGACCTTCTTCACGATGGCGTACATCGTGGTGCTCAACCCGCTGATCCTGGGCGGCGCCGTCGACGGTGACGGCAAGAGCCTCCCGATTCCCGCCCTGGCTGCGGCGACCGCGCTGGTCGCCGGCCTGATGACCATCCTGATGGGTGTGGTCGGCCGATTCCCGCTGGCGCTCGCCGCCGGCCTGGGTGTCAACGCCCTGGTGGCGTACGAGATCGCCCCCGAGATGACCTGGGCCGACGCGATGGGCCTGGTGGTGATCGAGGGTGTGATCATCGCGGTGCTGGTGCTGACCGGCCTGCGGACCGCTGTGTTCCGCTCGGTGCCGACCCAGATGAAGAGCGCGATCGGCGTCGGCATCGGTCTGTTCCTGACCATCATCGGCCTGGTGGACGCCGGCTTCGTCCGGCGCATCCCGGATGATGCCAACACCACCGTTCCGGTCGGCCTGGGCATCGGCGGCAAGCTGGTGAGCTGGCCGATGCTGGTCTTCGTGGTGGGCCTGCTGATCACGCTGGTGCTGGTGGTCCGTCGGGTGAAGGGCGCGATCCTGATCGGCATCCTCGCCTCGACGGTGCTTGCGGTGATCGTGGAGGCGATCGGCAACATCGGCCCGTCGTTCGTCAATGGTCAGCCCAACCCGAAGGGCTGGTCGCTGAACGTGCCGGAGCTGCCGAAGACGGTGGTCGACCTGCCGGACCTGTCGCTGCTCGGCAAGTTCAACGTGCTGGACTCGTGGGGCCGGGCCGGTTGGCTGGTCGTGCTGATGTTCATCTTCACGCTCTTGATCACGGACTTCTTCGACACCATGGGCACGATGGTCGCGGTCGGCCAGGAGGGTGGCCTGCTCGACGAGCAGGGCACGCCGCCGAAGGCCAAGGAGATCCTGCTGGTCGACTCGATCGCGGCGGCGGCCGGCGGTGCGGCCAGCACCTCCAGCAACACGTCGTACATCGAGAGCGCCGCCGGTGTCGCGGAGGGTGCCCGGACCGGCGTGGCCAACCTGGTCACCGGCGCGCTCTTCCTGCTCGCGATGTTCCTGGCGCCGCTGGTTCTGATCGTGCCGTTCGAGGCGGCGTCGACGGCCCTGGTGGTGGTCGGGTTCCTGATGATGACCGCGGTGCGGACGATCGACTGGTCCGACTACGAGATCGCCATTCCGGCGTTCCTCACCATCGTGCTGATGCCGTTCACCTACTCGATCTCCAACGGGATCGGCGCTGGTCTGATCACCTTCGTGGTGGTCAAGCTGGCACGGGGCAAGGCCCGGGAGATCCACCCGTTGCTGTACGGGGTAGCGGTGCTGTTCGTGCTGTACTTCCTGCGTGGGCCGATCGAGTCCCTGGTGCTCTGAGGCACGTTCGGGCGGGGAGTCGATCAGGATTCCCCGCCCGTACCATCTGAATCCCCTCGTGAGCCTGGTCATAACGGATGTCGTTAGCCAGGCTCATTAGTTAAGCTAACTACTGTGACGGAGCGGACGGTGACGGCGGAACGCGTGCCACCGGCGCAGCTGGCTCCCCAGCTGCGTGATGCGATCACCCGACTCAACCGACGGGTCCGACAGGCCCGACCGGTCGGCGACCTCACGGTCACCCAGGTCTCCGCGCTCACCAGCCTGCGGCTGGCGGGCGCGATGACACCCCGTGAGCTGGCCGATGTGGAGCGGGTGCAGCCGCCGACGATGACCAAGATCGTTGGGAAGTTGGAAGACCGCGGCCTCGTGCGGCGGACACCCCATCCGACCGACGGGCGGCAGGTCATCCTCGCGGCGACCGAAGGAGGGCAGGCCGTGCTCGACCAGTTCGAGCGGGCCCGCGACGAGTGGTTGGCCCACCGGCTGGCCGCACTCGACGAGGACGAACGCGAGACCCTGCAGAGGGCCGCCGAGATTCTTCAGCAGCTCGCTCGCGCCTGAGCCGTACCCGCGCCACCGGGTCCGTGCCGTCACGTGTCGATGACGCGTACGTCCGGAGGAGGCGCACCAAGAGTGCAGGCGAAGCTGAGCACGATGTTCCAGTCCCTACAGGTCCGCAACTACCGCCTCTTCGCATCCGGGCAGCTGATCAAGTTGATCGGCGTCTGGATGATGTTCATCGCCCAGGACTGGCTCGTCCTCGAGCTCTCCAACAACTCGGCGACCGCGCTCGGCGTGGTCACCGCCTGCCAGTTCACCCCGGTGCTCCTGCTCACCCTGCTCTCCGGCCGGCTCGCCGACCGGTACGACAAGCGGGTGCTGCTCTTCGCCGCCAACGCCTTCTGGAGCCTGCTGGCGCTCGGCATGGCGGTGCTGGTCCTCACCGACCTGGTGCAGCTCTGGCATGTCTTCGCCTTCGCCGCGCTGCTCGGCACGGCCAACGCGGTGGAGACCCCGGTCCGGCAGGCGTTCGTCTCCGAACTGGTCGGCACGCCGCTGCTGCCCAACGCGCTGTCGCTCAACGCCGCCGTGTTCAACTCCGCCCGGATCGTCGGCCCGGCCGTCGCCGGCCTGGCCATCGCCGCGTTCGACGTGGGCCCGGTCTTCCTCTTCACCGCCCTCAGCTCGGTCGCGCCCCTGGTCAACGTGGTCCGGATGCGTACGACCGAGTTGCACCGCGACGCCCTGCTGCCCCGTGACGAGCGGGCGTCCGCAAAGGTCGTCGACGGGCTGCGGTACGTGTGGCGCCGCCCCGACCTGCTGCTGCCGATGGCGATCATGTCGGTGATCGGCATGTCGCTGTTCAACTTCCAGCTCACCCTGGCCGCGTTGGCGAAGACGGTCTTCCACACCGGCGCCGCCTCCTTCGGCCTGTTCAGCACGGCGCTGGCCGTCGGCGCGCTCGGCGGCGCGCTCAGTGGCACCGGTCGGCGTAGCCGCCCGTCGGTGTGGCTGGTGCTCGGCGCGGCGATCGCCTGCGCCAGCTTCGGCACCCTGGTCGGCCTCTCCACGGCGTACTGGCTGGTCGTGGCGCTGCTGGTGCCGACCGGCTTCTGCATGGTCTTCTTCGCTCAGGCCGCCAACCAGCGGATCCAGATGGGCGTCGACGCGGCGTTCCGGGGACGGGTGATGGCCCTGTGGGTGCTGGTGTTTTTGGGCACCAACCCGGTCGGCGCGCCGCTGATCGGCTGGGTAGCCGAGCACTACGGTGCCGGTGCCAGCATCTGGATGGGCGGGCTCATCTCACTGGCCGCCGCGGTGATCGCCCTCACCTGGCAGCTCCGCCACTCCGGTGCCCGGCTGCGATTCCGGGTGCTGCCGATGCCCCGTTTCTACGTCACCTCCACCGACTGCTGAGGTTTACCACCGGCGCCGGCCGCGTCCGGTTGCGCGGATCCCGCGGATGCGGCGAAACCGGTGGCAGGGTGGCACGGTGGGGCTTAGCGTCGATACGTGGGAGTCGGACGCGCGCTGATGCTGGCCCTGGCGTTCCTCGCCGTGGCCACGCTGCCGGCGGCATTCGCCCTGATCTTCTGCTACGACGAGATCGTCGATCGGGTCGTCTGCGGCTGGTCCGAGCGGCGTGACCGCCGACGGGAGAAGCGCACGATCGCCCGTCTCGACCGCGCCATCGAGGCCGACGCGCTGACCCGGGACATCGACCTCAGCGAGTTCGACCGCGTCGACCGCCGGCCGCTGGAGCAGCTCGCCGCCGACCTGCGCCGCCTCGGCGGTCAGCGGATCGGCGGCGGCGGTCGATCCATGGTCTGGCACAGCGCGCTTCTCCAGGCGTACGACGACCGGCTTCGTCTCGCCTGTCGCGCCCTCGGCATCGCCGAACACCTCGCCGAGCTGGAGGGCGTCGATCAGGAGATCGAGCGAGTCCGGGTGGAGGGCGTGCTGCACGCCGCCGGGCTGGCCCTTCCGGCGGCCCGGGCCGGGCTCTGGCAGCGGCACCGCTGAGGGGCCGCACGCTGTGCGACTCTTCGTCGCGGTCCGCCCGTCCGTCCAGGCTGTCAATCACCTTGGCGTACAGGTCGCCCGTCTGCGCGTCGCGGCGGCGGCCACCGCCGGCGTCAACGTCCGGCTCGCCGACCCGGCCGACCTGCACCTCACCCTGGCGTTCCTCGGCGCCGTCGAGTCTGACCGGCTGGTCGAGGTGGAGAGTGCGCTCGGCTTGGCTGCCGAGCGGTTCCGGGACGGCCGGGACGCCGTACCCCGGTTGAGTCTCGGCGGCGGTGGCCGGTTCGGCCGGGGGCGATCCACAGTGCTGTGGGTGGACCTGCGCGGGGAGATCGAGGCGTTGCACGTGCTGGCCGGGCTGATTCGGTCCCGGCTGCGCCACGGCCGGCTGCCGTGCGACGAGAAGCCGTTTCGGCCGCACCTGACCGTCGCCCGGCCCGGTGACCGGATGGACCCGGCCGACGTCGAGGCCGACCGGGCCAGCCTGGACGGGTACGAAGGGCCATCGTGGCCGGCGTCGGAGCTGCTGCTGGTGCGCAGCCACCTCGGCGGCGACCGACCGCGCTACGAGCGGATCGCCGCCTGGTCGCTGTGACCCGGCGGCACGTGGCTGGTCGCTGTGGACGGTGCGTTGCGGAGAATCTCGCGGGCCTGTTCGGCGGCGCGGGTGATGCTCTCGCTGATGAAATCGAGGAAGCGGGCGATGTTCTCCAGTCGGGCGGCGGCGGGGGTGTGCGCGCCGAGGAGAGCGACACCCTGGCGTGCGGTCGCGACGAGATGGTCGTTGGCCCGGGCGCTGGCGATCGTCGCCTGGTAGAAGAGGTCGTCGTCGACGACGTAGCGGTCGCGGCGGCGTTCGTCGCGTTCGCGGCGGACGAGGCTCTGGCTCTCCAGGAAGGTGATCGCCTTGGAGATCGACGCCGGGCTGACCTGGAGGCGCCGGGCGAGCTCAGACGCGGTGAGGCTGCCCGAGTCGGTGAGGAACAGGTTGGTCAACACTCGGGCCCCCATCTTGTTCAGACCGGAGGCCATGAGGACGGTGGTGAACGCCTCCTCGTAGTCGGCCACGGCCTGGGCGTCGCGTCCGTCCTGTCGCGGGGCCGCCTCGGCGCCACGGGAAGGGGCGGGCCTGCGCCGGTGGGCGCGGCGCTCGGTCGCGTGATGGGCCAGATCGGCGCGGTAGCCGGTGGGGCCGCCGTTGCGCATCACCTCGCGGGTGACCGTCGAGGTGGGACGGTCGAGGCGTCGGGCGATCTCGGCGTAGGGGAGGCTGTCGGCCAGCCCCAGCGCGATCTGTTGGCGTTCCTGCTGGGTGAGCCTGCCTCCCGGCATCGCGATCTCCCTCGTGGTCCCCGTAGGGCGGCGCCCTCGACTTCCGCCACCATAGCGTTAACCCGCATGTCAATGCAACGGCGAGAGGGATTGCGTTGCATTAGATTCAAGGCGGTTGCAACAAATTCACTGATCTGAGCAGCTAAAACATCATTGGGCTGCAACAAGGTTGTTGCAAAAACTGGAAAGCAACGTAGCGTTTCCCACATCAGAAACAAGCGCCAA
Source organism: Micromonospora arida (assembly GCF_042873195.1). Lineage (NCBI taxonomy): Bacteria > Bacillati > Actinomycetota > Actinomycetes > Micromonosporales > Micromonosporaceae > Micromonospora > Micromonospora arida. The sequence goes on along the minus strand of NZ_JBIALC010000002.1, from coordinate 683,410 downwards.
CCTGGGAGAGCACGATGCAGACGTTCGACACACCCGCCCCCGTCTCCGCCGTCCTGGACATCCCCGCCGGACGCATCCAGCTCATCGCCGCGGACCGCGCCGCCACCACCGTCGAGGTCCTCCCGGCCGACCCCGCCAAGAAGGGCGACACGAGGGCCGCCGAGCAGACCACCGTTGCCTACGCCGACGGCGTCCTGCGCATCACGACCGCACGTCCCATCAACAAGCTCTTCGGCCCCTCCGGCTCTCTGGAGATCACCGTCCGGGTGCCCGCAGGCTCCCACGTCGAGGCCAGGGCCGCCAGCGCCGAACTTCGGGGCGTCGGCCGCCTCGGCGACGTCGCCTTCGACGGGGCGTACCGGCAGATCAAGATTGACGAGGCAGCGAGTGTCCGCCTCACCGCGATCGACGGCGACGTCGAGATCGGCCGGCTCAACGGCCCCGCCGAGATCAGCACCGCGCGGGGCGACATCAGGGTCGCCGAGGCCATGCGCGGCCGGGTCGTCCTCCGTACCCAGTCCGGCGACATCTCGGTCGCGGCGGCAGCCGGCGTCTCGGCCGCCCTGGACGCCGGCACCGGCCACGGCCGCGTCAGCAACGCCCTCAAGAACGACGGCACCGTCGAGCTCGACATCCACGCCAGCACCCTGCAGGGCGACATCAACGCCCGCAGCCTCTGAAAAGGACGGATCGCGATGACGAACAACAACATGTCCTCGACCAGTTCGGCGTGGACCGGCATGGTGCCGGTCGACGACACGGCCCTGGCCGTCACCGACACCGGCGGCCCCGGCATCCCAGTGGTCTACCTCAACGGCCAGTTCGCCACCCAGGGCTACTGGCGGCGGGTCATCGCCGAGTTGGGCACCGAATTCCGGCACATCACCTACGACGAGCGGGCCCGCGGCAGGAAGTCGAAGCGCTCAGCCGACTACTCGTTCGAGGCGGCCGTCCGCGACGTCGACGCCGTTCTTGCCGCCCGGGGGGTGGCCCGGGCGGTGCTGGTGGGCTGGTCCTACGGGGCGGTGGTCGGGGCGCACTGGGCCAACCGGAACCCGGAGCGGGCCCTGGGCGCGGTCCTGGTCGACGGCGCCTTCCCACACGACTGGCTCGACGAGGCCATGGCGCAGCGGATCCGCAAGATGTTCCGACGGATGAACCTGTTCATGCCGCTGCTGCGCCCGACCGGCCTGACCCCGCGGATGAACGCCGACCAGATGGCGGACAGCAACATCGAACTCGGCGAACTCTCCCGCGAGCGTGAACTGGGCCCGGTGCTGGACGCCATCAGCGTCCCGGTGCGGTACGTGGTCGCCTCGGGAACGTCCCTCGGCAGTCGCGGGGACGAACAGGAGCAGATCCGCACCAGCCTCGACGCGGTGACCGTCCGCAACCCGCACATCACCATCGGGGCAAAGGTCGCCAGTAACCACGGTGCGATCCTCAAGAAGGACTTCCGCGCCGTCGCCGAGGCCGTGCGCGGGGTCGCCACCCCTCATCGCGAAGGTGTCGGAGACATTCGGTGAGGTCCGGACGCTCGCGCTGACGGGTGACGAACTGTCACCCGTCAACGCGAAGCGTCAGGAAGATTCGCGGGCGGCCGGGCCGCTGCCGAAGAGCACGTCGTCCCAGCTCGGCAGCCGCTTGCGCGGCTTGCCGTTGGCGTCGGTGGACTCGCCGCCGGCGGCCGCCGCGGCGCCCGTCCGGCGGGGCCGCAGCACCGCCAGCGACGGCACGGCCGGCACCTCCTTGGGCGCGTCCGAATCGTCGTCGAAGGCCGAGCCCTGGCCACCGCCGAGCAGCGCGGCGGCACCCCCACCGACCGGTCGCTGCCGGGGCGCGTCCGACCCGGCAAGAGCAGCCGGGGTACGCGGCTCCAGCCCGCGACCCGACGAACCGCCGAGCGGGCGGTCCAGGGAGGCGAGCAGCGCGTCACGGCCGGCCCGGATCGGATCGCGGCCAGGGCGCGGGTGCTCGGCCGCCGCCGGCAAACCGTGCCCCCCACGACTCGGCTCACCGCGCGACGGACCCGGCAGGGCGTGCCCTCCGCGCTCCGGCGCCGGCTCCTGGCCGAGGATCGGCGTGGGCCGCTCGGCGCACAGGTACTGCGCCATGTCGTCGTGCGGCGTAACCACCTGCCGGGCCTTGTCCATGTCCCAGATGGCCTGCGCGGTGGCCTTACCCGACGGCCAGGTGGCGATGATCCGCCAGGTGCCGTCGTCGCGCCGGTACGCGTCCCAGGAGATCTTCTCGGTGTCGATGCCGTGCTGGCTCAGCCGACCGTTGACCACCTCGGCGAGCGGGGTGGGCTTCTCCGCGCCCTTGAGCCGGGTGCGGCGGGCGTGCTGGGCGAGCATCGCCCGCTCCTGCAACACCGGGCCGGCATAGCGCAGCACCCGGTCGACCGGCACCCCGGCGATCCGGGCGACGTCCTCCGCGGACTCACCGGAGCGGATGCGGGCCTGGATGTCCCGGGGGGACAGTGAGGGAATCGGGTCGACGGTGCTCGGTGCCACCGCGAGCGGCGGGGCACCCGGTTCGGGGTGCATCACACCGGCGATGCGTTCGTCGATCGGCAGGGCGAGGAGGCGCCCAACCTCGTCGGCGAGCACCAGCGCCTGGCCGTCCTCGGAGAGGGCGACGAAGCGTACTGGGCGCATAACGTTGCCTCCGTCCCGCTTCGCTGGCCGCACACCACGAGTCGGCCACCCAGGCGTCTCGGACCACCGTACGCGCATCTGTCTCGGGGTGGGGGAAGCGACACCCCGCATGTCGTGACTGAGCTGCGGCGATGATCACGGTCGGTGTCCGTGGAGGCCCCAACGGACACCGACCGTGACGAACGTCAGAGTCGCTCGACCACGTAGTCGATGGACGCGGTCAGCGCCTCGACATCGGCCGGCTCGACGGCCGGGAACAGCGCCACCCGCAACTGGTTGCGACCGAGCTTGCGGTAGGGCTCGGTGTCCACGATGCCGTTGGCGCGCAGCGCCTTGGCGATCGCCGTGGCGTCCACCCCGTCGGCGAAGTCGATGGTGGCGACCACGTTGGAGCGCAGCGCCGGGTCGGTGACGAACGGGGTGGCAACGCTGGACCGCTCGGCCCAGCCGTAGACCGTGGCGGCGCTCTCGGCGGTGCGCTTCGCCGCCCAGGACAGACCGCCCTGCGCGTTCATCCAGTCGGTCTGTTCGGCGGCCAGGAAGATGGTGGCCAGCGCCGGGGTGTTGTAGGTCTGCTCCAGCCGCGAGTTGTCGATCGCGGTGACCAGGTCGAGGAAGGCGGGGATGTAGCGCCCGGACGCCTTGATCTCGGCGGCCCGGTCCAGTGCGGCCGGGGACATCAGAGCCAGCCAGAGACCGCCGTCGGAGCCGAAGCACTTCTGCGGGGCGAAGTAGTAGACGTCGGTCTCGCCGACGTTGACCTCCAGGCCACCCGCGCCGGAGGTCGCGTCGACCAGCAGCAGCGCGCCCTCGTCGGCACCGGCCATCCGGCTGATCGGGACGGCCACACCGGTCGAGGTCTCGTTCTGCGGCGTCGCGTACGCGTCCACGCCGGACTCGGCGACCAGGGCCGGGGCGGTACCCGCGTCGGCCTTGCGGACGGTCGGCTCACCGAGGAACGGGGCGTCCTTGACCGACTTGGCGAACTTGGCGCCGAACTCGCCGAAGCTGGCGAACTGGGCCCGGTCGCGAATCAGGCCGAAGGTGGCGACCTCCCAGAACGCGGTGGTGCCACCGTTGCCGATCACCACCTCGTAGCCCTCGGGCAGCGAGAAGAACTCGGCGATGCCGGAGCGCAGCCGGGCCACCTGGTCACGGACCGTCTTCTGCCGGTGCGAGGTGCCGAGATAGGTGGTCGCGACCTCGGCGAGAGCGGACACCGCTGCCGGGCGGACCTTGGACGGGCCGCAGCCGAAGCGTCCGTCGGCGGGCTTGATCTCATCGGGAATCCGGATGATCGGTGCGTCAGCCACGGTCTTGAAGATCCTTCCGCAAGGGCGAGGGTGGGCCCGGCGACACTGCCGGCCCCCATCCTCGCACCCGGGCCGGACGGCGATGGCCGGGGTCCCGGCGATCGGTCTGAGTCCTTCGCCACAGTCGGCTCCCGTGGCCGACGACAACGACCACTCTTCGACGCGTGGCGACGACAAGGGCCCCTCCTCGACGTCCGACGTCGGGGAGGGGCCCTTGTCTACCAGCTCAGACGCCGTGCGGGATGGCCGCCCAGCCCTCGACGTCGGACGGCTTGCGGGTCTCCGGGCCCATGTAGCGGGCGGACGGGCGGACCAGCCGCTGCAGGCGCTTCTGCTCCAGGATGTGCGCGCTCCAGCCGCCCATCCGCGCGCAGGTGAACATCGAGGTGAACATGTGCGCCGGCACCTCGGCGAAGTCCAGCACCACTGCCGACCAGAACTCGACGTTGGTGGCCAGCACCCGGTCCGGGCGACGGGCCTGAAGCTCGGCGAGGGCGGCCTTCTCCAGCGCCTCGGCGATCTCGAAGCGCGGCGCGCCCAGCTCCTTGGCCGTACGCCGGAGCACTCGGGCGCGCGGGTCCTCGGCACGGTAGACGCGGTGACCGAAGCCCATCAACCGCTCGCCGCGGTCGAGGACGCCCTTGACGTAGCCCTCGGCGTCGCCGCTGCGCTCCACCGCCTCCAGCATGCTGAGCACCCGGGACGGGGCGCCGCCGTGCAGCGGGCCGGAGAGGGCGCCGATGCCCGACGAGATGCAGGCAGCCGCGTCCGCCCCGGTGGAGGCGACGATGCGAGCGGTGAAGGTGGACGCGTTCAGGCCGTGCTCGGCGGCCGAGATGAAGTACGCGTCGACGGCCTTGACGTGCCGCGGGTCGGGCTCGCCGCGCCAGCGCTTCATGAACCGCTCGACGATGGTCTGCGCCTTGTCGATCTCCTTCTGCGGCACCGCCGGCAGGCCGAGGCCGCGGGCGGACTGGGCGACGAAGGAGAGCGCGGTCACCGAGACCCGGGCGAGATCCTCACGGGCCTGCTCGTCGGAGATGTCCAGCAGTTGGTTGAGACCCCAGTACGGGGCCAGCATGGCGACCGCGGACTGCACGTCGACGCGGATGTCACCGGAGTGCACCGGCACCGGGAACGGCTCCGCCGGCGGCAGGCCCGGCCCGAACCGGCCGTCGACCAGCAGTGCCCACACGTTGCCGAACGACACCTGGCCGATCAGATCCTCGATGTCGACTCCGCGATAGCGCAGCGCACCGCCCTCACGGTCAGGTTCGGCGATCTCGGTCTCGAAGGCGACGACGCCCTCCAGCCCGGGTTTGAAATCGGCCATGTCGCTCTCCTGGATCTGGTCGGTGCGCCCGATCGCTCATCCGGCCCGATCGGCCGAGCGCCTTAGGCGACCCTCAGGGATGTGTTCGCAACATACTGCCTGCTGAGTAAGGGATACGCGACCCGCTGCGACTGTGCTGCACGCGACATCCCCGGACGCGCATTCTCCGTCCGGCTCAGTGAGACTGGGCGGGTTGGGCTGGTCAGCGCGGGAGGGTGCTGGCGGGGCCCCCGAGAAGGAGTGGACGTGACGGGTGACACACCCGCCCCGGCCGCGATGCGTAACGAGTACGCCGCGGACCTGGGCCTGACCGAGGCTGACCTGGCCGTCGACTGGCACACCCAGTTCGACCGCTGGTTCGCCGACGCGGTGGCCTTCGGGCTGTCCGAACCGAACGCCATGGTGGTGGGCACCGCCGACTCGGCCGGCCGGCCGAGCGGGCGGACTGTGCTGCTGAAGGGGTACGACCCGCAGGGCTTCGTCTTCTTCACCAACCACCTGTCGCGCAAGGGCGTCGAGGCGAGCACCAACCCGTACGCCAGCCTGGTCTTTCCGTGGTTTCCCATGCAGCGTCAGGTGGTGGTCGCCGGGCGGGTCGCGCACGTCGACCGCGCCACGAGCGAGGCGTACTTCGCCAGCCGGCCGCGCGGCTCCCAACTGGGTGCCTGGGCCAGCCCCCAGTCCCAGGTGGTTTCCGGTCGGGCGGCGCTGGAGCAGCGGTACCAGGAGGCGGCCGAGCGGTTCGCCGACCAGGCCGAGATCCCGACCCCGTCGCACTGGGGTGGGCTGCGGGTCCAACCCGAGTCGGTGGAGTTCTGGCAGGGCCGGGCCGGCCGGTTGCACGACCGGCTCCGCTTCCGTCGCCTCGACGAGGGTGGCTGGATCGTCGAGCGGTTGGCGCCGTGACGGGTGTGCGGGAGACCCGGCCGCGCGCAGCGCGCCGTTGGGCGATCGACGTACGTCCGCTGCGGGTTCCGGCGTACCGCAGGCTCTGGCTCGGCAACACCGTGGCGATGTTCGGCTTCCAGTTCACCGCCGTCGCGGTGCCGGTGGAGATGTACGCCCTGACCCGGGACTCGTTCTGGGTGGGCCTGCTGGGCGTGGCCGCCTTCGTACCGTTGCTGATCTTCGGGCTCTGGGGCGGCGCGGTCGCCGACGCCCGCGACCGGCGTGCGGTGCTGCTCGGCGGCTCATTGTTGCTCTGGGCATCCACTCTCGGGCTGCTGCTCCAGGCGGTGCTGGACGTGGGCAGCCCGGTGCTGCTGCTGGCGTTGATGGCGTTGCAGTCGGTGGCGTTCGCGATCAGCTCGCCGGCCCGCAGCGCCATGCTGCCCCGGCTGGTGCCGGAAGACCTGGTGGCGTCCGCCACCACGCTGAACTACACGACCTTCACCGCCGCCTCGGTCGCCGGCCCGCTCGCCGCCGGTCTGATCCTCTCCGCATCGCCGGACACCACGGTGGTCCTGCCGATCGCCTACGGGCTGGACGCGGTGCTGTTCACCGCGATGCTCTGGGCGGCGCTGCGGCTGCCCTCGCTCCCGCCCGAGCCCACCGACGACGGCCAGGCCCGGCGTGCCGGTCTGGCCAGCGTCGTCGACGGGTTCCGCTACCTGGCCACCACCCCGGTCCTGCTGCTGTCCTTCGGGGTGGACCTGATCGCGATGATCCTCGCCATGCCACGGGCCCTCTTTCCGGAGATCGCGCACGAACGCTTCGGCGGCGGTGGCTCGGTCGGTCTGCTCTACAGCGCCATCGCGATCGGTTCGATGATCGGTGGGTTGACCTCCGGCTGGATCGGCCGGCTCCGCAGGCAGGGGCTCGGCCTGGTGCTCGCGGTGGTCGGCTGGGGCCTGGCGATCGCCGCGGCCGGGTTGGCCCACCAGCTCTGGCTGATGGTCGTGCTGCTCGCCGTGGCCGGCGCCGCCGACCTGATCAGCGCGGTGCTGCGTCAGTCGATGCTGCTGGTCTACGCACCGGACCGGATGCGCGGCCGACTCCAGGGCGTGAACACGGTAGTGGTGGCAGGTGGCCCACGCCTGGGTGACCTGCGCGCCGGCACCATGGCCGCCGGGTTCGGTGGCGGGGTGGCCTGGGTGGCCGGTGGGCTCGCCTCCGCGGTGCTCGTGGTGGTGCTCGCGGTCGCGTTCCCGGCGCTGCTGCGCTACCGGGCGGCGACGGCGTCGAGCGACAACCGGGCCTGACCGGTTAGGGTCGCCGGCATGGAAAGCCCCGATCCGCGCCCGTTCTCCGGCGCCCAGTGGACCATCTCCGCCGCCGGCCACGAGGCCGTCATCGTGGAGGTCGGCGGTGGGCTCCGGACGTACCGGCACGACGGTGTCGACCTGCTCGACGGGTACCAGACCGACGAGGTCTGCCCCGGTTGCACCGGGCAGGTGCTGGCACCCTGGCCGAACCGGATCCGCGATGGTCGCTACTCGTTCGACGGGCGGACTCACCAGCTCGCACTGACCGAGCCGGAGCGGCGCGTGGCCATCCACGGGCTGGTCAACTGGGTGCCGTGGCAGTTGCTGGAGCAGTCGGCGGACGCCGTGACGGTCGGCTACGACCTGCCGCCGCAACCCGGCTACCCGTGGCCGCTGCGGCTGCGCAGCAGGTGGAGCGTCGACGCGGACGGGCTGCGCGCCGAGCACGAGGTGATCAACATCGGCGGGGAGTTGGCCCCGTTCGGCTTCTCCGTGCACCCGTACCTGCAACTGCCGGGCGTCGCGGTGGACGACCTGGTGCTCCGGCTGCCCACCCGGAGCCGGGTGCTGGCGGACGGTCGGCTGCTGCCGGTGGGGGTGACCCCGGTGGCCGGCACCGAGTACGACTGGACCAGCCCTCGCCGGATCGGCGCGGCCGTGCTGGACTCCTGCTTCGGCGACGTGGTCCGGGACGCGGACGGCGGTTCGTCGGTGAGCCTCGCCGCTCCGGACGGTTCGGCCGGGGTGAGCATCTGGGCGGACGCCGAGTTCGGCTGGTGGCAGGTGTTCACCGGGGACGCGCTCACCGGCGAGCGGCACCGCCGCTCGGTGGCGATCGAGCCGATGACCTGCCCACCGGACGCGTTCCGGTCCGGCAAGGACCTGCTCACCCTCAAGCCCGGCACGACCTGGCGAGGTGCCTGGGGCATCCGCCCCGGCGCCTGATGGAGTTCGCTGAGGTCGTCCGCCGACGGCGGATGGTGCGCAACTACGACCCGGACCGCCCGGTCCCGCCCGACGTGGTGGACCGGTTGCTCGACCACGCGGTCCGCGCGCCGTCGGCCGGCTTCGCCCAGGGCTGGGGTTTCCTGGTGTTGGAGGAGTTGGCCGATCGGGACCGGTTCTGGGCCGCCACCACCCCCGACGGCGGTGGGCGGGAGCGCTGGCTCGCGGGCATGCGCCGGGCACCCCTGATCGTGGTGCCGCACGCCAACGAGTCGGCCTACCTGCGGCGGTACGCCGAGCCGGACAAGGGCTGGACGGATCAGTCCACGGACCGCTGGCCGGTGCCGTACTGGCACGTGGACGCCGGGTTCGCGGTGTTGCTGATGCTGCTCACCGCGGTGGACGAGGGGCTGGGGGCGTGCTTCTTCGGCATTCCGCCACAGCGGCTCGCCGCCTACCGGGACGCGTTCGGCGTGCCGGCGGAGTATCAACCCATCGGCGCCGTCACAATCGGTTACCGTGCGGCCGACCATCGGTCACCATCGTTGCGCCGGGGACGTCGTCCGATGGACGAGGTAGTGCGGCGCGGCCGGTGGAACTGACGCCGACGTCCCGTTCGTCCGGTTGAGGATCGGACGAGCGGTAGCGAAACTGACATCATGGAGCAGAACGTAGCGTGCGCTGGGCGGCTAGGCTGGCACGGTCATCGGTGCCGCGCCGCGCGGTGCCCGCCGCGGCCCGGCTCGGCGCCGTCGGTCGGCCCGGCCACGGGGAGGGGAGCGTGCCGTCGTGATCTTCAGAGCGGTCCGGGACGGGCGTCCCTATCCGGAGCACAATCTGACGCTCAAGCAGTGGGCGGAGATCCCGCCGAGGCCACTGCGCCTGGATCAGATGATCACCACCAAGCGCGAGTTGGCGCTGGACAAGCTCCTCGCCGAGGATTCCACCTTCTACGGTGACCTCTTTCCGCACGTCGTGCAGTGGAACGGCGGGCTCTACCTGGAGGACGGGCTGCACCGGGCGCTGCGCGCCGCCCTCCAGCAGCGCAACCAGATCCACGCGCGGGTGCTGGTGCTCTCCGAACCCATCGAGTGACGAGCCTTCTTTCCCGCGCTGAACCTTCGTTAGGGTGGCGTCCATGACCGCTGCGCTGGACCTGCTCGACCTGGACCCGTCGCTCAGCGAGGAGGAGCGACAGATCCGTGACGTCGTCCGCCAGCTCGTCGACGACCGGGTGCGACCCCACGTCGCCGACTGGTACGAGGACGGCAAGGTGCCCGCCCGGGAGTTGGCCCGCGAGTTCGGCAAGCTCGGCCTGCTCGGCATGCACCTGACGGGCTACGGCTGCGCCGGCGCCTCCGCGGTCGCCTACGGGCTGGCCTGCCAGGAGCTGGAAGCCGGCGACTCCGGCCTCCGATCCCTGGTCTCCGTGCAGGGATCGCTCGCCATGTACGCCATCTGGCGTTACGGCAGCGAGGAGCAGAAGCAACGGTGGCTGCCGTCGATGGCCACCGGTGAGGCGATCGGCTGCTTCGGCCTGACCGAGCCGGATCACGGCTCCGACCCCGCCTCGATGGCCACCCGGGCCCGCCGCGACGGCGACGACTGGGTGCTCACCGGCGGGAAGATGTGGATCACCAACGCCCCGATCGCGGACGTCGCGGTGATCTGGGCTCGCACCGACGAGGGAGTGCGAGGTTTCGCCGTACCCATGGACACGCCCGGCGTCACGGCCCGGGAGATCCGCCGCAAGATGTCGCTGCGCGCGTCGGTGACCGGCGAGATCGTGCTCGACGACGTCCGGCTCCCGGCCGACGCCCAGCTGCCCGAGGCGGTCGGGCTGAAGGCGCCGCTGAGCTGCCTCACCGAGGCCCGCTACGGCATCGTCTGGGGCGCGGTAGGCGCGGCCCGCGACTGCCTGGAAACCACAGTGGCGTACGCGACCAGCCGCACCCAGTTCGGTCGCCCACTGGCCGGCTTTCAGCTCACTCAGGCGAAGCTCGCCGACATGGCCGTCGAGTTGGTGAAGGGACAACTGCTCGCGCTGCACCTGGGTCGGCTCGCCGACGCCCGGCGGCTGCGGCCCGAGCAGGTCAGCGTGGGCAAGCTGAACAACGTGCGGGAGGCCCTGGCCATCGCCCGGCAGTGCCGCACCATCCTCGGCGCCAACGGCGTGTCCGGTGAGTACCCGGTGATGCGGCACGCCAACAACCTGGAGAGCGTGCTGACCTACGAGGGCACCTCCGAGATCCACCAACTGGTCATCGGGCAGCGGCTCACCGGGCTCTCCGCGTTCGCCTGACCTGCCCGTTTGTCGCTTCCTGGCGCTCGCCGCGCGCCTGTCGTATCGGGGCCGTACCGTCATTGACAGACGACGTGTCTGACGAGGACGGTGAGCGTGATGGCCCGCGACGCTGGCAGCAACGAGCCCACGAGAGAGTTCCCCGGTTACCCGACCGGTGACGATCTCAAGGCGCGGTCGACCGCGACACCCGACTGGACCACGGATACGCCGGGTGACCCCGGCGAGCCGGCCGGTCCCGGTGGGCCTGCGGGCCCGGGCGGGCCTGGAGGCCCCGGTGGTCCCGGTGGCCCGACGAGCGGTGGCGACGGCCCCGGTGGTGGCGGTGGCGGTGGGGCGGCCCGAGGCCTGCTCCTGCTGCTCGGCGCCGCCGCGCTGGCCGTGGTCGTGCTGCTCGGCATTCAGGCGACCGGCATCCTGCCGGAGTTCCGCAACCCGTTCGCCAAGGAGCAGACCGACCGCAGTCAGCCACCGCTGCTGAAGTCGATCCAGGACCTCAGCCGCTACGTGGCCGCGGAAGGCAACTTCCAGGTCGTGGTCGACACGCAGAACGACCGGCGCAACGTTCCAGACTTCCTGCTCAACGAGCGCACCCTGTTCGTCGGGGCCGGCAGCGTCGAGGCGTACGTCGACTTCACCAAGATCGCTGAGGGTGCCGTCGTCCAATCCGCCGACGGCAAGTCCGTCGAGATCAAGCTGCCCGCGCCGCAGTTCGGTGAGACCAACCTCGACATGGAGAAGAGCTACGTCTTCGCCGAGCAGCGCGGTCTGCTCAACCGACTCGGTGACCTGGTCGGCAACGACCCCAACCGGCAGCAGCAGGTCTACCAGCTCGCCGAGGACCGGATCACCGCCGCCGCCAGGGACAGCGGGCTCTCGGCCCGAGCCGAGGAGAACACCCGCAAGATGCTGGAGGGGCTGCTCCGCTCCCTCGGCTACCAGCAGGTCACGGTCACCTACATAGCCCCCTGACCTGCTCCCGTACGTCGAAGCGCCCGCCCCGACTTTCCGTCGGAGCGGGCGCTCCCGTTTGGTCCCTCACGGGGCGGGCCGCCGCCCGGAATTTGCGCCCCAGGGCGTCCCCGGGCGACCCCGGTGGCCCCCAAGCTGCCGCCCTGGCCGGAGTCGATCACCCGATGTGCCGGATCTGTGATGCCCGCGGGCTGGTATCCGAGCAATCTTGGACAGTTTCCGTCAGGTGCTGACGGAAACTGTCCAAGATCTCTGACTACGTGGGGTGCGCGGGGCGCGATCAGTGGCCGGTGGAGGCCAGGTAGCGGTCCTCGTTCGGCATCAGCACCCACAGGATCAGGTAGACGATCACCTGCGTGCCGGGCAGCAGCAGCGACAGCAGGAACAGCAGCCGGACCATTCCGGCCGACATGCCGAACCGCCGTCCGAGGCCGGCACAGACGCCGGCGATCATGCGCCCCTCGCGGGGCCGGACCAGTTTGCGACTCATCGTCGTACTCCCACTCTGCGGCGGTGCGCCGCGTCTGCAATCCACGGTAGAAAAGGATGGCCACCTCGCCCTCGGTCCCGAGGAGGAGCGGCAACCCGTGGACCCGTAGGTGCTTTACCCGGGCAACCCCCCGCTGACGCCTCCCCGACCCGCCCGCGCCCCGCCGGGCGGAAATCGTGCTCGACCCTGGGGGAGGCGTGCGCCGGGCGGGAGAGACGGTGGTCGGGCGTTCACGTCCCGAACCGGGTGGGCGGTGAGCTGGGCGGGTAGGCTGATTGATCGGCCTTCCACACCCCGGAGGGCCGGCACCCCATACCCCGGACGGTCACGAGCGGGGCCGCCAGACCGGCGGTCGCGACCCGGCCGGGTCCCGTACGCCGGGACGACGGCGAGGAAGCGCAGCCATGATCAGTGTTTTCGACCTCTTCAGCGTCGGTATCGGGCCGTCCAGCTCACACACGGTGGGGCCGATGCGGGCCGCGCGGACGTTCGTTGGCGGGCTGAAGGCCGACGGGCTGCTCAGCGACACGGCACGGGTGCAGGCCGAGCTGTTCGGCTCGCTGGGGGCCACCGGGCACGGCCACGGCAGCGGCCCGGCGGTGCTGCTCGGGTTGGCCGGCGAGTCGCCGGAGACGGTCGACACGGACACCGTCGGTCCTCGGGTCGAGCGGATCCGGACCGAGCGGCGGATCAACATCCTCGACGCGCACGAGATCGACTTCGACCCGGATCGGGACCTGACGCTGCACCGCCGCCGGTCGTTGCCGTACCACCCGAACGGGATGACGTTCGTGGCGTACGACAGGGCCGGCGCCGAGCTGCGCAGCCGCAGCTACTACTCCGTCGGTGGCGGGTTCGTGGTGGACGAGGCGGCGGCCGGGGCGGACCGGATCAAGCCGGACAGCACTGTGGTGCGGTACCCCTTCCTGACCGGGGCGCAGCTCCTCGACGTCACCACCCGCACCGGGCTGTCGATCAGCGAGGTGATGCTGGCCAACGAGCGTTCCTGGCGCAGCGAGGCGGACATCCGGGCCGGTCTGTTGGAGATCTGGCGGGTGATGCAGGAGTGCGTGCAGCGCGGCTGCGAGCGGGACGGCGTACTCCCTGGGGGGTTGAAGGTCCGGCGGCGCGCGGCGGAGCTGCGGCGCGGCCTGGAGGCGGAGGCCGGGACGGCCGACCCGCTGCACGCGATGGACTGGGTGACGCTGTTCGCGCTCGCGGTCAACGAGGAGAACGCCGCGGGTGGCCGGGTGGTCACCGCGCCGACCAACGGTGCAGCCGGGATCATTCCGGCGGTGCTGCACTACTACACCCGGTTCGTGCCGGACGCCGATGACGAGGGTGTGGTGCGGTTCCTGCTGACGGCGGGCGCGATCGGTGTGCTGTTCAAGGAGAACGCCTCGATCTCGGGCGCCGAGGTGGGCTGCCAGGGTGAGGTCGGTTCGGCGTGCTCGATGGCGGCGGCGGGGCTGGCCGAGGCGCTCGGTGGCACCCCGGAGCAGGTGGAGAACGCGGCCGAGATCGGGATGGAGCACAACCTCGGGTTGACCTGTGACCCGGTGGGTGGCCTGGTGCAGATCCCCTGCATCGAGCGGAACGCGGTGGCTAGCATCAAGGCGATCACGGCCGCCCGGCTGGCGCTGCGCGGCGACGGGGTGCACAAGGTGTCGCTGGACAAGGTCATCAAGACCATGCGGGAGACGGGCGCCGACATGAAGGTCAAGTACAAGGAGACGGCGCGTGGCGGTTTGGCCGTCAACGTGATCGAGTGCTGAGTCCGGTCGATTCGGGGCAATCGTTCACCGACTGCTAACCTGTCGTCCGTTTCACGAGGCGGGAGGCTGCGGTGACCTCTGGCGTCGCGGCGTTGTGGTCGCACCGCAACTCGCTGCGCATCCTGGTCAGGCGGGATCTCGCGGTCAAGTACCAGCAGTCGGTGCTGGGCTACTTCTGGTCGCTGATCGAGCCGCTCGGCATGGGCGCCATCTACTGGTTCGTCTTCGGGGTGCTCTACTCCCGGGACACCGGTCGGCACCTCGGTGAGGCGGCCGGGTCGTACCCGTTGTTCCTGATCACCGGCATCTTCGCCTGGATGTGGACCAGTTCGGCGCTGAGCGAGGCGACGAACGCGCTGACCGGGCAGTCCCGGCTGATCACCACGATGAACGTGCCGCGTCAGGTCTTTCCGATCGGCCGGGTCACCGGTCGGTTCGCCGAGTACGCGGCCGGCCTGCCTATCCTGATCGCCATCGCGGTGATCTACGCGGTGCACGGTCGGATCCACCCCGGTTGGTCGCTGCTCTCCCTGCCGCTGGCGGTGGCCGTCCAGGCCGTCCTGTTGACCGGGCTCGCCCTGCTGCTGTCCGCGTGGAACGTGCTGATGCGCGACGTGGAACGGCTGATGCGGCTGATCATCCGGGTGCTCTTCTACGCCACGCCGATCATCTATCCACTCAGCCTGGTCCGGGAGTCCGGGCTGCCCGGCTGGTTGAAGGTGGTGTACGAGCTGAACCCGCTGGTCGGGATCTTCCAGCTGCACCACGCGATCTGGTATCCGGACGAGTTCCCGGACGCCCGGCTGCTCGCCACCACGATCGTCGGAAGCCTGCTGGTGCTGGCCGCCGGTTGGTGGTCGTTCCGCCGGTTGGAGCCCGCCGTGCTCAAGGAGCTCTGAGGTGGCTGCGCCGATCATCGAGGCCGACGGCCTGGGCATTCGGTTCGTCCGCAATCGTCGCCGCCAGCTGCGGCTGCGCGAGTTGTTCATCCACCGGGGGGCACGCGGCGCGTTGCCCGGCCAGTTCTGGCCGTTGCGGGACGTGTCGTTCACCGTGCAGCCCGGCGAGACCGTCGGGGTGATCGGGCGCAACGGCACCGGCAAGAGCACACTGCTGCGGCTGATCGCCGGGGTGCTCATACCGGACGAGGGCAGCATCCGGGTGCACGGCGCGGTGGCGCCGTTGCTGGAATTGTCCGCCGGTTTCTCCAACGACCTGACCGGGCGGGAGAACCTGCACCTGGTCGGTGGGCTGCACGGGCTGTCGACGAGCTACCTGAAGCGGCACTTCGACGAGATCGTCGAGTTCGCCGGTGAGCAGGTGGAACGGGCCATCGACACGTCGGTGCGGCACTACTCGTCGGGGATGAAGGTGCGGCTGGGCTTCGCGATCATCTCGCACCTGCCGCACCCGATCCTGCTGATGGACGAGGTGACCGCGGTCGGGGACGCGGAGTTCCGCAAGAAGTGTTACGCGACGATTGATCGTCTGCTCGGGGAGGGGCGCACGCTGGTGCTGGTGTCACACAACGAAAAGGACCTGACCCGGTTCTGCCGTCGGGGGTTGTACCTCGACGCGGGCCGGTTGACGCTCGACGGCACCATCGCCGAGGCGCTCGACGCATACCACGCCGCGGTCCCGCGGTGACGCTCGCGATCGTGCTCGCCGCCGGGACGCCCGCGGCGGGCCTGACCACGGCGACCGGTGAGCCGCTGGCAGACCGGCTGGCCGCCCAGTTGCGCCTGGCCGGGGCGGACGAGGTGCGCTTCGCCGCCACCCTCGACGAGCTGTCCGAGCTGGTCACCACCGCGACCGCCCCGGTGCTGGTCACCGGCACGGACCTGGTCGCGCACACCGCCGTACTGCGGCACCTGGCCACCAGCCCGGTGGGTCCCACGGTGGCGCTGGTGCTCGGCGACCCGCCGGTGCCCGGTCGGACCGCCGTGCGGGAGGAGCGCGGCCAGGTGGTCGACGCCGGCGCGTTGAACGCCCTCGACGGTGACGCCACCGGCGTGTTCGGCGGCGCGCTGCGGGTCGGCGTGGACGACCTGCCGAACCTCGCCGCCGCCGCTCGGGCCGCCGCGTCCGGGATGCTCCCCGTCGCCGCCCCGATCGGCCCGGCCGGCGACGTGGCGCCGCTGCCGGCGACCGGCGGGGCCGGGTCCGGGGGGTCGGTCGCGGCCGGTGGCCCCGGGTCCGCCGTGGACCGGCTCTTCGCGGGTCTCGCGGCGCTCGGCACCCTGATCTTCGCCCAGCGGGTACGCCTGCTCGTCGCCCACCGGGTCGAGGACCCGGCCGGGCTGACCGCTGCCGAGGCGGCGGTGACCGCGGTCGACGAGGACCGGGCCGAGCTGCGACTGTCGGTGAAGGAGAAGGACGACTTCTTCTCCACCTACTTTGTCAGCACCTGGTCGCCGTACGTGGTCCGGCTCTCGGCCCGGCTCCGGCTCACCCCGACCGGGGTGACGGCGATCTCGGTGCTCTTCGCGTTGGGCGCGGCGGTGCTGTTCGGGGTCGGTGGGCGGCCCGCGCTGGTCGGTGGCGCGGTGCTGCTCTACCTGGGCTTCGTGCTGGACTGCGTGGACGGCCAACTGGCCCGTTACACCCGGCACTTCAGCGCCTGGGGTGGCTGGCTGGACACGATGGCGGACCGGGCCAAGGAGTACCTGGTCTACGCCGGGCTGGGCTTCGGGGTGAGCCACGCCGGGCTGGGCAACGGGTGGGCGCTCGCGATCGCCGCGATGACGTTGCAGACCGTCCGGCACATGACCGACACCTGGTACGGGGTGCTGCACGACGAGGCGGCCCGTCGCCCGCGTACGGCGACGAACGCCAGCGGCGGGATCGGTGACCGGCTCAACGCGGCGTCGACCCGGGTGCAGGCGGACACCGGCTCAGTGTCGTACTGGCTGAAGCGGACAGTGGTCTTCCCGATCGGTGAGCGGTGGGCGCTGATCGCGCTGACCGTGGCGCTGTTCAACCCGCTGGTGAGCCTGATCGCGGTGCTGGTCTGGGGGGTCCTGGCGTTCGCGTACACCGGGGCGCTGCGGACGCTGCGGGCCCGCTGGATGTGGGTGCCGGTGCTGGACACGGTCGACGCCACCCTGCACCGCGACGACGGCCCGCTGGCCCGCTGGTTGCCGGTGGTCCGCCCGATGGGGCCGCTGACCCTGGCGGTGATCGCCGCGCTCGGCCCGGCGGTGCTGCTGGTCGCGGCGCTGCTGGCGGATGCGCCCGTCGGGCTGCGCTGGGCGGTGCCGGTGGCGCTGCTGGTGCTGCTGGTCGGCGGCCTGGGTGCCGGGGCGGCGCACAACGGTCCGCTGGACTGGCTGGTGCCCGCGGCGTTGCGGGCTGCCGAGTACCTGTTCGCCATCGCGGTCGGGGTGGTCGGCGAGGCACCCGGCTGGCTGATCTTCGGGTACGTCTTCGTGCTCACCGTGCACCACTACGACCTGACCGCCCGCCTGGAGAAGCGGCAGGCGGCACCGCCCCTGCACGCGGCGACGCTGGGCTGGGAGGGGCGCTCGGTGCTGCTGGCGCTCGCGGCGATCGCCGGTATTGCGGGTATCGGACTGGCTACACTCGGTGCGTACCTTCTCGTGGTTTTCGTGGTGAGCGTCGTCCTGGCCTGGTTCGTGCGACCGGCCCGTAGCGCGCGGGCGTCGGTGGCGCCGGCGGGCGCTGGAGGTGCCGTGCCGCGCTGACGGAGGGCGGCCGGATGACCCTGATCAGCTTCGTGGTGCCGGCCTTCCGAGTGCAGGGATACCTGCGGGAATGCCTGGACTCCATCCTCGGTCAACCGGAGACCGACATCGAGGTGATCGCCGTCGACGACTGCTCGCCGGACGCCAGCGGCGACATCATCGACGAGTACGCGGCCCACGACCAGCGGGTCCGCTCGGTCCGGCTGTCGGAGAACGTCGGCCTCGGTCCGGCCCGCAACATCGGGCTGGACCGGGCCGTCGGCGAGTACGTGTGGTTCCTCGACGGCGACGACTGGTTGGCTCCGGAGTGCCTGACCGAGGTCGCCGAGCGGTTGCGGGTCACCCGACCGGACGTCCTGCTGGTCGACCACGTGCGCACCCACTGGAACGACACCGCCACCCGCAGCGCGATGGCCGAGGTGTTTCCGGAGTCGCCGGGCCCCGGCACCTTCCGCCTGCGGGAGCGGCCGCAGGCGATGCACCTGCTGCACACCGCGTGGAACCGGCTGGTCCGTCGGGAGTTCCTCGCCGACCTGGGGCTACGTTTCGCGCCCGGCTGGTACGAGGACGTCTCCTTCAGCTACCCGGTGCTGATGGCCGCGCACCGGATCGGCGTCCTCGACCGGGTCTGCGTCAACTACCGCCAACGCCGCGCCGGCGCGATCACCCGGACCCGAGGTGACCGGCACTTCGAGGTCTTCCCGCAGTGGCACCGGGTCTTCCACCTGATGGATTCGTGGGGGTCGGCTACGGAGGCCCTGCGGCCGGCGGTCTTCGAACGGATGATCTGGCACTACCTGACCGTGCTCGGCAACGGTCAGCGGATCGCGCCGGAGCTGCGGGAGGCGTTCTTCGCGCAGATCACCGCGGACTACCAGCGCTGGCTGCCCGCCGGCGGCTATCCGGTGCCGGACGGGGTCGAGGGGATCAAGCACAAGCTGGTCGCCTCCGGCCGGTGGCGCACCTTCAGCGCGTTGCGGGCCGCCAGCCGGGCCCGCGACGCCGCGCGCCGGCAGGCCCGCACGGCGCGGCGCAAGGTCGGCCCGGTCGCCCGGCGCGGTGCCCGGCTGACCCGGGACGGGCTGCTGCGCGAGTACTACCGGGCCGAGTTGCGGCGGCCGGTCGACCCGACGCTCGCGGTGTACGCGGCGTACTGGTACCGCGGATACTCCTGCAACCCGGCGGCCATCTACGAGGACGCCCGCCGGTTGGCGCCGGGGGTGCGCGGGGTGTGGGTCGTGCGCCGGGACCGGGTGGACAGCGTGCCGGCCGGGGTGGAGTACGTGGTGGCCGGCACGCCGGCGTACTACCGGGTGCTCGCCCGCGCCCGGTGGCTGGTCAACAACGTCAACTTTCCGGACTTCGTCCGCAAGCGACCGGAACAGGTGCACCTGCAGACCCACCACGGCACGCCGGTCAAGGTGATGGGGCTGGATCAGCAGCGCTACCCGATCGGCGCGGGCCGGATGGACTTCGCCGGGCTGCTGCGCCGGGTGGACCGCTGGGACTACAGCGTCAGCGCCAACAGCTTCTCCACCCAGATGTGGGACCGGGCGTACCCGGCCACGTACACCACGCTGGAGGTGGGGTACCCGCGCAACGACCGCCTGGTCACCGCCAGCCCGGACGAGGTGCGCCGACTCCGCGCGGAGTTCGGCCTCGACCCCGACGAGCAGGTCGTCCTGTACGCCCCGACGCACCGCGAGCACCTGCCCGGCTACCGGCCGCCGTTCGACCCGGACCGGTTCGTCCAGGCGCTGGGTGAGTCGGGCCGGTTGCTGATGCGCAGCCACTACTTCCACGACCGTGATCGACGCCCCGGCCGGCCGAGGGACTGGGAGCGGGTTCGTGACGTCAGCGGCCATCAACGGGTGGAGGATCTCTATCTGGTGGCGGACGTGCTGGTCACCGACTACTCGTCGGCCATGTTCGACTATGCGGTGTTGGACCGGCCGATCGTGCTCTACACCCCGGACTGGGAGGCGTACCGGCTGGCCCGGGGGGTCTACTTCGACGTCACCGCCGAACCGCCGGGCGCGGTAGCCTCCACTTTCGCCGATCTGCTCGACCTGTTCCGTGCCGACGGGGTGCGCTCGGACGCGGCGACCAAGGCCCGCGAACATTTCCGGGCCCGGTTCTGCACGTTGGACGACGGGCGGGCGGCGGAGCGAGTGGTACGGCAGGTGTTCCTCGGGGAGCCGGGCGAGCGGTCCACGCGCTGCTGATCGCGGCTTCTGTCGTGTAATAGCACCGTCATCGATCGAACATGAGACGTTTACCCGATGTCACAAACCCATGATCCTGGTCACAGTCTTGTGGGGTTCGGTCGACGCGCGCTGGGGGGAAGACGGTGAGCACCGTCACGCTCAAGGATGTGACCAAGGTTTTCCGAGATGGCACGCTGGCCGTCGACAGCATCAACCTCGATGTGAACGACGGCGAGTTCATGGTGCTGCTTGGGCCGTCCGGGTGCGGCAAGTCGACAGTGCTGCGAATGATCGCCGGGTTGGAGGAGCCGACCACCGGCGCGGTCATGCTCGACGGGGAGGTGGCTAACGACCTGCCCCCACGGGACCGCAAGATCGCCATGGTCTTCCAGGACTTCGCCCTCTACCCGCACATGAGCGTTGGCGACAACATCGCATTTCCGCTGCGGCTGGCCGGGGTCGAGCCCGAGCCGCGGGGCGAGCGGGTCAGCGACGTGGCGAGCGCGCTGGGCATCGGTGACGTGCTGGCCCGCAAGCCTGGTCAGCTCTCCGGCGGGCAGCGGCAGCGGGTGGCGATGGGGCGCGCGATCGTCCGCCGGCCCGGCCTGTTCCTGATGGACGAGCCGTTGTCCAACCTGGACAGCGGCCTGCGGGCCGAGTTGCGCGCGGAGATCTCCGGCCTGACCCGCGAGCTGGGCGTCACCACTGTCTACGTCACGCACGACCAGGCCGAGGCGCTCACCATGGCCGACCGTGTCGCCATCATGCGCCGCGGCGTGCTCCAGGACGTGGGCACACCGACCCAGGTGTACGGGCGGCCGGCGACGCTCTACGTGGCGGCGTTCCTGGGCAGCCCACGGATGAACCTGTTGGAGGCGTCGGTCTACGTTCATCTCGACCGGTACGTCACGCTCAACCTTGGCGACCAGTCGCTCTACCTGCCCTGGAACGACATCCGCAGTCGGGCGGTGGCGCACTACCACGGTGAGCGGATCGTGGTCGGCATGCGGGCCGAGGCGCTCACCCCGGTCGCACCGGACAGCCCCGGCGACGTGCTGCGCGGGCGGATCCGCTACCTGGAGCACCACGGGCACGAGTCGTTGGCGTTCCTCGACATCGGCGCGACCGCGATCGTGGTCGACGAGATGGGTGCCCCCCTCGAACCGCCGCCGGTCGGCCAGCGCGGCCTGCGCCGCTTCGGCTCGGTGATGCAGCGGCTCACCGGCAAGCCGGTGGAGGCGCAGGAGGCCTCGCCCAGTGGCGTCCAGACCAGCGTGCTCCCCGACCCGGGCCGGCACCACCGCCGCCCGGCGGAACTGGCGGTGCGGCTGGCGCCGTACCCGGCGGTCAGCGCCGGTCACCCGCTCGCCGTCTCGGTACGGATGGACGCGCTGCACTTCTTCGACGAGCGCGGCGACCGGATCGACGTGGGTTGGCGCTGACGGGGTGGCGGGCCCACCACCCGGTGCCCTACGGTCTGCCCACCCAGTCCACTGTGAAAGACCACCGAGAGGGGTGCACCCGTGTCGGGTGACCGTCCCAGTCCGCTCGTCATCGAGCGCATCCTGCGTGATCGCGAGAGCATCTGGCAGCAGATCGTGGCCGAGCGTGACCTCAACGCCCTGACCGGGCGGATGCTGACCAGCTCCGCCATCGCGTTGGCCTGCTACGGGGCGGTGCTGGGCTTCTTCCACAGCCCACTGATGGCGCTGACCTCGGCGCTGAAGCTGCCGCTGCTGTTCCTGGTCACTCTGGTCATCTGCCTGCCCACGCTCTACCTGTTCAACCTGGTCTTCGGCGCCCGGCTCTCGGTGCGGCAGTCGTTGGCGCTGGTGATGGTGGCGATCACGGTCACCTCGATGCTCGCGGTGGCGTTCGCGCCGATCAGCCTCTTCTTCCTGATCACCGCCAACGACTACGGGTTCTTCAAGCTGCTCAACGTTTCGATCCTGACCCTGTCGGCGCTGGTCGGGTTGCGCTTCCTGACCAGCGGGATGCAGGTGCTCAACGACCACGGCCTGCTCGCGCCCGAGGCCGCCAACGCCAAGGTCGACGGGCAGGCCGGGGCCCCGGCGCCGGTCCAGGCCGTGCCGGTCGCGGTGCCCGCCGGGCCGACGCCGGCTGCCGTGCCGGTCGCCGGTCAGAGCGCCGAGCCCGTCGCCGTGCCAGCCGGGGCCGCCGTGGCCGAGTCGACTGCGAACGGTGCCGTGACCACCGCGCCGGCTCCGGCCCAGGTTCCGACGCAGCCGGCCGGTGCCTCGTTCCCGCCCGGCATCCTGCCGCCCGGTTACGTGGCGCAACGCCCGTGGGACGGCCGTGGGGTCCGACGCGGGGAGCCGACGCAGCGGCCGGCCAGCATGACCCTGCTCTACATCTGGATCCTGCTCTTCGGTTTTGTCGGCACCCAGCTGGCCTGGACGCTGCGGCCGTTCTTCGGCGACCCGGGGCAGGATTTCTCCTTCTTCCGCAGCATCGACGGCAACTTCTATGCGGAGATCCTGCGCATCATCGGCAACCTCTGACGGTGCCCGGACGGCAAAGTCGCTGGTTGCCGGCCTGGTTACCGGTGAGTAACGTCAGGGGATGACTATCGACTCCCGCCAGGTGGCGGCCGGCATGCTGGAAGCGGTGCCGTTCGCTCGTACGCTCGGTATCGAGTTCGTCGAGGTGGCACCCGAGGCGGAGGGAGGCGTGCGGGCAGTCGTCCGGCTGCCCGACACGCCGGCCACCCACAACCACATCGGGGGCCCGCACGCCGGCGCCATGTTCACCCTCGGCGAGACGGCCTCCGGCGCGGTCGTGCTGGCCGCCTTCGGGCAGTTGCTCGACCGGGCCGTGCCGTTGGCCGTCCGGGCCGAGATCGCCTACCGGAAACTCGCCATGGGTCCGGTGCTGGCCACCGCGCGACTCGGCCGGCCCGCGGCCGAGGTGACCGAGGAACTGGCCGCCGGTCGACGCCCGGAATTCCCCGTCGTGGTCCAGATCGCCACCGAGGGTGGCAAGCCGACCTCGGAGATGACCGTGATCTGGACGCTGCGACCGAACTGAAACGCCCCAGGGCGGCCGAAACGGGTTTGCGAGCCCAGCAGGGTGGATAGATTCGTACCGTGCTGGGCCTACCTGCTCACGTGACCGCCTGTCTCTTCGATCTGGACGGTGTGCTGACGCAGACCGCCCGCGTACACAACGCCGCCTGGACGCAGACGTTCGACGAGTTTCTCCGCCAGCGCGCCACGGTCTCCGGCGAACCGTTCCAACCGTTCGATCCGGGCCCGGACTACAACCACTATGTCGACGGCCGCCCCAGGGCCGACGGCGTCCGGTCGTTCCTCGCCTCCCGCGGGATCGTGCTGCCCGAGGGCAGCCCGGACGACCCGCCGGACGCGGAGACCGTCAACGGCCTGGGCAACCGCAAGAACGTCCTGCTGCTGCACCGACTGCGTACCGACGGCGTCGAGGTCTACCCGGGCTCGGTGCGGTATCTGAAGGCGGCGACCGCCGCCGGGCTCCGCCGAGCCGTGGTCACCGCCAGCGCGAACGGGGGTGAGGTGGTCGCCGTCGCCGGATTCGAGCCGCTGCTGGAGGCCCGGGTGGACGGGCTGGTCGCCCGTGCGCAGGGGCTGCGCGGCAAACCACACCCCGACACGTTCCTCGCCGGGGCCAGGGTGCTCGGCGTCGACCCGACGCAGGCCGCCGTCTTCGAGGACGCGCTATCCGGGGTGGCCGCCGGCCGCGCCGGTGGCTTCGGCTACGTGGTCGGCGTCGACCGGGTCGGGCAGGCCGACGAGCTGCTCGCCCACGGCGCCGACATCGTGGTGACGGACCTCGCCGACCTTCTCGACCGCGCGGACCCACCGGCGCCCAACCGCACCGCCACGGACCCGCTCGCCACCGAACGAGGCTCCGGATGATTCGGGAGCGCGCCTATCCGGTGGAGCCGTGGCACGTCCGGGAGACCCGGCTGGACATGGACGTGCTGGCCCAGTCGGAGTCGGTCTTCGCGCTCTCCAACGGGCACGTCGGCCTGCGGGGCAACCTCGACGAGGGCGAACCGCACGGCCTGCCCGGCACCTACCTCAACTCGTTCTACGAACTGCGTCCGTTGCCGTACGCGGAGGCGGGCTACGGCTTCCCCGAGTCCGGGCAGACCATCGTCAACGTCACCAACGGCAAACTGATCCGGCTGCTGGTCGACGACGAACCGCTCGACGTGCGTTACGGCGAGCTGATCGCCCACGAGCGCATCCTCGACCTGCGGGCCGGCACGCTGCACCGGGAGCTGCACTGGCGCTCGCCCGCCGGCCGGGAGGTCAAGGTCCGCAGCACCCGTCTCGTCTCGTTCACCCAGCGGTCCGTGGCCGCCATCAGCTACGAGGTGGAGGCCGTCGACGGCCCGCTGCGGCTGATCGTGCAGTCCGAGTTGGTGGCGAACGAGTCGCTGCCCGCGCAGAGCAAGGACCCCAGGGTCGCGGCGGTGCTGGAGTCGCCGCTGCTGGCCGAGGAGGAGCTGACCACCCCCGACGGCGGCCAGCTCATCCACCGCACCAAGGTCTCCGGTCTGCGGGTCGCCGCCGCCATGGAGCACGAGGTGCACGGCCCGGACCACACCACCATCGAGTCCGAGGGCTACCAGGACTGGGTGCGTACCACCGTCGCCTGCGTGCTCCAGCCCGGCGAGAAGCTGCGGGTGATCAAGTATCTGACGTACAGCTGGTCGAGTCGCCGGTCCCTGCCGGCGCTGCGCGACCAGGTCGGCGCGGCGCTGGCCGGAGCCCGGCTCGACGGGTGGGACGGGCTGCACCGGGAGCAGCGCAACTACCTCGACGCGTTCTGGGACGCCTCCGACGTGCTGGTCGAGGGCGACCCGGAGGTGCAGCAGGCGGTCCGGTTCGGTCTCTTCCACGTGTTGCAGGCCGGTGCGCGGGCCGAGCAGCGGCCGATCTCGGCTAAGGGGCTGACCGGTCCCGGTTACGACGGTCACGCCTTCTGGGACACCGAGATGTTCGTCCTGCCGGTGCTCACGTACACCCAGCCGAGCGCGGTGCGCAGCGCGTTGCAGTGGCGACACAGCACGCTGGAATCGGCGCGGGAACGTGCCGAGACGCTCAACCTCCAGGGCGCCGCCTTTCCCTGGCGGACCATCGAAGGCCCGGAATCATCCGGATACTGGCCGGCCGGTACGGCAGCCTTCCACATCGCCGCCGACATCGCCGACGCCGTGCGCCGCTACGTGATGGTCACCGGGGACACCCAGTCGGAACGGGAGATCGGGCTGGAGCTGCTGGTGGAGACCGCCCGGCTGTGGCGCTCGATCGGCCACCACGACCGGCACGGGCAGTTCCACATCGACGGTGTCACCGGCCCGGACGAGTACACCGCCGTGAAGAACGACAACGTCTACACCAACCTGATGGCGCAGCGGAACCTGCTCGCCGCCGCCGAAGTGGTCATGCGCTACCGGGACGAGGCGTTCCACCTCGGCGTCACCGACGAGGAGGCCGCGAGCTGGCGGGACGCCGCCACCTCCATGCACGTCCCGTACGACGAGGAACTCGAGGTCCACCAGCAGGTGGAGGGCTTCACCCGACTCCAGGAATGGGACTTCACGCACACACCGGCGGAGAAGTACCCGTTGCTGCTGCACTACCCGTACTTCGAGCTGTACCGCAAGCAGGTGGTGAAGCAGGCCGACCTGGTCCTCGCCATGCACTGGCGTGGGGACGCCTTCACCCCCGAGGAGAAGGTGCGCAACTTCCTCTACTACGAGCGCCGCACCGTACGCGACTCGTCGTTGTCGGCGTGCACCCAGGCGGTGCTCGCCGCCGAGGTGGGCCACCCCGAACTCGCGCACACCTACCTGCGCGAGGCCGCGCTGATGGACCTGCACGACCTCAACGAGAACACCCGCGACGGCGTACACATGGCGTCGTTGGCCGGCGCGTGGCTCGCCCTGGTCAGCGGGTTCGGCGGTCTACGGGACCACGACGGCGAGTTGTCCTTCGCCCCCCGGCTCTCCAGCCGACTCAGCCGGTTGGAGTTCTCGCTCCAGTGGCGGGGGCTGGCGTTGCGGGTGGATGTCCGGCCGCATCAGACGACGTACTCGCTGCGCCACGGCGGCCCGGACGACGTGGTGGAGCTGCGCCACCACGACCAGATACTGCGGGTGACCTGCGACGAGCCGGTGACGGTGCCGGTGCCGCCGGCCGAGCCGTCCGGTCCGCCGCCCGAGCAACCACCGGGGCGGTCTCCGCTGATGCGGTTGCCCGAGCGCGAACAGTGACGGGCGGGGCGGGAGTCTTCCCGCCCCGCCCCGCCCGCGCCTGTGG
The DNA here is from genome assembly GCF_042873195.1 of Micromonospora arida. Taxonomy (NCBI): domain Bacteria; kingdom Bacillati; phylum Actinomycetota; class Actinomycetes; order Micromonosporales; family Micromonosporaceae; genus Micromonospora; species Micromonospora arida. Next base: position 657,179 of record NZ_JBIALC010000002.1, on the reverse strand, counting down.
GTCAGACCAGCTCGCCGGCCCCGGTTCGTCAGACCGGCTCCCCGGTGGACGGACGCCCGATCGCGTCCCGGGGCGCCGCCGCCTTCGGGTCGTCGGGCAGCCGGGCCGAAGCGGCCTGGTCTCCGAAATCCTGGTCCCCGACGTCCTGGTTGCGCTCGGCGTCCTGTTCACGCTGGGTTCGCTCGGTCAGCTGCTGCTGCCGGGAAATCTGCTGCTTGGCCATGGCGATCCTCGCGATCCGTCGGGGCGCGGCTGCGCCGACACGGTCTGCGGTCGCTCGTCGCGTACCCGGCGCCCCAGCGGGCAAACGCGGCCCGGCGGCGAGGGCTGACGCGGGCGCGGCGTGCGTGCCCGGCGGCGGGCCGGGTACCCGGACCACCGGCGAGGACGCGGAGGTGGGGCATGGACGAGCAGCGCAGCGTGACCATTCCGATCGGGGACGCCCAACTCCCCGCCGACCTGACGCTGCCTGCCCAGCCGGTCGGCGTGGTGCTGTTCGCGCACGGCAGCGGCAGTTCCCGGCACAGCCCCCGCAACGTGGCGGTGGCCCGGACGCTGAACGGCCGTGGGCTCGGCACGGTGCTGGCGGACCTGCTCACCCCGGTCGAGGACGAGGTGGACGCGCGAACAGCCGAGCTGCGCTTCGACATCGGGCTGCTGGCCAGCCGGCTGGCCGGGATCGTCGACTGGCTGGCCGTCGAGCGTCCTGCCGGCGATGTGCCGATCGGTCTGTTCGGGGCCAGCACGGGTGCTGCCGCTGCCCTGGTCGCGGCGTCGTCCCGCGCCGATCGGGTGGCCGCCGTGGTCAGCCGGGGCGGTCGGCCGGACCTGGCCGGGAACGCGCTGGCCCAGGTGCGTACCCCGACGTTGCTCCTGGTCGGCGGGCTGGACGAAGAGGTGATCACGCTCAACGAGCGGGCGCTGGCCGAGCTGGGGGAGGTCGGCGAACTGCGGGTGATCCCCGGTGCCACCCACCTCTTCGAGGAGCCCGGCACCCTGGAGCAGGTTGCCGATCAGGCTGGCACCTGGTTCACCACGCACCTCGGTCGGTGATCAGTCCGAGGGCAGGAGAGCCGAGGTCGACCGGCGTTGTTGGACGGTGTCGATGACACGCCAGAGGACGGCGGTGATCGGGACGCTGACGAAGGCGCCGGCGATGCCCGCGATCAGCGTGCCCGCGGTGACCGCCACCAGGATCACCGCCGGATGCAGTCGGACCTGCCGCTTCATGACCAGCGGCTCCAGCAGGTTGCCCTCGATCTGCTGCACGGCGATCACCGCCGCGAGGGTGAGCAGCGCGGTGGTGGGACCGTTCGCGGCCAGCGCCACCAGGACCGCCACCGCGCCGGCCACCGTCGCCCCGATGATCGGCACGAACCCGCCGAGGAACGTGATCAACGCCAGCGGCAGGGCGAGTGGCACCCTCAGCACCACGAGAGCCAGCCCGATGCCCAGCGCGTCGACCGCGGCGATGAACATGGTGCCCCTGCTGTACGCGCCCAATGTCTGCCAACCATTGCGGCCGGCCTCGGCCAGCACTGGTTGGTTCGGGCCGGAGACCCGGGACAGCACCCAGTGCCACATGGACCGGCCGTCCTTGAGCAGGAAGAAGAGCAGCACCAGAGCCAGCAGCGCGGAGCCGACCACCTCGGTGGCGGTCCGGGCACCGGCCACCGGGTCCGGAGAGCTGCCGCTCAGCCCTTCCCGGGCCTGGTCGACCAGCTGGTCCAGCTGTGCCTCGCTGACCGGCAGGGTGGACGTCACGAAGTCCCGGCTGCGTTCGACGCCCTGCGTCAACTCCTGGCTGAGCTGATCGAACTGGCTGGCGGTCAGGTTCCACACCAGGGCGCCGACGCCGACCAGGATGCCGAGCAGCAGCAGTACGGTGCAGAGCGCGGCCAGCGCCGCCGGCAGGCGCAACCGGCGCCGCAGCAGCAGCAGGACCGGGTCGAGCAGCGCGGTGAGGAAGATGGTGGCGGCCAGCGCGATGGCCAGCGGCGCCAACAGGACGGCGATCCGGCCGAGCAGGTAGAGCCCTGCGGCGATCACCACCAGGCAGGCGCTCCACGACACCGCGGTCCGGACCAGCCACGGCAGCGCCGCCCAGGTCTGGCGCGGTCCGGGGCTGCCTGTCGGTCCGGGTTCCTCTGCGGCCATGTCGGTCCTCCTCGATCTCGACGAGGTCGGTACCCGGTCGGTCGTGCCCCGACACCCGAATCGCTGGCCGTTGCCCGCGCGGATCGTACGTCGGTCGGAGTGACGTGGGTGGGTGTTCGCGAATCACGTCCGGAGCGGCGGCGTTTGCGTCGTCGGGCCGAGGGAAGGCGAAGGGGACGGACCAGACTGAGGAGGAACGCCGTGGGTGACTTCATGGACAAGGCCAAGGACTTCGCGGACAAGCATGACAAGCAGGTCGACCAGGGCGCGGAGAAGGCCGGCGACATGGCCGACAAGCGCACCGGCGGCAAGTACGGCGATCAGATCGACAAGGGCGTGGACCAGGCCCAGGCGCGCACCGGTGAGGGCGACCAGGTCCGCTGACCCGGCGCGCTCCTCCCGGGCCGCCGCGCCGTCGGCGACCCGGGAGTGCCGGGTCCGGGTGACGCGCGGGTCAGCGCTTGTCGCGTAGCTCGTCCATTGAGGTGGGCCGGCCGCTCAACGCGTCGCGCAGCCGGTCGACCAGACCGATGCCGGGGGCGAGCAGCTTGTTCGCCGGTGGGTGCTCCGGGCTCCCCGGGTGTGGCCGGGTCGGCCCGATCTCCTTGATCGCCGTCACGCGGGCGGCGATCTCGACCAGCTCCTCCCTGGCCGTCGCCGCGCGCAGCCGGGGAAACAGCTCCTTCTCCTCCTCCGTCACGTGATGTCGGACGGTGCTGGTCAGTTGGGCGAGCAGTTCGTCGAAGCGGGGGTCGGACGGGTCGGTGGACTCCAACTCCTTCATGGTCCGCTCGGCGTCGGCGTGCTCCGCGATCTCGCGGTCGGCGATTTCGTTGCCGTCGGGCAGCACCTTTCGGGCTATCGGATACACGTACGCCTCCTCGGCCACCGAGTGACGGACGAGTTCGGCGATCACCACGTCGGCGAGGCGCCGGCGGTGCTCGGGGGTGCCCTGCCGGGTCGCCAACTCGACGAGGACTGCCTCGATCTCACGATGATCGGAGATCAGGATGTCGACGGCGTCGTGGTCGTCGGTGGTCGGTGGACTGGTCATGTCACGGCCCCTTACCGGTTGCGGATCGGTGGGAGGTGTGTGGCTCTGGTACCCCCACGGGGCTGCACAAACCTACGGTTGACGATGCGTCCGACGGTGTCGGTGGCGCTGGCGGTGGCGGTGGTGCCCGGCCGTCACGATTGCCCTGCCGCCGCCGGGGTAACCGCCGCCATGGCCGACGAACGCCCACCCGCCGACCGCGATCAGTCGCGGTTCGACCAGACCGCCGAGCGGACGGTCCGACGGGTGCGGCACCGTGGCGGGCAGGCCGGCCGGATCAGGGCCCGGCAGTGGGAGGTCACCCTGGTCATCTCCATCCAGGCCGGGCTGGCCGCGGCCATCGCCGCCCTGCTCGCCAAGAATCTGCTCGGCCAGGGATCGCACGTCTTCGCTCCCGCCGCCGCCGTCGGTACGATCGCCACCGCCATCGGGCAGCGGGCCCGCCGGACCTTCGAACTGTTGGGCGGCGTGGCCCTGGGCATCATCATCGGGGACACGCTGCGATTCCTGCTCGGCTCGGGCCCGTGGCAGACCGGCGTGGTGGTCGCACTGGCCATCGCCGCCGCGTTGCTGGTGGCCGGGAAGGGTGGTCCGCTCGTCGGTCAGGCCGGCGGTACCGCCGTGCTGATCGCCACGCTGGCCCCGATGGAGCGCGGCCTGGAGGTGCCCCGCATCTTCGACGCGCTCGTCGGTGGGGTGGTCGGCCTGGTGGTGGTCGCGCTCCTGCTGCCGATCAACCCGATGCGGGTGCTGGACCGCGCCGCGGCACCGATCTTCGCGATCCTCTGCGAGCAACTCGCCGAACTGGCGCGGGCGCTGCGCGAACGCGACGGCGCCGGAACCTTGGGCGTTCTGGAGCGGCTCCGCGGCACCGAGGACGACCTGGGCCGGTTGCACGATGCGCTCAGCGGCGCCGAGGAGGTGGTGACGATCGCCCCGGTGCGCTGGCACCGTCGGCAGCAGTACCACCGTTACGCCCGCAGCGCCGGTCACCTGGAACGGCTGCTGCTGGACACCCGCGCCATGGCCCGTTGGTCGACCACAGCGTTGCAGTACGACGAGCCGATTCCGCCGGAGCTGCCGGGTGCGATGGGCCGGTTGGGTCAGGCGGTGGCGGAGATGCGGGTGGAGTGCAGGGTCGGTGACGACCCCCGGCGTACCCGCCGCTTGGTCGAGGAGTGCGCCGAATTGGCCGGGCGCGCCTCCGCGGCCGGCGTCAAGTCGTTCGGCGAATCCCTCGTCACCGGACTGCGTACCGCGGCCAGCGACCTGCTCCGGGCCGCCGGTTCCGAACCTGAAGACGCCAACCGGATCGTGCGCCGGGCGGCCGGAGCAGGCGAGGCGGAGATCCACCCGCCGGTCCACCGACAACTGCACCGGACCCGACCGACGCGGGCCGCCCGAGCCCGTCGGCGCGCGCACCTCGCCGCCCAGGCCCGTAACGACGGCCGGGCCGGCCTCCCCGCACGGGAGAGGCCGGCCCGGTGAACCGTCCGGATCAGGAGGAGTAGCCGCGCTCCGCGATCCAGTTGGCGACCTTCGGAAGGCTCATCCAGTACTCGCCCAACGCCGGGTCGGCCGGGTCGGCGACCCGGATCGTGTCACCACCGTCGCGGTAGCCGACGAGGGTCAGGTAGTGGCCACCCTCGTACGAGTGCGGGTTGCCGTCGGTGTCCACTGTCGTGCCCTTGATGTTGGCCACCACCGGTCGGCCGGCGTCCACCGCGGCCAGCACGTCACGGCGCAGCTGCTCGACCTGCTCGGGGCGGGCCACCGAATCACGGATCTCGGTGGTCCGGTACTTGCCACCGGTCAGCTCGTTCAGCACCCGGGTCGTGTCCAGGGCCGAGGGGGTACCCGCCTCGGTGGTGCCGAGCAGCCGGGCCACCTCGTCCTGGGACAGCGCCTTGCCCTGCGCGGACAACGCGATCCGGGTCGCGGCCGGGCCGCAGTAGTAGAAGTTCGGCTGGGCCTGGTAGTCGACGCCGAGGATCCGTTCGGCGTGCCTGTCGTTCTGGCTCGACGAGGCCGGGGCGGCCTGCGTCGGGGCGGCCTGCGCGGCCACCGCCGGGCCGAGGGCGCAGCCGCCGGCGACCAGCAGGCCGACGACGGACAGACCGCTCTTCTGGACGATCTGGTTCATGGTCGAGTCTCCGTTCGGGGGTTGGCGCCTCGGGCAAGCGGAGGCGGCAGCACCGGGAATGGCGCTCGGCGCAACACGGGGCCGACCATCTGGTCTCGGCCCTGGGCGTACCGAGGACGTAACCGCTCTGCTCCACGGAGAATTCCGCCGGCTGCGGGCACCGGGACCCGCGCGGCAGCCCCGCCGGGACCCGAACCGGTCATCGGGGACACACGGTCAGCTCAGAGGCTGCCCAACAGCCTGGTCACGCTGATCTCAATGACGACCCGTTCCGGATTCGGGCGGGGTGTCCGATACCGCTCGGAGTATCGCCGCTCCGCCTCCGCCACGGCGGCCGGATCCGACCGCAGCACCGCGCGACCCTCGATGGTCAACCAGCGGCGGCCATCCACGTGGCACACGGCCACCGCCGCGCCCGCTGCGCCCGCCGCCGCCACCTGACGGGCCTTGCGGGAGGCGCCGGAGGTGATGACCCGGGCCAGGCCGGCCGCCGGGTCGAGAGTCACCCCGACCGGTACGACGTGCGGGGTGCCGTCCGCCCGCAGGGTGGTCAGGGTCGCCAGGTGCCGTTCGGCGCAGAAGGCGACAACCCGCTCATCGTGCACGGTCAACCGATGATCGCCCGTCATGCCCGTCCCCTGTCCGCCGAACCGACCCCGATCATGGCACGCGGCGACGCACCTGGCCCCGATCCGGTGGGGCGTCCGGCTGACCGGGCAGCTGGCGACCCGCCGCCCGACGTTGGTGCACCAGTCGGGTCAGGTAGAGCAGCGCGGCGGCCAGGACCCCCATGTCATCCAGGTAGATCGGGTCCGGCAGAACGTCGACCGGGAAGATCGTGTAGATCAGCGCCCCGTAGAAGGCGACCTTGCCGCCCGCGCCCAGCCCGGTCAGCAGCCGCCGGGTACGCACCACCCGCACCGCCAGCACCACGGCACCGACCAGTGTGGCGAGCGCCAGGATGCTGGCGATCACCACGAGGACCCACGCCTGTCGGGACATGCCGTCACGCTAACCCACCCGAGCCCGCGCGGCTCAGAACGCGGGCACCGTCGCACGGCCGCGCGCCGTCACCTTGTTCTCCCGGGTCTGCTCGACGTTCTCGCGGGGCTGCGCGCCCACGGGTCGGGCAACCTCGCTCAGCGGCAGTACCGACGCCGACTCGGCGACCCGTCGTCCGGTCGCGGCGTGCGCCTCCTCGCGCAGACTGCGAGCCGCGGCCACCGCCAACTCGGCCGCCCGCCACGCGGCCTGCTCCCGCTCGCGGGCTGCGGCGTGCCGGGCCGCCAGGTTGTCCCGGATCGCCCGCTGGAGCACCAGCTCCTGCTCGACCGGGTGCAGTCGCGGGTCCCAGCCGTCGCGGTGCGCGAAGACGTCGCTGAGCTGCTCCACCGACAGCTCCCGCCGCCAGTACGCATCCAGCGCCGCCCGGTGCAGGTAGCGCTCGCGGTCCGCGTACTCGGCGGGGGTGCGTGCGGTGTGCGGCAGCGGCATCGCGGCCGCCGCGTCGAGCCGCCGTACGCCAGCCTCGGCCGGCTCGTACGCCAGCCAGGCCGCCTCGACCGCCTCCTGCGCGGCCACCCACTCCGCGCGGCGGCGTCGCACGGTGGTGGTCGCCCGCTCCGCGGCCACCGCCACCTCCTGCGCGTAGCGGCTCTGCTCCCGCTCCTCCTGCGCCTGCTCAAGTTGGCTCGGCATGGCGGCGCGGCGGATCCGGGAGCCCGGGTCGAAACGGAACCGGCCGGGCCGCAGCAGGAGAGCGGCGACGGCGACGGCTACCACCCCGAGCAGGCTCAGCCAGATGACGGCGGCCCGGGAGAGGTCTGGCAGGACGGCGGAGAGGATGGTTTGCATGATCAGCACCTCGCGGTCGAAGGCGGGTATCGACGGGGGCAGGAAGGCGCGGCAGCACCGGTCGGCCCGGTGGCGGGATGGTCCCGTCGACGGCGAACTCAGATGTCGTGCGGGATGATCAGCCGGGATCGGGCCCCGGGGATCGCCGGGCCTGGCTCAGCGGGCGGGCGGGCCGCGTCGTACAGGAGAGCCACGGCCGGGATCGATGGCCGGGACGTGCACCGGGCCCGCCGCGACCGGACCGGTCACCGTGGCGGTATCGCGCGTGCCGGCCGGCGGGGCTTCAGCTGGCTGGGCGGCCCGCTGGTTGGCCGGGCCGGCGTCGGGGCGGACACTTGCCACCCGGCTGCTCACGGCACTGGGCCGCAGCTGCGTGGGGGCGGGCGGTGGGGTCGCGGCGAGAGCGGCACCAAGGCCGACCGCGAGCACCAGCGCGGTGACCGCCAGGCGGGTCAGGTCCCGCAGTGACCGCAGCACAGCCCACCTGGCTGGGCGGACAGACGCTGCGGACGACACCCGACCAACCTATCGCCCGTCCTGGCCCATCGCAGCACGGCGAAGGACCGGGCGGGCGTGACCGCCACCACCCTGCGCACTGTGGACGGCGTCGGTCGGGGGCCGGGAACGGCAGTGCCCCCGACCGGATCGGGTCCGATCGGGGGCACCGTGCATCGTCGGGGTGGCACCGCCGGTGGGGTGGGCGTGCCGGCGGCGGACCGAGCTCAGTCGCCGGTGCCGAGCACCCGGGGCGCCGCCTTCTCGTCGCCCTGCCACACCATCTCGTCCTCGGTCAACCAGGTCAGCCGCTCGTCGGAGTCGTCGTCCTGCGCTCGACCCTGCCCGCCGAGCACACCAGGGCGGCCGCCGCCGGACCCCGGTCGGGCGTTGCCGCCGGTCATGGCCGGGCGTCCGCCGCTGCCACCGCGCTGGCCGTCGATGCTGCGCCCGACCCCGTTGGCGGCGCGGGTCTCCGCCGGGGCCGCACCACCGCCGGTCGGTCGAGCCGAGGCGGGGGCCGCGTTGCCCGAGCCCGCGAGCGCGCCGCTGCGCAACACCCCGCCGGCCGGTGACCCGCCCTGTGCTCCGTAGAGCAGGCCGGGACCGGTGCTCGCCGCAGCGGGCGCGCCGGCCGGCCCGGACAGCCCGACCAGCCCGGCGGCACCCCCGCCGAGCAGCGCGCCGCCGATCAGCGGGTCGGCTCCGGCGAGGGAGGTGCCGCCGTCAGCGATTTCACTGCCGGCGCCGATCGGAACGGTGACGACAGCCGGGCTGCCACCGGTGCCCGAGCCGACCTCGCCCGGAGTCGAACCGTCGCCCGGCAGTTGGGCGACGCGGACGGGCGACGAGATGGTCGCGTCACCGGTGCGCCCGGTGTCAGCGCCGGTGTTGGGGCCGCCGGACACCCTGGCGATGGCCGAGACACTCTGTGGCGTCGTCGGGTCCTTGCGGGCGGTGCTCGGAGTATCCGGGTCGGGCGGGGGCGGTTCGACCACCCGGTCGTAGGCGGAGATCTCGTAACTGTTGGCCAGGCCGGCCACCAGCGTCACCATCCGCTGGTGGGCCTTCTCCTGCTCTGCCTTGTCCTGCTGGTGACCCGCGATGCCCCCGACGATCAGACCGGTCAGACCGAAGGCCGCGCCACCCTTGATCGCGCCGCCGATCGCCTTGTCGTTGTCGTCGGTCTCCTCCGGGCTCTCGGCCTGCTTGTGCGCGGCGCGCAGATGGTCGGCCATCATGGTCAACCCCTGCTTGACGCCGGCCATCCCTTCGCCCAACGCGTCGGTGTGGGCGACGATCAGGCTGAGTCGCCGATGGAACTCCCGACCCGCCGAACCCGTCCACGTGTTGGCGAGCTTGTCGAGGTCGCCGCTCAGATCCCGGCCGAGGCCGTCGAGGATGCCCTTGAGCTCGGCCCACTGAGTGGCCACGCCCTCGATCTGCTCCGGCTTGCCCGCCATCAGGCCGTCGTACAGCTGCTGGTGGCTGTCGCCCTGATAGCGCTGGGTGTATTCAGACACGCCCGTCCCCCTTCGTCTGAAACGCCCGTTCGACCGGATTCAGCGCGGCGGTGACATCGTCGGAGTTGGCCGCGTTACGCGCCTCGGTGGTGCGGTAGTTGCTCAGGATCGTGCTGGTCGCCTGCTGTGCCGCCAGCACCGCCTGCCGGATCCGTTCGGCCTGGTCGACATAGGACTGATGCACCTCGCTGTAGCGACGCGCCTTGTCGGTGGCGTCGAAGAACGAGCCCAGGGCCGGAGGACGGCACTGCATCTCGGTGTTGAGCTTGCGCAGCACCGACTCGGCCTGGCTCAACCGCGACGCCAGGTGCTCGTGGAAGTCCTCAAGGGACAACAGGTCGACTTCCGTACGCCCGGCCATGGCAACATCCCCGTCGTTCTGGTTGACAACCGTCAGCGACATCCAGGTTAGTCCACCAGTGCGACTCCGGGCGACCCGCCGAAGCTGCTCAGCCGTCGGTGCCGGTCGATTCCGTGGACCCCCCGCCGGTCCCGCCGCTCGACGGGGTGCCACCGGCCGGACTCGACGGGGTCGACCCCGACGGTGGCACGGCGGACGACGACCCCGACGGTGGCGCCGCGGACGGCGTGCCCGACGGCGGCGCCGGGGACGGTGAGCCCGACTTCGGCGCGGCCGACGGCGGTGCGGACGGTGCCGGCCCGTCGGGAGCGAAGACGGCGAACGCGTCCTCGCGGTCCAGAGTCGGCCCGGTCGGGATCAGTGCGAGCAGGGACCCGGGCACCGCCAACGGGGTGATCCCGCCGTAGCCGAGCACGTCCAGTGTCGCCGCCGAGCCGAGCGGATACCGGATGCCCTGCGGGCTGATCAGGTAGATCGTCGACCCGGCGGCGCCGGACCCGCTGGTCCCGGCACCGGGCGAGGCCTGCGCGATGACACCCTTGCCGCCGGGCAGCAGCACCGCCTCGGCGGTGCGTACGGCGTCGCGCCTGGTCTGGCGCACCGGCACCAGACCAGGATCGCTGTCGGTCAACTCGCTCGGCACCCGGTCGAAGACCTCCAGGGTGGTGGTCGGCGGGCCGCCCGAGCTGTCCTTGCGGTACGTCGCGCACAGCGTGGTCTGACCGGGCTGGGCCGGGTACAGGGCGGGCATCGTCGGGGGCACCCCCTCCTCCTCGATCCGCCGCTCCTCGAACGCCTCGCTGGCCTGGTTCGGGGTGATGTCGGTGATCCGACCGCCGTTGCTGACGAGCAGCAGAGCGGTGATCTCACTGATCGAGACGAGAGCGTCCCGGGTCAGCACGTAGTGCCGCCCGGCGGCCTTGAACACCGAACCGACGTCGTGCGACTGCCCGGCCACCTTGCGACTGCTGGGCTCGCCCTCACCGGGCAGCGACGGCCGGCGCAGCGGTGGCCCGGCCGGCACGGCGTTGAGCAGTTGCTGTCCGACCTGGAGTCGCTCGGTGCCGGCCATCCGCAGCGCGGTGATCGTGCGGGACGGGTCGAGCAGTTGGAGTCGGGTGTTGTTGGTGACCAGGTACCGCTGGTCGTTCACCGAGACCAGCACCGCCCGGTCACCCAGCGGCGTGCCGCCGGGCAGGGCCCGGTCGATCACCAGTCGGGTGCTGGACCGCTGCCGGTCGACCGGGTCGGGCACGTCGCAGACCGACCAGGGCAGCCCGGTCAGCGACTTGCGGTCCGGCAGGGCGTCTGGTGCCCCGACGATGCCGACGGTGACGCCGCGAGGGCGGTCCCGCAGCGACGCCTGGGACATCGTCCGCACCTGGGCACTCGCGTCGTTCACGATGAGGCGCGCCGAGGTGTAGTTGAGCGTCGGGTGCAGCTTGCCCTCGATGAACACGTACGTCGCGCCGGTCTCCCGTTCGATGACCAGGGTCTGGTCGTCCAGCGGCGCCGCGCCACCGGTCAACTGGCCGTAGGCACCCACCCCGCCGAGCACGATGGCCGCGGTGAGGACACTGCCGAAGACGGCCATGCCGAGCCGTCGCATCGGCAGGTTGGTGGTCTCCGGATCGCCCGACAGCAAGGCGGAGACGATGCGGCGGGTGACGAAGCGGTACGCCTGCACCTGATCGCGGCGGGTCCGCATGACTTACCTCCGGCGGGGTGGATCCGCGACGATCAGGGTCGGGGTGCCGTCGCGGGCTTCCCTACGATAAGGGGCCGACGGTGGTTCCTTGGGACCACCGCTCGTGGCCGGCACCGGACCGACCCGGCGCAGAGCCGTACCGTGCAGGAGGGACAGTCAGCGATGACGCAGGTTCAGGCGCCACCCGCCCGAGCGGTCACGGACCCTGTGGACGTTCCGACCCGGCCGGCGCCCCCGGCCGAGCGGCCCGGCCGTGGACGGGTCGGCCCCGTGCTGGTCGGGCAGCTCGTCGTACTGGAGTTGTGCGTGGTCGGCGTCTGGGCCGCCACGGCCGGACCCAGCTGGGTGCTCGCCGCGGCGGGCACTGCGGCGCTGTTGGTCGTCCTGGCGGCCTTCGCCCGTCGCGGCGGCCGCTGGTGGTTCGAGGACCTGCTGCTGCGCCGACGGTTGCGGCGACGCGGTGAGCGGGCGTCGGCCGCGCTGGCCAGCGGTACGGCGACCGACCCGAGGTTGGCCGCGCTCGCCCCTGAGCTGAGCGTCATCGAGCTGACCGACCGAGGCACCCGGCTCGGAATCGGGCGTGACGACCAGGGCTGGTTCGCCGCCGTCGCCCTGCAGTCCGCGACCGGTGCGGCGGTCGGCTCCGTCGACGCCGCCGCGGTGGACCGCGCGCTGCGGGTGCTCGCGGACTTCAGCGCCCCGGTCTCCCGGGCCCAGGTCGTCGCGCACACGCTGGTCTGGTACCCGTCACCCGGTGCGCCGCCTGCGGCCCACCGGACCGTGTGGGTGGCGCTGCGGCTCACCGTTCGGGAGGCCCGGGTCGAGGCGGTGAGCCGCGGCGGCGGGCTGACCGGCGTACACCGGACGGTGGCGGCCGGGATCGGCCGGCTCGGCAAGGCGCTGACCTCGGCGGGGCTGGCCCATCGTCCGTTGGGCCGGGAGGAGCTACGTGCGGCCATCGTCTCGGCCGCCGGTCTGGACCTGGTGCCCGAGGCGCCGGCGGAGAGTTGGAGTGGGTTGCGCGGCGGCGGCTGGACGCACCGCTGCATGGCTCTGCGGGGCCGCTTCGACGCGCCGCTCGGTCCGCTCGTGGACGCGATCACCGCGACCTCGGCGCCGTCGCACACGGTGGCCGTGACCGTCTCGTCGGACGGTCGGGTGGCGGCACCGCTGTTGCGGGTCGCGGCGATGGACAACCACGTCGAGGCCCTGGTCAAGGTGGTTCGTGAGGTCGCCGACCGGGTGGGCGCGTCGACCCGGCCGATGGACGGTCAGCATGCTCCGGGCGTCTACGCCACCGCTCCGGTCGCGTCGGCGCTGGGCGTCTCCACCGGTCCGCGGGCGCGCTGACCGGTGTGGCGGCGGTGCACGGTCAGGGTCGGAGGTTGACGATCCAGCCGTAGAGGCCGCAGACCCAGAAGGCGAGCGGCACCAGCGAGATGATGAGCAGGATCTCGGCGATGTCGAGCAGGCGGCCCCAGACCGGCGAGATGCGTTTGCCGGCGACGGTAAGACCGTAGATCAGGCTGATCACCGCGGCGAGCACCAGACCGCCCAGGATCAGGCCGAGCCGGACCGCCAGCGACCCACCGGCGAAGGTGGTCGCGGCGGCCAGGCCCAGACCCACGGTGCCGGCCAGCAGTACCGGGGTGCGCTGCGAGCGGCCCAGGAGGGGGCGGGCCCGCAGCAGCGCCAGCAGGGCCAGCACCAGGCACAGCAGCACCGCGGGCAGGCGGCCGTCCAGAGCCAGCACGAGTTGCGCGCCCAGCACCAGCAGCGACACCGTCCACAGCAGGCCGGTCAGGAACTGGTCGGCGCGCTCACTCTGCTGGAGCACCTGCCGGCCGTCGACCGACTCGCTGTCGGTCTTCAGGTCCTCCGGACCGGTCGGGATCGACGGCACCGGCAGGCGAGCCAGCCGGTAGGCCATCATCGGCAGCGCCGGCACCACGCCGAACGCGACCGCCGCGACCACCGCGGCGGAGGCCGCCGCGTCGAGGCCGAGGACCAGGCAGAGCACCGCGCCCAGGCCGGTCGCGGCCGCGACCCCGATCGCGGCGAAAAAGAGGGGATACCGGTCGCCGACGGCCAGCACGGCCACCGCGCCGGCCACCACCGCGGCGGTCGCCGCGAGCAGGACATGCGGACTGGCCAGGTCGGTCAGCGATCGATCGCCGGCGAGCAACAGCAGGCCGCCGGTGGCCGCGTGCACCAGGCCGACCAGGGCCAGCACCGCGCCGATGCCGCTGTCACCGGCGGCCCTGGAGAGCACCGCCGCGCCCACCAGCAGCGCCACCGCGACCAGCAGCGCGGCCAGCGCGCCGGGCAGGTGCGGCGGACCGGCGAAGAGGGCGGCCAGCGCACCGGCGCCGAACGCCGCCGCCGCGAAGGCCACAGCGAAGGAGCGGGTCGCGCCGACCTGCCAGGCGCCGGGGCGCTGGTTGGTCGCGGTGGCGACCGCGTCCACCACGTCGTCGAAGACGATCTCCGGCGCGGCGTCGGACCGGGGGTTGAAGTAGAGCACCTCACCGTCCCGGACGCTGAGCTGCGCCGCGGTACGACCACCGTCGAGGGGCGCACCGCCCAACCGGGACAGTGCCCAGCCGCCGTGCCGAGCACCCTCGTCGGCCATGTCCTCACCGGCGTAGCGCAGAAGGGTGGGGAGCAGGTCGGCCAACGGCACATCCGACGGCAGCGCCAGATCCATCCGGGTACGCGGAGCCACGATGGTGATCCGGCTGAGACCACCGGTCGCCGTCTTCGTCGCCACAGTGGCCTCCAGGTGTGCGTCTGTGATCGGCTGGCGGGAATGCTGCGGTCCGGGTCCACCGCGCACACGGCAGATTACCTACGATGACGGCACGTACGATGCCCACCCGCGGGCGGTGTTCCGCGGCCGCACGTCATCAGGGCCGCTTCTGGGGAGGAGACAGCCGTGAGCACGGTGGTGTTCCGCCGGCTCCCGCGTCAGCCGGGGCCGGCCTTACCGCGCGGCGAGGTGCTGCTGGAGTCGCCTCCCGAGCTGCCCGAGCCGACGCCCCGCGGGATGGGGCAACTGCTCATGATCCTGCCGATGTTCTGCGGGGTCGGTGCCATGGCGTTCCTCTACGCCGGCAAGGGCGGCGGCATGATGACCTACGTCGCCGGTGGTCTGTTCGGTGTCTCGATGCTCGGCATGGCGATCGGCTCGCTGGCCAACAGCGGTGGCAAGGACAAGGCCGAGCTGAACGCCGATCGCCGTGACTACATGCGCTACCTGGCGCAGATGCGCAAGCGCACCCGGCGTGCCGCCGAGCAGCAGCGGGCCGCGATGGCCTGGCGGCACCCGGAGCCCGACGCGCTCTGGTCGATCGCCGCCTCCCGGCGACTCTGGGAGCGACGGATCACCGAGGACGACTTCGGCGAGACCCGGATCGCCCTCGGCCCGCAGCGGCTCGCCGTGGAGATCGTCCCACCGGAGACGAAGCCGGTGGAGGACCTGGAGCCGATGAGCGCCATCGCGCTTCGCCGGTTCGTCCGGGCACACTCCACGGTGCCCGACCTGCCCACGGCGCTGTCGGTGCGCGCGTTCAGCCGGGTGGTGCTGCGCGGTGACCGCGAACCGGTGCTCGACCTGACCCGGGCGGCGCTGGGGCAGCTGGCCACCTTCCACGCACCGGACGACCTGGTGATCGCGGTGGTCGCCGCACCCGACCGGCAGTCGTCCTGGGGCTGGGTGAAGTGGCTGCCACACGCCCACCACAGCGGTCGTACGGACGCGGCCGGCGCGCGCCGGCTGGTCTTCGCCAGCCTGGCCGAGGCCGAGGCTTCGCTCGCCACCGAGTTGGGCGGGCGGCCCCGGTTCGCGCCGGAGGCCAAGCCGCTGACCACCGCCCCGCACCTGGTCGTGGTGATCGACGGCGGGGAGATCTCGCCGACCTGCCAGCTGGTTGGCCCGGGGCTGCTCGGCGCCACAGTGATCGACCTCTCCGGGACGGTGCCGCGCGACGCCGGCCGCTGGCTGCTCTGCCTCGACGTGAATGACGGAAGCTCACTCGACCTGGTCCGGGGCAGTTCGTCGTCGACGCTGGGTCGGCCCGACCGGCTCAGCGCCGAGGCCGCCGAAGGGCTGGCCCGACAGATCGCCCCCTTCCGGCTCTCTCAGCAGCAGACCGGCGGCGACGAGCCGCTGGCCCGCAGCACGGAGCTACCGGACCTGCTCGGCGTCGGTGACGCCGCGGCGGTGGACGTGCAGAACACCTGGCGCCCGCGTGGGCACCGCGACCGGCTGCGCATCCCGCTCGGCGTCGGCCCGGACGGCAACGTGGTCGAGCTCGACTTCAAGGAGTCGGCGCACGAGGGCATGGGCCCGCACGGTCTGGTGATCGGTGCGACCGGCTCCGGCAAGAGCGAGCTGCTGCGTACGGTGGTTGCCGCGTTGGCGGTGACCCACTCGTCGGAGGAACTGAACTTCGTCCTGGTCGACTTCAAGGGCGGCGCGACCTTCGCCTCGCTGGAGGCGCTGCCGCACACCAGCGCGGTGATCACCAACCTGGCCGACGAGCTGCCGTTGGTCGACCGGATGCGCGACGCGCTCGCCGGCGAGATGGTGCGCCGGCAGGAGCTGCTGCGGGCGGCCGGCAACTACGTCTCCCGCTTCGAGTACGAGAAGGCGCGCTCGGCCGGTGAGCCGCTGGCGCCGATGCCCAGCTTGTTGATCATCTGTGACGAGTTCAGCGAACTGCTCGCCGCCAAACCGGACTTCATCGACCTGTTCGTGATGATCGGCCGGTTGGGTCGGTCCCTCGGCGTGCACCTGCTGCTGGCCAGCCAGCGCCTCGAAGAGGGCAAGCTGCGGGGCCTCGACACGCACCTGTCGTACCGGATCGGTCTGCGCACGTTCTCCGCGGTGGAGAGCCGGATCGTGCTCGGCGTACCGGACGCGTACGAGCTGCCGAACGCGCCGGGCCACGGCTACCTGAAGACGGACACCAGCACCATGCTGCGGTTCCGGGCCGCGTACGTGTCGGGGGCGTACCGGGCGCCGGGGCAGCAGGCCTCCGCCTCGCAGGCGCTGGTGCAGCGCCGGATCGTGCCGTACGGTCTCGACTTCGTTCCGGTGCAGGTCCCGCAGATGCCGGTGGCCACCGCCCCGGAGCCGGAGCAGCCGGCCGACGGCAAGGCCGTGGCGATGCTCGACGTGCTGATCGACCAGCTCAAGGGTCGGGGCCGCCCCGCCCACCAGGTGTGGTTGCCGCCGCTGGCCGATCCGCCGGGCCTGGGTGAGCTGCTCGGTCCGCTGGCGGTGGACCCGACCTACGGGTTGTGTACCGCCTCCTGGCCTGGGCGTGGGCGACTGACCGTGCCGGTCGGCGTGGTGGACCGCCCCTACGAGCAGCGTCGGGACCCGATGATGGTCGAGCTGGCGGGGGCCGGCGGCAACGTGGTCATCGTCGGTCGGTCGATGAGTGGCAAGAGCACGATGCTGCGTACGTTGCTGGCCTCGTTGGCGCTCACGCACACGCCCCGGGAGGTGCAGTTCTTCTGCCTGGACTTCGGCGGGGGCGCGCTGCGCAGCATGGAGCGGTTGCCGCACCTGGCCGGGGTGGCGGGTCGGCGCGACGTCGAGGCGGTCCGTCGGACGGTGGCCGAGGTGGTCGCCGTTCTGGACGAGCGGGAGGCTCGTTTCGCCCAGCACGGCATCGACTCGGTGGCGAGTTACCGCCGTCGCCGTGCCGCCGGCGAGTTCGCCGACGACCCGTTCGGCGACGTGTTCCTGGTGGTGGACGGGTGGAACACCCTGCGCCAGGAGTACGAGGAGTTGGAGCAGACCATCACCACGTTGGCCAACCGAGGCCTCGGCTTCGGTGTGCACGTGGTGCTCACCGCCGTGCGGTGGGCGGAGATCCGGATCAACATGCGGGATCTGCTCGGCACCAAGTTGGAGCTGCGCCTCGGCGACGCGTCGGAGTCCGAGATCGACCGTCGGGCGGCGAACAACGTGCCGGAGAAGTCCCCCGGTCGTGGCCTGACCCGGGACAAGCTGCACTTCCTCACCGCCATCTCGCGGATCGACGGCCGTCGCGACATCGACGACCTGAGCGAGGCCTCGCTGTCCCTTGCCGGGCACGTGGCGGCGAACTGGCCGGGTCGCCCGGCGCCGAAGGTGCGGTTGCTGCCGCGCCGGCTGCCGGTGGCGGAGCTGGCCCGGATCATCGACCGGTCGGCACCCGGTCTCCCGATCGGCGTCAACGAGTCGGCACTCGCGCCGGTCTACCTGGACCTGGCCAACGAGCCGCACCTGACGGTCTTCGGCGACGCGGAGTGCGGCAAGACCAACCTGCTGCGCCTGATCGCCCGGGGGATCACCGAGCGGTACACGCCGGCGCAGGCCCGGCTGGTGATCGCCGACTACCGGCGTGGCCTGCTTGGGGCGGTGGAGGGTGACCACCTGCTCGACTACGCCCCGTCGAACCAGGCGTTCGCCCAGGGGCTCGGGTCGATCCGCAGCGCGCTGTCCAACCGACTGCCCGGCCCGGACGTGACGACCGCCCAGCTGCGTGATCGGAGCTGGTGGAAGGGTCCGGACCTCTACATCCTGGTGGACGACTACGACCTGGTTGCCTCGGGCGGCAGCAACCCGCTGAGCGCCCTGCACGAGCTGTTGCCGCAGGCCCGCGACATCGGTCTGCACCTGATCGTCACGCGCCGGGTCGGTGGTGTGTCCAGGGCGCTCTACGAGCCGGTGCTGCAACGGCTTCGCGAGTTGGACTCGCCGGGCCTGCTGATGTCCGGCAACCGGGAGGAGGGCGCGGTCTTCGGCACGTTGCGGCCGAGCCCGCAACCGCCCGGCCGGGGCACCCTGGTTCGCCGTCGTGATGGCCAGCAGCTGATCCAGACCGCCTGGTCCGAGCCAACCTGAGCGCGGTCGGTCGTTCGGTAGGGGGTGGTGGGCCGTTCCGGCCCGATTCACCACCATCCATCGAACGTCACGGGTCAGGGCTGCGAGGGCTGGACACGTTCCGCTACGGTCTTCACAGGAGTGTCCGTCGGTGGGGTGTTGCTGCCTTGCCGCGGGGGAGGATGCGGCGAAGCCGCCACCACAACAGACGGAAGGGTGTGAAGCATGGCGTTCGAGGTCGAAGCTGCGACTCTGCATACCGCCGCGAGTGACGTGCGGTCCACGCGCAGCGAGGTCGACGGCGAGCTGAAGAAGCTGTGGAACGTGGTCGACGACCTGGCCATCGCGTGGAAGGGTCAGGCGTCCACGGGCTTCCAGTCGCTGATGACGCGCTGGAACGAGGACACCGTCAAACTGCTGACGGCGATGGACAGCATCGCTGACCTGCTCGACAAGTCGGGTACGACGCACCAGGTCAACGACGAAGAGCAGCAGCAGATGCTGGACAAGTTCCACTCTGCTCTCAACCCGTGATCCGTAGCCGGCAGAGGAGGAAAACGTGACGATCAAAGTTGACTATGCGGTCCTCGAGAGCAGCAACCAGCAGATGCAGGCCATCTCGAAGACCCTCGAGGAAAAGCTTGACACGCTGCGGTCGATGCTGACCAAGCTGCACTGGGACGGCGAGGACCGGGTCGCCTACGAGCAGCACCAGGCGAAGTGGGACGCGGCGGTCCGGGACATCAACCGGATCCTGAACGAGATCGGCGGTGCCGTGGGCATCGCCCGCGAAAACTACCTCACCACGGAGATGAGCAACTCCAAGGTGTGGAGCTGAGGCATTCGCACTGGCGGCTCCGGTCCGGTTCGCCCGGCCCGGAGCCGCTCTGTGTCTGGCGTTGGCGGGCGTAGGCGTCGGCACCGGGCTGCGGTGCGCCGCTCAGCCGCCAGTTGGGGCGTCGGTGCGTCGGCCGGGGCGCCAGTCGCGTCGGCGGCCAAGGGCCATGATCGGTCGCGCGACCAGCAGCAGCCCGGCGAGCAGCGCGCCGATGACCGCCGCCCAGATCGCGGTGGGGCGCTGCCAGCTCAGCGGGTCCTCTCGCACGGCGGGCGCCGGGAGCGCGCCGGCCGGCGGGTTCGCCCGGGTGCCGAGCAGGCTCGACACCGCCCGGTACGGGTTGACCGTCCCGTGGCCGATGTCGGCGTTCTGGCCCTCGGGTGGGTTGTCCGCGGTGCGTTCCAGCCGATCCGCTACCTGCTGCGGGTCGAGACTGGGGTAGGCGGCCCGGACCAGCGCGGCCACTCCTGACACGTACGCGGCGGCGTAGCTGGTGCCACCCTCCGGCACGGTGCGGTAGCCGTTGTTTCCGGGCGCCGGCCCGACGATGTTCATCCCGGGTGCGGCGATGTCGACGTAGTCGCCGCTGATCGAGGTGCCGACGTGGCCGCCCTGCTCGTCCACCCCGCCGACCGCGATCACCCCGGGGTACGCGGCCGGGTAACCCGGCAGGTTCTGCGAATCTTCCGACCGGTTGCCCGCGGCGGCGACCAGCACCACCCCTTTGGCCAGCGCGCGCTCGACGGCCTCCGTCAGTTCGGGGCGGGGAATTGTGGTCAGGGACAGGTTGATCACGTCAGCGCCCTGCGCGACCGCCCAGTCGATGGCCGCGGCGATCTGCGCGGGGAGCTGCGGGTTGTTGACCGCGCCGAGTTGCGGCAGAACCCGGATCGGCAGGATGCGGGCGGCCGGGGCGATGCCGCTGAAGGGGACGGCAGTGCCCTCCCGGCCCGCGATGATGCCGGCGATCAGCGTGCCGTGCCCGGCCTCGTCGCACTGGCCCTGCCGGGCCGGCAGGCCGTTGAAGTCGCGACCCTCGAGCACCTGCCCCTTGAGGAGCGGGTGGGCGGCGGAGACTCCGGAGTCGATCACGGCCACCGTGACCCCGGCACCCCGGGACAGCGGCCACGCCGAGGACGGCTCCAGCCGGCGGAGCGCCCACGGCATCTGGGTCAGGCTGTCGGTGCCGGTGGGACCGCAGAGGGGCGGCGCGGCGCTCGCGGGGGAGGGTGCCACCAGGCCGGCGCCGAGCAGGACCGCCAGCGTTCCACTGAGGACGCCGCGAAGGGCACGGCGGGACGGGGTCGCGCTCAACGGCGGGCATTCGCGCACCCGCAAAGGTTACCGCCGTGACCGTCGGTCAGCGGCCCCCCCGGTGACCAGGGTCAGGCCTGGGGCTCTGTCTTCGCGGTGGAAGCGTCGGCGAACAGCGCGAGCAGGTCGCCGACCTGCCGGTCGGCCTCGGCGGGGTGCCGGAACCGGCCGGCCGGGTTGAGGGTGTACTCGTTGCGTCGTCCGACCCGGGTGCGGTGCAGGTAACCGCCCGCCTCCAGGTCGGCGACGATCGCCTGCGCAGCCCGTTCGGTCACCCCGACCTCGGCGGCCACGTCACGCAGCCGGGCGGTCGGGTCGCGGCCGATGGCCAGCAGGACGTGCCCGTGATTGGTGAGGAACGTCCAGTTCCGCCCGCCGCCGGTGTCGTCCGTCACCGTGCTCGCCATCGTGTGACCGCCTTTCCGGATGTCCGCCTGCCTTTGCGAGAGTCTGGTCCGCCCTGCCCCGGGAAGATTGCCCAGGGGGTGGCCTGAGTCAACGTATGAAATCTAAATCACGCATACCTTGACGCATCTTACGGTGCGTGTGACGGTGGAGCACGAGCCAGCGCCCGCCGCCCGGTCGGCGGAAAACCGGCTTGACCAGGTCAGATGCGTCGAGACGAGGTGCGGGATGAGTCATACCGGGAGCTCCGGCATTCAGCCGGGTCCGCAGCGGACCACCGACCTGGCCACCTCGCTCAGCGAGCCGACCCGGGCGTACGCCGAGCTGCTCGCCGGCAACCGGCGCTTCGTCGACGGCGCTCCCCGCCACCCGAACCAGGACGCCGGGCACCGGGCTGCCGTCGCCGACGGGCAACACCCGTTCGCGGTGATCGTCGGCTGCTCCGACTCGCGACTGGCCGCCGAGATCATCTTTGACCGGGGCCTGGGCGACCTGTTCGTGGTTCGCACCGCCGGGCACACCGCCGGCCCCGAGGTGCTCGGCAGCGTCGAATACGCGGTGACCGTCCTCGGTACCCCGCTGGTGGTGGTGCTCGGCCACGACTCGTGCGGTGCGGTGCAGGCCGCCCGGGAGTCCGCCGCGACCGGTACCGCGCCGAGTGGCCATCTGCGCGCGGTGGTCGACGCCGTGCTGCCCAGCCTGCGCCGAGCCGCGTCCGAGGGCGTGGACGACATCGACGGCATCGTCGACATCCACATCGCCCAGACCGTCGAGACGTTGCTCGGGCAGTCGCCCGTGCTGGCCGACTCGGTGGCGCGGGGGCGGTGCGCGGTGGTGGGGGTGTCCTACCGGCTGGCCGCCGGAGCGGTGCGCCCGGTGGCCGCCGTACCGGCCGACCTCGCGACGTTGGAGACCCCGGCCGGATCGCCCGAGTCGACCGACCCGGCCGCGGCTGCCGCAGTCTGACGCGACGAGGGCCGCTCCGCGTCACGCGGAACGGCCCTCGACGGGGATCGTGCGGGTCAGAGCAGCGACATGTGGACGTGGTCGGTGTGGTTCGACGGCCCGCTGTACGAACTCCAGCCGGTGGCCGGGAACCAGATCTGCCGGTTCCAGATCACGTAGTAGATGCCGAGCCGGTCGGCGTTACGGATGAGGAATGCGGCGACGTTGTTGCCGTACGTCCGGGTGTCGTTGTTGTGCCACGGGGAGAACCCGCTCTTCTGTAGCGACCAGTCGCAGGCGCGGCCCTTCGGGTGCTCCCACGGCCCGCCGGGGCGGTAGCAGCCGACGAACCGGTTGAAGCCGGCCGCCTTGACCTCCTTGTACGCGTGCAGCGTGCGCGGCGTGATGCAGCCGGACGTGGTGGGGTCGTTCTCGCTGCACGACTGGGGCTTCCAGTCACCGTCGGCCGTGCGACCCGGGCCGATCTTCGCGACCTTGGAGGTGGCATCCACCAGGCCGCCGGTGAAACCCTTGCCGCCGACGAGGGAGAGCGCCTTGTCGGCCTCGCTCTTGCGCTTGGCCATCAGGGCGGTCTGCTTCTGCTGCTCGCGGACCTCGGTGTCGAGGGCCAGCTTGGCCTGCTCGGCGCGGGCCTTCACCTCGTTGACCTCGGAGAGCTTCTTCTCGTTGACCATGTTCATCTCGTCGAGCATCCCGGCGCGTTGGACGAACGAGTCGGGCGCGTCGCTCTCCAGCAGCATCGCGACCGCGCCGATCCGGCCGGTCCGGTACGCCTGGGCGGCGATCTGCCCGACCTGCGGGGCCAACGCGTCCAGGTCGGCCTTGGCCCGGTTGACC
This sequence comes from Micromonospora arida, assembly GCF_042873195.1. NCBI lineage: Bacteria > Bacillati > Actinomycetota > Actinomycetes > Micromonosporales > Micromonosporaceae > Micromonospora > Micromonospora arida. The sequence continues at coordinate 634,644 of NZ_JBIALC010000002.1, read as the reverse complement.
TCCGCTGCCAACTCGTCCTGCCGCTTCTTGGATTTGTCCAGCTTGGACTTCGCGGCGGAGTAGTCGCGGTTGGCCTGCTCGATGACGTCGTTGAGCAGCTTGGGCTCGCCGTCCTCCTCGTGCCCGGACGGTGTGGGGGTCGTCGGGGCGGCGTGCGCTGGGAGCGGCCCGGCGAGCACGGTCAGTGCGGCGATCACGGCCACCACGGGTGTCATCCAGCGGCGTAGGGGTGCCGTCACAATGTTCCCTTCCGTCGACCGCCGACCGGGTTAGCTGACGGGTTCGGGGCGGAAGTGGCCCCTACCGCTGATGCGGATTCACCCCAGGTACCTGGGTCCCCGGCTCGCCGGTTGGCGATTGGGCGGTGGCACCGCAGGCGCCGCTTCGCGCCTTCATCGGTAACCGGCAGCGAGGTTACCCGAGAGTCGGCCGGGTGAGCTACGCCTGGCTGCCGACCAAAAGCGTCATTTCGCCATAGCGTTGAGTGACCAGTGACGCGGTTCTCAGGGTGGATGCCCGATCTGGTCACGCTGAGGAGTGTCACCATGCCGTATCCGTGCTCCTGTTCGACTTCGGCCACCGGTCGGTGGCCTGGGATGGGGGTGCGGTCCGCGTCCGGTCCGGCTCGTCGGAGCCGGTCGTTCGCGGTGAGCTGAGTGCGGCCAGTGCCTCGCTGCGGTCCGGCTGCGGCCGGGGCGCGGGAGCGTCGGTGGACGCCGTGGCAGCGGTGCGCCCGGCGGCGGTCACCACTGCGGCCAGCCCGGTGGTCAGCGGCACGGCGGCGATCAGACCGAGGGTGGCGACCGCGCTGCGGACGATCTCCTGCGCGAGGAACTCACTGGTGAGGATCTGCCCGATCGGCCGCGAGTCGGCGGTGAGCAGGAGCAGCAGGGGCAGTGACGCGCCCGCGTACGCCAGCACGATGGTGTTGACAGTGGAGGCGATGTGCGCGCGGCCGACCCGGGTGGCCGCCCGGTACAGCTGCAACCGGGTCAGCCCCGGGTTGGCGTTCGCCAGTTCGGTGACGGTGGCCGCCTGGGTGACCGTCACGTCGTCGAGCACCCCGAGCGATCCGATGATGATCCCGGCGAGCAGCAGACCGTGCAGGTCCACGTCGCCCTGGAACATCGACAGGGTGGTGGCGTCCTCGCTGCCGAAGCCGGTGAGGTGGGTCGCGGCCGTGGCGACGGTGGCGAGCACGCCGGTCAGCACCAGGCTGCCCAGGGTGCCGAGCACCGCGACCGAGGTCTGTGCGGTGACCCCGTGGGTCAGATAGAGCACCACGAACATGATCAGGGCCGCGCCGACCACCGCCACCAGCAGCGGTGACCTGCCGGCGCTGATGCCCGGCAGCACGAAGGTGAGCAGGATGGCGAAGCTGGCGGCCAGCCCGGCGAGCGCCGCCAGACCTCGCCACCGACCGAACGCGACGATCGCGGCCGCGAAGATCACCGCCAGCCACACCATCGGGGTGCCGCGTTGGTGCTCGGCGATGTTCCAGTTGCTGGTGGTGGGATCGGTCGGGTCGGCCAGCTCGACCAGGATGACCTCGTCGCCGACCTCGACCCGGGGTGCGCCGGGTCCGTCGGGCACCGGAGTCCGTACCTGCTGGCCGGCGGTCGGCCCGTCGTCCACCCGGACGTCGACAGTGCCGCACCGCCCGTCGCCGACCCTCGGTGTGCCCTCGGGAACCGACGGCACCGACGGGCACGGCTCGCTCACCACCCGGGTGACAGTGCCGGAGTGGCGCGGCACGTCCGCACCACCGTCGGTCTGCGGTGACCCGCCGCGCGGCCAGAGCAGCGCCGCGGCCAGCACTGTGGCGACGAAGAGGGGTACCACCGTCACGACGAGGATCCGTCGCACCCGTGGTGGGGCGGACGGAGCGGGGTGAGTGTGGCCGGAACCCAAAGCGAGACTCCCAACGGTCCGGTGCGGGATACGGGTCAGCGGGCCGGGCGGTTCACCGTTGCGGTGGAAACGCGGCGGACGGCGGGGCGGATCGCTGCCTGACGACCGCTTGATCACGGACGGTCAGTGCTCGGCCCGGTCGGCCGGGGGCGACGCCACGACGTAGCGGCACCGGTGCCCGACTGTGCAGCGGCATTCGGAGGGCCATCGTGGGAGATGCTAGCCAGCCCACCCGGGGGTTGCAGGTCGTGGCGGAGTGTCGGGCGGCCGAACCACTCGCGCGGCGGTCTCCGGGACGGCATGTTGGAGCCATGCCCGCTTCGTCACCGCCCGATCCAGACCGATCGCGACGCGCCGAACCCATGCCGCACGACAAGCACGCCGGGCATGACAAGCACGCCGGGCACGACAAGCACGCCGGGCACGATCCGGCGATGTTCCGTCGCCGGTTCTGGGTCTGCCTGGTGTTGACCATCCCGGTGGTGCTGACGAGTCGTCTCGTGTCGGATCAGCTGGGCCTGGCCGGGGACGGCGGCGTTGCCGGTCAGGCCTGGGTGGGGCCGGTGCTCGGCTCGGTGGTGTTCTGGTGGGGTGGGTGGCCGTTCCTGGTCGGTGCGGTTCGGGAGGTGCGGGACCGGGCGCCCGGGATGATGCTGCTGATCGCGATGGCGATCACCGTCGCGTACGCCGCGTCCCTGGCGACCAGCGTCGGCGCCTTCGACCTGGACTTCTGGTGGGAGTTGGCCGCGCTGGTCACCATCATGCTGCTCGGGCACTGGCAGGAGATGAAGGCCATCGGGCAGGCCAGGGGAGCACTGGCGGCGCTGGCCGCGCTGTTGCCGGACAAGGCCGAACGGGTGGCGGCGGACGGGCGGGTCGAGGCGGTGCCGGTGACCGGTCTGCGGATCGGCGACGTGGTGCTGGTCCGGCCGGGGGGTCGGGTGCCGGCGGACGGCCGGGTCGTCGAGGGCGGCGCCGAGCTGGACGAGTCGATGATCACCGGGGAGTCGCGCCCGGTCGCCCGGTCGACGGGTGACCGGGTGGTGGCCGGCACCGTCGCCACCGACTCGGCGATCCGGGTGCGCGTCGAGGCGTTGGGTGAGCAGACCGCCCTCGCCGGCATCCAGCGGATGGTCGCGCAGGCCCAGGCTTCCGGTGGCCGGGCCCAACTGTTGGCCGACCGGTTCGCCGCCGCGCTGTTCTACCTGGCCACCGGCACTGCCGTGCTGACCGTGCTGGTCTGGACCGCGCTCGGTCAGCCGGACGAGGCGGTGGTCCGTGCGGTCACGGTCCTGGTGATCGCCTGCCCGCATGCGCTGGGTCTCGCCATCCCGCTGGTCGTCGCGCTCTCCACCGCGCTCGCCGCACGGTCCGGGATCCTGGTCAAGGACCGGTTGGCCCTCGAGCGGATGCGGACCGTCGGCGCGGTGCTCTTCGACAAGACCGGCACGCTGACCCGGGGCGAGCACGGGGTGACCGACCTGGTGACGGCGTCCGGCGTCGAGCGGGACGAGGTGCTGCGGCTCGCGGCCGGTGTCGAGTCGGACAGCGAACATCCGTTGGCCCGGGCGATCGTGGCGGCGGCCGGGCGCGCCGGTCCGGCCCGGGCTGCCGGGTTCCGGTCGCTGCCGGGCCGCGGTGTGAAAGCGACAATCGACGGTAGGGAGTACGCGGTGGGCGGGCCGGCGCTGCTGCGGGAGCTGGGCCTTCCGCTCCCGGCGGAGCTGGAGGCCGCGACCGGGCGGTGGTCGGCGCGGGGTGCCGCAGTGTTGCACCTGGTGCGGCTGCCGGACGCCGTGCTCGGGGCGTTCGCGTTGACCGACGAGGTGCGTCCGGAGGCCCGGCGCGCCGTCGACGAGTTGCGTGCCGAGGGTGTCCGCACCATCGCCATGATCACCGGTGATGCCCGGTCGGTCGCCGAGGCGGTCGCCGCCGACCTCGGCTTCCGACCTGGCGTCGACGAGGTCTTCGCCGAGGTGCTGCCGGCGGAGAAGGACGACCGGGTGGCCGAGCTCCAGCGGCGGGGGTTGGTCGTGGCGATGGTCGGTGACGGGGTGAACGACGCGCCGGCGCTGGCCCGGGCGGACGTGGGCATCGCGATCGGCGCGGGCACCGATGTGGCCATCGAGTCCGCCGGGGTGGTGCTGGCATCCTCGGACCCGCGCGGGGTGGGGGCCGTGGTCCGGCTGTCCCGGGCGTCGTACCGGAAGATGCGGCAGAACCTGGCCTGGGCGGCTGGCTACAACGTGGTGGCGCTGCCGCTGGCCGCCGGGGTGCTGGCCTGGGCCGGTGTGGCGTTGAGCCCGGCGGTGGCCGCGGTGCTGATGTCGGCGTCCACCATCGTGGTGGCGCTCAACGCGCAGTTGCTGCGCCGGGTCCGTCTCGACCCCGCGCCAGACTGAGCGCGCTCAGCCGCGCTTCATGAGCCGGCCGACCGCCGCCATCATCTCGGTGGCCATCTCGTCGGCCCGACCCTCGGCGGCGCCCTCGTGCATGCAGTGCCGGGCGTGCCCGTCGAGCAGCCCGAGGGCCACCTTGTCGAGTGCGGCCTGGATGGCGGAGATCTGGGTGAGCACGTCGATGCAGTAGCGGTCGTCGTCGACCATCTTCTCGATGCCGCGGACCTGCCCCTCGACGCGGCGGAGCCGCGTGAGCAGCTGGTCCTTGCTGGCGGTGTACCCGCGGATCGGGGTGGGTGCGGTCATGTGAACCAGGATAGCGTACCCCTGGGGGGTATGGTACGGTCGTCTTCGGGTGGGATACCCCCACCGGGTACCGGTACCGAGAAGGAGACGATCCAATGGTCAACACGACGTACCAGGTGCAGGGCATGACCTGTGGGCACTGCGTCAGCGCGGTGAGCGCCGAGGTCGGCGCGATCCCGGGCGTGCAGGACGTCCAGGTCGACCTCGCGGCCGGCCGGGTCACCGTCAGCAGCGACCAGCCACTGGACCTGGGAGTTGTCCGGGCTGCCGTCGACGAGGCCGGCTACGACCTCGTCGACGCGTGATCGGAGGGCGGGCATGCGCACCGTGACGAGACTGGCCGGGTTCGCCGTGGGCCTCGCGGCGGTCTTCGGCACGACGTACGGGATCGGCCGGGTGGTCGACCGCGCCCCGGTGGTCGAGGGCCGGCACGACGGCGACGCCGCCCATGCGACGGGCGAGCACGACGAGACGGCCGACCGGCTCCCCGGCGGCCTGCTCGTCTCCGACCGGGGCTACACCCTCGAACCGGTCGACGCCCAGGCCGACGAGTTCGCCTTCCGGATCGCCGGTCCGGACGGTCAACCGGTCACGCGGTACGACGTGGCGCACGACAAGCAGATGCACCTGATCGTCGCCCGGCGGGACCTCTCCGGCTTCCGCCACGTGCACCCCGAGCTGGCCCCGGACGGCATCTGGCGGGTCGACACCCCGCTGGCCGGCCCCGGGCAGTGGCGGGCGTTCGCCGACTTCACCCCGACCGGGGGTGAGCCGCTGACCCTCGGCGTGGACGTGACCGTCCCCGGCGAGTTGACCGAACGGCCCTTGCCCGCCCCGGCGACCAGCACCACCGTCGACGGCTACACGGTCACGTTGACCGGTGCGCCGCAGCCCGGCCGCACGTCGTCGCTGACCCTGACCGTCAGCCGGGACGGGCAGCCGGTCACCGACCTGGAGCCCTACCTGGGCGCGTACGGGCATCTGGTGGCACTACGGCGGGGTGATCTGGCGTACCTGCACGTGCACCCGGACGGAACGCCCGGCGATGGGCGCACCCGGCCCGGTCCGGCCGTCACCTTCCTCGCCGAGGTGCCCTCGGCCGGCAGCTACCGGCTCTACCTCGACTTCCAGCACGGCGGGCGGGTGCACACCGCCGAGTTCACAGTGGTCGCCGCCCCCACCCCGACCGGAGTCGCCCCCACCCCGACCGGAGTCGCCCCCACCCCGACCGGAGTCGCCCCCACCCCGAGCGGACCCGCGCCGACCGGCGGGGCCGACCACGGCACCCCCGGGCACGGACACAACTGACGGGACCAGACGATGACCACCACCAGCAGACCGCTGCCCGAGGCACCGAACCGGATCGAACTGGCGATCAGCGGGATGACCTGCGCCGCGTGCGCCGCCAGGATCGAGAAGAAGCTCAACCGGATGGACGGGGTGAGCGCCACCGTCAACTACGCCACCGAGAAGGCGACCGTCCGGTACGCCGACGGCGTCACACCGGACGACCTGATCGGGACCGTGCAGAAGACCGGTTACACCGCGGCGCTGCCGGCCCCGCCCAGCGCGGAACCCCCGGTGGACCCGTTGCGGGGACCGCGTACCCGGCTCTGGGTGTCGGTGGCCCTGAGCGTGCCGGTGGTCCTGCTGGCCATGGTCCCGGCCTGGCAGTTCGACTACTGGCAATGGTTGTCGCTGACCCTGGCCGCTCCGGTGGTGGTGTGGGGTGGGCTGCCGTTCCACCGGGCCGCCTGGACCAACCTGCGGCACGGCGCGGCCACCATGGACACTCTGGTGTCGCTCGGCACCCTGGCCGCGTTCGGCTGGTCGCTCTGGGCACTCTTCCTCGGTGACGCGGGGATGCCCGGCATGACGCACCCGTTCCGCTTCGACATCACCCGGACCGACGGCGCCGGCAACATCTACCTGGAGGCGGCCGCCGGGGTCACAGTGTTCATCCTGGCCGGTCGCTACTTCGAGGCCCGGTCCAAGCGGACTGCCGGCGCGGCCCTGCGCGCCCTGCTCGACCTCGGCGCCAAGGACGTGACGGTGCTGCGTGACGGCGTGGAGACCCTGATCCCCGTGGACCGGCTCGCCGTCGGTGACCGGTTCGTGGTCCGCCCCGGGGAGAAGATCGCCACCGACGGAGTGGTCGACGAGGGCACCTCCGCGGTCGACGCCAGCATGCTCACCGGTGAGTCGGTGCCGGTCGAGGTCGCCCCTGGTGACGGCGTGGTCGGCGCCACGATCAACGCGGGCGGGCGGCTGATCGTCACCGCCACCCGGGTCGGCGCGGACACCCAGCTCTCCCGGATGGCCGACCTGGTGGAGCAGGCGCAGAGCGGCAAGGCGGCCGTGCAGCGGCTGGCGGACCGGATCTCCGGGGTCTTCGTGCCGATCGTCATCACCCTCGCCATCGGGACGCTGGGCTGGTGGCTCGGCACCGGGGCCGGTCCGACCGCCGCGTTCACCGCCGCCGTGGCCGTGCTGATCATCGCCTGTCCGTGCGCGCTCGGCCTGGCCACCCCGACGGCGCTGCTGGTCGGCACCGGTCGGGGCGCCCAGCTCGGCGTGCTGATCAAGGGCCCGGAGGTGCTGGAGTCGACCCGCCGGGTGGACACGGTCGTCCTCGACAAGACCGGCACCGTGACGACCGGCCGGATGACACTGGTCGACGCGGTGCCGGCGAGCGGTGTGGACCGGGCCGAGCTGCTCCGGCTCGCCGGGGCGGTGGAGGCCGCCTCCGAGCACCCGATCGCCCGTGCGGTCGCGGCGGCTGCCACCGAGGCGGGCGCCCTGCCCCCGGTGACCGCCTTCGGCAACCTCGAAGGGCTTGGGGTGACCGGCACTGTCGACGGCCGGGCCGTGCTGGTCGGCCGGGTCCGGCTGCTGCGCGAGCGCGAGATCGACGTACCGCCGGAGGTCGAGTGGGCCGTGCGCGACGCGGAGGACGCGGGCCGTACGGCGATCGTCGCCGGCTGGGACGGACGGGCCCGGGGCGTGCTCACGGTCGCCGACGTGGTCCGGCCGACCAGCCGGGCGGCGGTGGCTCGGCTGCGCGGGCTGGGGCTGACCCCGGTCCTGCTGACCGGGGACAACACCACAGTGGCTCGCGCGGTCGCCGCCGAGGTGGGCGTTGACGAGGTGATCGCCGAGGTGCTGCCGGCCGGGAAGGTCGACGTGATCAAGCGGCTCCAGGCCGAGGGGCGGTCGGTGGCGATGGTCGGTGACGGGGTCAACGACGCCCCGGCGCTGGCCCAGGCTGACCTGGGGCTGGCCATGGGCACCGGCGCCGACGTGGCGATCGAGGCGGCCGACCTCACCCTCGTCCGGGGCGACCTGGACGCGGCGGTGGACGCCATCCGGTTGTCCCGACGCACGCTCGGCATCATCCGGGGCAACCTGTTCTGGGCGTTCGGCTACAACGTGGCGGCCCTGCCGTTGGCCGCCGCCGGGCTGCTCAACCCGATGATCGCCGGCGCCACCATGGCGCTGTCCTCGGTCTTCGTGGTGGCCAACAGCCTGCGGCTGCGTCGCTTTCGTTCGGCCGCTGCCGATCTGTGACGACGGTAATGGTTGGGCCGGTGACGACGGGGGTACCTCTGTTGTCGTAGCGACGCTTGCAATGGAGGTTGGCAATGGGATTCGACGACAAGATCAACAACGCCACCGAGGACGCGACCGGCAAGCTGAAGGAAGGCGCCGGTCGGGCCACCGACAACGAGCAGCTGGAGGCGGAGGGTCGCGCTGACCAGTCCACCGCCAAGCTCAAGCAGGCGGGCGAGAAGATCAAGGACGCCTTCAAGAGCTGACGTACGACGTAACCCGCACGCCGGGCCGGTGATCATCACCGGCCCGGCGTGCTGTGTCCGGCCTCCTCGATCAGCGAGCCGACGCTGTGCTCAGGGGCGTCGGGTGGCGCGGACGACCACGTCGTGCAGCGGGGCCTCCCGGCCCGGCATCGTGCGGCGGTGCTCCTCAGCGGTGACGATCTCCCAGGTGGTGTCGTCCAGACCGGCGGTGATGTCCGCGAGGGTGACCGAAGCCTCGTCGGGCGGGTGGTGCCCATGTCCGTGTCCGTGCCCGTGCCCCTGCTCGGTGGCTTCCGAGGTGTGCAGGTGGCCGACGATCAGGACGGTGCCGCCGGGCGCCACCCAACCGGCGATGCGGTCGTAGAAGGCCAACTGCGGCATCGCGGGGTGCGCGTAGTGCGTCGTGACGAGGTCGAACCGCGTGTCCGGGGCCCAGGCCGTGAGGTCTGCCTCCACCCACCGCACGCGCTCGGAGACCCCGCTCTCCGTCGCGCGTTCGGCGGCGCGAGCGAGGGCGACGGGTGCGATGTCGACGGCGGTGACCTGCCAGCCGTGGGCGGCGAGCGAGATCGCCTCGGCGCCCGCGCCGCACCCGGCGTCCAGCGCCGAGCCCGGCACCAGAGCGCCGATCTCCCGGGCCAGGTACGGGTGCGCGGGACTCGTGCTCATCGCTCCGGGGCGGCCATGGTGCGCCTGGTGCCAGTGCCGCTCCCAGTAGTCCTTGTCGAACTCGTGCTGCTCGGTCATCTGTGCCTGCTCCTTCGCGCGTCGCCCACGACTGTGACCGGCGACCGGGTGATGCGCAAAGATTGTTGCCAGAACGGCAAGACGACGTGGCTCACCCCTGCCCGGTCAGCCGGGCCGCCCGTACCTCCAGGTACCGCTGCTCGGGCCGGCTCGTGGTGCCCCGCGCCGCCATCAGGTACGCCTCCCGCGCCGACCCGACCTCCCCGGCCAGCTCCAACAGGTGAGCCCGGACTGCGGCCAGCCGGTGGTGCCCGGCCGTGCGTTCGTCGGTGTCCAACGGCGTGAGCAGGGCGAGCCCGGCCCGGGGCCCGTCGACCATGGCCACCGCCACCGCCTGGTTGAGGGTGACCATCGGATTCGGCGCGATCCGGGCCAGCAGTCGGTAGAGCGCGACGATCTGCCGCCAGTCCGTCTCCGCCGCCGTCGAGGCCTCGGCGTGCACCGCGGCGATCGCGGCCTGGAGCTGGTACGGGCCGGGCGGCGACCAGGTCAGCGCCTCGGTGATCAGCGCGACCCCCTCCGCGATGGCGGCGGCGTCCCATCGGGAGCGGTCCTGCTCGGCCAGCGGCACCAACTCCCCGTCCGAGCCCACCCGGGCCGCCCGGTGCGCGTCGGTCAGCAACATCAGCGCCAGCAGCCCGGTCACCTCGCCATCGTCGGGCAGCAGCCCGCGCAGGATGCGAGCCAGCCGGATCGCCTCGCCAGTCAGCTCGGCCCGGCGCAGATCCGGGCCACTGGACGCGGTGTAGCCCTCGTTGAAGATCAGGTAGAGCACCCGCAGCACCGTTCCCAGCCGCTCGCCCCGCTCGGCCGGCCCGGGCATGGTGAACCTTGCCCCGGCAGCCTCGATCCGCTGCTTGGCCCGCCGGATTCGTTGACTCATCGTCGCCTCGGGCACCAGGTGCGCCCTGGCGATCTGGGCGGTGCTGAGACCGCCGACCGCCCGCAGGGTGAGCGCCACCTGCGCCGATCCGGGCAGTGCCGGGTGGCAGCAGAGGAACAGCAGCGTGAGGGTGTCGTCGTCGGCCGGAACGGCGGGCTCGGCGTCCGCCGCGGGCGCCACCCCGGCGTACGCCGGCTCCCGCCGCGCCACCGCCACCTCGCGGTCCCGGCGCGCGCTTTCGCTGCGCCACTCGTCGGTGAGGCGGCGGGTGGCCACGGTGAGCAACCAGGCGCGCGGATTGTCCGGTACGCCCTGCCCGGGCCACTGCGTCGCGGCGGCGAGCAGCGCCTCCTGGACCGCGTCCTCGCACCTGTCGAACTGTCCGTGCCGCCGGACCAGCAGGCCGAGGACCTGCGGCGCGAACGTGCGCAGCAGATCCTCGACCGTCCGGTCCTCGGTCACATCTCCGTCCCGGCCTCGTCCATGATCGGGCGGACCTCCATCGCGCCGCCGTACCGGACGTCCGGCCAGCGCGCGGCGATCTCGGCAGCCCGCTGCGGGCTGTCGCAGTCGACGGCCAGGTAACCGGCGAACTGCTCCTTGCTCTCCATGAACGGGCCGTCGAGAACCTCGGGGCTGCCGTCCACGAGCCGGACCGTCAACGACTGCGACGGATTGGCCAACGCCTGGCCGCCGATCAGCTCGCCGGTCTCGGTCAGCTCCTTCATGATCTCGTCAACCTCGCCGAAGAGGGCGGTGCGCTCCTGCTCGCTCAGCTCCTCGGTGAAGCCGGGCCGGTTCCAGATCAGCAGCATGTACTTCACGGCGATGCTCCTCAGGCTCTGGTCGCACCCCGATCGGGGCGCGACTCACCGGAGGGTCGGAGCCGTTCCCCCGATCCCTACCGCGTACCGAAGAAAATCGCAGAAACCACCGCCGGGCGCGTTCCCACGCCGGATGGTTCAGCGCGGATCGGGTCGGCCGGGCACCTGTCGGGGCTTCCGGGCGCCGCCGACGTCCAGCGAAGCCCGGTCGGCGGCCGAGGTGCCGGACGACCAGCCCTCGGCGTCGCGAACGCTGAGCCGGTGCCGGGTGACGCCGGGGAAGAGCGTGTCCAACCGCTCCCGGACCGCCTCGCCCCGCGCCGCGAGCACCGGCAACAGCCGTTCCGCCCCGGCCGTCTCGGCCGCCGCCTGGTCCGCCGCGTTGGTGGCCGCCTCGGTGGCTGTGCGCAGCCGCTCGCCGATCCGCAGCGCGAACGCGTTGAGGAAGGACTCGTCCCAGACCTTCGTCCGTCGCCCCGACCCCGGCCGGCGCTCGGCACGCCCACGCAGCATCGCCGCCGTGGCCTGGACCAGCAGCGACGTGTAGAGCAACTCCACCGCCACCAGATCGGCCGGCCAGCCCAGCACTGTGGCGAAGCCGAGATCGTCGGACCAGACCGCCTCGCACCGGTTCGCCGCCGCCACCTCCTGCACCAGCAGTGCCTTCGCACCCGCGTACGGGGCGTCGGTGCTCAGGCGGACGCCGCCGGGCAGATCCCCGCGCTCCGACCCGGCCGCCAGCAGCGCCTCGTCGATGCTGTGCCGGGCGATCAGCTCCTGGGCCTTCCCCGTCAGCGCCTCCGCCTCCGCCGGGAAGGTGGTCGACTCGGCCTTCGCCAGCAGCGCCCGCACCCGGTCCAGCATCGGCGACCCGCTGCGAGCCGTGCCGCCCGTGCGGGGCAGTGCCGCGCCGCTCGTGCCCGGCGGTGGGCGCAGCACCGCGATGGGCGGCAGGCTCTCCACCAGCGCGAGAGTGTCCACGGCCGCGCGGAGCGCGTCGGCCCGGTCCAGACCCTCCCGGCTGGCCCAGCCGGCCAACACGCTGCCGTCGGCCTCGATGGCCGCCAACTCGCGAAGCTGGTCGTCCCACCAGGCCGGGACCGGCTCGGCCTGATCGCGCCGCTGGGCGGCCATCGCGGCACGGACCAGCCGGGCCGCGCGGGCGTCGAGCCGTCGACCGGTGATTCGGTCCACGTCGACCGGCTGCCAGCCGCGCGGCCACAGCCGACCCAGGCCGCGGACCAGGCGACGCAGCAGAGCGGCGTCCACCGCCGCGGTGCCGTCCGCGGCGCCGGTGCCGACCATCAGTTGGTCCAGTTGCCGTTCGGCCTGCCGTACGTCAGTGCCGCGCACCGCCGCGAGCGCGTTGGCGACGAGTTCGTCCGCGTCCGGCACGGGCACCTCCTTCTCGGGATCTGGCTGTCGCTGCCCCTCCAGGCTCCATGATCATGCCGCCCGTGGCCCAGGAGTCACGAAACGGGGATGTGCCACCGGCCCAGCGGGCCTTCCCGCCACTCCGGCCCGGCATGTTTCATCCGGTTCGGGGTATTTCCGACCTGATCCAGTTGACTGCGAGGTGTGTGGTGGTCGATTCGAGCCTGCCGAAGCCCCGTTCCGCCGACGTACGCTCCTCCACGCTCGTCGGCGTCCTGATCGGCATCGCGATCATGGCTGCGGTGGACGAGATCGTCTTCCACCAGTTGCTGGCGTGGCACCACTTCTACGACCGGTCCACCCCATCGGTGGCGCTGCTCTCGGACGGGCTGCTGCACGCCGCTGAGCTGATCATCCTGGTCGGCGGGTTCTTCTGGTTCGCCGACCTGCGTCGACGACGTGCTCTGTCGAACCGGCTGGCGTGGGGTGGCTTCCTGCTCGGAGCCGGAGGGTTCCAGGTCTTCGACGGGGTGGTCGATCACAAGGTGCTCCGGCTGCACCAGATCCGCTACGGCGTACACCTGCTGCCGTACGACGTGCTGTGGATCGCGTCCGGCGCGGTGCTGCTGTTGGCCGGCGCCGCTGTGGTGTGGTGGGCCCGGTCCCGGCGCCCGGGCGACGGCCCCCGATGACGGTGGCCGGGCCGCTGGCGCACGCCGGGCACGGTGCGGCAGGGCCGACCTGGTTCCCTTTGTTCCCGGTCGCGTTGTTGGCGGTCGGCTACGTGCTGGCCGCCGTGCGCGACCCGCGGGGTTGGGACCACCGACGTACCGCCTCCTGGCTGGTCGGCTGCGCCCTGCTGGCAGTCGCCGTCGGCCCGCTGGCACAACTCCCCGACAACCCGAGCGGGCACATGGCCCAGCACCTGCTGCTCGGCATGCTGGCCCCGCTGGGGCTGGTGCTCGCCGCCCCGGTGACGCTGCTGCTGCGGGTCGCGCCGCCGCCGGTACGCCGAGCGGTCGGCCGGCTGCTGCGTGCCCGCCCGCTGCACCTGCTCGCCCACCCGTTCACCGCCGCGCTGCTGACCACCGGCGGGTTGGCGTTGGTGCTGCTCACCCCGCTGTACGCGGCGGCCGAACGGCAACCCGTCCTGCACCACGCCGTGCACCTGCACTACCTGGCCGCCGGCTACCTCTTCGCCTGGTCGTTGGCCGGACCGGACCCGGCGCCGCGTCGCCCTGGACTGGCGGTACGCATCGGCGCGTCACTGGCCGCGTCGGCCGGCCACGCCGCGCTGGCCAAGTACCTGTACGCCCAGGCCGAAACCCTCCCGCCCGGCCTCACCGACCGCGACCCGGAAGCGTTCCGCTCGGCCGCCCAACTCATGTACTACGGCGGCGACCTGGCTGAGCTGCTCCTGGCAGCAGCCCTCTTCGCCACCTGGTACCACTCCCGCCGCCCCCGCCCGACCCCATCTCCGTTGATCAAGAGGTTTGCGTCACCGGAAGGCGATTCTTTGACGCAAACCTCTTGATCAGCTCGGAGGAGGGGTGTGCAGTGCGGCGGCAAGTCGGCGGAAGAACAAGCGGATCTCGTCCTCACTGTGGTGCGTCTCAGCCTGGTCGTTCAGCGGGCCCGGATAGCGCAGCGCCTGGTCCAGCGCGTCCCGCGTCTCAGCCCGGTCTCCCGGGTAGAGCCCGGCGGTCACCCCGTCGACGACCCGGGTCACCACCGAGTCGTCGAGCACCCGGTCGAACTGGACTCCGTAGAGGATCCCGTTGACGTGGCCCTTCCAACTGTCCGTACCCATGCTCGTCGGCTCCCTTGGAAAATCTGGCTGCCGTCCCAGCTGCTCCCGGTAGAACGGCTCGGCCGCCGATCGTCGAGATCACTGCCAGCCGGTGAGGATTTCCTCGACCGGTAGGACGTCCTGCTCCGGGTCGGGTGCCGGGGTTGGCCGCGCGGTCGGGGTGCGGTCGAAGCGGGGTGCGGGGGCCGGCTGGATCTCGCCGTCGACCTCGACGAACGTGCCCCGGGCCGCGTTGTGCGGGTGAGCGTGGGCCTCGCCGGGGGCAAGCACCGGCGCGACGCAGGCGTCCAGGTCGGCGAAGACCGCCGTCCACTCGTCCCGGGTGCGCTCGGCGAACCGCTCGGTGAACCGGCGGCGCAGCTCGTCCCAGCCGCTCGGGTCGTACTGGGCGGGCAGGTCCTGGTCGTCGGCGAGGCCGAGGCCGGTGAGCAGTACGGCGTAGAAGGCCGGTTCCATCGCGCCGACCGCCATGAATCCACCGTCGGCGGTGGCGTACGTGTCGTAGAACGGCGCCCCGCCGTCGAACATGTTGCGCCCGCGCGGGGCGGCCCACAGGCCGGTGCCGAGCAGCCCGTGCAGGAACGAGGTGAGCAGCGCCGAGCCGTCCACCATCGCCGCGTCGACCACCTGCCCGAAGCCGGAGCGCTCCCGCTCCAGCAGCGCGGCCAGCACCCCGACGGCGAGCAGCATCCCGCCGCCGCCGAAGTCGCCGAGCAGGTTCATCGGCGCGTACGGGCGTTCGCCGGCCCGTCCCAGCGGCTCCAACGCCCCGGCCACCGCGATGTAGTCGATGTCGTGCCCGGCTCGGGCTGCCAGCGGGCCGTCCTGACCCCAGCCGGTCATCCGCGCGTACACCAGTCGGGGGTTGCGGGCCTGGCACACCTCCGGCCCGATGCCGAGCCGCTCGGCCACCCCCGGCCGGTACGCCTCGACCAGCACGTCCGCGCGCTCGGCGAGGCGCAGCAGGTCCGCCACCCCGGCCGGTGACTTCAGGTCCAGTGCGGTGACCCGCCGTCCGCGTTGCAACGGCCCGCTGGTCGGTGCGGCCAGCCGGCCCGCTCCCGGGTCGCCCGGCCGGTCCACCCGCACCACGTCCGCGCCGAGGTCGGCGAGCACCATGCAGCCGAACGGGGCCGGCGCGAGGCTGGCCAGTTCGACGACCCGTACCCCGGCCAGCGGCCCGCCGCGCGCCGCCGTCACGCGACGCCCGCCGGTTCGGCGGGGCGGTCGGCCGAGGCGGCGAGCCGGTCGACCAGGTCGGCGGGGGGCGTGAACCGGTCGCCGTAGCGGTCGGCCAACTCGGTGGCACGGGCCGCGAAGCCGGCCGGGCCGCCCGCGTACTGCCGGACGTAGCGGATCACCCCGCCGGTCCACGCCGGGAACCCGATGCCGAAGATCGAGCCGATGTTGGCGTCGGTCTCGGTGCGCAGCACCCCCTCGTCGAGGCAGCGCAGCGCGTCCAGCGCCTCGGCGAAGAGCATCCGCTCCTGGAGGTCGGTGAACGGCACCGCCCGACCCGCGTCCGTGGTCAGGTCGGCGAGGCCGGACCACAGCCGGCCCCGGTTGCCGTCGTCGTACGAGTAGAAACCCCGTCCGGCGGCGCGCCCCGGCCGGTCGTACGCGTCGACCAGCTCGTCCACCAGGCGGTGCGCCGGCAGCGGACGGAACTCCTCGCTGGCCGCCTCGAACTGGCGGCGAATCCGCTGGATCAGCGTGAGACTGACCTCGTCGGCCAGCGCCAGTGGCCCGGTCGGGTAGCCGGCCTGAAGGGCGGCCTGCTCCACCGATGCGGCGGGGACACCCTCGGCGACCATGCCGACCGCCTCGTCGATGAACCTGCCGATCACCCGGCTGGTGAAGAAACCCCGGCCGTCGTTGACCACGATCGGGGTCTTGCCGATCCGCCGGCCCAGGTCGAACGCCCGGGCCAGCGCCACGTCCCCGGTCCCCTCGCCCACCACGATCTCCAGCAACGGCATCCGGTCCACCGGAGAGAAGAAGTGCATGCCGATGAAGTCCGCCGGCCGGTCCACGCCGGCGGCCAGCCCGGTGATCGGCAGGGTGGAGGTGTTGGAGGCGAGCAGCGCGTCGGGCGCCAGCACGGGCAGCACCTCGGCGAAGACCTGCTGTTTCAGCGCCGGGTCCTCGAAGACCGCCTCGATGACCGCGTCGCAGCCGGCCAGCGCGTCCGCCTGGTCGGTGGTGGTGATCCGGTCCAGTACGGCGCGGGCGTCCGCCTCGGTCGTGCGACCCTTGCGTACCGCGCGGGCCAGCAACCGCTCGGCGTGCTCCCGGGCCCGGCCGGCGGCCTCCGGGGTGACGTCCTTGACCACGACGTCCAGCCCGGCGCTGGCGCAGGCGTACGCGATGCCCGCGCCCATCATGCCGGCCCCGAGCACCGCCACCCGGCGTACCGGTGGTGCGTCCACATCGGCCGGTCGGGCCGCACCGCCGTTGACGGCCTTCAGGTCGAAGAAGAACGCACCGATCATGTTCTTGGCGACCTGCCCGGTGAGCAGGCCGATCAGGTGCCGGGTCTCCACCGTCAGGGCGGTCTCCAGGTCGACCTGTGCGCCCTCGACGGCGGCGGCCAGGATCGCCTCGGGCGCGGGTAGCCGGGCACCCTTGAGCTGCTTGCGCAGCGTCGCCGGGAAGGCGGGCAGTTGCGCGGCGAGCGAGCGGCTGGCCGGGGTGCCGCCGGGCATCCGGTAGTCCGGTCGGTCCCACGGCTGCTTCGGCTGCGGGTTCGCCGCGATCCAGGCCCGCGCGCGGTCCAGCAGCTCGGTCGGCGTGGCGACCACCTCGTTCACGATGCCGGCGGCCAGGGCATCGGTCGGGCGCATCCGCCGGCCGGTGAGCAGCACCGTGGTCAACGCGCCGGCCAGGCCGAGCATCCGCACGGTCCGGGTGACGCCGCCCGCCCCGGGCAGCAGCCCCAGGGTCACCTCGGGCAGCCCGAGCCGGCTGCCGGGCGCGTCCAGCGCGATCCGGTGGTGGCAGGCGAGCGCGATCTCCAGGCCACCACCGAGCGCCGAGCCGTTGATCGCGGCGACCACCGGTCGGCCCAGCGTCTCCAGGCGGCGCAGGTCCCGTTTGATGGTGCCGAGCAGGGCGGCCAGGTCGGGCGCGTCGGCACGGGTGGCCCGGATCATCTCGGGCAGGTCGCCGCCGGCGAAGAAGGTCGACTTCGCGCTGGTCACGATGACGCCGACGAGATCGCTCTCGGCCTCCAGCCGGTCCAGCACGGCGCTCATCGAGGCGGCGTACGCCCGGTTCATGGTGTTGGCGGACTGGGTGGGGTCGTCCAGGGTGAGCGTGACGATGCCGTCGGCGCCGCGGTCGTACCGGATGGTGTTGGTCATGGTCGTCCTCCGGGTCAGCAGCGCTCGAGAACGGTGGCGACGCCCATGCCGCCGCCGATGCAGAGGGTCACCACGGCCCGGCGCAGGTCGCGGCGCTCCAACTCGTCCAACGCCGTACCGAGCAGCATCGCTCCGGTCGCGCCGAGCGGATGGCCGAGCGCGATCGCGCCGCCGTTGACGTTCACCCGGTCCGGGTCGAGGCCCAGGTCGCGGACGTACTTGAGCACCACCGCGGCGAACGCCTCGTTGATCTCGAACAGGTCGATGTCGTCGAGGGTCAGCCCGGCGACGGCGAGCGCCTTGTGGGTGGCCGGGATCGGACCGGTCAACATCAGCGTCGGGTCGGCGCCGGTGACCGCCGCGCCGACGATCCGGGCGCGCGGGGTGAGACCGAGATCCCGACCGACCTGCTCCGAACCGATCAGCACCAGCGCCGCGCCGTCCACGATGCCGGACGAGTTGCCCGCGTGGTGGACGTGCTCGATGGCCTCCAGCCAGTGGAACTTCTGCAACGCGACCGCGTCGAAGCCGGCCGCCTCGCCCATCGTGGCGAAGGACGGGGTCAGCTTTGCCAGCGCCTCCCGGGTGGTCTCCGGGCGCGGGTGCTCGTCGACGGTGAGGATGTCCAACCCGTTGCCGTCGCGGACCGGCACCACCGAGCGGGCGAAGTACCCGCCGGCCCACGCCTTGGCGGCCCGCTCCTGCGACCGCAGCGCGTAGCCGTCCACGTCGTCGCGGGTGAAGCCCTCCAGGGTGGCGATCAGGTCGGCGCTGACGCCCTGCGGCACGAACGACGTGGCCAGCGCGGTCTGCGGATCGGTGGCCCAGGCCGCGCCGTCGGAGCCCATCGGCACCCGGGACATCGACTCGACCCCGCCCGCGAGCAGCAGATGCTCCCAACCGGAGCGGATCCGCGCGGCGGCGGAGTTGACCGCCTCCAACCCGGAGGCGCAGAACCGGTTGAGTTGCACCCCGCCCACCTGGTCGGGCAGCCCGGCCAACAGCGCGGCCGCCCGGGCCAGGTCGCCGCCCTGCTCGCCGACCGGGGTCACGATGCCGAGCAGCAGATCCTCCAGCCGGCCGACGTCCAGGCCGGGGTTGCGCTCGCGCAACGCGTCGATCAGGCCCACCACCAGGGAGATCGGCTTGACCCCGTGCAGCGCGCCGGTGTCCCGGCCGCGTCCGCGCGGGGTGCGGACCGCGTCATAGACGTACGCCTCAGAGAGCACGGGCGATCAACTCCTTCATGATCTCGTTGGTGCCGCCATAGATCTTCTGGACGCGAGCGTCGGCGTACATCCGGGCGATCGGGTACTCCGTCGTGTAGCCGTAGCCGCCGAAGAGCTGGAGGCACCGGTCGACGACCTCACACTGCCCGTCGGTGAGCCATGACTTCGCCATCGCCGCGGTGGAGACGTCCAGGTCACCACGCGTGTGTCGGACGATGCAGTCGTCCAGGAAGACGCGGCTGACCCGGGTGCGGGTGGCGCACTCGGCGAGCACCATCCGGGTGTTCTGGTGGCCCATCAAGGGCTTGCCGAAGGCGGTGCGCTCCTTGGCGTACGCGACGGTCAGCGCGACCGCCCGCTCCATGGCCGCGACCGCGCCGACGCCGATGACCAGCCGTTCCTGCGGAAGCTGCTGCATGAGCTGGACGAAGCCCAACCCTTCGGCGCCGCCGAGCAGGTTCGCCGCCGGCACCCGGAACTCGTCGAAGAACAACTCGGCGGTGTCGTTGGCGTGCAGCCCGATCTTGGACAGCAGTCGGCCCCGGCGGAAGCCCTCCGGGTCACCGCCCACCTCGCAGACCAGCAGCGAGACGCCGGCCGCCCGCTGCTCGGGGTCCGTCTTCACGGCCACGATGACCAGATCGGCCAGGCCGCCGTTGGTGATGAACGTCTTCGCGCCGGTCACCAGGTAGTCGTCGCCGTCGCGGACCGCCCGGGTACGCATCGCCTGAAGATCGGAGCCACCGTCCGGCTCGGTCATCGCGATCGCGCCGACCAGCTCACCGCTGCACAGGCCGGGCAGCCAGCGTCGCTTCTGCTCCTCGCTGCCGTACGCCACCAGGTAGCCCGTGACGATGCCACTGTGGACGGCCAGGCCGAGGCTGCTCTCCCCGGCGTACGCCTGCTCGTGCAGGAGCACCGCCTCATGGGTGAACCCGCCGCCCCCACCGCCGTACTCCTCCGGGACGGACAGGCCGAGCAGCCCCAGCTCACCGGCGCGCCGGTAGTGCTCGCGGTCCGGGTGGCCCTGCTCCTGGAGGCGGTCGGCGTGCGGCAACACCTCCTTGGCGAAGAAGGTGCGGGCCAGCTCGGCCAGGTCGTCGTGCTCCGGCTCGCGCCAGGGTGAGGGGGAGCCGTCGGGCAGGGGGGTCGGCATGTGCACCACCCTCGCGCGCTGTTGGCGGCATGTCAATAAGTCGTGATCAGCGGACGGGCGCAGCCCGCTGGGACGTCCGCGAAGAGGCAGGCCCCCGCGCCTCGCGCCTCGCGCCTCGCGCCAAGATCGTGCTCGAACCAGGATGTAGTGGCCTCAACTGCTCGGTGATGCCACTACATCCCGGATGTAGCGCGATCTTGGCGAGTTGACGCCGCGTGAGTTGCCCAGGGGGCAGCTCCTACGACTGATCAGCATCAAGTGATCAAGGTGAGGAACGGCGGCCGACCGGTGAGCTGTCGATAGGGTCGGGCAGATGAGTGTCGAGACGGCCCCGCGCCGCCGCCGTTTGGAGCCGGACGCCCGGCGTGGGCAGATCCTGGCCTGCGCGGTCCGGCTGTTCGGTGAGCGCCCGTACGCGGACGTGTCGACCACCGACGTCGCTCGTGAGGCGGGTGTCGCTCGTGGCCTGGTCAACCACTACTTCGGTGCGAAGAAGGACCTCTACCTGGAGGTCGTCCGGGTGATGGTGACCATCCCCGAGGTGGCAGTGGAACGGTTGCCCAAGGGTGATCTCCGCACCCGCGTCGAGGCCAGTGTCACCTGGTTCCTCGACGTGGTGTCCCGGCACAGCACCTCGTGGCTGGCGGCGGTCACCGCCCGGGGGATGGGCGGCGACGCCGACGTGGAGCGGGTGCTCACCGAGGCCGAGGAGGTCGCCGCGGACCGGATGCTGGTCGCCGTCGGGCTGGCCGACGAGGCCGAGGACCGCGAGGAACTGCGGGGGATGGTCAGGGCGTACTGCGGGCTGGCGACGTCGACCGCCCGCGAGTGGCTTCAGCGCGGCGCGCTGACCCGTGCCCAGGTGCACCTGCTGCTCACCACCACCCTGCTGACCATTGTCGAGCAGGTCATCCCGCAGGTCATCGATGGTTCGGCCCGGCCGGCGCACCCGGCCCAGCCACCGGCGTAGGCCGCAAGGCGGGCAAGGCGGAGAAGACAGCCCGGACCTGCCGCCGCTCTCGGGTCGGGCCGCGCTGCCCAGATCACGTGACGTGCCGGCGGGCCCGATCCGGTGTGCCGCAGTCCACAGGCGCGAGTGCGGCAGTGAAATAGGCATAGGGTCTACGGTTATTTCAGCGGTCTACGGGTACCCAACCCCGACGTGCCGCCGACCGCGTCACCGGAGGAGGAGACATGACCACATCTGCCCTGTCCTACGAGGTGTTCGTCTCAGACGGCCCGATGCGAGCCGGTGATCGGCGCATGCCCGACGGGTCGCGGCTTTACGGGAGCCCGGTCGCGTCCACGTTGATCTTCGGGGCCGAGGAGGCCCTTCTCGTGGACCCACCCTTCACCCACGAGCAGATCGCGAAGGTGGGCGACTGGATCGCCCAGTCGGGTAAGCGGCTGGCGTACATCTACGCCACCCACGGGCACGGCGACCACTGGTTCGGTGCGGCTGAGCTGGTCAAGCGCTTCCCCGGTGCCGTCACCTACGCGACGCCCGGCACCATCGAGGTCATGCACCAGCAGGCCACGGTTGGCCGGAGTGAGGTGTTCGACCGGGATTTCCCCGGCCTGATCCCGGAGTCGCCGGTCGACGCGGTGCCCGTGCCGGCCGACGGGTTCCTGCTGGAGGGCAATCTCATCCAGCCCGTCGAAACCGGGCACACCGACACCGACCAGTCCACCGTGCTGCACGTTCCGTCGATCGGCCTGGTGGTCGCCGGTGACGTCGTCTACAACGGGGTTCACCAGTACATCTCGGAGAGCGCCAACGGGGGCCTGCGGCAATGGCTCGACGCCCTCGACCGCGTCGAGGCGCTCGCACCCCGCGCAGTCGTCGCCAGTCACAAGAACCGGGACCTCCCCGACGACCCGGCCAGCATCGACCAGACCCGGCAGTACCTGCTGAACGTGGAGCGGCTGTTGGCCGAGAAGCAGACCGCCAGTGAGTTCTTCGACGAGATCGTGCGACTCTACCCAGACCGGGTCAATCCGGGACCGGCGTGGTACGGGGCGCTTGCCCTGCTCGGGAAGTGAGCTGATGGTGCCTTCGATCCCCGACCACCCAGTAGATGTGGTGGCCGGGTCGTGGCCCGCCACAGAGAGGTACGACCTGGACGCCGCCCCAGGTGGCCTCGGGCTCGTTCAGGATCTGCTCAACACGATCTCGGCCGGCGCGCCACGGCAACCGGACCTCCTGGACGATCTGGGCAGCGCCACGGAGTGGGCGCGGCTGGCCGTGGCGCAGTGGTCGACGGCCACCGGGCGGCCGGCACCCGCTGTCCCGCTCGATCCGGCGGGGCTCGGGGAGCTGCGGACCTTCCGCGAGGAGTTGCTGAACGGGATCGACAGCGGGTTGCGTGGCACGCAAGACCTCGGGCAATCCGCCGAGGCGTCGGACCGGGTTCCGGCCGGATCCCGTACCACCGAGGCCACGCTCCGGCTCGATCGAGACGGGTCCGTCCACCTCGACCCGGCGGGGGTTGGGGCGGATCTGCTGATCTCACTCGTCCTCGGCGCGCTGTTCGAGGCGCAGCTCGCCGACGTCGGGCGGCGGATCAAGACCTGCCGCAACCCCCGCTGCCGAGTGGCGTTCTATGACCGCTCACGCAACAACAGCGGAGTCTGGCACTCCGTACGCACCTGTGGGCACCCGACCAACCTGCGCGCCCACCGCGCGCGGCAGCGGCAGGTGGACTGACTCAGCCGATCAGGCGACCCGGCGTTCGTCGGCCTCGCCGGTGCGGGTGGCCCGGCCGGCATGCGCCGCCGGGGCGGCGTACCGGTCTGCCGCCTGCGCTGGATAGGACTCGGGGCGTACCACCCGCAGCGGCCGCTCCACCTCGTCGGACCCGAACCGCCAGCGCGACGGTGTCGGCTGCCGCTGTGGTGCCGGGCCACCGGGGCGCAGCCCGGGCCGGGACAGCAGCACGGTGATCAGGTAGCCGACCACCAGGAAGCCGTGGCTGATCAGCCGTTCCCCGCCTACCGAACCGGTGGCCAGGTCGTTGACCGACAGCAGCAGCAACGTGCCGACGAACGCGCTGAGCATCGGCAGCAGCCCGGCGGGCGGGCTGCGGCGCAGCGCCACGAAGAGGAAGCCCGCGCCCACGGCCACGTTCCACGCCGCCGACTCGTGCCACAGGTGCTGGCCGGTGGGGTGCAGGTGGTCGGCGGTCGCGCCCCGGCCCACCTGGGCCAGGCCGAGCACCAGTTGCACCGCGCCGAGCAACCCGAGCGCCGACCGCAGGCCGGCGACCAGCGGGCCCCGTCCGAACGCCGCGCGCAACCCGGCGGCGAGCTGGCCCCGTCCGGGCACCTTCCGCAGGCCGGCGACCAGCGGGCCACGCCGCCACCGTGACTGGCGGGCCGGGGCCGCGCTGGCGGCGGCAAGGATGGCCGCCGTCCGGTCGGGCACCTCAACCACCAATCGGGTACGAACCCGACGGGTCACCGCCGCCGCCGCCGTGAACCAGGCCCGGCACTCGGCACACCCGTCCAGGTGCCCCTGCACCGCCGTCAGTTCGGCGGCGGTCTCCTCCCCGTCCAGCTGCGCGGACAGGACCTCCCGCCACTGCTCACACCCCATGTATCGGTAGTCGCTCCGGCAGCCGCTCCGGTTCCCGGAGACCGTCACCGGTTGTGGAATACTCGCCGGATCATGACGCGTTACGGCCTGCTGATCCTGCCCGCCACCAACCGGGTGTACGCCCGCGCCGCCGTCGACCTCACCCGAGCCGAGCTGGAGATCTTCGGCCGCTCGGCGCTGGACGGTCGGATCGGCGAGCTGGACACCGAGGTTGTCGGAGGGGCGTCCTACATCACGTTCACCGGCGACGGGCTGACCGAGCGTGACCTGGCCGTCCTGGGCAACCTCTCCGCCGGGTACGCGTTGTTCGAGATCGTCGGCGAGCTGTTGCGCCCGATCGAGTGGAGCCGTCTGGACCGCTACGACGACGATCTGCTCACCATCCAGAAGTACCCGGGCAAGACCAACGAGCAGTTCACCAAGCTGCTGCTCAACGTCACCCTGCTCGCCTCGGACTGGGCCGCCGAGATGACCAGCCGCCGGTTCCGGGTGCTCGACCCGCTCTGCGGTCGGGGCACCACCCTCAACCAGGCGCTGATGTACGGCTTCGACGCCGCCGGGATCGAGCGCGACCAGAAGGACGTCGAGGCGTACCGGGCGTTCATCACCACCTGGCTGAAGCAGAAGCGGGTCAAGCACCGGGTACTGGAGTCGGGGCCGGTGCGGCGGGAGCGCAAGGTGGTCGGCCGGCGGGTGCGGATCGAGTTGGCGCCGACCCGCGAGGAGCACAAGGCCGGCCAGACGCAGTTGCTGGACGTGGTCAATGCCGACACCGCCCGCTCGGCGGAGTTCTTCCGCCCGGAGACCGTGGACCTGGTCGTCGCCGACGCGCCGTACGGCGTGCAGCACGGCAGTCGTACCGCTGGGCAGGGGTTGACCCGCGACCCGCTGGCGTTGCTCGCGGACGCCGCGCCGGTCTGGGCACGGTTGTTGCGCCCCGGGGGTGCGCTCGGGATCTCCTGGAACACCCACGTCGCCAGTCGGGACGACGCGGCGGCGGCGTTGGCCGACGCCGGCCTGACCGTGGTCGACGCCGAGCCCTACCCCGCGCTGCGGCACCGCGTGGACCAGTCGATCATGCGAGACGTGCTGGTGGCCCGCCGCCCGGCCTGACCCCGGCCTCGCCCGCTCTGCCCGACCTGACCCGACCTGACCCGGGGCGTCGCGCCTCCTCCGCCGTGCCGCGCCCCGTCCGGATCGCCCACGGTCTCGTGCGTCCTTTGCTCTGCACCCGCGGAGGCGACGCTCACGGTCCGTAGCTGGCGCCTCCGCGGGTGCAGAGCAAAGGACGGAAAACCGGTCGTTGACCCCCCGGACCGCCGGGGCGTTGTGCCGCATTTCACCTGTTCAGTGGGCAGGTGTGAAAACCACGTCAAGAAAAGGGGCGACCCCGTCATGGTCGCGTTATGACCCCTGCCGTCCGGCGGGTGGTGGGGCTTTGATTGCCCGGCGCGACCGGAAGGCGGTCGCGACGAACCTTTCCGGCTGAGGAGTCAGCGTGTCTGACGTGGTGTTCGTGGTCCTGACGGTGGTGCTGTTCGCAGTGCTCGCCCTGGTGGTCCGGGCGGTGGAGAAGCTGTGAACGCTGTCAACGCCGTCGGTCTGGTGCTCGCGGTCGTCCTGGGCGCGTTCCTGGTGTTCGCCCTGCTGTTTCCGGAGCGCTTCTGATGACCATGACAACAGCGGGCGTCATCTTCGTGTTGACGCTGGTGGCGGCCCTGGTCGCCGTCTACAAGCCGTTCGGCGACTACATGTTCCGGGCGGTCTCCGGCACCAAGCAGTCCCGGGTCGAGCGGGGCATCTTCCGACTGGTCGGGGTCAACCCGGCCGCCGAGCAGACCTGGGGCGTGTACGCCCGCAGCGTGCTGGCGTTCTCCGCGGTCTCGATCCTGTTCCTGTACCTGTTCCAGCGGGTGCAGAACCACCTGTGGCTGTCGCTCGGGTTCGACCCGGTGGTGCCGCACGGCGCGTGGAACACGGCCGTGTCGTTCGTGACCAACACGAACTGGCAGTCGTACTCGGGTGAGTCGACGATGGGCTACCTGGTGCAGATGGCCGGCCTGGCCGTGCAGAACTTCGTCTCGGCGGCAGTCGGCATCGCGGTGGCTGTCGCGTTGGTACGCGGCTTCGCCCGCAGCCGTACCGGGCAGCTCGGCAACTTCTGGGTCGACCTGACCCGGATCACGCTGCGGATCCTGCTGCCGATCGCGGTGCTCGGCGCCATCGCGTTGATGATCGGCGGGGCGGTGCAGAACCTGTCCGCCGGCACCGACGTGAGCACGCTGACCGGCGGCACCCAGACCATCACCGGTGGTCCGGTCGCCAGCCAGGAAGTGATCAAGGAGCTGGGCACCAACGGTGGCGGCTTCTACAACGTCAACAGCGCGCACCCGTTCGAGAACCCGACCGCCTGGACGAACTGGCTGGAGATCTTCCTGATCTTCCTGATCCCGTTCAGCATGCCCCGGGTCTTCGGCCGGATGGTCGGGCAGAACCGGCAGGGCTACGCCATCGCCGCGGTGATGGGCATCCTCGCGTTCCTCAGCGTCGCCATCACCAACATCTTCGAGCTGGCCGGCCACGGCACGGTGCCGCAGGCGGTCGGCGCGGCGATGGAGGGCAAGGAGGTGCGGTTCGACGTGTCGAACTCGGCCACCTTCGCCGCCGCCACCACGCTCACCTCGACCGGTGCGGTGAACTCGTTCCACGACTCGTTCACCTCGCTCGGCGGCATGATGACGATGGTCAACATGATGCTCGGCGAGGTCGCGCCGGGCGGCACCGGCTCCGGTCTCTACGGCCTGCTCATCCTCGCGGTGATCACGGTCTTCGTGGCCGGGCTGATGGTGGGCCGCACTCCCGAGTACCTGGGCAAGAAGATCGGGTCCCGCGAGATCAAGTTCGCCTCGCTCTACTTCCTGATCACGCCGATCCTGGTGCTCGTCGGCACGGCGACGGCGTTCGCCACCGGCAACAACTCCACGGCGCTCAACGTCGGCCCGCACGGCCTCTCCGAGGTGCTGTACGCGTTCACCTCGGCCAGCAACAACAACGGCTCGGCCTTCGGCGGCATCACCGTCAACACGACGTGGTGGGACACCGCGCTGGGGTTGTGCATGCTGCTGGGCAGGTTCCTGCCGCTGATCTTCGTGCTCGCGTTGGCCGGCTCGCTGGCCCGCCAGGCACCCACCCCCGCGTCCGAGGGCACCCTGCCGACCCACCGACCGCTGTTCATCGGCATGGTCGTCGGCGTCACGGTGGTCCTCGTCGCGCTGACCTTCCTGCCCGCGCTCGCGCTCGGTCCGCTGGCAGAGGGGCTCTGACCATCATGAGGAACGAGGACATGTCCGTCACGTCCGCCCCAACAGAGCAACTCCCCGGTACGCCCGCCACCCAGGGCAACCGGATCGGTGGAGGGCTGCTCGACCCCAAGCAGTTGATCCGGTCCCTGCCGGACGCGGTACGCAAGCTGAACCCCGCCACGATGTGGCGCAACCCGGTGATGTTGATCGTGGAGGTCGGTGCGGCCTTCACCACCGTCCTGGCGGTGACCGACCCGTCGGTGTTCGCCTGGGCGATCACCATCTGGCTCTGGCTGACAGTGGTCTTCGCCAACCTGGCCGAGGCGGTCGCCGAGGGTCGGGGCAAGGCCCAGGCCGCGACCCTGCGGCAGGCGAAGAAGGACACCATCGCCACCCGACTGATCGACTGGAAGCCGGGCGCGCGGGCCAACACCTACCGCGATGAGGCGGTGCCGGCGCCGGACCTGCGTCAGGGCGACGTCGTGCTCGTCGAGGCGGGCGGCATCATCCCCGGCGACGGCGACATCGTCGAGGGCATCGCCAGCGTCGACGAGTCGGCCATCACCGGCGAGTCGGCCCCGGTGATCCGGGAGTCCGGCGGCGACCGCAGCGCGGTCACCGGCGGCACCAAGGTGCTCTCCGACCAGATCATCGTGAAGATCACCCAGAAGCCCGGGGAGAGCTTCATCGACCGGATGATCGCCCTGGTCGAGGGGGCCAACCGGCAGAAGACGCCGAACGAGATCGCGCTGAACATCCTGCTCGCCGCGCTCACTGTCATCTTCCTGCTGGCCGTGGTCACCCTCCAGCCGCTGGCCATCTTTTCCAAGGCGTACCAGGCGGCCGCGCCGAACAGCGGGGCGATCACCGATTCCGGTGTCACCGGCGTGGTGCTGATCTCGCTGCTGGTCTGCCTGATCCCCACCACCATCGGCGCGCTGCTCTCCGCCATCGGCATCGCCGGCATGGACCGCCTCGTCCAGCGCAACGTCCTGGCCATGAGCGGCCGGGCCGTCGAGGCGGCCGGCGACGTCAACACCCTGCTGCTGGACAAGACCGGCACCATCACACTGGGCAACCGGCAGGCCGCCGAGTTCGTACCGGTCGAGGGGGTCGACCCTGCGGCGCTGGCCGACGCCGCGCAGCTGTCCAGCCTGGCCGACGAGACCCCTGAGGGGCGCTCGGTGGTCGTCCTGGCCAAGAACGAGTTCGGGCTGCGCGAGCGCGAGCCCGGCGTGATGCCGCACGCCACCTTCGTACCGTTCACCGCGCAGACCCGGATGAGCGGCGTCGACCTCACCCCCGACGCCAGCGTGGACGCCGGCGCGGTGGGCACGGCCCGCCGAGTCCGCAAGGGCGCCGCCGCCGCGGTCATGAAGTGGGTACGGGAGAACGGCGGCCACCCGACCGAGCAGGTCGGCGAGATCGTGGACGCGATCAGCGGCACCGGCGGCACCCCGCTGGTCGTCGCCGAGCACGTCGACGGTGCGCCCGCCCGAGCGTTGGGCGTCATCCACCTGAAGGATGTGGTCAAGTCCGGCATGCGGGAGCGGTTCGACGAGATGCGCCGGATGGGCATCCGAACCGTGATGATCACCGGCGACAACCCGCGTACCGCGAAGGCGATCGCCGACGAGGCCGGGGTGGACGACTTCCTGGCTGAGGCGACACCGGAGGACAAGCTCGCGCTGATCAAGCGGGAGCAGGAGGGTGGCCGGCTGGTCGCGATGACCGGCGACGGCACCAACGACGCGCCGGCGCTCGCACAGGCCGACGTCGGGGTGGCGATGAACACCGGCACGTCGGCCGCCAAGGAGGCCGGCAACATGGTCGACCTCGACTCCGACCCGACCAAGCTGATCGAGATCGTGGAGATCGGCAAGCAGTTGCTGATCACCAGGGGTGCGCTGACGACGTTCAGCATCTCCAACGACATCGCGAAGTACTTCGCGATCATCCCGGCCATGTTCGCCGGCCTCTACCCGAGCCTGGACGCACTGAACATCATGCGGCTGGCCAGCCCGGAGTCGGCGATCCTGTCCGCGGTCATCTTCAACGCCCTGGTGATCATCGCGCTGATCCCGCTCGCCCTGCGGGGCGTGCGGTACCGGCCGGCCGCCGCGTCGAAGCTGCTCGGCCGCAACCTGCTGGTCTACGGGCTGGGCGGCATCATCGTGCCGTTCATCGGGATCAAGATCATCGACCTGCTCATCCAGTTCATCCCGGGGATTTCGTGATGCGCCTACCCACCTGGATCGCCCAACACCTCGCCGCGCTGCGCGCCGTACTCGTCTTCACCGTGCTGCTCGGCCTGGTCTACCCGCTGGCCCTGGTAGCGGTTGGTCAGCTGCCCGGCCTCAACCACAAGACCGACGGCTCGCTGATCTCCTCGGGCGGGACGACTGTCGGCAGCGCGCTGATCGGTCAGTCCTTCACCGACGCGGACGGCAACCCGGTCGCCCGATACTTCCAGTCCCGCCCCTCCGCCGCCGGCGACGGCTACGACCCGACCTCCACCTCGGCCAGCAACCTGGGCCCGGAGAGCGTCGTCGACACCATCGCCACCGACCCGGAGGAATCCAGCGAGAGCCTGCTCACCCAGGTGTGCGGGCGCAGCAAGTCGGTCGGCGAGTTCAACGGCGTCGACGGCCGGCGCCCGTACTGCACCGACGACGGGGTGGGCGCCGTGCTCGCGGTGTTCCGCGCCGACGGTCTGACCGGCCCGGTCACCCGGGTGGTCAGCGTCAACCAGGCCGCCCCGGCCACGCCGTTCGTCAGCGAGTACCAGGGCGTGACGGTGGAGCCGGCCCAGCCTGGCGAGGACTACGTGGCCGCCGGCGGGGTGGTCACCCCGATCCGGGGCGACGCGCCCGCCGACCCGGCGGTGCCCGCCGACGCGGTCACCGCCAGCGCCAGCGGTCTCGACCCGCAGATCAGCCCGGCGTACGCCGAACTGCAGGTGAACCGGGTCGCGCGGGAGCGCGGCGCGGACCCGGCGGCGGTCCGCAAGCTGGTGCAGGAACACACCGCAGGGCGGGCGCTCGGCTTCATGGGTGAGCCCGGCGTCAACGTGCTGGAACTCAACCTCGCCCTCGACAAGCAGTTCGCCGCGCGCTGAGCACCCTCGAAAGGCGGGGCCGTGCCGACCGGGCACGGCCCCGCCCGCCGATCTGACCAGGGAGGATGGACCCCGTGCCACGCGGAGAACTGCGCATCTATCTCGGGGCCGCCCCCGGCGTCGGCAAGACGTACGCCATGTTGGAGGAGGCCCAGCGGCGGGCCGCCCGCGGCACCGACGTGGTGATCGGCTTCGTGGAGACCCACGGCCGCCAGCACACCGCCGCGATGCTCGGTGACCTGGAACAGGTGCCCCGCCGCACCATGGACTACCGGGGCGCCGAGTTCACCGAGATGGACCTGGACGCGGTGCTGGCCCGCCGGCCCGAGATCGCGATCGTCGACGAGTTGGCGCACAGCAACGTGCCCGGTTCCCGGCACGACAAGCGCTGGCAGGACGTCCAGGAGTTGCTCGACGCGGGGATCGACGTGCTGTCCACGGTCAACGTGCAGCACCTGGAGTCGGTCAACGACGTCGTCGCGCAGATCACCGGCACCACCCAGCGGGAGACCGTGCCGGACGAGATCGTCCGCGCTGCCGAGCAGGTCGAGCTGGTCGACATGACCCCGGAGGCGCTGCGC
The DNA here is from genome assembly GCF_042873195.1 of Micromonospora arida. NCBI lineage: Bacteria > Bacillati > Actinomycetota > Actinomycetes > Micromonosporales > Micromonosporaceae > Micromonospora > Micromonospora arida. The sequence goes on along the minus strand of NZ_JBIALC010000002.1, from coordinate 604,232 downwards.
CGGCGGATGGCGCACGGCAACATCTACCGACCCGACAAGATCGACGCCGCGTTGGGCAACTACTTCCGGGTCGGCAACCTCACCGCGCTGCGGGAGCTGGCGCTGCTCTGGCTGGCCGACAAGGTCGACGAGCAGCTCGACCGCTACCGCAGCCAGCAGGGGATCGCGGCCACCTGGGAGGCCCGGGAACGGGTGGTGGTCGCGCTGACCGGTGGCCCGGAGGGTGAGACGCTGATCCGTCGGGCGGCCCGGGTCGCGGCCCGCAGCAAGGGCGCCGACCTGCTCGCCGTGCACGTGGCCCGCAGCGACGGCCTGGCCGGGGCGGACCCGGCCCAGTTGGCCCGGCAACGAGTGCTGGTGGAGAGCCTGGGCGGCACGTACCACCAGGTGCTCGGCACCGACGTGCCGGCCGCGCTGCTGGACTTCGCCCAGGGCGTGAACGCCACCCAGTTGGTGCTGGGAGCCAGCCGGCGGGGTCGCCTCGCGCAGATCTTCGCCAGGGGCGTCGGGGTGACCACCACCGCGCTGTCCGGCTCGATCGACGTGCACCTGGTCACCCACAAGCAGGCCGGCAAGGGCCGCCGGGCGGCGGCCGTTCCGGCGGCGCTGTCCCGACGCCGCCGGCTGCTCGGCTTCGGCCTGGCGGTGCTGGGCATGCCGCTGCTCACAGTGCTGCTCAAGACCCTGCCCGACCTGACGTTGACCAACGACATCCTGCTGTTCCTCGCCGGGGTGGTCGGGGTCGCGCTGGTCGGCGGGGTGTGGCCGGCCCTGGTCGCCGCGCTCGGCGGTTCGCTGCTGCTCAACTGGTTCTTCACCCCGCCCTTCCGCACGCTCACCATCGCCGAGGCGGACAACCTGCTCGCCCTGGCCGTCTTCGTCGGGGTGGCCCTGGCCGTGAGCTGGATCGTCGACGTGGCCGCCCGACGTACCCGGGAGGCCGCGCGTGCCGCCGCCGACGCGCAGACCCTCGCCGCCGTCGCCGGTGGGGTGCTGCGCGGCGAACGTCCGCTGCCCGCCCTGCTGGATCAGCTCCGGGAGACCTTCGGGCTACGCGCGGTGAGCGTGCTGGAGTTGGCCGAGGAGGCCAGCGGGCGACCGGAGCGGGCCCGCGAGGAGCACGCCTGGTGCGTGGTGGCCAGTGTCGGCGAGCAGCCGGCCTGCACGCCCGACGGCGGCGAGACGGCGGTACCGGTCGACGACCGGATCACCGTCGTGCTCAGCGGCCGACGGTTGGAGGCCGCCGACCGGCGGATCGTCGAGGCGTTCGCCGCCCAGGCCGCCGTCGCGCTGCGCCAGGAGCGGCTCGCCGAGGAGGCCGCCACGGCCCGGCCCCTCGCTGCCGCCGACCGGATGCGCACCGCGCTGCTCGCGGCGGTCAGCCACGACCTGCGTACCCCCCTGGCGTCCGCGAAGGCGGCCGTGACCAGCCTGCGCAGCCACGACATCGAGTTCGACGAGTCCGACCGCGAGGAGTTGCTGGAGACCGCCGAGGAGTCGCTGGACCGGCTCGCCCGGCTGGTCGGCAACCTGCTGGACATGAGCCGGCTCCAGGCGGGCGTGCTGGGCATCTCGGCGACCGCGATCGGCCTGGAGGACGCCGTACCCCTGGCGCTTGACGAACTTGGCCCGGCGGCCGCGACGGTCGGCACGGACATCCCGGCCGACCTGCCGGCCGCCACCGCCGACCCGGGCCTGCTGGAACGGGTGCTGGTCAACATCGTCGCCAACGCGCTGCGGTACAGCCCGCCCGGTCAGCCGCCCACGATCACCGCGAGCGCCCACGCCGGTCAGGTCGAGCTGCGGGTGATCGACCGGGGGCCGGGCATCCCGGAGGACCAGTGGGAGCACGTCTTCCTGCCGTTCCAACGACTCGGGGACCGGGACAACCAGACCGGCGTCGGTCTCGGTCTTGCCCTGTCCCGGGGGTTGGCCGAGGCGATGGGTGGCAGCATCACCCCGGAGACCACCCCCGGCGGTGGGCTCACCATGGTGCTGCGGTTGCCGGCCGCGCCGACCAGCTCGGAGGGGCCGCAGGAATGACACGCATCCTGGTCGTCGACGACGAACCGCAGATCCTGCGTGCCCTGCGCATCAACCTGCGCGCCCGCCGGTACGACGTGGACGTCGCCGGCACCGGGGCCGCCGCGTTGAAGGCCGCCGCCAGCCATCCGCCCGATTTGGTGGTGCTGGACCTCGGCCTGCCCGACATCGACGGCGTGGAGGTGATCCGGGGCCTGCGCGGGTGGACCACCGTGCCGATCATCGTGCTCTCCGGTCGGGCCGGCAGCGAGGACAAGGTCGCGGCGCTGGACGCGGGCGCGGACGACTACGTCACCAAGCCGTTCGGGGTGGAGGAGCTGCTGGCCCGCATCCGCGCGGTGACCCGCCGCCTCGGCACGCCCAGCGAAGCGGTGCCGGCCCTGCGGATCGGCCAGCACACCGTCGACCTGGCCGACCACAGCGTGCTGCGGGACGACGGCACCGAGGTCAAGCTGACCCCCATCCAGTGGAGCGTGCTGGAGAAGCTGCTGCGTCACCCCGGCAAGCTGGTCAGCCAACGTCAGCTCCTCCAGGACGTGTGGGGGCCGGAATACCAGAACGAGACCAACTACCTGCGGCAGTACCTGGCCCAGCTGCGGCGCAAGCTGGAAGACGACCCGGCCCGCCCTCGCCACCTCATCACCGAGCCGGGAATGGGTTACCGCTACCGGCCGTGACCCGTTGACACCCGCCGGCAGGGGGTCAACCGGCTGCGGTTCCGCCCGACGCTGCCCACCGCCGGGTCGTGGACGGTGCAGCTGCGCTGGACCGCGCACTCCAACCGGGCGACGAACGTGCCGGTGGACATCGCGTACGCCGGTGGGCTGATCACCAGGACGGTGGACCAGCGGCAGGCCGGCGGCCAGTGGGTGGCGCTGGGCACCTACCCGTTCACAGCGGGCAGCGACGGGAGCGTGCTGATCCGAACCGAGGAAACCGACGGCTTCGTGGTCGCGGACGCGGTCCGCTTCGTCCGCGCCTGAGCGACACGCTGCGCCGGGTCGACCCGGTCGATCGGCGGTGCCACCAGCAGCGGGTCGACCTGGATCACGTCGATTCCGAGCGGGCGCAGCATGCCCCGCAGTGCGGACTCGCACAGCTCTTCCCAGGGCTGGTCCGCGCCCATCGCGGCGACCAGCAGCTCCGGTCGGGTGAAGGCGATACCCACCCGTTGCCCCTGCGGCGAACGGCCGGTCCGCACTGTCCGCACCAGCCGTCCCGGCAGGTCGCGCACCGGAACGGCGAAGATTATCGGGCCCTCGTCCATTGTCGGGTTGGTCCTTTCCACACGTGTCGCGAAAGCGACAGTCATCGGCTGAATCGTTCGAGGTCGCGGGCGAAGCGGCGGATCGTCGCGGCGCGCGCCCAGGTCGGCGCGGGCACCGTGACGACAGGTACTGCCGCACGGGTCACGCAGTACCGGGTGACGTGGCCACGGGACCTGCCGAACCGACCGCGATCCGGGCTACCGACGACCAGCAGATCGGATTCCCGGTGCGCGTGGTCGACAAGCACCTGCCCGGCGTACCCCTGGGTCGCCACCAGCCGCACCGGCACGTCCCGGGGCACGCCACCGAGCGCCGCGTCGAAGACGCCCCGCAGGTAGATCAGGGCCGCCCGGTCACACTCGTCCTGCCACCGCCAGGTCAGGGTGCCGGGTCGCCACGTCGGCGCGAAGACCCAGGCGCGGACGGCGTCCAGCTGCGCGCCGTCGCGGCGGGCCAGTTCCATCGCCCGGCGCAGCGCCTGCATCCCAGCGAACGAGCGGTCGACTCCCACCACGATCCGCTGGGCACCGGTGCGGCGGTTCATGCGGCGGACCCCACCCACGCCGGGGCGTCCTTCCCGGTACGCGTGTCGGCCGGCGTGGTCAGGTCGAGCGCGCGGAGGATGTAGTTGGCCTCCGCCACCTCCACCCCGGCGCGCAGGCGCAGGTCGGCCACGGCGCGGTGCAACACGGTGATGCTGTCGGCGGAGAGCCGGACCACGGCGTCGACGTCGGCGGCGATCCACCACGCGTCGACTGCGCACGGCTCGTGCCGCAGGTACTCCACCAGGTGGCTGCCGGGCGCGGACGGACCGAGCCGGACGCTGACCAGCGCCTCGTGTCGCCGTAGCGGTTCTTCCGCTCTGGTCGCGGGCTCGCCGGGGTCGCTGGCCGTGTCGGTGCCGGGTGGTGGTCCACCGCGTTCCCAGCGTGTCATCCGCCAAGGACTCATGGACCCATCGTCACCACCGAGCGACGGCGGAGCGCCAGTCGATACGCGGTTTCGACGGGCCACCGCCATTTCTTGACGCCGCGTTCACGCGGCTGCGCACCGGGGGTGCCGATACGGCGGGTAACGTTCCGATCGGACCAAGATCGGCGTACGAGGAGGCACGGTGCTGACGACAACGGTGGACATCCCGACCAGCGACGGAGTGGCGGACGCGAGCCTGACCCGACCGGACGGCGAGGGCCCGTTCCCGGCGGTGCTCCTCTTCATGGACGCCTTCGGGCCGCGCCCCCGCCTGGTCGAGATGGCCGAGCGGATCGCCGCCCGGGGCTACCTGGTGCTGACGCCCCACCTGTTCTACCGGGCCGGTCGGGCACCCCTGTTCGACCTGTCCCGCCTCGGCGAGGCCGACCAGCGCGCCGCCCTCTTCGCGAAGATCATGCCGCTGGTCGGCGCGTTGACTCCCGACGTGATCAACCGGGACACCGCGGCGTTCCTCGACTTCCTGGCCGCCCGCGACGACGTCCGACCGGGCCCGGTCGCCATCACCGGCTACTGCATGGGCGGCACGAACGCGCTGCGGGCCATCGCGGCGCACCCGAACCGCATCGCCGCGGTGGCGAGCTTCCACGGCGGGCGGATCGTCACCGAGGCGTCGGACAGCCCACACCTGGGCGTCGGCTCGATCACCGGCGAGCTGTACTTCGGCCACGCCGACGCCGACCAGTCCATGACCCCCGAGCAGATCGCCACGCTGGAGAAGGCGCTCGACGCCGCCGGGGTGCGTTACCGCTCCGAGGTGTACACCGGGGCGCACCACGGCTACACAATGGCCGACACCCCGGCGTACGACGAGCAGGCCACCGAGCGCCACTGGGCCGCCCTGTTCGACCTCCTGGACCGCACCCTGCCCGGCAGCTGACGAGCGCGCCGGCCTGATCAGCGGCGCAGCAGCACCGGACCGGCGTCGATGCGGGTGCGGAACAGCGCGTACGGCTTGCGCCGCAGGTCCTTGCCCCGCTGGTACTGCGGCTGCCGGTGCAGTTGGTTGGCGGTGACGTAGAGGTACCCGTCGGTGGCCACCGACATGGTGTCCGGCCAGAGCAGTCGCGGGTCGTGCACCAGCGTCTCGTACTCGCCGTCGGGCAGTCGACGCAGCACCGCGTTGTGCTCGTACGAGGTGAGGTAGAGCCGTCCGGCGTCGTCGCTCTCCAACCCGTCCGAGGCGGTGCCCCGGTCGCCCTCGTCGACCACCGAGGCGGCGACCGCCTCCTGGGTGACGCCCGGGTCGGCCAGCGCCTCGGTGGACACGCTGTGCAGGCGCCGGGACGCCAGCGGGCAGTAGTAGAGCCGATCGCCGTCGGCGGAGATGGCGATGCCGTCGGAGCCCATGCTCACCGGTTTCGGCGGGCCGTCGGCCGGCCTTTCGAGGAACGGTCGGCCCTCGACCACCGGCCGGAACGACGTCAGGGGCTCCGCCTTGGTGGACGGGTGGTCGTGCAGCCGCCGCCAGGAGGCCCCGCTGGCCAGGTCCACCACGATGATCCCGTTCGGCCCGGAGTCCGCCGAGTCGGTGATGTACGCGACCCCCGCCTCGCCCCGCCGCAGGTCGAAGCGGACGTCGTTGAGGTACGTCGTCGGCAGCGCCACGTCCGCCGGGAAGGTGATCACCTGGGCGACGGTGTCGGTGTCCAGGTCGATCCGGACCAGCTTGGGGCCGCCCGGCTTGGTGGGCTGGAACATCGGGCTGCCGGTGTCCAGCACCCAGAGCCGGTCGGCCGGGTCCACCACGATGCTCTGTACCGAGACGAACGCGCCCGCGTCGTCGGCGCCGGACGGGTCGTTCCAGGCCTGGTCGGGGTAGGGCATCTCCCGGCCGTCGCGCAGCTCGACGACGGTGGCCGGTACCTCGTCGCCCCACTTCGGGAAGTTGACGAAGATCCGGCCCCGATGCGAGACGCTCACCCCGGTCGGCATCGGGCCGGTGAAGGTGTGCACGAGCTCCAGCTCGCCCATCGGCTCGTCGCCGACCGGCCCGTTCATGACGTCCGCCCCACGGTGCTCATCGGCTCGCTCCCTACCGGTCGGCTGTTACGGCGCTTCGGTGCGGTTGTTCCCGCCCGGGCGTCCGATATGCCTCCGATCAGCTCGCTGGCGCGCCGGCCCGCGCGGCGGGCAGGCCGGGCACCGGGACGTCCACCGCGAGCAGCGCGCCGTCCTGCGGGCCCGCCGAGTCCAGCCCCACCCGGGCGGTGCCGATGAAGAGTCGCCGTAGGTCGGGGCCGCCCAGGCAGATGCCGGCCGGCTGCTTGGCCGGCAGCCGAATCTCCCGGTCGAGGGTGCCGTCGGGCCGGTAGCGGCGTACCGCCGAGCCGCCCCACAACGCGATCCAGAGGTGGCCGGCCGCGTCGAGCGTCATGCCGTCGGGGCCGCCGTCGGAGGGGGACAACCGCAGGAACGGCTCCCGCCCGCGCAGGTCACCGGTGGCGGGGTCGACGGTGAACCGGTCGATCTCGCCGCGCGGGGTGTCGGCCAGGTACATGGTGGTGCCGGTCGCGTCGAACGCCGGCCCGTTCGGGATGGTCAGCCCGGTCACCGCGGGGACCGGCTCGGCGCCCGGGGTGAGGCGGAACAGCGTGCCTCCGCCGGGCACCATCGCGTACGTCATGCTGCCGGCCCAGAAGCGGCCGTGCGGGTCGGCGACCGCGTCGTTCATCCGGGTCGGCTCGGGCGCGTCGGCGACCAGCTCGGCGACCGGGCGAGGGTCGCCGGTGGCGGGCAGCACCGTGACGCCGGTCCCGGCGGCGGCCAGCCATTCGCCGGGTCGGTCGGCCACCGGGGCCACCGCGCCGAGCGGCACGTCGAGGCGGCGTAGCTCCCGCAGCGGGGTCGGGGCGTCGCCGTCGGTCTCCAACAGCCGCCCGGCCAGCAGGTCGACGAGGACCAGCCGGTCGTCGACCCAGCGCAGGCCCTCACCCAACTCCAGCCGGTCGGTGCTCCAGACGGTCGGCTCGGTCAGCTCCATGGTGCTCCTCCAAAGGGTCGTCAGCGGACCGTACCGCCGGGGCCGTGGTCGAGCAGCGCCAGCTCGGCCCGGTCGGGCAGGCCCTCCCAGTCGCCCCGGGTAGCGACCGCGAACGCGCCGGTGGTGACGGCCCGGTCCAGTCGGGCCGACGCGTCGACGCCGTCGAGCCAGCCGGAGAGCAGCCCGGCGACGAAGGCGTCGCCCGCGCCGACGGTGTCCACCACCGGCACCGTCCGGGCTGGACGGTGGATGGTGCCGGTCGCGCTGTGGCTGGTCGCTCCATCGGCACCGTGCTTGACCACGACCTCGGTGACGCCGGCCGAGAGTAGCGCCGAGGCCGGGTCGGTCGCATCGGTGAGCACCGCCAACTCGTCGTCGGAGGCGATCACCAGGTCGATCGAGGGCAGCAGCGGGCGCAGCGCGGCGGCGGCCTCGGCGACCGACCAGAGCCGGTTGCGGTGGTTGACGTCCAGGCAGATCGTGCTGCCGGCGACGCGGGCGCGCCGCACGCCCTCCACCACCGCCTGGTACGGCCCGACGCCGAGCGCGCAGGTGATGCCGGTGACGTGCAGCAGCCGGGGTGGCGGCCCGGGCGCGTCGAAGGCTCCTGTCACGTCGGCCGGGCCCAGCCGGGAGCCGGCCGAGCCGGCGCGGTGGTAGGTGACCCGGTTGATGTCCGCGACCCGGTTCTCGAAGACGATCAGCCCGGTCGGGGCGGTCGCGTCGACCCGGGACCAGGTCAGGTCGACACCCTCGGCGCGCAGCGTACGACGGACCAGCTCGCCGGGCTCGTCGGCGCCGGTGACACCGACCCAGGCCGCACGGTGGCCGAGCCGGGCCATGCCGATCGCCACGTTCGACTCGGACCCGGCGACGGAGATACCTGCGGTACCGCCCAGTCGCAGTGGGCCGGTGGTGCGGAACGCCGCCATCGTCTCACCGAGCGTGAGCAGGTCGGTCATGGCCGGACCGCCGCGAGGAAGGCGGCGGCGCGCTCGCGCAGCGCCGCCGTGTCGCCGCCACGGACGGCGTCGCCGAGCAGAGGGGAACCGACGCCGACCGCTGTCGCGCCCCGGTCGAGGTAGCGCCGAGCACCGTCCGCGTCGACACCACCGACCGGCACGAACGCGGTACCGGGGAACGGGTCGCGCAGCGCGCCGAGGTAGTCGGGCCCGCCGAGCGAGGCCGGGAAGAGCTTGATCGCGGTGGCCCCGCCGTCGTTGGCCCGCACCACCTCGGTGGGGGTGAGGGCGCCGGCGAGCACCGGCAGCCCGAGCCGGCCGCCCTCGGCGAGGCTCGCCGCGATGGCCGGGGTGACCAGGAAACCGGCGCCCGCGTCGGCCGCCGCGCGGGCGTCCTCGACGCTGAGCACGGTGCCGGCGCCCAGGGCGAAGTCGGGTCCGAGGGCAGCCCGGGCGCGGCGGATGACGCCGAGCGCGTCGGCGCTGGTCATCGAGACCTCGACCAGGGCGACGCCACTCTCGGCCACTGTGAGTACGGCGGTCAGGGCGGCGGCCGGGTCCGGACCGCGCACGATGGCCAACAGCCGGTGGGTACGCAGCTCGTCGAGCAGGTTCATCACGGTGTCCTCAGTGGTTGCGGTGGGCGGAGATGGTGAGTCGCCAGGTGACCTCGCCGGTGGGCGGGACGACCGCCGCGTCGGAGGGGCCGGCGTCGGCCAGGTCGAAGGCCGCGCCGAGCATCGGTTCGATCGCGATGCTGCGGTAGGGGCCGTCCGCCGGCCAGCCGCCCAGGTTGCGCCAGAGCGCGGTGCTGCGGGGCTGGCCGGCGCACTCCAGCTCCAGAGTCAGCCGGTCGGCTCCGTCGATCACCTGGACCCGGGCGCAGTCGAGCAGCACCGCGCCGAGCGCGGTCCCGTCGTCCGGCCCGAACATGTCCAGGGTCAGCCCGGCCGGGGCCGGCCACGACCCGGTCAACCACGGGTCGCCGATGGGCCAGCTGCCCGGCGGCAGGAGCGCTGCGGCTTCCGGGTGCAGCCGGGTCGGGGTGCCGGCGGGCGCGTCGAGGCGGGCGGCGGGGGAGAGGTCGAGCAGGGCGTGCGCGGCCCAGACGAACCGGTACCCGGGGTCGGCTGCCAACCGGTAGTCGGCCACCACCACGCCGCCTTCGTCGGTGATCCGACGGCTCAGGGTGAACGTCCGCCGCTGGATCACCAGCGTGCCCGGGCCGGCGCTGTGCCACGGCCGCGACCACACCTCGCCGTGGTCGGGCTCGCCGCGCACGGTGGGCAGGCACTCCTCCAGCCCACCGGCGTCGACGAACGCGTCGTCGGGGCGTACCTCGTGCCGGCCGGGTGCAGGGCCACGCCAGAGCCACTCCCGGCCGCCACCGCGCAGACTCGTCCACCGACCGCCGTGCGCCGCGTCGTACGCCACCCGCAGGGCCACCGGTCGCGCGCCGGTCACCACTCGGCGAAGGACCCGTCGGCGTGCTGCCAGACCGGGTTGCGCCAGGCGTGTGGGGTCTGGGCGGCCTTGCGGACCGCCACCTCGTCGACAGTGATGCCCAGGCCGGGCCGGTCGAGGCGGGCGATGTGCCCGTCCACGAATCGGAACGGCTCCGGGTCGACCAGGTAGTCCAGCAACTCCGAGCCGGCGTTGTAGTGGATGCCGATGCTCTGCTCCTGGATCAGGAAGTTCGGCGTCGCGAAGGCCACCTGGAGGCTGGCCGCCAGGGAGATCGGGCCGAGCGGGCAGTGGGGGGCGAGCAGCGCGCCGTACGTCTCGGCCAGCGCGGCGATCCGGCGGACCTCGGAGATCCCACCGGCGTGCGACAGGTCCGGTTGGACCACGGCGACCCCGGCCTGCAACGGGCCGAGGAACTCGGACCGACCGTAGAGCCGTTCGCCGGTGGCCACCGGGATCGACGTGCTGGCGACGATGTCGCGCAGGTGGTGAGCCTGATCGGGCAGGACCGGCTCCTCCACGAAGAACGGGCGCAGGGCGGCCAGCTCGGGCAGGATCCGGCGAACGGCGGCCATTCCGGCGCGACCGTGGAAGTCCACGGCGATGTCCCGGTCGGGGCCGAGCACCTCGCGGGCGGCGGCCACCCGGCCGATGACCGCGTCCACTTCGGCCGAGGTGGGGATCGGCGAGAGCCGCCCGCAGGCGTTCATCTTGACCCCGGTGAGGCCGGCGGCGACCTGCGCGGCGGCGGCGTCGGCCACCTCGCCGGGTTCGTCACCGCCGATCCACGAGTAGATCCGCACCCGGTCGCGTACGTGTCCGCCGAGCAGCGCGTGCACCGGTGCGCCGTACGCCTGCCCGGCGATGTCCCAGAGCGCCTGGTCGAGACCGGCGACCGCGCTGGAGAGGATCGGGCCGCCCCGGTAGAAGCCGCCCTTGGTGAGCACCTGCCAGTGCTGCTCGATGCGCAGGGGGTCCGCACCGATCAGATGTTCGGAGAGCACCTCGACCGCGCTGCGCACCACCTCGGCGCGGCCCTCGACCACCGGCTCACCCCACCCGACCAACCCGTCGTCGGTCTCCACCCGGCAGAACAACCACCGTGGCGCGACCAGGAAGGTCTCGATCCGCTCGATCTTCACTGACTGCCCCTTCGTCCCCGTGCCTTCTCGACGTCGCGGACGGCCTTGTCCAGCAACTGACGCATCGCGGTCTCGGCCGCCGTCTCGTCCCGGTCGCGCAGTGCGTCGACCACCGCGCGGTGGCTGGGCACCGGGTCGTCGTGCGGGCTGCCACCGTGCACCAGCCGGTCCCGTTCGGCGAGCCCGGTCTCCATCACCACCTCCATCCGCTCCAGCAGTTCGTTGTGGGTGGCGGTGAGCAGCGCTCGGTGGAAGGCGAGGTCGGCGGCGATGGCGGCGGCGGGATCGCCGTTGGCCTGGGCCATTTCGGCCAGCGCCTGGTCGAGGGCGGTCAGGTCGTCCTCGGTGGCGCGGGTGGCGGCCAGCCGTGCGGCGGCCGGTTCGATGATGGCGCGCACCTCGTGCAGTTGGTCGAGCAACCGCTGGTCGGTGCCCTCGGCGAACTGCCAGCGGATCACGTCACCGTCGAGCAGGTTCCAGTCCGCACGGGGTCGGACGAAGGTGCCGCGCTTCTGTCGGGCGTCGACGATGCCCTTGGCCGAGAGGACCTTCAGCGCCTCGCGGAGCGCCGTGAGGCTGACGTCGAACTCCTCCTGCAACGCGACGATGTTCAGGGTCGCGCCGGCGGCGATCTCGCCGGTGAGGATGCGACGGGCGATCGCTTCGACGGTCTGCCCGTGGACGCCGCGGCGTGCGTACTGTGCCAATGCTCCTGGCCTTTTCGCTGGTCGGTATCGATCTCTCAGGCCGAGGCTTTCACCGCTGTCCAGCCACCGTCCACCACGAGGCTCGCGCCGGTGACGTAGGCGGCGTCCGGCGAGGCGAGGAAGGCGACCGTGGCGGCCACCTCGTCCGGTGTGCCGAAGCGCTTCGCGACGGTCTCCGCGATGCTGCGACGGCGGTCCTCTTCGGACACGTCTGCCCAGGCGGCGGTGAGGATCGGCCCGGGCAGCACGGTGTTGACCCGCACCTGCGGGCCGTACTCGACGGCGAGTTGGCGGCCGAGCGCGACCAGGCCGCCCTTGGCCGCGGCGTACGCGGGCCGGCCGGGCAACCCGACCAGCGCGTGCACCGAGGAGATCAGCACCACCGCGCCCGAGCGTGCCCGCAGGTCGTCCAGGCAGGCGCGGACGCCGAGGAACGAGCCGGTGAGGCTGACGCCGAGCTGGTGGTCCCAGGACTGCCGGCTGGTCTCGTGCGCCGGGGCGACCCGCACGGCGTACGCGGTGCTGACGAGGATGTCGACCGGGCCGAGGCGGTCCCGTACGGCGCTCACGGCGGCCGTCCAGTCGGCCTCGTCGCTGACATCGCCCACTACGGACAGTGCGCGGTCGCCCCGCGCGGTCAGTTCCTCGGCCAGTGGGGCCGGGTCGGCCACGTCGAGCAGCGCGACCGATGCCCCCTCGGAGGCGAGTCGCCGGGCGATGGCCGTGCCGATCCCACCCATCGCACCGGTGACCAGCGCGTTCTTGCCCTCAAGCCGACGCATAGGCTGATCCACCTGATCCTCGCCTTGGTCTCGTCTAATCATTAATTACGAAGATATCTTGACAGCCGGCGACGGCCGATGCAACCTTCTCGTCACAGCATTCACATGGACGACACATCGCGTGGTGACGCTGAGTGTCGTAAAGGAAGGGATACCTCCGTGAGCGACTTCGACCCCGGTCGCCGGCGATTCCTTGGCCACCTTGGGCTCGCCGGACTGGGCGCGCTCGGCGCCAGCTCGTTCCTCAGCGCGTGCGCCAGCTCCGCCAGCGGGCCGACCACGAGCAACGGCTCGGGCGCGGTCACCATCCAGTCCAACCTCTCCTCGCCGCAGGCCAAGGCGGCGATGGAGAAGCTGATCGAGACCTTCAACGCGCAGGGCAAGGGCACGGCGAGCCTCAACACGATCGCCTCGGAGACCTTCCGGACCCAGCTGCCGACGTACCTGACCTCGGCCAACCCGCCGGACCTCTACACCTGGTACGCGGGCTCGGTCGCCAACGACTACGCCAGCAAGAACCTGCTGCTGGACGTCTCCGAGGTGTGGAAGTCACTGGACGACTACCCCCAGTCGCTGCGCACCCTCTCCACCGACGGCAGCGGCAAGCAGATCTTCGTGCCGATGAACAACTACTGGTGGGGCTTCTTCTACCGCAAGTCCAACTTCGCGAAGTGGGGCGTGCAGGAGCCGAAGACCTGGACCGAGTTCCTGGCGCTCTGCGAGACGCTCAAGAGCAAGGGCGTCCCGCCGATCGGCATCGGCCTCGGCGACACCCCGTGGGTGGCCTCGGCCTGGTTCGACTACCTGAACATCCGGATCAACGGCGCGCCGTTCCACCGCGAGTTGCTCGCCGGCAAGCAGCGCTTCGACGACCCGAAGGTCAAGGCGGTCTTCACCCGCTGGCGCGAGGCCCTGCCCTACTTCGACCCCAAGGGCAAGGCGTACCCGTTCCAGGAGGCGACCACCGCGCTGCTGGCCGGCAAGACCGGCATGTTCCTGATCGGCACCTTCTTCGCCGACGCCGCACCCAAGGACGCGCTCGGCGACCTGGACTTCTTCCGGTTCCCGATCATCGACCCGGCGGTGCCGCTGGCCGAGGAGGCGCCGACCGACGGCTTCTTCGCCAGCGCGAAGACCGCCAACCCGACCGGCACCAAGGCCCTGCTCAGCTACCTGGCCGGGGTCGAGGCCCAGGAGGCGTACGTCAAGGCCAGCTCCGGCATCGTGCTGCCGGCCAACCCCAGGGCCAAGGCGTCCGACTCGCCGCTGGTGGTCAAGGGCAAGGCGATGCTGAACGAGGCCAAGGAGCTGACCCAGTTCTTCAACCGCGACTCCAGCGACGCGCTTCAGCCGACCGCGGACACCGCGCTGACCAAGTTCATCGACAAGCCGGACCAGATCGACGCGATCCTGCGGGAGTGGCAGGCCGGCGCCGAGAAGGTCTTCAAGGGCTGACGTGACAGCAACGATCTCCACGACTTCGGTCACCCCCACCCGGCGGCGGCGACGGTCGGCTCGACTGTCGCCGCTGCTGGTGGCGTTCGTCCTCGTGCCGTTCGCGGTCGAGAGCGTCTGGGTCTTCTGGCCGGCGATCCAGGGCTTCTGGTTCTCCCTCACCCGCTGGGACGGGATGACACCGCCGACCTTCGTCGGCACCGACAACTACGTCGAGCTGGCCGGCGACGCCACCTTCCGGGGTGCGCTGGTCAACACGGTGATCTGGCTGGTGCTCTTCGGCGGCCTCTCCGTGCTGGGTGGCTTCGGCATGGCGCTCGTCCTGCAGAAGGAGCGGCGCTTCGTCGGCTTCTACCGGGCCGCGCTGTTCACCCCGGTGGTGTTCTCGCTGGTGGTGACCGCGCTGGTCTGGCGGGTCTTCTACCAGCCCGACGGCATTGCCGACACGCTGCTGCGGGCGGTCGGCCTGGAGCAGCTGATCCGGCCCTGGCTCGCCGACCCGCAGACCGCCCTGTACGCGGTGATCCTGCCCGCGCTGTGGCGGCAGATCGGGTACGTGATGGTGCTGTTCCTGGCCGGGTTGAAGGCGATCGACCCGGCGCTGCACGAGGCGGCCCGGATGGACGGCGCCAACGCCTGGCAGCGGCTACGACACGTCACGATTCCCCAGCTCAAGGGGGTCAACGCCGTGGTGCTGTCGGTCATCGTGATCGACTCGCTGCGCTCGTTCGACATCGTCTGGTCGCTGACCAAGGGCGGGCCGTACCACTCGTCGGAGCTGCTCAGCACCTACATGTACTCGACCGCGTTCCAGAGCCTGCGGCTGGGCTACGCCTCGGCGATCGCTGTCGTGATCTTCGCGCTCGCGCTGGCCGTCATCCTCGGCTACCTGGTTCGCGCGTTCCGGGAGGAAGCGTCATGAACAAGCTCCGTACCGGGGCCTTCCACACCGGCATGGTCCTGCTCTCGCTCCTCTGGCTGGGCCCGGTGCTCTGGGTGGTGGTGATGTCCACCCGGTCGTTCGACGACATCGCCGCGCACGGCGTGGGCAGCCTGCCCCAGTCGTTCACACTGGACACCTACCGGCAGGCGTGGACCGACGGCGGCGAGCTGCGGGCGCTGATCAACAGCATGCTGGTCACCGTCCCGTCGGTGGCGCTGAGCCTGGGGTTGGCCGCGATGGCCGCGTTCGCCCTGAGTCGCTTCCGGATCCCCGGGCGGCGCACGATCCTGCTGCTGATGCTCGCCGGCAACCTGCTCCCACCGCAGATCCTGCTCATCCCGGTGGCCAAGTTCAGCGAGCTGACCGGCCTGTACGACACGCTCTGGGCGTTGATCGCGGTGCAGGTCGGCTTCGGGCTCGGCTTCTACACGTTCGTCCTGCACGGCTTCATGCGGGACCTGCCGGGCGAGATCCAGGAGGCGGCCACCATCGACGGTGCCGGCACGGCGCAGATCTTCACCCGGGTGATGCTGCCGCTGACCCGACCCGCGCTGGCCGCTCTCGGGGCGCTCTCCTTCACCTGGATCTTCAACGACCTGCTCTGGGCGATCACCGTGCTGCGTACCGATGACAACATGCCGGTCACCCCGGCGCTGCTCGCCCTCCAGGGCCAGTTCGTCTCGTCCTGGAACGTCATCGCCGCCGGTACGGTCATCGCGGCCGTGCCCACCGTCGCGGTGTTCCTCCGCTTCCAGCGGCACTTCGTCTCCGGCCTGGCGCTCGGAGCGGTGAAGTGACCGCCGAGACCGGGCAGTGCTGGACGCTGCGGGGCACGCACACCGAGTACACCGTGGCGGTGCCCGCGCACGGTCGCTGGCTGGAACTTGTCGCGTGGGGGCCGCACGGCGTCTCCGACGGGCCCTCGCCGGTCGCCTACGACGGTCCGGTCCCGTTCCTCACCGCCGGCGACGCGGCCCCCATCGAGTACGCCACCGACGCCGACCGCCCGTTCACCGGCGCCGACCTGGTGATCGAGACCTCGAACGGGCAGCGCCGGGTGGGCTTCGTGCACACCGACGCGCGCATCGACGGCGACCAGCGGGAGCTGGCCGTCGACTTCGCCGACCCGGTCACCGGGCTGCGCGCCACAGTGCACTACCGGGTGCCCGCCGGCACCGACGTGGTGCAGCGGTGGGTCGAGCTGGCCAACGACGGCACCGACGCGCTGCGGGTCATCCGGGCCGGGTCGGGCGGGTTCTGCGTACCGACGCCGCACGGCGCGCTGCTCAGCCACCAGTGGGGCCAGTGGGAGCAGGAGTTCCAGCTGTCACACGTCGAGCTGGGCCACGGCGCGTTCAGCATCGGCAGTTCCCAGGGCGTACCCGGGCATCTGCACGTGCCCTGGCTGGCCGTGCGCGACACCGCCGAGCCGGCCGGCCCGGCCTGGGGGATCGCGCTGGCCTGGACCGGCTCGTGGGAGATGAGCGCGGAGCGGGACACCGGCGGCCTGACCCGGGTCCGGGTCGGCCGTCAGCTGGTAGACGGCCCGCTGGAACTGGCCGCAGGCGAGCGGTTGGCCCTGCCGGTGGCCACCGGCGCGTACAGCCCGGACGGCCTGGACGGGCTGGCCCGGGTCTGGCACACCCACCAGCGGTTGCTGGCCGCCGACCGGCTCAGCCCTCGCCCGGTGCTCTACAACTCCTGGGAGGCGACCTACTTCGCCGTCGAGGCGCAGAGTCAGCTCGCGCTCGCCCGGATCGCCGCCGAGCTGGGCGTGGAGACGTTCGTCGTGGACGACGGCTGGTTCGTGGGCCGCGACGACGACACCGCCGGGCTGGGCGACTGGACGCCAGACCCGGCGAAGTTCCCGGCCGGGTTCGACACCTTCATCGCCGACGTCCGCGCCCTCGGGCTGAACTTCGGGCTCTGGGTCGAGCCGGAGTGCGTCAACCCGAAGTCGTCCCTGTACGCCGAGCACCCGGACTGGGTCTACTCCGTCGACGGCCGACCGCTCACCCCGGTCCGCAACCAGTACCTGCTCGACCTGGGCCGGCCGGAGGTCGCCGAGTTCGTCCACTCCACCGTCGACGGCCTGCTGCGCCGGTACGACATCGACTACCTGAAGTGGGACTTCAACCGGCCGCGTACCGAACCGGGTCGGTCCGGCGGGGTGGGCCCGCTCGACCTGGACGGCGCGCACGTCGCCAACCTGCACCGGATCTACGAGCGGTTGCGCCGGGACCATCCCGGTGTGCTGATCGAGGCGTGCGCCGGCGGGGGCGCGCGGACCGACCTGGCGATGGCCGCCCGGGCCGATGTCTTCTGGCCCAGCGACAACACCGGCCCGCTGGACCGGCTGGCCATCCAGTACGGCTTCCTGCACGCCAACGCCCCACACCTGCTCAGCTCCTGGGTCACCGACGCACCCGGTCTGTTCGACCCCCGCCCCCGATCGCTGGCGTTCCGATTCGTCCTGGCGATGGCCGGTGTGCTCGGCATCGGTGCGGACATCCGGGCGTGGACCCCCACCGAGCGGGCCGAAGCGGCCGGTTGGATCGCCCGCTACAAGGAGATCCGGGACGTCGTCACGCACGGCGAGGTGCACCTGATCGGTGGCCCCGACCAGGCCCGCTGTGCGGTGCAGTACACCGCGCCGGACGAGAACCAGGTGGTCGTCCTGGCCTGGCACACCGGCCGGCTCGACGGCGCCGGGCTGCTTCCGTCCCGCCCGGTCCGGTTGCCCCTGCGCGGCCTCGACCCGACTGTCCGTTACTCGCACGGCGATCGGCACTACTCCGGCAGCCACCTCGCCGCTTTCGGCCTGCCCGTGCAGTGGAGCGCGACCCACGACGCCGACCTCATCGTGCTGACCCGCGGCTGAGATCGGAGCACCACCACCCCCACCCCCGAGGGACAGGAGTACCTCCATGCGCCTGAACCGACCGCTGACCGCTGCCCTGGCCGTGCTCGGCCTGGGCCTGGCCGGCCCGATGCCGGCGATGGCCGGCCCACCCCACGCCGACCCACCACAGGCCGGCCACGGGCCGGGCCGCCCCGGTCACGCCCCGGCGGCCACCGGTGCCGAGGACCAGGGCGCGCCGACCTTCTTCAACAGCGGGCTCGCCCCGACGCCCTACCAGGGCTGGAACACCTACTTCGGCCTCGGTGGCGACCCCACCGAGGCCGAAGTACGGTCGGTCACCGACTACATGGTCCACAGTGGCCTTCGGGACGCCGGCTACACCTACGTCTGGATCGACGGCAACTGGGCCGCACCCACCCCGCGCAACGAGGCCGGTCAGCTCGTCGCCGACCCGGCCCGCTTCCCCGGCGGAATGGCCGCGCTGGCCGCGTACATCCACAGCAAGGGGATGAAGGCCGGCATCTACACCGACGCCGGCCCGTACCTGCCGGGGCAGTGTGGGCTCGGCAGCAACGGCCACTACCGGGCGGACATCGCCCAGTTCGCCGGCTGGGGCTTCGACGCGCTGAAGGCCGACTGGCTGTGCGGCCGGGCCGCCGGCCTCGACCCGGAGACCACCTTCCGGGAGCTGGCCGAGGCGGTACGCCAGTCGCCCCGACCGATGCTGCTCAACATCTGCAACCCGGTCAGCTCGGACTGGGGCGGCGGCCCGTACACCCCGGAGCAGCTCTCCACCTGGAGCTACACGTACGCGCCCACCGTCGCCGACTCCTGGCGGACCTACACGGATGTAGGGCTCACCGACCCGTCCCCGCAGTGGGCGTACCCGTGGGTGCTGCGCAACATGGACGTCAACGCGTACCACCCGGCGGCCACCGGGCCGGGGCACTACAACGACCCGGACTACCTGCTGCCGATGCGCCCGCTGCCCAACGGCGGGTACGAGTTGAGCCTGGACGAGTCCAAGACGCAGCTCGGCATGTGGGCCATCATGGCCGCGCCGCTGGTGATCGGCTCCGACCCGCGTGGCCTGCCGAAGGAGATGATCTCGGCGCTGACCAACCCGGAGATCATCGCGGTGGACCAGGACCCGCTGGTCCGGCAGGGCGTCAAGGTCGCCGACACCGGCACCGACGCGCAGGTCTGGAGCAAGGTGCTCACCGGCTCCGGAAAGCGGGCGGTCGCACTGCTCAACCGGCACGACACCGCCCAGCAGATCACAGTGAACTTCGCCGACGTCGCCCTCGGCGGGTCGGTCAAGGTTCGTGACCTGTGGTCCCACTCCACAGTGGACGCCGAACCGGGCAGCCCGGGCGTACAGCCGTTCACCGGCTCGTACACCGTCGAGGTGCCGGCGCACGGAGTGGCCGTGCTCGGCCTGAACGGCACCGACCAGGTCGCCGGCGCTGACCTCGGTGGCACCGCCAGCGCCAGCCCGGCGCTGGTCCGGGTGGACGACACCCACGCCACCGCCTTCGTCCGCGATGCTTCCGGTGCGCTGGCGGTCAACACCCGCACCGGTACGACGTGGGGCACGCACTGGACCTCGCTCGGCGGCCCGGTCGGCGGCCGGATCCTCGGCCAGCCGGCGGCGTACGGCTCCGCCGACGGGCGGCTCGACGTCTTCGTCCGCGGCACCGACAACGCGGCCTGGCAGCGCAGTTACGTCGCCGGCAACTGGGGACCGTGGCGCAGCCTCGGTGGCACGCTGACCGACGCGCCCACGGTGGCCTGGACCAACCCGACGCAGTGGACCCTCGTCGCCCGCGGTGCCGACGGCAAGCTCTGGTCGCGTACGCCGAACGCCGGCTGGACCGGCGTCGGGGCTCCCGAGAACCGGCCGTTCTACGGTCGGCCGAGCGCGGTCGTCGACGATGCCGGCGTGCTGCACGTGGCGGTCCGCAGCCGCACCGACGAGGTGTGGTGGAGCAGCCGGACCGGCACCACCTGGTCGGCCTGGACGAACCTGGGCGGCACCACCAGCGGCAGCCCGACCCTGCTCGCCACCTCCGGCCGGGTCTACCTGTTCGCGCTGGCCGCCGACAGCCGGCTCTGGCAGCGCAACCTGGCCGACGGTGCCTGGGGCGGCTGGTTCCGGCGCGGTGAGTTCGCGACCGACGCGTTCCGGGGTGCGCCCGGGGCCGCCGCCGGTGCCAACGGCAGCGCCTGGCTGGCGGTACGTGGCGTCGACGACCGGGTGCACCAGGCCACCCTCTGATCCACGGTGGCGGGCCGTCGACCTGACGGCCCGCCACCCCCGCACTGCCGACTGAGGCCGGCTCGGCCGCTCAGGCCGGGACGAGTTCCCGGCATCGGCGTAGGGCGGCCTGGGCCAGCGGTGCGTCCCGGCCCGCGATCCCGGCCTCCAACTCGGCCACCGCTCCCGCGGCCCGACCCGGATCACCGGCTGCGGCTGCCGCCTCGGCCAGCACCAACACGGCCTCGGCGGCCCACGCCAGGATGCCCTTCCCGCGTACCAGCGCCAGCGCCTCCGCCGCGTGCCGGACGGCCTCGTCCGGACGCCCGGTCAGGGTGAGCCGGGCCAGCGCCGAGAGCGCCTGCACCAGCGGCCAGATCGCACCGACCCGCCGGGCGTCGGCCACCACCTCCCGCAGCGCCCGCTCGGCCGATTCGACCTGGTCGTGCCTGTCGCTTGCGGTGCCGGCGGTACGGGCCAGCACGGTCGCCAGTTCGACCCGCGCGTCCAGCAGGGTGACCGGCATCCGTTCGCTGCTGGCGATCAACTGGCTGAGCCGCTCGGCGAGCCCGTCCAGACGGCCGGCGGCCCGGTCCAGCGACAGTTCGGTCGCCTCCACCAGGGACGTCAGCCGCTCGTACCCGGTCTCGTCGACCAGCGCCCGCCCGGCCGCCAGCAACGCTTCGGCCTGCTCCGGGTGACCGGCGTGCAGCGCGCCCTGCGCCCAGTTCAGGCAGGCTCGTGCGTGCTCGCGGGGCCGGTCGGCCAGTTCGGCGGACGCGCGCAGCTCGGAGATGATCGCCCAGGCCGCGGGGTCACCCAGCTCCAGCAGCAGCGACGCTCGGGCGATGCGGACCGCGAGGTGCGCCGCCGGATCCCCGCTGGCCGCGGCGGCGGTCTCCGCCTCCGCGCAGCGGGCCAGGTGGTCGTCGACGTGCCGGCCGACGACGGTGTCGGGGGCCGCCAGCACCGCGAGCGCCGGGGCCTTGCGGCGCGGTGCACGCAGGTACGGCACGGCACGCTCGATCTCGGTGTACCCGCGCAGCGCCTCGCCCTGCTGGCGCAGCATCCGCCCGAGCACCAGACCCAGCTCACCGCGGGCGCCCGGCGGCAACCGTCGGTCGGCGAGCAGCCGTTCCAGCACCGGGATCGCCTCGGCCTGGCTGAGTCCGTCGATGGCCGACCGGCCCAACTTGGCGGCGAGCCGAACCCGTACCGGCCGGGGCAGCTCGGCGATGTCCATCGTCTGGAGCAGGAAGCCGGCGGCGGTCGCGTCGTCGCCGCGCTCGGTGGCCAGGTCGGCGGCCGCCTCGGCGTTGCGGACGAAGTCGGCCCCGCTGCCGGCCCGACGGTAGTGGTGCGCCAGTTGAGCCACCGGCCTCGGCAGTTCCTGTTCCAACACCCGTGCCACCCGCAGGTGCAGCCACTCCCGGTTCTCCCGGGGCACCAGGTCGTACACCACCTGTCGGGCCAGGTCGTGCCGGAACCGCAGGCCGTCCCCGGCGTCGTGCAGCAGGCCCGCCCGGTGTGCGGCGGTCAACGCCGCGCCGATCGTCACCCGGTCGAGGCTGAGCACAGAGGCGAGGATGCGCTGATCAGGTGTCATCCCCAGTACGGCCGCTGCGCCGAGTACCTCCCGGGTGGCCTCGTCGAGCGGGCGCAGCCGCCAGAGCAGCACATCACGCAGGACGAACGGGACACTGTCGTCGGCCAACGGGTCGCCGCCCCGCTCGGCGAGCGTCCGCAGCACCTCCTCGACCACGAAGGGGATGCCGGCGGTGCGGTCGAGCAGAGTGGCGGTCAGTTGCTGCGGAGGATCATCGAGGCGCAGGGTGCGGGCCGCCAGCCGGCGTACGTCGTCGGCGTCCAGCGGGCTGAGCGCAACGCGTGTGACGCTCCACGGGGGAGTCCGCGCCAGGGCGTCGTGGATCGGCGTACTGCTCCCCGGCGTCGCCGTACGCGCGGTCAGCACCACGGCCAGCCCCTCCACCGGGTGGGTGCTCAGGTAGGCGAGAAGTTCGCAGGTCGCCGGGTCAGCCCAGTGCAGATCCTCCAGCAGCAGCGTGGCCGGGCTCAGCGCGGCGAGCACCGCCGCGACGGCGCGGAGCAGGCGATGTCGCTCGGCGGCCGGGTCGGCCAACGGGGGCGGCGCGTCCGGCAGTACGTCGGCCAGTTCGGGCAGCAGTGGCGCGAGGGCACCGGCCACCGGGTTGAGCGGACCGAGTCGGTCGGCGCCGCCCCGGATCGCGTCCAGCAGCACGCCGAGCGGGAAGGGCTCGGGCACGTCGTCGCACTCGCCGATGAGGTGCCGCCCGGGGAGGTCGGCGAGCAGTTCGGCGACGAGTCGGCTCTTGCCGATCCCGGGCTCACCCTCCAGCAGGATGAGGCAGGGCGGAGTTGCGACGAGCCGGCGTAACTGGGCCAGCTCCGCCGCCCGGCCGACGAACTCGACGGGCCCGCGCAGACGTTCGGGGCGGACGGGAGTTGGGCTCCCGCCGCCCCGTGTCTTGTCCTCGCCGCCGTCGATCACCGTGGGCCGAGCAGATCACCTCTGCCCGGCGCGACGGTGGGCCGGCGGACCGGCGGTGACCTGAGTCACACGCCGATCCGCCGGGTGGGGGGTGCAGTCAGGACTGGATGGTGACCGGCACGGTCTTCAGCGAGCCGTCACCGTTGCGGAACTCCAGCACCCCGAGGTAGTGCTGGCCCGGGGCGAGACCGAACCAGCGCAGGGTCAGGTTCGCCGTCGCGCCCGGCCGCACGCTGCGCTGCTTCGGGTCGATGGTGAACCGGCCGGTGGAGGTACCCGGCGCGCCCGGCAGGTAGCTGGTCACGGTGTACGCGTTCGCGCCGTCCTTGATGTTCTCGGTGAACTCCTGCTCGACGACCACGACGTAGTCCCCGGCACCGTCCGGCAGGGTCACCTTGGCGCCGTCCCGGCCGCTGGCCGTTGCGGTGACGAACTTTCCGGACTTGTCGTAGACGTTGAGGCTGAACTCGGTGCACTCCATCACCCCCTCCTCGTCGTCCCAGTCGATGTGGGAGCAGGTGGGCCGCTCCGACGTCACCTGGACGAGTGGGCTGCGGGTCCCGGCCGGCACGTGCAGGGTGGTCCTGCTGATCGACGCGGGCAGCGGCACCGGCAGGTTGTTCGACGTGCTCCAGTCCCAGCTCGGCCCGTCGCCCGTGAGGGTGACAACGTTGCTGGTGCCCGAGGTGAGGCCGGAGAGCTGGGAGATCAACTGACCCTGGTAGCCGACCTCGGCGGCGATCCGGACGCTGCCGAAGGTGCCCTTGCCGGTGATGGCGTCGGGGGCGACCAACCCGGAGTTGCGCACGACCAGCGGACTGCGTACCGCGTGCTTGAACTGGTCGCGCCAGGTCAGCGAGCCGTCGGCCCAGGTGTCGAACGCACCACCGGTGTTGGTGACCTCAACGGTGAAGCGGGCGCTCCTGCCCGGACGGATCTGCAGCTTCTTCGGGGTGACGGTGACCTTGTAGCCCGGCGGGGCCTGCACCGATGACGAGTAGGTGCTGGTCTTGTCGCTGACGTTGGTGACCGTACGGGTGACCCTCTGCTTGCCCACCATCCGGCCCAGCGAGATGGACGGGTAGTTGAGCTGTGCCGTGTCGATCGCGCCGATCGTGTCGCAGCCGTCCAGGTCACCGAGCCCGTAGTCGCCGCCACGGTCGGCGGAAACCCCGCACAGGTACTGGATCCAGTCCTGCTGGTTGGAGTCGTAGACCAGGCCCGGGTCGAAGGCGCTGCCCGGCTCGACCTGGCCGGCGCCGTAGTTCAGCGGAGTCGCGTCGTACGTGCCGATCTTGATCGGGTTGCCCTTGTCGGTCTTGTCCACCGCGCTGGTCATCAGCGCCGAGCGGACCGCCGCCGGCGACCAGCCGGGGTGCTTGGCCAGCAGCAGGGCGGCGATGCCGGCGATGTGCGGCGCCGCCATCGAGGTGCCCGACTCCAGTGCGAAGTCGTTGCCGCCGATGGACGGGGAGAACGCGGCGACGATGTCCTGACCGGGCGCGCTGATGTCCGGCTTGAGCAGCTCACCGGCGTTCAGGTTCGACGGGCCCGCCGAGGAGAACGCGGCGACCGCGGGCGCCTCGACCGTCTCCAGCTTGCTCGGCGAGATGGTGGCCGTGGCGTTGCCCTTGGCGACGTACGCGGTGACCGTGGCCAGGTCGACCTCGTTGATGTGCACGGTCGGCACGGCCTGCACGTCGGCGTTCAGGGAGTTCAGCTCGTCGTTGTACAGCACCATGCCGACGCCGCCGGCCCGTGCCACCTCGATGCTCTTGTCGGTACGCGGGATCTCGCCGCGCAGGCAGAGCACGATCGCGCCCTTGACCTTGGCCGGATCCAACGTGTCGTCGGCGCAGAGGCCGGCACCGTAGGCGCCGTCCGGGTCGATCGCGCTGTCCTTCGCGAAGACCAGCCGGGCCGGCCCGACACCGGTCTCGCCCATGCCCACACCGGCGATGGTGGTGCCGTTGCCGAGGGTGAGCTTCCGGGTGTTCTGCCGGTCGGTCGTGCTCGCGGCCACAGTGGTCAACCAGGGCGTCGAGTTGTCGACGGTGTTGGCGAACGGGCCGGAGTTGCCGGCGGCGGCGGCGACGAACACCCCGGCGGCGGCCGCGTTGAAGAACGTCGCGTCGACCGCCCCGAACCGCTCGGTGTCGTCACCGATCGAGTAGTTGATCACATCGACGCCGTCCGCGACCGCGTCGTCGATGGCGTGGACGATGTCGATGTCGGTGCCGGTCGCGCCGCCCGCCCCGTTGTCGTACAGGGCCTTGTAGATCGCCAACCGCGCGGCCGGCGCCATGCCGGAGATCATGCCCAGGTCCTGGGTGCCCGACGTGGCCCGCACGCCGTGGATGCCGGCCGCGGTGCTGGCGGTGTGGGTGCCGTGGCCGTTGCGGTCGCGCGGCGAGGAGTAGTCGTCCGGGAACGCCTCGGCGATGCCGCTGTCGTTGTACCAGCGCGCCCCGATCACCTTGTTGTTGCAGGTGACCGGCGCTTCGACGCCGACGTCGCAGGTGCCCTTCCACTTGGCGTCGATGACGGCCTGGTCGGGGCGCGGGCTGGGCAGCGGCGCGAAGCTCGCGCTCTCCGGCCAGTAGCCGCTGTCGATCACCCCGATGATGACGCCCTCACCGGCGTGGGAGTCTCCACCGAACTCCTTCTTCCACACCCCGCCCTTGCCGGTCAGGCCCAGGTAGTCGGGGGTGTGTGAGGTGGCGGCATGCACCTTCTGGCTCTCGTACACCGCTCGGACACCGTTGGTGGCGCGCAGCCGGGCGGCCTGCGGCCCGGTCAGGTCGGCGGCGAAGCCGTTGAACGCGGTCTCCATGGTGACGCGGGTGCGGTCGGCTGGCACACCGACGTGGTCCAGCACCGACTTGCGCTGCTGGCGCAGGTGGTCCCGGTACGCGTTGGCGTTCCCGGACGTGCGGTTCAGCTTGGCCCCGTCGGCCGGCTTGGTCGCGGCGATCCCGGGAACCCCGCCGGTGTAGGTGGCCAGCGGCTCCTCGGCGAGCTGGACGAGGTAGCGGGCGGTTGGCCCACTGCCGGCCGGCGCGGCGGTGGCGCTGGCGGGCAGGCTGGTCAGGCCGGCCGCGGTCAGCGCCACGGCGGCCAGCATGCTGACCCCGTACCTGGCCCGTCCGGTCCGATGTGTGTTCGGTTGTGGCACGTCGTTGCCTCCACGTTCGGTGCCGGCCGCCACGACTGATGACGGTGGCCGAAACCTAGGATCGGTACCGATCATCGAGAAGCACCCGTAACCTGGCTGTCATCTTGGAAACAAGCTCGTAACACAACGGGTACTTTGCGCGTCATTTGAGAGCGCCGACCTGGGGGATCCGTGCCATTTGGTCGATTGCCCGTGCCGCCGGTCGAGTCGGCCTTCGTGGTCTTCGACGCCCAGGACTCCGGCTGCCTGTCCTACGGGGTCGAGGAGGCGGGCCGCCGTTGGCTCATCAAGACGGCCACCACGGTCGAGGGCCGAACATCCCTCGACCGGGCCGTCGCGGTGCACGCCGCCGTCCGCCACCCGGCCATCGTCCGTCCCATCCGGACGATCCCTGGCGCGGCGGGTCCGACGCTCGTCTACCCCTGGTACGACGGCAGCGTCCTGAACCACGCCACCGTGCACGGCGCGGACCGCAGCGGGCTGACCCGATTCCAACGCCTGCCGGTCCCACAGGTCGAGGTGGCGCTCGACGCGATCCTCGACGCCCACCTCGCCGTCAGCACCGCCGGCCTGGTCGCGGTCGACCTCTACGACGGCTGCTTCCTGTACGACTTCGCCGCCAGCCGAATGCGGCTGATCGACCTCGACGAGTACCGGCCCGGCCCGTTCGTGCTTGCGGCGGATCGGCTGCCAGGTTCACGTCGCTACATGGCGCCGGAGGAGCTCGCCCGCGGCTCGGTCATCGACGAACGGACCACCGTGCACGCCCTCGGCCGTACCCTGCACCACCTGCTCGATTCGCCGAAGGATTGGCGCGGTCCTCAGGATTGTCGGCGGAATTCACCAGATGCGTGGCGGGGCACCAACGAGCAGCGCCGGGTCGTGGAACGAGCAACGAGGCAGGCGCCGGCCGCCCGGTACCCCGACGTGCCAGCACTGGTCCGCGCCTGGCGGCTGGCGACACCCTGAAGCGGGCAGTGGTGCGCCCGGCAGACGTGGGCCGCCCGGGACCACGCGCGAGGATGTGGTTGGCCGGCTTGAGGAGCTGGTTGGCGTCGGCTGGCTGCTCTTACGTTCGTCGGTGGTAGTGGTTGCGGCGGGGGAGTTGTTCGGGGTCGAGCCAGGCGGGTGGCACGAATTCGGGGTGGCCGTCGCGGCCGAGTTGGACGGTCCAGTCGCTGTGGTGCAGGTGTCGGTGGTGGTGGCCGCAGAGCAGTACGGCGTTGGCCAGGCTGGTTGGGCCTCCGTCGGCCCAGTGGTGGATGTGGTGGGCGTGGCACCAGCGGGGTGGGCGGTCGCAGCCGGGGAACGCGCAGCCGCGGTCGCGGAGCACGAGGGCGCGGCGCAGCGGCCCGGAGATGAGGCGGCGTTGTCGCCCGACGTCAAGAGCCTGGCCGGTGCCGCCGAGGACGGCGGGCAGCAGGGTCGCGTCGCAGGCGAGTCGGCGCACGGTCTCGGGTGTGAGGCTGAGGCCGGTGTCGAGGGTGCCACTGCTCAGCTGCCGGCTCAGCCCTTCGTAGCTGGTGGTGACAACGATCTGGGCGGAATCGCCACCGCTGCCGGGCAGGTCGCCGGTTCGGAGAGCGAGTCGGCACACCTCGGCGAGGGCGTCATGGCGGCGTTGCCCGGCAGAGCGTTGATCGTCGGGGCCGCAGGGTGCGTTCAGTGGGTCGATGGCGGCGCGGAGGAGGCCGGCGGTTTCGGTGTCGAGGGTGCCGGTGAGCCGCAGTCGACCGTCGGTCTGCTCGGACAACGTGAGGTGCCGGTCGCGGGCGGCGCGGCGTGCTTCGGCGTCGAGGGCGGCTTGGGTGGCGGCGTCGGCGATGTCGGGGGCGACGTGGTCGAGGATGCGGGTGCCGAGTTTGCGCAGGTGGCCGGGGTCGAACTGGCTGGCCCAACCGACGAGTAAACCGACCGCTCTGTCGGCGGTCTCGGCGTCGGTCGACGTGTTCACGGTGTCGACCGTGTCGGCGATGACCCGGGCCTGGTCCAGGCTGATGGCGCCATCAGCCAGCGCTTGTCGGATGCCGGGGTTGCCGGTGTCCAAAGCGGTGGCGAGGTCGACGAGGCGGCGGGCGGCGGGAACGGTCAGCCGTAGTCGTTCGCGGAGCCAGACTGCGGTGGAGGAGGCCCCTCGGGTGCGGGCGGTGCCGCGGCCGTCGACCTCACGGATCAGGGCGAGGGTGACGGAGGCGAGGCGGTGCTGGAGGCGGTGCGCGGCGTCGAGCGCGGCGATCAGGTCATGTTCCGGGAGCGGCCAGGCGGGGGCGTCGACGCAGGCGGCGACCACGTCCTCTGCCAGCGCCAACTCCTCGAGCATGACCTGAGGTTAGAACAGGTGTACGACACTTTCGGTGCCATGATCGATCCGAATTGACGGCACCCGAGGGAGTTGGCAGCCCGCGCTGCGGCTGGACACATGCCGGCAGTTCCGCCTTGGCGAATGGGCCGCAGGTGAGTGCCGTCACCGTACGGACCTTCCGCTGCGACTTCGGGCGGCCGTTCGGCAAACGTTTCCTCGAGGCAGCGTGCAGGCGGCGCGAGACGGCGTGCATGAGGGGCGCGAGACGGCGTGCGGGATGCCGCCAGACGCCGTACCTGGGGGCGATGGGGCGTACGAGACCGCAGGGCCCGCGACATGGCATGCGAGACAACGCCGCAGGTGCGTCGTGAGGCCCGGCGGCGGGCACAGCGAAGGTGCGCTGAGGAAGGGCTGTCGGGCCGGCGGTTGCCGCGCGACCTAAGTGGCGGCAGTCCGGTGGTCCGGCCGTGGCCAGAGGGGTCTCAGCCGCGCCGGACGAGGCCCGGGCCGGCGATGATGTCGATGTCGCCGTCCGCGATCTCGTGGCCGGCGGCGCAGCGGAGCACCGCGCGGATCGGCTCGCCGCAGTCGTGGTGGGTGGCGACGACGGACGGGCCGGTGTCGGTGGCGGCCCAGGTGTCCCCCCAGTTGCGTAGTGCGGTGATGACGGGCAGGAGCTCGCGGCCTTTGCGGGTGAGCTGGTACTCGTGGCGGGTGCGCTGCCCGGGCTCCCGGTAGGGGATTCGTTCGAGCAGTTCGGCGGCGACCATCTCCTTGAGGCGGGCCGCCATGGCGGGCTCGCCGACGCCGACCCGGCGGACGAAGTCGTCGAAGCGGCGCGTGCCGAGCAGGGCCTCGCGCAGGATCAGGACCGTTGACCTGCTGCCCACGATGTCCATCGCCCGGGCCACCGAGCAGTTCTCGCTCGTCCAGGAATCGCGATCGCCTCGTAGGTCCTCCATGCCTCCCAGCGTACCTGACTTGCATGGAGGCTAGCCAGGTGCTTCACTGGGTCGAGCTGACTTCCGCATACGCAAGTCAGACCATCAGCCTGAAGGATCTTCAGTGACCA
This sequence comes from Micromonospora arida, assembly GCF_042873195.1. Classification (NCBI taxonomy): domain Bacteria; kingdom Bacillati; phylum Actinomycetota; class Actinomycetes; order Micromonosporales; family Micromonosporaceae; genus Micromonospora; species Micromonospora arida. The sequence goes on along the minus strand of NZ_JBIALC010000002.1, from coordinate 575,294 downwards.
CTAGCGCCACGGCCCCGACCGGAGCAACCCCACCCGGAAAGACCCCACCAGCCCCGGCCGTCCCCGCCCGCTCATCCTTGCGCGGCTCCCGCTCGGTGACCCTGATCGCCATGTGCCTGGGCGCGATGATCACGTTCCTGCAGATCACCGCGACGGTCTCCGCGTTGACCACGATCCAGCAGGACCTGCGGGTCGACCCCACCACTCTGGTCTGGATCCCCAGCGCCTACACCCTGATGGTGGCGAGCGTCGTGCTGTCCGCGGCCACCCTGGGCAGTCGCTACGGGCGTAAGCGCATGTTCGGTGCCGGGGTCGTCGCGATGATCATCGGCGCAGCCGTCGTGGCTGGCGCTCCGACCGTCGCGTGGGTGATCGTCGGGCAGTTGGTCGCCGGCCTCGGCGGGGCCCTGATCCTGCCGAACAGTCTGGCGATCCTCGGCGCGACCTTCACCGATCCGCACCGACGGACCGAGGTCATCACCGCGTGGTCGGCGGCGTCCGGCATCGGCCTCGCGATCGGCCCACTCATCGCCGGCTTCCTGCTGCGGCACCACCAGTGGCACAGCGTCTACCTGTCGACGATCGCGCTGGGGCTGGTCACCCTCGTCGTCGCCGTCGTCGGGGTGGCCGAGTCCCGGCCGAGCGCCGCCCGACTCGACGTGCCCGGCCTGCTGCTGGGCACCGTCGCCATCGCGGCCGCCGTCTACGCGCTGATCCAGGGCGGCAAGACCGGCTACACCAGCCCGGTGGTGTCGACGGCCTGGATCGTCGCGGTTGTCGCACTTGTCATGTTCGTCCTGGTTGAGCTGCGGGCCAGCGCGCCAATGCTCGACGTGCGGCTGTTCCGGTCCGCGTCGTTCAGCGCTGTCATGGTCGTCGGCGCGGTGTCGCTGTTCGGTTTCACCGGCGTGGCGATCCTGCTGGTCCTCTTCCACGAACGTGCCCAGGCGCTCAGCCCGCTGGACACCGGCTGGCGGATGCTGGTGCTCTTCGGCGCGTACGTGCTGGTCGCCTTCAATGCCGGGCGCGCGATTCGTCGTACCGGATTCAAGGCGCCGTTGACCCTCGGCCTGGTCCTCGGTGCGGTGGCCAGCTTCGCGCTGGCGAACCAGGGGCCGACCACGTCGTTCGGTGACCGCTGGGCGCTGTTCGCGTTGTTCGGTGCGGCCGCCGGTCTGGTGGTGGCCCCGGCGACGGCGGCGGCGTTGGCGAGCGTCGCGCCCGCCCAGGCCGGTATGGCCTCCGGCGCGGTCAACGCCGCCCGCCAGGTCGGCTCGGTGCTCGGCTCGTCAGTGCTCGGCACGCTCCTCACCACCACGATGGTGGCCGACCTGCCGGACCGGCTCGCCGCGCACCAGATCGGCGAACCGACCCGTACCGCCGTGCAGGCCGCGGTGGCCTCCGGCGCCAACGGCGCCCAACCGCTGCCCGACCCGGTCCGGGCGGCGATCGCGGAGGCACTGACCTCCGGTGTCCAGGCCGGGTTGCGGGTCAACGGCGTCGTCTTCCTCGTCACCGCGGTGCTGGCGCTCACCCTGATCCGCAACCGCCCGCACCAGCACTAGCTAGGAAGCCAACGCGTCCAGCTCCTCGATGGCGTCGGTCGGCAGTTTCAGGTCGGCCGCCGCCATGTTCTCCCGCAGGTGCGCCACGCTGGAGGTGCCGGGGATCAGCACGGTGGTGGGGGATCGCTGGAGCAGCCACGCCAGGGCGACCTGCTGCGGCGACGACCCCACCCGGGCGGCCACGTCGTTGAGCGTGTCGGACTGCAACGGCGTGAACCCGCCGAGCGGGAAGAACGCCGCGAACGCGATGTTCTCCGCCGCGCACCGGTCGACCAGGGCGTCGTCCCGCCGGTTGGCGAGGTTGTAGAGGTTCTGCACGGTGACCACCGGCGCGATCGCCTGGGCCTCGGTGAGCTGGTCGAGCGTGACGTTGCTGAGCCCGAGGTGCTGGATCAGGCCCTCCTGCCGCAGCTCCGCCAGGGCGGCGAACTGCGCACCGAGCGGCTCGCCGCTGGTGCCCTCCGCGACGCCTACCCGCAGGTTGACCACGTCGAGCACGTCCAGGCCGAGGTGTTCCAGGTTCTCCCGGACCTGGGCCTTGAGGTCGTCCGGCTCCTGAGCCGGGATCCAGGAGCGATCGGCGCCGCGTCGCGCGCCGACCTTGGTGACCAGGTGCAAACCCTGGGGGTACGGGTGGAGCGCCTCGCGGATCAGCTCGTTGACCACCACGGGGCCGTAGAAGTCGCTGGTGTCGATGTGCCGGACGCCCAGGTCGACGGCCTCGCGGAGCACGGCGAGCGCCTGCTCGCGGTCGCGGGGCGGGCCGAAGACACCCGGGCCGGCCAACTGCATCGCCCCGTAGCCCATCCGGCTCAGGGTGAGGCCGTCAGCGGGGGTGAGGGCACCGCCGGGAAGGTTCTCGCTCATCTCATCCTCTGCTCGTTGTCGTCGTGACATCTGTGGCCGGTGAGGAACCGGCCCTTCGACGACTGTCCGTCGGCAGCCGCCCGGGCGGCAGGGCGAGCTGTTCCTGGTAGTGACACAGCCAGTCACCGGGCCGCCCGGCGATCTACCGTCGGTGGCATGGACGCAACGAACCCGCTCGGCGATTTCCTGCGCGCCCGCCGGGAGCAGACCCGCCCCGAGGACGTCGGGCTCGGCCCGGGCGTCGGCCTGCGTCGGGTGCCGGGGCTGCGGCGCGAGGAGGTGGCGATGCTGGCCGGCATCAGCGCCGACTACTACCTCCGATTGGAGCAGGGGCGCGAGCGGCACCCCTCGGTGCAGGTCCTCGATGCCCTCGCCGGGGTGCTGCGGCTGGATCCGGAGGCGACCGCGTACATGATCGGGTTGAGCCGCGCGCGGTCGCGCCGGGCGTCCCGGCCGGCCGCCGAGCGGGTCCCGGCCAGCATCCTGCACCTGCTGCGGCAGCTCTCCATGCCGGCCTTCGTCCAGAATCGCTACCTCGACATCCTGGCGTCGAACCCGATGGCGAGGGCGTTGTCGCCGAATCTCGCCCCGGGCGCCAACCGACTCCTCGCGGTGTTCCTGGACGAGGCCGAGCGGGAGCTGTTCCGCGACTGGCGGCAGGCGATGCAGAGCGTCGTGGGGCAGATGCGTGCCGACTCGGGCGGCGCCACCGACGACCCACGGTTGACGGCTCTGGTGGGCGAGTTGTCACTCAAGAGCGATTGCTTTCGGCAACTCTGGGCGCGCCACGAGGTGCGTCGACGGGAGGGCATTGTCAGCCGGCTGCACCACCCCGAGGTGGGCGACCTCGACCTGTACTGCGACAAGCTCGCGGTGGCGGGTGCCGACGGGCAGCTGCTGGTGATCTACCACGCCGAGCCCGGTACGGAGTCCGCCCGCTCGTTGGCGCTGCTCGGCTCGATCGCCGCCAGCAGCGCCGACGACGTGCCGGACAGCCTCCGACCCGGCGACCCGGCCCGCCTCTATCCGCTGGAGTGACCCGGTCAGGGCCGCTACGGGGTCGCCCGGGTGGGGATGTGCTCGTAGCGTTTGCGCATGGTCTCGCTGGCGGCCGGGCCGGCGGCGAACACGAAGTCGGCGTCGTCGAGCGGGCGACCGGTGCTGAACAGCGTTTTGCCGTCGCCTTCGTACCGACCTCGGCATCGTGCTCGACCTGCTGCGGCAGGGAGTGATCGTGCCGCAGATCGCCGCCCGCTACCCGCTCAGCGAGGTCGCCGCGGCACTGGTGTTCGTCGAGAACCGCAGCCGGCGGGCAAGGTGGTGCTGGAGCCCTGACCGCCGGCCGGTCCAGGGCGCTGGTGCGGGGGGCCGCCGCGAGGGCGTACGGTGAACATGTCGCCCGGGGGACCCCGGTGGCCGCCAGACGCCGTCGCCACCAGCCCGCCAGGGCGTTACCGCTCATCTTCCGCATCGCCTCGACGTACCGGTCGGGTCGGCTGATCGCGGACCGCGTCCCGACCGACCGGTCGCCGCGTCGCCGGCCTCCGGCGATCGGTTGCCCGACGCGCGCACTCGGGTTCACCCTCGGTGCAAATTGTTCCGAACGCTTGATTAGGGGAGTACCAGATGAGGATCGCCAGGGACCGAATCGTCGCCGCACTTCGCGACCGGGGTCAGCTGGCCCGGGCCGCCTGGGTCGAGCGCGAGCTGCCCGAGCAGGTGGACCCGGCCAAGCACTCCGGGCTGCTCGCCACCCTGAACCTCAACCCGGCGGATCTCGTCGACGCGCCGTCCCAGTGAGGGTGGCGCTGCTCGGGCCGGTCGCTGGCGGCTCGTGATCACGGCGCGCCCTGGCGGCGCGGAGGCGACTCGGTGGACGCGGGGTGCCCGGCGGGCGAGGTAGCCTCACCGCTCGCACTACGTGCTCCTGCGATCGGGGAGGACAGGGGTAGGTGAAGCATGGCCGACATCGGCGAGGTGGTGCGTCGGTTGCAGCTCAACGCACCCCGGGGTGGCCCGGACGAGGTGTCGCAACTGGTTGCCCGTGCGGCGCCCGCGATCGATGCCAGCGAGATCGTGATCTATCTGGCCGACTACACGCAGACCCTCCTCGTGCCAATGCTCGGCGCGGGTCTCGACCGGGACCAGTTGCCGATCGAGGCGACGCTTGCCGGCCGGGCCTTCACCACCCTCGACATTCAGCGCGCGCCCGACAACCCGGACCGGGTCTGGGTGCCACTGCTGCTCGGGTGTGAGCGGATGGGCGTGCTGGAGATCGTCTCCCCGGCCGCCGTCGACGAGACGATGGACGCTCCGGCCTGGGAGGTGGCGGTCAACGTCGCCCAGATCCTGGTCAACCGCCGGCTCTACGGTGACGTGGTCGAGCGGATGCGGCGGCGGATGCCGATGCAGGTCGCGGCCGAGATCGTGTGGGGCCTGCTCCCACCGCTGACCTTCGCCACCGACGACCTGGTGGTCACCGCCATCCTCGAACCGTGCTACGACGTCGGCGGCGACATCTTCGACTACGCGTTGAACGAGGACGTGCTCAGCGTCGGGCTCTTCGATACCTGCGGGCACGGCATCAAGGCGAGCACCCTGGCCTCACTGGTGGTCAGCGCGTACCGCAACGCCCGTCGGTGTGGCCTCGACCTGGTCGACACGGCGATCAGCATCGACCGGTGGGTGCGCTCCGAGCACCCGAACTTCTTCGCGACCGGGTTGCTCATCGAGTTGGACCGCCGGACCGGCCGGCTCAGCATGATCAACGCGGGGCATCCCGGTGCGATGTTGCTGCGTGACGGCAAGGCCATCCGAGAGCTCCCGGGGCCGACCGCGTTGCCCCTCGGCCTGGGCCACCTGACTCCCCGCCGTCCGCGGGTGCACGTCGAGGACCTGCACCCGGGCGACCGCATCCTCGCCTACACCGACGGCATCACCGACGCCCGTAGCGCGGAGGGGGAGCAGTTCGGGCTGGACCGGCTCGTCGACTTCGTCAACCGTGCCCTGAACGACGGGATGCCCAGCCCGGAGACGATGCGTCGCCTGGTCCGCGCGGTCGTCGGCTACCAGGACGACAAGCTCGAGGACGACGCGACCGCCCTCTTCGTGGAGTGGCGGCCACCGCACCTGCCGCTCGCGCACCTCCGCGACCTCGCCGCGCTCCGACCCTGACCGCGCGCCGCCGCGCTCCCGACCGGGCGCTGCCACGTCTCCGACCCCGGCGCGTGCGCAGTGGGATTTTGCACTCGCAGTGCACTTGTCTCCGATTGCGAGGCTGTCTAGCGTCACCTCATGGCTGACTCATGGACCTTCGCCGTGGCGCGTGACGACCTCGGGCAGACCACGCTCGTCGATGGCTCCACCCCCACCCTGGCCGACGGCGAGGCGCTGCTGCGCGTGGACCGCGTCGGCCTCACCGCCAACAACGTGACCTACGCGGTGCTCGGCGACTCGATGCGGTACTGGCAGTTCTTTCCGCCGGCGGCCCAGGGTCTCGGGCCGCAGTGGGGCCTGCCGCCGCTCTGGGGCTTCGCCGAGGTGGTCGCCTCGGCGGTGGCCGGTGTCGAGGTGGGGCAACGGATCTACGGCTACCTCCCGCCCGCCGGTCACCTCGTGGTCCGGCCGGACCGGGTGGACGCGTCCGGGTTCCGCGAGGCGAGCCCGCACCGGGCCGAGCTGCCGTCGCCGTACAACGCGTACCGGTCGACCACCGGCGATCCGGCGTACCAGCGCGACCAGGAGGATCTGCTGATCCTGTTCCGGCCGCTGTTCTTCACCTCGTTCATGCTGGCCGACCAGGTTGTCGACAACGACTTCTACGGTGCCGAGGCGTTGCTGGTGTCGTCGGCGTCGAGCAAGACCGCGTACGCCGCTGCGTTCGAGCTGCGCCGGCGCGGGCCGCGCCTGGTCGGTCTCACCTCACCGGGCAACCTGGCGTTCACCCGGTCGCTCGGCTGCTACGACGAGGTCGTGTCGTACGACGACATCGACGCCCTCGACGTGGTCCCGACCGTCTACCTCGACCTGTCCGGCGCTCCCACGACCCGTGCCGCCCTGCGTCGGCGTCTCGGCGACCGGCTGGTCCGGGACGTCGCGGTCGGGCTCACCAACCAGACGCCGAACGCCGACGCCGCCGAGGAGGTGTTCTTCGCGCCGGTGCAGATGCGTAAGCGCAGCCACGACTGGGGCCGCGACGGCCTCGACCAGCGGTTCACCGAGGCCTGGCAACGCTTCGCCGCCGTGGTGAGCGGCTGGCTGGACGTTCGGGTGGGTGCCGGGCCGGCGGCGCTGCAACACGCGTGGTTGGACGTTCTCGCCGGTCGTACGCCGCCACGGGTGGGCCACGTCATCCAACTCTGATCGGCTGACGGCGCTGGTTCAGGCTGCGACGTCGTCGCTGAGCTGGTGGCGTAGCGCGGCCAGCGAGCGGGTGATCAGCCGGGAGACGTGCATCTGCGACACACCGATCCGGTCGGCGATCTGGGCCTGGGTCAGGTTGCCGTGGAAGCGCAGGCTCAGGATCTGGCGTTCGCGTTCCGGCAGCGTGGCGAGGGCCGGATCGAGGGCGACGCGGATCTCGACGAGATCGATCTCATGGTCGTCGTCGCCGAGGGTGTCGCCGAGTTCCCGGTTGCCGTCGGCCCCGATCGGGGTGGACAGCGAGGTGGCCCGGTAGGCGCGCGCACCCTCCAGCCCTTCCAGAACGGTCTCCTCGGTCACGTCGAGGTAGGACGCGATGTCGGCGACGGTCGGCGAGCGGCCGAGGTTCTGGGTCAGGGCGCTGTTCGCCGCGCTGATCGACAGGCGCAGCTCCTGGAGGCGGCGGGGCACGCGCACCGACCAGGTGCGGTCCCGGAAGTACCGCTTGATCTCGCCGATGATGGTGGGAATGGCGTAGCCGCTGAAGTCGACGCCCCGGCTGTGGTCGAAGTTGTCCACGGCCTTGATCAGCCCGACGAAGGCGGTCTGGGCCAGGTCGTCGTCGGGTGCGCCACGTCCGCCGTAGCGGCGCGCCAGGTGTCGGGCGAGCGGCATCCACGCCTCGATGGCGCGGTCCCGTAGGGCTGGGCGGCGAGGGTCGTCCGCCTGCGTTGCCGCCAGGGCGACCAGGAGGTCGTCCGGGCTTCGGCCGCTGCTCTGCTGGTTGATGGGGGTGCTGGTTGCTGTTTCGACGACGCTGAGCATGAGGTGGTCCTCCCGCACGTGCCCGTCGATGGAATCGACCGGAAAGGGTCTCCGAACCGGCTGTCGCCGGGGCGCACGAACGGGCGAGAGTGCGCTGTCGCAAGGCCACGATCACGGGCCTCGCCACCGCGTCATGTCGTTCACCTGATGCCTCGAACACTACCCGAAGGGCTGACTATTTCCTAGCCGAAAGTATGAGCCCGGGGATGTTTGGCGTCCTGTGATAGGCGACAGCGCGTGATCAGCGGCGCTGATCCGGCGCGTCGACAGCGGTCGCGGCCGGCTGAGCCGGCTGCACCGCGAACGGGTGGCGCAGTTGCCGCATGGCCTCCTCGCTGCTGTCGAAGGTCACCGCCGGTCCCTCCAGCACGTCACCGTGCGACGTGGCGAGGAACAGGGCGGGTCGACCGTTGTCGTTCGATGTCATGCAGGGATCCTGTCTCTACGAGAGGGGTGCGTCTGGGGCCTCGGCAACGTCGGCCGTGCGACCTGGTGACGCTTCGGCGCACACGCTGGCGCCCGAATGCTGGTGTCCTGTGCACGGGCGAACGCCCGGCGACACCGACACCCCGCACCATACCCGCCGCCGCCACCACATATGCGCCGCCGACCGAGCCGCCTCGCTTGTGGCGAACCGGCCGCCCGGGAATTCTGTAATCCCACCCGCTGCCGTGAGTCTCCGATCTTGAGGGCGGTCAGCACACCCAGCGTGGGCGCCGCGCGGATGAGCACCCAAGGAGTGAGACCCATGTCGTCAGCCGGTCGAGCACTGCCCGATGTCGGGTTGGTCGTCGCGGCCCGGCAGGGCGATCAGCGCGCTCTCGACGACGTCGTCGCGGCCTCGCTCCCGCTGGTCTACAACATCGTCGGGCGTGCGCTGCGCGGGCACGCCGATGTCGACGACGTGGTCCAGGAGACGTTGGTACGGGTGATCCGGTACCTGCCCGCGCTCAACGACCCGGCGGCATACCGGTCCTGGCTGGTGGCGATCGCCATCCGCCAGGTGCGTGACTGGGAGACGCGCCGCCGCGTCGCGCTCAACCGCGATGCCGGGCTGGACGCGATCCACAACGTGCCCGACCCGGCCTCCGACTTCGCGGGGATGACCATCCTCCGGCTCGGCCTCACCGACCAACGACGGGAGGTCGCCGAGGCGACCCGCTGGCTCGACCCGGACGACCAGGAACTGCTCTCGCTCTGGTGGCTGGAGGAGACCGGCGAGATCACCCGAAACGAGGTCGCCGACGCGCTCGGGTTGTCACCCGGGCACGTCGCGGTGCGGATCCACCGGATGAAGGAGCAGATCCAGAGCGCCCGTGGCGTCGTACGCGCGCTCCGCGCCCGCCCCGGCTGCCCGGACCTGGGCGCCGTCACCGCCGAGTGGGACGGCACGCCCAGCTCGCTGTGGCGCAAGCGACTGGCTCGACACGTCCGCGACTGCGCGTTCTGTGGACGGCTGGGAAGCGCCCTGCTGCCGATCGATCGGCTGCTCGCCGGTATGCCGTTGCTGCCGCTGCCGGCGGGTCTCGACGCCTACCTGCCGAATGCTGCCGGCGCGACGGCCGCCGCGCCGGCCGTCGCGCCGCCTGGCCCGACGGCCGGACCCGCCGCCGGGCCGACCCCACCCGGCGCGGTCCCCACCGATGCGGGCGGCGTCCCGAGCGTGGTCGACCTCGCGGTGAACCGTCCCCGTGGCCTCGTACCATCCCTCGCCGCCGGTGTGGCCGCCGCCGTCCTGGCCATCACCATGGCGGTGGTGATCCTGCCGGACGATCCGTCGGCACCCTCATGGGCAGCGCCGCCGTCTGCCGCACCCACCGCCGTCGCCACCCCGAGCGTCGCGTCCTCGCCGAGCGCACGCCCCTCGTCGAAAGCTCCGGTCGCGCCGGCGGTCAGCTCCGCCCGCAAGGGCGTCGGCGTGTGGAACTTCGCCGGGGCGAGTCAGGCGTTGGCGAACTCCAGGGCCAGCTGGTACTACACCTGGGGCACCCAGCACCCGGGGATCAGCACGCCGCGCGGCGCGACGTTCGTGCCGATGATCCGCAGCGCGGAGAACGTCACCGCCGCGGAGCTGGCTCGGGCCAAGGCCGCCGGGCCGTACCTGCTCACCTTCAACGAGCCGGACCTGCCCGAGCAGGCGAACATGACCGTCGAGCAGGCGTTGGACCTGTGGCCGCAGCTGATGGCGACGGGCAGCAAACTGGGCAGCCCGGCGGTGGCCTGGGGCGCGCCGGACCCGCAGGGCTGGCTGGACAGGTTCATGACCGGCGCCCAGGCCCGCGGCCACCGGGTGGACTTCATCACGCTGCACTGGTTCGGCGCCGACTTCACGACCGCCACCGCGGTGGCTCAACTCCGGCAGTACCTCCAGGCCGTCCACCAGCGGTACCGGAAGCCGATCTGGCTGACCGAGTTCGCGCTGATCCGCTTCGCCGGAGGCGGTTCGCAGTTTCCCGGTCAGCAGCAGCAGGCGGCCTTCCTCACGGCGGCCACCGCCATGCTCGGCCAACTCCCCTACCTGCAGCGCTACGCCTGGTTCGGGCTACCCGCCACGGACAAGGATCGGTCCGGGTTGTTCAGCGACGGGACCGAGGCGACAGTGGTCGGCCGCGCGTTCCAAGCCGCCCGCTGAGCACTGGCGAACGGATGGACGAGCAGATCATGGTGGAGCGCCGAGGGCTTCGCGTACGGGCCGGGCGCCTGGTCGGCATCGTCGCGACCCTGGTTGCGACGGCGGTGGCCGTCGGGCTCAGCCAGGGCTGGGGCCGCACCAACCAGGCACCAGCAGCGTCGTCGGTCGCTGCGGTGCCGTCCGCGCCGGTGGTGCTCAACGGCACCGACGACGCCTTCATCCAACTGCTGATCCCGATGAACGAGGGCGCGCTCGCGCTGATCGACCAGCTCGACACCCGCCCGGCGGATGCGTCGCTGCGGGCCCTCCTCGGCCAGATCCGGAAGACCCACCAGGCGGAGTTGCGGGACCTGCGTGGGCTCCTGGCCGCTGGCAACGTGCCGGAGCTGAACATCCACGAGGGGCATCAGATGCCAGGCATGGTCACCGAGGCCAGCCTCGCCGAGCTACGTGCCGCGTCCGACGCGGAGGTGTCCTTCCGGGCGGCTGGCCTGATCCGGGCGCACCTCGCGCAGACCGTGGTGCTGTGCCGGGGCGAGCAGACCGCCGGGGGAAGCCCGGAGCTGAAGGCACTCGCCGGCCGGATCCAGCAGGCGCGGGCTGCCGAGCTGAACACGCTGGACAACCGGCCCGGCGCGCCCACCGCCGCACCGGGCGGCTGAGCATGCGGCCCGGAGGACCGGCCGATGCGGACGTCTGACCTGCGCGCCGACGTCCTCCCTCCGTCCCGGGCGTCCCGTCCGCCCGCCGTGCCGTCACGACGGACGCCGTCCGCCCGGTGCGGCGCCCGACGCACCGGATCCGCAGCGCGTCACCGCCCGAGGCGGGCCGCGTTGGTGGTCAGGCCGGCGTCGGGTGCCTCTCCGCGAACCGGGCGCGGGTCAGGAACGCGAGCTGGGCCCGCTTGTCCGGCATCTCGATCTCGGAGTCGAAGGTGAAGCCCTCGATCTCCAGTCGGCGTAGGGCGAGGTGGTTGCGGACGTCCGGCTCGACCACGATCCGCTGCGCGGTCGGGTCGCGGAACAGGAAGCGGGCGACGGCCGGGCCGGCCACGTTGGTGAGGCTGCGGGCGAGGCGTCGGTCGGGGCTGAGCAGCAGGTGCATCCCCACGTCGCCGGGCTGGACGTGGTAGCGCTCGCCGACCGGGTCCGCCTCGGGCTGATAGCTCTGGAAGAGGCCGACCGGCTCCCCGTCGACCATGATCAGGTAGGCGTGGTGCGTGGGCAGACTGTCCACAAAGGCGTAGATCTCGCGTACCTCTTCGAGGGTGTGCGAACCCATGCCCCAGAAGGAGTTGCGGGGCAGGGTCACCCAACCGTGCAGGAGTGCGGCGTCCCGGTCCGGGTCCACGGTCACCAACGACAGCTCGCCGAGACCGTCGATCTTCTCCTGGTACGTCATCGGGCGCTGTCCTCTGTTCCATCGGGGGCGCAACTTAGGTTAACCTCCCCTAACCAAGGATGACCTTACCTGGAGGGGTGCGTGAAACGGAACTGGGAGGCCCTGGTCCTCAAGGCCATGGGAGGGCGGGACTTTCAGTTGACCGTCCTGAGCACCGAGTCGATCGACGGGCACTACCAGCGGCTCCTCCTGGACGGGGGCGGCCTCCTGGAGACGTGCGGGGTGCACCCCACGATGTGGATCCGGCTGTGGTTCGACAACGACGGCCGGGCCCACCAGCGCGCGTACACGCTGGTGGACCCCGACCCGGCCACCGGCCGATTCACCCTCGAATTCGCCATCCACGACGGGTGTGCGGCCCGGTGGGCCACCACGGCCAAGGTCGGCGACACCATCAGCGCGACAATGCAGGGCAGCGCGTTCGAGCTGCCCGACCCCGCGCCCGAGCACCTCTACCTGGTCGGCGACGCGGCCTCGCTGCCCGCGGTGAACAGCCTGCTCGACGCCGGTGCCGACATCCCGGCGACGGTCTGGCTGGAGTACGCCCACGAGGGCGAGAAGGCACTCGCGCTGCGGACCCGGGCGCACCACGACGTCACCTGGGTGCCGCGGCGCGACGCGGGTCAGCATCTCGTCGACACGGTCTGCGCAGCCCTGCCGACGAGCGGCGCGGGCCACTACTGGGTGGCCTGCGAGGCGGCCACCACCCGGGGCATCACCCGACACCTCCGCAAGACGCTGGGCGTCGACAAGGACCGGTTGACCTCCCTGGGCTACTGGAAAGCGGCATGAAGGGCCGGCTCGGCACCCTGACCGCGCTGTACGTCACCCAGTACCTCGGCGTCGGCTTCATCACCGTCGGGCTCACCGCCATCCTGCGCGACGGCGGCACCTCGCTGGACACGCTGGCGCTGTTGCAGATCGTCGGCCTGATCTGGCCCATCAAGTTCCTCTGGGCGCCGATCCTCGACCGGTACGGCTCACGGCACCGCGGCCACTACCGCTCCTGGCTGCTCGTGCTCCAGACCGCCCTGGTGCTCGCCCTGCTGGCGCTGCTGCCGTTCGCCAGCCCGGCCGACGCGCTCGGCCCGATCATCGCGATCTGCGCCGCGTACGTGTTCTTCTCGGCCACCCAGGACATCGCCGTGGACGCCGTCGCGGTCCGGATGCTGGCCGACTCGGCCCGGGGCACCGGCAACGGCATCCAGGTCGCCGCGAGCTACCTCGGCAACCTGCTCGGCGGCGGAGCCTGCGTCCTGGTCTACGACCAGTTCGGCTGGGTGCCGGCGATCGGCCTGCTGGCCGCGATGACGGCGGTCGGCCTGCTGGTGGTGTGGCGGTTCCGGGAGCCTCCCCGTACCGATCGGGTGGAACGGGTCGGCGAGGCCTACCGGGCGTTGCTGTCGGTGTTCGGCCAGCCGGGCTGCCGGTGGTGGACCTTCGGCGTGGTGCCGCTGGTCTACGTCGGCGCGGGCATGGCGTACGCCCTGGTCACCCCGGCGCTGGTCGACGCCGGGTGGTCGCTGGGTCGGATCGGCGTCGTCACCGGCGTGGTGACCAGCGCCCCGGCCATCGTGGCGGGCCTGGTCGCCGGGCTCGGGATCGGGCGGTTCGGGCGCGGTGGCGTGCTCGTGGTCGGCGGCGTGGCGCTCACGGTGTCGACGTTGCTGCTGCTGCCGCTGATGAACGGCCGCGCTCCGCTGGGCGGGACGGTCGCCGCGCTCTGCTGCTTCATGGTGGCCTACACCATCGCCAACGTCGTGCTCTACACGGTCAACATGGACTACTCCCGGCCCGACACCGGCGGCACCGACTTCACCGTGCTGTCGTCGTTCGGCCTGGTCTGCTCGTTCGTGGCGGCGTCCATCGGTCTCGCGGCGGCCGACCGGGTCGGCTATCCGGCGGTAGCGGTCGCGGCCATCGTGCTGGTGGCCGCCGGGGTCGCCCTCGGCCTCTCCCACCAGCGGCGATTCCCGCACCGGCCCGGCCCCGCCGTCGGCCCGACCGCCGAACAGCCGTCCGAACAGCCCGCAGTGGACGGCGTCAAGGCGGTGGCGTGACCACCGTCCAGCCGGCCACCGACACCGCGACATCGGCACGACTGCCACAGCGATGGCTCATCCTGGCCGTGCTGTGCGTCGCGCAACTGGTCGTGGTGTTGGACAACACCGTGCTGACCGTGGCGGTGCCGGTGCTCACCACCGAGCTGGGTGCCAGCACCGCCGAGGTGCAGTGGATGATCAACGCGTACGCGTTGGTGCTGTCCGGGTTGCTGCTCACCGCCGGTAGCGCCGCCGACCGGTACGGCCGCCGCCGGATGCTGCTCGCCGGCCTGGTCCTTTTCGGGGTCGGCTCGCTGGCCGCCGGTCTGGCCAGCACCAGCGGGCAGCTGATCGCCGCGCGGGCCGGGATGGGCGTCGGTGGCGCGTTGCTGGTCACCGCGACGCTCGCGGTGGCGATGCAGGTCTTCGACGCCGCCGAGCGATCCCGGGCGATCGGCATCTGGGCCGCCACCAGCGCGTTGGGCTTCGCCATCGGGCCACCGATCGGCGGCACGATCCTCGCGCATCTGCCGTGGGGCGCGATCTTCCTGATGAACGTGCCGATCGTGCTGGTCTGCCTGCTCGTCGGTCGCGCGCTGGTCCCCGAGTCCCGCGGGCCGGCCGACGGCCGGCTCGACGTGCTCGGCGCGGTGCTCTCCACCGCCGGCCTGACCGCGGTCGTCTGGGCGATCATCTCCGGGCCGGAGCGCGGGTGGGCGTCGATCGAGGTGATCGGGGCGGCGGTTGTCGGCGTACTCCTGCTCGGGATCTTCGTGCGGTGGGAGCGACGGATCGCGCACCCGATGCTGGACATGCGCTTCTTCCGGGACCGGCGCTTCGTCGGTGCGATCTCCGGCGTCGTGCTGATCACCTTCGGCGCCACCGGCGCGCTGTTCCTGCTCACCCAGCACCTCCAGTTCGTCCGGGGTTACCCCGCCTGGGAGGCCGGTCTGCGGATGGCGCCCTTCGCGCTGTCCATCGTGCTGCTCAACGTCAGCGGCATCGTCGCGAACGCGATCCGTCGGCTCGGCCTGGCGGTCGCCATCGCCGTTGGCATGACGCTGCTCGCGGCCGGACTCGCGCTGGTCACCCTCGTTCCGTCCGACGGGTACGGGGTGCTGCTGGTCGGGTTGCTCGTCATGGGTGTCGGTTGCGCGTTGGCCAATCCGGCCATCGTCGAGGCGGTGATGAGCGCGATCCCGGCGGCGAAGGCCGGCGCGGGCGCGGGTGTCGACGGCACCATGACCGAGGTCGGCAGCAGCCTCGGCATCGCGGTGCTGGGTGCCGTGCTGAACGCCCGGTTCGCGGCGCTGCTGCCGGCGGCCCTGGCCGGTGCCGGGTCCTTTCCCGCGGCTCTCGCCGCCGCCGGTGAAGGGGCCGAACGGGAGGCTGTGACGGTCGCCTTCGCCTCGGCGCTGGAGACGGGGCAGTTGGTGGGTGCGGCTGCGGTGTTGATCGGTGGCCTGGTTGCCGCCGGGTTGCTACACCGGGCAGATCGCATCAAAACCCTACAATAAGGGTAGGCTACCCTAATAGTTTCATTGTGGTAGTCGACGGAGGCGGTATGCGGCTCTACCTGACCGCGCTCAACCCCACCGACGCCGTCCTGGACGGGTTCCTCCCGGCGGCGGCGTCGCTCGGGCTGTCGGCGACCGTGCTGACCGACCGGCCGGCCGAATGGCCGGCGGACGTGCGGGTTGCCCGTTGCGCGGTCCGCGACCCGGCCGCGGTGGTCGCGGCGGCGGCATCCACCCGAGCGGCGGCGCTACTGTCCAACAGCGACCATCTCCAGGAGGCCACCGCGATCGCCGCCCGAAAGCTCGGCCTGCCCGGCAAGGAC
Organism: Micromonospora arida; assembly: GCF_042873195.1. NCBI lineage: Bacteria > Bacillati > Actinomycetota > Actinomycetes > Micromonosporales > Micromonosporaceae > Micromonospora > Micromonospora arida. Next base: position 559,760 of record NZ_JBIALC010000002.1, on the reverse strand, counting down.
CCGGACGCCGCCCGTCTCTGCAAGGACAAGGCCGCAGCCCGCCGGGCGATCGCCGCTGCGGGCCTCGAGCTGGTACGCACCGTCACCGTCGGCCCCGGCGCCACGCCGGACGTGCCGACCGGGATGTTCCCGGCGGTGGTCAAACCCCGCGAGGGGGTGGCCAGTGAGGACGCGTACCTGGTGGCCGACCACGCCGAGCTGGCCGCCCGGGTCGCCGAGATCCGTGGTCGGCGGCCGGACGTGGCACTGGTGGTCGAGGAGTACCTCGCCGGCGAGCTGCGGACCTTCGAGACCCTCGGCGACGGCACCGAACTGGCCTCCCTCGGTGGGTGGCGCACCGGCCTCGGTCCACCACCGACCTTCACCGAGGAGAGCCTCGCCTGGTCGCCCCCGGCGGAGCAGGCGCGCACCCGACTGCGGGCGCGGCTCGACGCGCTCGGGGTCGGCTTCGGCGCCTGCCACACCGAGTACGTCGTCTCCGACGGCCAGGTCCGGCTGATCGAGGTGAACTACCGTCTCATCGGCGACCGGATGGACCTGATCCTCGCCGAACTGCTCGGTGTGCCGTTGTTCGAGTACGTCATCCGGCTGCACCTCGGCGAGCCGCTGACCGCCCTCGGCCTGCCCGACACGGTCGACCGTTACGCCCAGGTCGAGTACGTCTGCGCGGACCGGTCCGGCCGTCTCGTCGCCGCACCGGGCCCCCTCGACACCGTCCACGGCGACGTCCGGCTGGGCTGCCGTCCGCTGCGCGAGATGGGCCGCACCGCCGAGCACACCGGCACGAACCGCGACTACCTTGCCGTGTTGCACGGGATCGGCCCCGACGAGGGCAGCGTCCGGCAGTCGCTGGCCGCCCTCCGGAGCGATCTCGAGTGGACCATCGTCGAGTGAGCGACGACTGCGAGCGGGAGGTCTTCGCCCGGGTGCTCGACGCCCTGCTGCGCGAGGATCACCTCGGTCTGCTCAGCGCCGGCCGAGCGGACGGACCCGACTGGTGGCAGGTGCCACGCCCCGCTGGCCTGCTGCGCATTCCGGTCCGGGCGGACGGGTTCCAGCAGGCCCTGCGCAGCGCCGCGCCGATGGTGCTGCTGGTGACCCGCGCCGGCGAAACGCAGCGCACGGAGACGCTGGACGGACTGTTGACGCTGCTCGCCCCGCACGACAACGCCGAGGCCGAGGCCGGCTGGCGGGCCTTCGGCGTCGAGTGCCACGCCGACCTGCGGGCCCGGCGGCTAGCCGCCCGCAACCGGGCACGGGTGCTCACCGAGGTGGCGGCCGAACGCGTGCACACCCCGACCGGCCTGCCGGCGGCGGTCCTGGACGACGTGCTCGCCGCCCACCACGGCCACCCCGTCTACCCCACCGACCGGTGCCGGCACGGTCTGCGCGACGACGAACTGCTCCGGTACGCCCCGGAGCACGCCCCACGTTTCGCGCTGCGCTGGTACGCCGCCCCGGCCGACGACGTCCGACTCGCGGGCGAGCTGCCAGCATGGTGGCCGCGCGCACCGCGACCGGATCAGCTGCTGCTGCCAGCGCATCCGATCACCGTGGCCCGCGACGCGCTCCCGGTGGTCGACCTGCCGGTGACCCCGGTGCGACCCACCCTCTCCATGCGGACGGTGGCGCTCGACCACGACCCGTACCTGCATCTCAAACTGCCGCTGCCGACCGCGAGTCTCGGCGCGCGCAACCGCCGCACGCTGCAACCGGGCTCGCTCGCCGACGGCGCGGCCGTCGCCGCACTGCTCGACCGGATCGCCGCCGCCGAACCCGACTTCGCCGGTCGGATCCGGCACACCGACGAGAGCACCTGGGCGCACGTCGACGGCGACGAGCGGCGCGGTTTCCTGCTGCGCCGATTTCCGCGCGACCTGGCCGGCGTCCAGGTGGTGCCGGTCGCGGCCCTCGCCGCCGCCGACCCGGTGGCGGGCACGGTCCTCGAACGGATCAGCCCGCAGCGGCCCGTGGCGCTGCTGGAGTCCTACCTGGACCTGCTGCTCGACTGGCACGTCTTCCTCTGGCTACGCCACGGGATCGCCCTGGAGGCGCACCCGCAGAACATCCACCTGCTGGTGCACCCGGATGGCACTGTCGGCCTGCTCTACAAGGACAACGACGGCGCCCGGCTCGACCCACGACACGACGGCCCGAACGGGCTCGCCCTGTACGACGACCGGATGTGGGCGCGCGACCCGCACGAGTTGGCCGACGTGTTCATCACCATCACCCTGCACCTGGCCGCCGCCGCGCCCCTGATCGCCCTGGCCGCCCGGGGACTGCCCGTGCCGACACCCGCCGAGGCGCTGGTGCCCCGGCTCGACACCGCCCGCGACCGATGGGGCGACGGACCGACGGCGCGGACGTTCACCGAGCGGGTCCTGCACGCCACCCGGTTGCCCATCAAGGCGATGCTCACCGCCGGCACCCTGCTACCCAAACAGCGGCTGGGCTGCGCCGACATCAACAAGTACTACCTGCGTACCGGCCCGAACTACCTCCGGGAGACACGATGACGAGCGCGCAGTTGCGCTCCCGGCCGGCCACCGACTCCGGTCAGCGCGCCGACCTGGCCGCCGCCCACGCCGTCTTCGGCTGCCTGCTGCGCGAGCTGGCCCCGCCGGACGGCACCCCGCCCGTGGTCGACGGTGCCGTCCGGCTGCTGCTGCGGCACCTCGACGTCACAGTGCGTTGCGAGGTCGCGCGAGCCTCGCCGCTCGGCGCGCACCGCTACACCGGCCCGGTCCAACGCAGTACCGGCGGCGGACGGTGGGAAGACCTGGACGCGGACGGGTTGGCCGCCCTCGTCGCGGCGGAGCTGACCACCCGTACCGGCCTGGTCAACGACGAGTTCGCCGAGCAGGTCCGGGCCAGCCGGGACACCGTGGCCCGGCTGCTGGCCGACCGACCGGCCGAGGATCCGACCCCCACCGGTGAGCCCGCCATCGACGCGTACGTCGACTCCGAGCAGTCGCTGGTCTTCGGCCACCCGCACCACCCCACCCCGAAGTGGCGCAGCGGTGACCCGAACAGTTGGCGGGCGTACGCGCCGGAGCTGCGCACCGCGTTCCGGCTGCACTGGCTGGCCGTGCCGGACGACCTGATCGCCGACGCCGGGCCGTTCGATCCGCTGGTGGCCGCGCTCGACCCGCCACGGCCCCCGCGCGGGCACCGCGTCCTGCCGGTGCACCCCTGGCAGCTGTCGCTGATCCCGCCCACCCACCCACGGCTGCGCGACCTGGGTGCGGCCGGTGTGCCGGTACGACCCACGGCGAGCGTCCGTACCCTCTACGCCCCCGAGGCCGACCTGTTCGTGAAGACCAGCCTGCACGTGCGGATCACCAACTGCCTGCGCAAGAACGCCCGCTACGAACTCACCGGCGCGGTGGCGCTGACCGACCTGCTGGCCCGGGTGCCGCTGCCGGACGGGGTGGGGCTGCTCGCCGAGCCCGCCTACCGCACGGTCGACGTCCCCGGCCCGGACGAGGCGTACGGAACGATCCTGCGCGGCGGTCTGCGCCCGCACCTGCGTCCCGGCGACACCCCGGTGCTGGCGGCGGCGCTGGCCGCAACGCCGCTGGTGACACCGGATCCGGTGGCCTGGTGGCGCGCGTACGTCGGCCTGCTGGTGCCGGCGGTGCTGCGCAGCTGGCTCAGCCACGGTGTCGTGCACGAGGCGCACCTGCAGAACGTGGTCGTCGTGCTCGACCGGGATCGCCGTCCGGTACGCATGCTGCTGCGCGACCTGGAGGGGGTGAAGCTGGACACCGATCGGTGGAGCGCCTGGCCAGACGGCGTCCCGGCGCAGGTCCGCTACGGTCCCCGGGCCGCCCACCGCCGGATCGTCTACTGCCTGTTCGTCAACCATCTCGGTGGGATCAGCGGGGCCCTCGCCGACGCCCGGCCGGGAATCGAACGGCGGCTGTGGCAGGACCTGCGCGCCGTCGTCGAGGCGGTGGCCGCCGACCTCGGTGAGCCGGCGGAGCTGCGCGCGCTGCTGACCGGGGAGCCGCTGCTGGCCAAGGCGAACCTGCTGGTCCGGTGGCGGCGCGACGCCGACCGGGCCGCACCGTTCGTGCCGGTGCCCAACCCGATGGGTGGGCCCCGATGACCCGACCGGTCTACGTCCACGACCTCGACGCGCTGGCCAGGCAGGCCCGAGCCATCCGGGCGGCGCTGCCCCGGCCGGTCGAGCTGCTCTACGCGGTCAAGGCCAACCCGGATGCCGGTGTGCTGCGAACCCTCGCCCCGATCGTCGACGGGTTCGAGGCCGCCAGCCGGGGTGAGCTGCGCAGGCTGGCCGAGGTGCTGCCGGGACGGGCGCCGGCCGCGTACGCCGGGCCGGGAAAGACCGATGAGGACCTCGCCGCCGCTCTCGCCGCCGGGGTGCACCGCATCCACGTCGAGTCGCCCAGCGAACTGGCGCGGCTCGGCGCGCTGGCGACCGCGGCGGGACGGTCGGCCCAGGTGCTGCTGCGGGTGAACCTGCCGGTCGACGCGCCGGGCGCGAGCCTGGTCATGGGCGGTGGACCGAGCCCGTTCGGCATGGACCCGGCCGACGCGGTCACGTGCGCCCGCCGTCCGCCGGCCGGCATCGACGTACGCGGAATCCACGCCCACCTGGCCAGCGGACTGGACGCACCGCTCGCCGCGACCGTCGCCGCCGCCGTGGTCGGCTGGGCTGCGGCCGAGGTCGACGCGGCCGAGGTCGACGTCGGCGGCGGCATGACCGTCGACTACACCGACCCCGACGCGCGGTTCGACTGGGAGGGCTACGGCCAGGCCCTGGCGGACGTCCTCGACAGGCACCCGGGCGTGCGGATGCGCATCGAGCCGGGCCGGTCGGTCACCGCCTACTGCGGGGCGTACCTCACCGAGGTCGTCGACGTGAAGCGCTCCTACGGCGAGTGGTTCGTGGTGGTGGCCGGCGGGACGCACCACCTGCGGACTCCCGCGGCGAAGGGGCACGCGCAGCCGTTCACCGTGCACCCGCGACACGATGCCGGCGGCCCCCGCACCGACGGCGGGCCGGTCACCGTGGTCGGGCAACTCTGCACTCCGAAGGACGTGCTGTCCCGTTCGGCCACTGCGGGGCCGATCGGCGTGGGTGACGTGCTGGCCTTCGCCATGGCCGGGGCGTACGCCTGGAACATCAGCCACCGTGACTTCCTGCTGCACGAGCCCCCGCACTTCCGCACCGGTGACCTGCACAAAGTGGCCGCCGAGTGGGCGGCCCGGCCGCTCGGGACGTGAGCCGGAGAGGCTGGATCGGCTCGGCATGTTATCGATAACATGCTATCTTCTCCCCGGGAGTGAAGGGCACGCTCCCGGTCACCCGAGCCAGCCGGCGAAGACGCGCCGAGGGGCCCACCCCTCCCGCCGCCTTCCCGGTCGGTGACCAGTCCGGGCCCCCGTCGATGCCAGGCGACCATGGTTGGTCGCCGAACGGCAAGGAGCCCAAGCAATGCTGAGACGTAGGTTCTTCCTCCCATCCATCGCGGCCGCGGCGCTTCTCCTCGCGGCCACCACCGGCGGCGTGTTGAGCGGCGGCCTCGGTGCGACGGCGGTGGCCGCCACCAACGGCACCCTCGCGGCGACCGCTGGCTGCGGCAAGGCCCCCACACTCGCCAGCGGGACGCGGACGATTCAGAGCAGCGGCCAGAGTCGTACGTACAACCTGCGGATCCCGGACGGGTACGACCGGAACCGCCCCTACCGGCTGATTTTCGGCTTCCACTGGTTGAACGGCTCGGCCAACAACGTCACCTCGGCCGGTTACTACGGGCTCCAGCCGCTGTCGAACAACAGCACGATCTTCGTTGCTCCGCAGGGTCTCAACGCCGGCTGGGCCAACACCAACGGTCGGGACCTGACCCTCTTCGACGACATCTCCCGGCAGATCGAGAACGATCTGTGCGTGGACACCACGCAGCGCTTCGCCCTGGGCTGGAGCTACGGCGGGGCGATGAGCTACGCGGTGGCCTGTGCCCGGCCCACGGTCATCCGCGCGGTCACCGTCATCTCCGGTGCGAACCTCAGCGGATGCAACGGGGGCACGCAGCCGGTCGCCTACTTCGGCATCCACGGCATCTACGACAGCGTGCTGAACATTTCCCAGGGTCGGCAACTGCGCGACACGTTCGTGCGAAACAACGGCTGCACCGCGCAGAGCCCGCGTGAGCCGAGCCGGGGCAGCCTCACCCACATCACCACCGCCTACTCGGGTTGCCGGGCCGGCTACCCGGTGCAGTGGGCGGCGTTCGACGGGGACCACACCCCCAGTCCGGTGGACGGGTCGGGCAGCCCCAACGACTCGCGGACCTGGACCTCGGCCGAGATCTGGAGGTTCTTCAGCCAGTTCGAGTCGACCACGCCTCCGACGACCCCACCGCCGACCGACCCGCCGCCGACCACCCCGCCGCCGACCGGGGAGCCCGGCACCTGCGCTGCCACCTACCGGACGATCAACACCTGGCCCGGCGGCTTCCAGGCTGAGGTGACAGTGGCCAACAACTCCACCGCGCCGCTGAACGGCTGGACGGTGGGCCTGACCCTGGCCAGTGGTCAGGCCATCAGCAGTCTCTGGAGCGGCACCAACACGGGCACCACCGGCAGCGTCACCGTCAAGAACGCCGCCTACAACGGCACAGTTGGCCCGAGCGCCTCAACCACCTTCGGGTTCACCGCCACGGGCAACGGTGCCACCGCACCCAGCAACGTCACCTGCACCAGCCCCTGACCGGGGGCAGGATGAGGGCCCGGAGCCAACTGGCTCCGGGCCCGCGGGTGACATCCACTGGCGGCGGTTGCCGCCGGCGCCACCGGCTGCACGCTGCGCTCAGGCTTCGCTCTCCAGCAGGTTGCGAAGGGTGTCGAGGGCGGCGATCTCCTCCTCGAACGTCTTGCCGACGACCGGGCCGAGGAAGCGCGACAGCCCGCTCGGCTGCCACGCCAACTTCAGCGTGAGCCGGGTCCCGCCACCGTCGACCGGGGTGAGCGTGTATTCACCCTGGGTGCGTACGACGCTGCCGGTTGCCTGGAACGCCAGACGGCGACCCGGCTCGAACCCGGTCACCTCGTAGTCGGCCGGGATGCGGCTCCCACCGGGACCCTTGAGTCCCTGTTTGTAGCGAGCGCCGACCCCCTCGCCGGAGACGCGCGCGACGTCGAGAACGTTGGGACGCCAGCGCGCGTCGTTCTCGCCACGGGCGAGAAAGGCGAAGACGACCTCAGGAGTCCGTCCGATCTGCACAGTCTTCTCTGCCGAGGGCACAAGAAACCTTTCTCAGGGGTCAGGGAACGATCTTCATCTGTGCCATCATCCCACTCGCGGAATGGTCGATCATGTGGCAATGGTAGACATATCGGCCAAGATATGGCCCGAATGTCGCCTGGAGTCGGACCGTCTCGCCCGGCCCCACCGAGATGGTGTCCTTCACCCCGGCCTCGCCCGGCGCCGGCGGCTGACCGTTGCGGGCCAGCACCCGGAACTGGACCAGGTGGGGGTGGAAGTTGTGCGGGATGCCGAAGAGCGTGTCGCCGTTCGTCACCGTCCACACCTCGGTCGTGTTGCGTTTGATCTCGGTGTCGACCCGTTCGGCATCGAACTGCTGCCCGTTGATGAGGAACTGGCCGGTCGACGGGTTGAAGTTGAGCGTGAACGCCCGCTCCTTCGTGGCTGCCGGCAGCGCGGGGATGGTGCTCAACCGGTCGGGCACCCGGCTGGTGTCGGCGGCGGCCCGGTTGACGTCGAAGCGCAGCACCGGTCCGGCCACCGCGTCGTCGAGGAAGACCTGGCTGCCGACCGGGAACGCGCCGAAGTCGACGACGATCTCGACCCGCTCGCCGGGCGTCAGGCTCCACGAGCGGATCGGCGTCGGTCCAGCGAGCAGCCCGCCGTCACTCGCGATCTGGGCGACTTCGGCGTCGTTGCCGAGCCGCAGGGTGAACGTGCGGAGGTTGGACGCGTTGACGAAGCGCAGCCGGTACTTGCGGGCGGCCACCGGGAAGTAGGGCTGCGGCTTGCCGTTGACGAGGATGGTGTTGCGGAACTGGAAGTCGTCATGTTCGAAGATCAGGCTCGCGTCGTCGGCGAACCGCGCGTCGCGCAACATGATCGGGATGTCGTAGTTGCCGGTGGGCAACCGAAGTTCGGCCTGGGCTGGGTCGTCGATCAGGAAGAAACCGGCGAGCCCGCGGAACACGTGCTCGGCCTCCATGTGATGGGCATGGTCGTGGTACCAGAGCGTGGCTGCCCGCTGCTTGTTGGGATAGCTGTAGATCCGGCTCTTTCCCGGGTCCAGCACGTCGGTCGGGAACCCGTCGCTGCTCGACGGCGTGTGACCTCCGTGCACGTGCACCGCGGTCGGCATGTCGAGGTGGTTGCTGTGGGCGATGACCGCGAGCCGGCCCGTCTTGACCCGGAACGTCGGGCCGGGAAACAGCCCGTCATAGGTCAACACTTCGGTACGCGTCCCGGGCAGGATCTCCACTTGAGCCTTACGTGTGGAAACGACGTAGAAGTCGGTGTTGGCTACCGAGGCGATGGGCTTCTGCACGGGCGGTATCGGCATCCGGACAGCGAACGGGGCGGCGACGGCAGCGACGTGTGCCGTCTTCCCGTGGCCGGTGTGGGTGCCGTGGGCCGGTGTCGCGGACGGGGTGGAACCGCGGGCCGCTGCCGCCGCGGTGGTCGTGACCAGCGCGGCTGCTCCTGCGGTGGCACCGGCCTTCATGACGTTGCGTCTGCTCACCATTGGTCGCTCCACTCCTGGTGGTCGAGGTCTCGGGTGAACTGTCAGGGAGGCCCCTCGACGCGCCGTCGAAAACTGGTCGCGGCCAAATGTGGATTTCACCTTAAGTTTTGGTGTGACTACCAAAAGCTAAGCTTCGATGCTTCCAACGACGCACGGTGAGACCGTAGACTCGTGCGAGTAGTCGGCCGTGACAACTCGTAGAAGGCCGATCCGATCTGAGTGCTTTGTCGCCCACGACGGGGGAGTCGGCGACACGGCGGGCAGCGGCGCTGGGGAGAGCCGTTCGTGCCCGCACCTGGGGAGCAATAGGGCACACACCGGGGGATCCGCAATGGTTGTTGGAAACGATGCGCTGCGGAGGACCGCTGCCGAGGTTCTCGAACGCAGGCATCAACCGATTCTTGCCGCCTACCGTCAGCGTCTTGCCGCTGCGAGTGACGACTTCGAAGGGGCCGCTGACCTGGTCGACAGCTACACCGCGCAGGCCGATGGCCTGCTCCGGGAGACGATGGCCGAGGTTCGTCGTGAGGCGACCGACCCGCTGTCGACACCGCCGCCGGCGCTGTCCACCGAGGACGTCGATCTTCACCCACGCGAGTGCTTTCGCGCGGTCGTCGCGCTGGCTGACATCGTGCTGGCCGACGCGCTGGAGCAGTTGGTCGGCCAGCCTGACCAGGGCGCGATCCTGGCGCTGGTCGCCGACGCGCTCACCCGTACGACACTGACCCGGCTGGTCGACGCGAGTTCGCGCTATGCCGCCGGCCTGATGAACGAGGTCCACCAGGCGCAGATCGCCGAGCGTTCGCTGATCGCCCGCGAGCTGCACGACCGGCTGGGCCACAGCCTCAGCGCGGCGTACCGCAACCTGGAGGCCCACGAGCTCGCCCAGGAACGACGCCACGACGACGTGGACCGTCGGGTGGTCATCGCCCGGGAGTCGCTCCACGACGCGGTCGGCTATCTGCGTGTGCTCATCGCCGACCTTCGGCTCTCTCAGCCGCTCGGGTCACTCGACGAGGCGCTGGCCAACTTCCTGTCGACGGTCGAGACGGGCGAGACGCGTCTGCACACCGAGATCAACGGCGACGAGTCGTGGGTGCCGCCCGAGGTGCTCGACGAGGTGTTCCTGGTCGTCCGCGAGGCGCTGCGCAACGCGGTGGCCCACGCCGGCGCTCGGGTGATCCATGCGGTCATCGACATCACCCCGCACGAACTGCGGGCGACCGTCACCGACGACGGGGTGGGCTTCGACCTCGCGACGGTGCGCGACGGCTCCGGCCTGCGCGCGATGGCTGAGCGCGCGGCCGTCGTCGGCGGTCGCCTCGCGGTGCGCGCGGCGGGCCACCAGGGCGCTTCGGTCGAGCTCGTCGTGCCGCTGCTCGCCGTCGGGGCGGGGGCCGGCCGGTGACCGTCACGATGATGGAGCCGACCCGCATCGTGCTGGTCGACGACCACGTCGTGGTGCGCGACGGCCTCCGGGAGATCCTCGACGCCCAGCGCGACCTCGTGGTCGTCGGCGAGGCCGGCGACAGCGGCGCCGCGATCAACGAGATCCGAATCCGCCAGCCCGACATCGTGCTGCTCGACGTGCAGATCCCCGGCGACGGGGTGACCACCACGGTCCGCCGGATCCGTGACGTCGCGCCGGCGAGCCGGGTCATCATCCTCAGCATGTTCGACGGCCCGACGCTGTTGCGTGAGTTGCTGACCCTTGGCATCTGCGGCTACCTGCTGAAGAACTCGACGCGCCAGGAGTTGGTGGCGGCGATCCGCAGCGCCCGCGCCGATGACGCGCCGGTGATGCTGGCGGTCTCGCGGGAGAGCCTGACCCAGGTGCAGGGGCCGGTGCACAGCACGCTGTCGGACCGTGAGCGCGAGGTCCTGCAGTTGGTCGGTCAGGCGATGAGCAACGCTCAGATCGCCGGTCGGCTCTGCCTGTCGGAGGCGACGGTCAAGCGCCACCTGCGCAACATCTTCGCCAAGCTCGGTGCGGTGTCCCGGATCGACGCGGTCAACAGGGCCATCGCGGCCTCCCTGATCGTCCTGCCGAGGCTCTGCGTCGACCCGACGTTCCACGGATAGCAGCCCGCTCAAGGATTGCTCTGGGTAACTTGCCCGCAAACGGGCACTCGTGTTGGACTAATGCCGTGAATAGCACTCGCCTGTTCGTGCTCGGAGCGCTCGCGCGCGGTGGCCCCATGCACGGGCACCAGATCCGCCGGGCGGCCCAGGTCGACCGTACCGAGCTGTGGAGCGACGTCAAGCCGGGGTCGCTCTACGGCGCGCTGCACCGAATGCAGGTCGAGGGCGTCATCGAGGCGGTCCGGACCGAGCAGGAGGGCAACCGGCCCGCCCGCACGATCTACGCGCTCACCTCGGCCGGCGCGGCGGAGCTGATCGACCACCGCGACGAGGCGCTGCGCGACACCAAGCTCCGTCACGACCCGGTCGACCTGGCCCTGCAGAACGTGATCGACCTCGGAGAGGACGCGCTGCGCGCGATCATCGTGGCGCGCCGGAAGGCCCTCGCCGAGCAGCTCGACTCGTGGCTCGCGCTCCGAGAGCTGGCGGCGCCGCACATCCGTGGTCTGGAGTGGACTACCTTCCGTCATACCGAGCTCCGACTCCGTACCGAGCTCGCCTGGCACGACGAGCTGCTCGACCAGTTGCCCAAGCTGATGGCCAACCAACCGACCTCGATGACGACCTCGTGACGGTGCCAGCCCCGGCCCCGGTGGCATCTCCGGTGCCGGGGCTGGCGGCTTGTCACTGAGCGGGCTCAGTCTGGGTGGTCACGTTCCAGTCGGGCTTGCTCGCCTCGGCCCAGGGCTCTTCGGGCCGGCGGGGCAGCAGGTAGACGAGAAGGAACGTGAGGATCACGCCGACCAGGACGACGCCGACGGTCCACTGGACCGCCCGGTTGAAGTTGATCTCCAGCGCCGACGTGGCCGCGTTGTCGAAGGCCGCGCCGACCGGACCAGGCGCCGAGTCCGCGCAGCCGGGCGGGGTGGCCGTCGGATCCGACGCGCGCGACTGGCGGATGAAACAGTCGGCGAAGGTGGTCGTCGCCGCGCTCGCCTCGGCCGGCGGCAGGCCGGCCGCCACGAGCGATGCCTGGAGCTCCGGGCTCGCCTTCTCCGCAGCCGTCCCCGAGTAGGAGCCGAGCGTTCCGAAGAGGACGACGCCGGCCACCGCGACGCCGATCGCCTGGCCGAGACGCTGGGCGGTGCCGAGCACACCGCTCGCCGCGCCCGCGTCCTGCCAGGGCACGCCGGCCAGCACGATCTCGACGCTCGGCGCGATCACCAGGCCGGAGCCGAAGCCGGCGAAGAGCAGGGCCGGCAGTAGCTCCAGGCCGGAGCCCCACCAGTGGATCGTGGCGATGATGCCCACCATGCCGACGATCACGATGCCCGCGCCGAGCATCAGGACGCCACGACCGAGCGCCCGGGCGACGTTGTCGGAGATGGCCGCGCCGACCAGTGTGCCGAACGAGAACGGCAGCAGGATCAGGCCCGTCGTCAGGGCGGACTTCTCCAGGCCGATCTGCAGGTGCAGCGAGAGCGCGAAGAGCAGGCCGATGAAGCCCGCGAAGTAGCAGAGGCTGATGCCGACGCCGGCGGAGAACGAGCGGTGCGCGAAGAGGCGCATGCTCACCAGCGGGACCTGGGCGCGTCGGGCGCGGCGCAACTCCCACACCGCGAAGACGGCCAGCGCGGGCAGCGCCGCTGCCATCGAGACGAACGTCCATGCCGGCCAACCCAGGCGCTGGCCCTCGACCAGAGGGACGGCCAGCAGCAGGACGGCGGCCGAGACGAGCAACATGCCGATCACGTCGAGACCACCGCGGCGGCCTCGCGACTCGGGCACCAGGATCAGCGCGGCGACGAACGTGGCCAGGCCGATCGGCACGTTGAGCAGGAATACCGGCCGCCAGTCCCAGCCGTTGAGGTCCCACGCGATCAGCAGGCCGCCGAGGAGCGGGCCGCTGGCGGTCGCGATGCCGCCGATCGCGCCGTAGATCCCGTACGCCTTGCCGGTCTCCTTCGCCGGGAACGTGGTCTGGATCAGCGCCAGCACCGGCGGGTTGAGGATGCCGGCCATCATGCCCTGCACCACCTGGAACGCAATCAGCTGGCCGGGTGTGGCCGCGAGCGCCGACGCCGCCGACGCGAGCGTGAACCCCGCGACGCCGATGAGGAACAGCTTGCGGTGGCCGAAGCGGTCGCCGATCCGGCCGGCGGGGATGAGCAACAGGCCGTAGCCGAGCGCGTAGCCGGCGATGACCCACTCCATGGCCGTGTACGTCGACCGCAGGTCGCGCTGGATCGGCGCGACCGCAACATTGACGATCGTCGTGGCCAGCAGAATCATGAATGCCCCGGCCAGAATGACGGCCAGGATCAGCCATCGGCGCGGATTGGGTGGGGCGGCGCTGCGTACGTCGGTCCAGCTCTCCGTCATCGCGTTCCTCCTGAAGTCGGACGGGGGTCGACAGCGGACCCACCCTTCGACTACACGCCGTCGCGTACGATTAGTCAAGTACGGCTATTTGCGTACGACCTGTACGGCACATGAGGAGGGCCCGGGTCAGGAACTGACCCGGGCCCGGTGACGCAGAGATGGCTACGACCAGTCGGAGGAACCCGAACCCCACTCAGAGGAGCCGGAGCCCCACGCGGACGTCGCCGGCCACGCCAGGTCGAAGGGGAAGTCGTTGGCGCGAAGCTCCAGCGTGCTCTCCAGCACGGCGTCGGTCAGTCGGTCGACGTCGGCATCGCTGTGAGCGCCGCCGGCGAAGAACATCGGCATGCCGAGCGTGTAGATGCCGCGCTTGCGCAGCAGCAGGGTGAGGATGAACGTCGCCGGGTTGAGTGCCCGCGAGTAGACCCGGTAGTCGGTGTAGGAGTCTTCCGGCAGGAACTGGAAGCACCCGATGTAGTCGCCGAACCCCACCATGCGCAGCGGGATCCCCTCGGCCGCCCGGAACGCGGCCAGCCGCGCCTGGACCCGGTCGACCTTGGCCCGCAGATCGGTGTAGTAGGCGGGCCCCTTGTCGCGAAGCAGCTGGAGCGTGGCCAGCGACGCCGCCACCGACAGGTAGTTGCCGGTGTGGCTGCCCTGCAGGCCGGTCTTCTGGCCGAAGTCGGTCCAGGACTGCCCACTGGTCTGCGAGATGTCGAGGATGTCGGCCCGACCACCGATCGCCGACAGGGGCAACCCGAGCCCGCTGATCACCTTGCCGTAGGTGACGAGGTCGGTGGGAATGTCGAACTTCTGCGCGGCGCCGCCGAGCCCCGAACGGAAGCCCGTCAGCACCTCGTCGAGGATGAACGGCACCCCGAGCCGCCGGGCGGCCACCGCCACCTCGCGGATCATCGGGATGGTCGTCTCCTCGAACGGGAACGACGAGGCGGCCGGCTCGGCCAGGATGCAGGCCAACTCGCCCGCGTGGCGCTCGATCAACTCGACCGCGAGCGCTGTGTCGTTGGGCAGGATCAGCAGGTCGCGCGGTTCGGCCGGGGTGACGCCGGCGAACGCCGAGACCAGCGGAATGCCGTCCTTGCCGATGTCCGGGAACGGCACCGCGGGATGCCCGTGATACCAGGGCGCCGTGTTGTGGACGGCCAGGTCGTGGGACCCGTGCAGGGTGCCCTCGAACTTGGCGACCATCCGCCGCCCGGTGTGCGCGCGGCAGAGCCGGATCGCCGACTGGGTGGCGCCCGTACCCGAGTGTTGGAAGGCGAACTTCTCGTTGTGCGGGAGGATCTCCCTCAGCAGCGTCGCCAGCTCCAGCTCCAACGCGTTGGTGTAGCCGTTGCCGGTGCCCTTGCCGAGGTGCTCGCGGACGAAGTCGACGACCGGCGCCGGGTTGTGCCCGTGCAGCGCCTGAGCGCCGTATCCCATGTGGCAGTCGAGGTAGTCGTTGCCGTCGATGTCGGTCAACGTCGATCCGCTCGCGGTGGCCGCGATGACCGGAAACGGCGGTGCCTGGAACGGCCAGAACACGTGCGCGGCGGAATCGACCGCCCTCAGTTGCTCGACGTGCGCGGCCGAGGCACCCTGGCGCGCGCCGATCTCGCCGAACAGCTCGTAGACCCACTTCTGCTGCATGAGGTCCTGAATGACCTCGATCGCTCCGCGCTCCTGGTGGCTGGCGCCCATCGTGTCCCCTTCGCATGGCGGCCGTGACAGGCGCAGCCTGCGCCCGCCCACTCGAACCCGGCTGGAGAACCGGTCGATCGACGCGGCTTCGAGCCGGTCTCGAGCGCCGTCGTCGAAGCTCGCCGCCATGACGGAAAATCGGGTCAATCTCTACTCGCTGACCGACACGATCACGCCGTGGGCAGTGCGGGCCGCGGCGACGCTCGGCCTCGCCGACCTGATCGCCGCGGGCACCACCACGCTCGACGAACTCGCCGCGGCGACGAAGACCAATCCCGACGCGCTGCATCGGCTGCTGCGCTACCTCTCGGTCCGCGGCGTCTTCAAGGAGACCGAGCCGCGGGTGTACGCCCTGACGGAAGCCGCCGAGTTCCTCAAGACCGACCACCCCGCCGCCCAACGTCCCTGGCTCGACGTCGACTCGATGGCCGGCCGGATCGAGGGCACGTTCAGCTCGCTGACCCACTCGATCCGCACCGGCGACGCGGCGTACCCCGTGCGCTACGGCATCGAGTTCTGGGACGACCTGACCACCAACCCCGACCGGGCCACGTCGTTCGGCGCGCTGATGGCCACCCACGCGAGCTACTTCGACCAGGTCGTCCAGGGCTACGACTGGAGCACCGTCAACCACGTCGTCGACGTCGGCGGCGGCACCGGTGCCCTGCTCACCGAGATCCTCAAGGCCCAGCCGCACCTGCGCGGCACCGTGGTCGACCTGCCGGGCGTCGTCGAGCAGGGCCGGGCCCGGTTCGAGGCGGCGGGCATCGCCGACCGCGCCGAGGTCGTCAGCGGGAGCATCTTCGACCCGCTCCCGGCCGGCGCCGACGTCTACATCCTCTCGAACGTTCTGCACGACTGGAACGACAGTGCCGCCGAGAAGATCCTCCAGCGGGCGGCGGACGCGATCGGCACGACCGGAAAGGTGCTGATCGTGCAGATCCTCGTGAAGGACGAGAACGACAACTTCCCCGACGACCCGGCCCGGCTGATGTTCATCACCCAGATGGACCTGCGCCTTCTCTCGCTCATGGCGGGCAAGGCGAGGACTTGGCGCGAGTACGCCGAACTGGGCGAGAAGGCCGGGCTCCAGGTGGCGGGCAGCACGGTGATCCCCACCGGGCAGACCCTGCTCTCGCTCCGCCGCGGCTGAGCCGACGGGCCCCTTGCCGACGGTTTCCGGTTGGTAAGGGGCCCTCGCTAACGGACCGTGCGCGCGTCGTACCGTTGCGGACATGAACCCGGCCATCCGACGAATCGCGATCGATGCCCTCATCGCGATCGTCGTCGCGGCCGTGGTGGCGGTGGCGATCCGGGTCGCCGACGAGCCCGGCGCCCGGCCACCGGACGCGCGCGCCTACGCGATCGGCGCGGTGATCGGGCTGCTGCTGGTCTTCCGGCGCCGTTGGCCGCTGCTGGTGCTGGTCGGCTCGGTCACCGCGCTGATGATCTACTACGCGCTCGAGTACCCGGGCATCCCGCCCGCCCTCCCGCTGGCCGCCGCGCTCTTCTCCGTGGCGGCCGCCGGCCGGTTCACCTGGGCGCTCATCGTCGCCGGGTTCTTCGTCGTCCTTGAGCTGATCATGCGGTACACGCTGCTCGGCGAGGGTTTCTTCCCTTCCCTCTCGGCCACCCTCGAAGAGGGCTCGCTGCTCGCGGCCGTGGTGCTGCTCGCAGAGACGATCCGCACCCGCCGGGTCCGGCTGGCCGAGGCACAGCAGCGCCTCGCCGTGATGCGCCAGGAGCGTCAACACGAGGTCGCCCAGGAGCGGCTCCGAATCGCCCGCGAGGTCCACGACGTACTCGGTCACACGATCGCCGCCATCAGTGTGCAGGCGAGCCTCGCCGACGACATCTTCGACAGCAAGCCGGCCGAGGCGCGGGCCGCGCTGCGGAGCATCCGGGGCGCGGCACGCGACGCCATGCACGAGGTCCGCTCGGCGATCGGCATGCTCCGCGACGCCGGGGAGGTGCCCGATCTGGCCCGCGTCTTCGCGGTCGCCGAACAGGCCGGCGTGAAGGTGCGGTCGGGGATCGCCGGCACCCCGCGCCCGATCCCGCCGGAGGTGGCGCTCTCGGTCTACCGGATCGTGCAGGAGTCGATCACCAACACGGTCAAACACGCCGAAGCGACGACCGTCGACGTCACCATCGCCTACGCGGGCGACGCCGTCACGGTGGAGATCGTCGACGACGGGGTCGGGTCCGGGGCGAGCCAGCGTGGGCACGGCGTGGCCGGAATGCGGGAACGGGCCACGGCCGCCGGCGGGTCGCTCGAGGCCGGGCCCCGGCCGAAGGGCGCTGGGTTCCGAGTGGCCGCGCGGCTGCCGGTCGAGGTGGAGGAGACAGCGTGACGATCCGGATGGTGCTGGCGGACGACCAGACACTCGTGCGGGCCGGCTTCCGGGGCCTGCTCGACCACAGCGACGACCTGGAGGTGGTCGGCGAGGCATCCAACGGCGCCCAGGCTGTCGAGATGGTCGCCGCGACCCGGCCGGACATCGTGCTGATGGACGTGCGAATGCCGGTGCTCGACGGCGTGCGGGCCACGGCCGCGATCGTCGAACGGTTCCCGGCCGTGCGGGTCATCGTCCTGACCACCTTCGAGCTCGACGAGTACGTCTTCGAGGCGCTGCGCGCCGGCGCGAGCGGGTTCCTGCTCAAGGACATCGAGCCCGACGAGCTGCGCCAGGCGGTACGGGTGGTGGCCGGCGGCGACATGTTGATCTCGCCGCGGGTGACGAGCCGGCTGGTGAGCGCGTTCGTCAGCAAGGTCGCGCCGACGCCGGTCGACGGCGGCCGGCTGGCGGTGTTGACCGACCGTGAGCGCGAGGTGATGAGCCTGGTGGCCAGCGGGCTGACGAACGAGGAGATCGGGCGCCGGCTGTCGATGAGCCCGGCCACGGCCCGTACCCACGTCCACCGGGCCATGGTCAAGCTCCGCGTCCGCGACCGCGCGCAACTCGTCGTCCTCGCCTACCAGACGGGGCTCGTCGCGCCCGGCAGCTGACTACGGCACCTGTTTCGCAGGCGGTGCCGGCTACGGCGATCACCGTACGCACCGGCCGTTCCTCAACGGATGCCGTGGGGTGCGCATCCTTCGTATGTTGGCGTCATGTTTGAGGTCGGAGAGAACGCCGATGGGATCCTGGCCGGGGTCCTGTTCCTGATCTGGCTGTCCGCGGCGATCCTCGCCACGCGGCTGGCCTGGCGGCCGACGCCCGAGGCGCTGCGCAAGAGCGCCCGTCGGCTGCTGCGTCTGCTCGTCGCCGCGCTGGTGGTGCTGGTCGTCAAGTGCGTCGCGATCGGGCTGATGCTCGCCGTCGACTGGATCTTTGCCGACAACCGCGTGATCGTGCAGATGCCGCTCCTGCTGCTGCCGATGCTGGCGGTCGTCATCTGGACCCTGCCGGGCCTGCGCGCCCTGGCCAACCGCGACGACGCACCGGTCGACGTCGAGACGCGCTCCGCCGCCGCCGATCCCCGATTCGTCGTGCCGGTCCAGGTGACGGCCGTGGCGACGGTCATTGGCGTCTACTTCGCGTACGTGTCCCGTCCGGTCCCGTCCTACCTCGACGACATCGCGACCCACGCCGCGCCGATCCTGCTGTCGGTGGTGGTGCTGTGGTTCTGGCAGGGGCGACGCCTGCGGGTCGTCACCGCGACCGACTTCGCACGCCGGGGCCGGCGTGCCAGCGCCCTGCGCGCCACCGCACAGGCTGCGGTCGTGGTGCTGGTCGTCGCCGCCGGCATCACCTACGTGGCCCAGAGCAGCAGGCTGCCCGACCGCATGTCCATGACGTCCCACGACAACGTCGACTACGGCGGAGGCCCCTCGATCGGTCACGGTGGTCACGGCGGGACCTCGGTCGACGACCTGCGTGGGCCGCAGACCGGCAAGCCCAACAAGGCCTTCACGCTGACCGCGAAGAACGCAACGGTACGGCTCTCGTCGGGCACCGAGATCAAGGCGCTGACGTACAACGGACAGTCGCCCGGGCCGGAGCTGCGGGTCCGCGAGGGTGACCTCATCGAGGTGACGCTGCACAACGAGATTCCCGACGAGAACGTGACCATCCACTGGCACGGCCTCGACGTCCCCAACGGTGAGGACGGCGTGGCCGGCGCGACGCAGAACGCGGTGGAGCCGGGCGGCAGCTTCACCTACCGGTTCATCGCCGAGCAGGTCGGCACGTTCTGGTACCACACCCACCAGAACCCGCTCGAGGCGATCCGGCGAGGTCTGTTCGGCGCGCTGATCGTCGAGCCGCGCGACGGCCCACCCCCCGGCGAGCGGGACTTCGTCGTGCAGGCCCACGAGTGGCGTACGCCGGACGACAACATCGTCTCGTTCGGCACCAGCGACACGCTGCAACGCCAGGAGGTCGCCCCGGGCACGCCGGTGCGACTGCGTCTGATCAACACCGACAACAACCCGTCCACCGACAGTCGCCCGCGGGCTCTGACGGTCAACGGCACGCCGGTGCGGGTGGCGGCGATCGACGGGGTCGACGTCAACGGTCCGACCCCGCTGACCGACCCGCGGTTCGGGCTGGCGACCGGCGGACGCTACGACGTGACGTTCACGATGCCGGCGGGCCCGGTGCGCCTGACCGACCTCGCCAACCGCGACGGCGGGCTGGTCCTGGCGCCACCGGGTGACACCTCGACGCCGAAGATCGTCGACGACGGGGACCACTTCGACCCGCTCTCGTACGGCTCTGGCGGCTCCCGGCCGTTCGACGCCGGCTCGTCGTACGACCGCTCGTTCACCCAGCTCCTCGACGACCGGCTGTCCTTCTACAACGGGGGGCTCCACCTGGTGCCGATCATCAACGGGCACAGCTTCCCCAACACACCGACGCTCATGGTTCGGATGGACGACGTGGTCAAGGTGCGGATCGTCAACCGCAGCCACCAGAACCACCCGATGCATCTGCACGGCCATCACGCGTTGGTGCTCTCCCGCAACGGGGTCCGCGCGACCGGGTCACCGTGGTGGATCGACAGCCTCGACGTGATCCCCGGTGAGATCTACGAGATCGGCTTCAAGGCGGACAACCCGGGGCTCTGGATGGACCACTGCCACAACCTCGACCACGCGGCCAACGGCATGGTGATGCACCTCGCCTACGAGGGCGTGACATCCCCCTACGAGCTGGGGCGCAGCACCCCCAATCAGCCGGAGTAGGCGAGCCTGTCGAGCCTTCCTCCACCGGGCCTCGAGGCGACGACGGCAGCGTCGTTCGCATCCGAACCCCGCATGCTGAGGAGAACCCATGCTCGACGCGATGCGACGAACGTTGTCGCTGGCCGTGCCGCTGGTACTGGTGGCCGGCATTGCCGCGCCCGCCACTGCGGCCACCTCGACCACTGGGCGACTGACCGTCGTCGCCCGCAACCTCGACAACCCTCGCGGTGTCGCCATCGACCGGGCCGGCATCGTCTACGTCGCCGAGGCCGGGCTCGGCGGCGACGACGTGTGCATCCCCGGCACGTTCGGCACCAACCTCTGCTACGGCTCGACCGGTGCGATCACGGCGGTCCGTCACGGCTGGCAGAAGCGAGTCGTGACGGGTCTGCCGTCGCTGCGGAGCACCGGCGGCGGCTTCTCCGTCTACGGCGCCCACGACCTGGCCTTCGATCGGCAGGGCAAGCTGCTGGTGGCGATGGGCTACAGCACCGACCCGGTCTCGCGCGACCTGCTCGGTGCGGCCGGGGCCACGATGGGGACAATCCTCCGGGTCGAGGGGAAGCGCCGCTGGTCGGTCGTCGGCGACCTCTCCGCCTACGAGGGCCAGAACAACCCCGACGGGGTCATTCCGGAGAGCCAGCCGTACGCCGTGGTCGCCGACGGACGTGACGTCTACGCGCTCGACGCGGCCGCCAACGACGTGCTCAGGATCGACCGCCGTGGCGTGGTCACGGCCGAACACGTGTGGCCACAGGAGCAGGTTCCTGCGCCGCCGGAGTGGGGCCTGCCGCCCGGCTCGACGACGCCGATCCAGTTCGTGCCGACCACCATCACCCGCGGGCCGGACAGCGCCCTCTACATCGGACAGCTGACCGGGCACCCCTTCCCGAACGGCGGCGCCCGGGTGTGGCGGCTGGTGCCCGGGCAGGAGCCGACCATCTTCGCGACCGGCTTCACCAACATCATCGACATCGCGTTCGACAAGCGGGGTCGACTGGTCGTGCTGGAGATCGCGAAGAACGGGCTCAGCTCCGGGGACTCCACCGGTGCGTTGATCCGGGTGGAGCGCGACGGTAGCCACCGGGAGCTGGCGAGCGCCGGCCTGGACTCGCCGATGTCGTTCGCCATCGCATCCGACGGCAGCTTCTACATCGCCAACAAGGGTCTCGGCATCGGCGAGTTGGTTCGTCTGTCCACACGAGACTGACAGAATCGCGCGGCGATCGTGGCGTTCTTCGTGTCGGGAGGACGCCACGATAGCTGTGGCGTCACACGCCCGCGATACGGTGCCAATCGTGTGCACGCTGCGGCGGGGGATGGGGTCTGGGGGTTAGGTTGACGCGGTCCGACGGCGGGTCTTCCGCCGGCGCCACCACCATCCTCATAGTCGACGACCACGCTCTCGTCCGCGAGGGTCTGCGCTGGGTGCTCGAGGTGCACGCCGACCTCGACGTGGTCGACGAGGCGGGCGACTCGGCCACCGCGGTCGCCAAGGCGGCGTCGGAGCGTCCCGACGTGGTCTTGCTCGACGTCGAGATTCCCGGCGACGACCCGGTGGTCACGGTGCGCCGCATCCGTGAGGTGTCGCCCGACAGCGCAGTCGTCATCCTCAGCATGTATGACAGCCCTGACCTGCTGCGCCGTCTGATCGCCGCCGGGGTGCGCGCCTACCTGCTCAAGAGCGTGGGTCGAGAGGAACTGGTCGCCGCGATCCGCAAGGCGCGCGACGGCAGCGGCTCGGTGCTTCTCTCGGTCTCGGGTCAGAGCCTGGTGCAGGTGCAGAACGCGGAGTCCGCCATTCTGTCCCCCGTCGAGCTGGAGATCCTGCAACTCGCGGCCGAGGCGATGACCAATGCCCAGATCGCACGGCGACTCGACCTGACCGAGGCCACTGTGAAGAGCCATCTGCGTCGCATCTTCGCGAAGCTCGGCGCGGTCTCCCGCATCGATGCGGTCAACAAGGCGGTGGCAGCGTCACTGGTGACGCTGCCACACGACCGGTTGGTGCCACGCCCGCGCCGCCCGCCGTTCTAGCGATCGGCGACGTTCCTCAGCAAGCGGCCTTGAGGTCGGCGGCGCGATCCGTGCGCTCCCAGGTCAGGTCCGGGAGTTCACGGCCGAAGTGGCCGTAGGCGGCCGTCTGCTGGTAGATCGGACGCAGGAGGTCCAGGTCGCGGATGATCGCCGCCGGGCGCAGGTCGAAGACCTCGCCGATCGCCTTCTCGATCCGGTCGAGCGGCACCGTCTCCGTCCCGAACGTCTCCACGAACAGGCTCACCGGGTGGGCCTTGCCGATCGCGTAGGCCACCTGCGCCTCGCACCGTTCGGCCAGGCCCGCGGCCACCACGTTCTTCGCCACCCACCGCATCGCGTACGCCGCCGAGCGGTCGACCTTCGACGGGTCCTTGCCCGAGAACGCGCCACCACCGTGCCGGGCGTACCCGCCGTAGGTGTCGACGATGATCTTCCGTCCGGTCAGGCCGGCGTCACCCATCGGGCCACCGATCTCGAACCGGCCAGTCGGGTTGACCAGCAGCCGGTAACCCTCGGTGTCGAGGTCGAGCGCCTCCAGCTCCGGCGTGATCACGTGGTCACGGATGTCGGGGGCGAGCAGTTCGTCGAGGGAGATGTGGGCGGCGTGCTGCGTGGAGACCACGACGGTGTCGAGCCGGACCGGCCGCAGGCCGTCGTACTCGACGGTCACCTGGGTCTTGCCGTCCGGCCGCAGGTAGGGCACCGTGCCGTCCTTGCGGACGGCGGCCAGCCGATGGGCCAGCCGATGGGCCAGCGCGATAGGCAGCGGCATCAGCTCCGGCGTCTCCGAGCAGGCGAAGCCGAACATCATGCCCTGGTCCCCGGCGCCCTGGGCGTCGAGCCCACCGCCGGACGAACCGTCGCGCAGCTCGATCGCCGTGTCGACGCCCTGCGCGATGTCGGGCGACTGGGCGCCGATCGAGATGCTGACGCCGCAGGAGGCGCCGTCGAAGCCCTTCTTCGACGAGTCGTACCCGATGCCCAGGACCGTTTCCCGCACGATGCGCGGGATGTCGGCGTAGGCCTGCGTGGTGACCTCGCCCGCGACGTGGACCTGGCCGGTGGTGATCAGGCTTTCGACGGCGACCCGGCTGTGCGGGTCCTGCGCCAGTAACGCGTCGAGGATCCCGTCGCTGATCTGATCGGCGATCTTGTCGGGATGACCTTCGGTGACCGACTCGGAGGTGAAGAGGCGGTGCGACATGTGTGACTCCTAACCCGAGGGGCGTGGGGGCCCGGCGAGTCTTCCCGCCCCTGGTGGAGGTTGCCTGGAGGAAGCATCGAGCGATCGAAGGGGTATCCGCCGTACAACTTTCGACACGCATCGATCCTCGGAAGAACCCGCGATGTCGCTACCTGCGGTCGTTCCGACACGCCCCGCTCATCCATAGCTTGAGATCGTCTCGACGGGTGCTATGGGGAAATGGGGGACCACTGTGGTCAGGTACGAGATTCTCGGGTCGCTGGAAGTGATCCACGAGGGCCGGATCTGCACGCCGACGCCGCCGAAGGTGCGGACCGTGTTGGCGCTGCTGGTGATGCGGGCCAATCGGGTCGTTCTGGTCGACTCGATAATCCGGGAGCTGTGGGGTGACGATCCGGCGCGCAGCGCCGTCACCACCGTGCAGACCTACATCTACCACCTGCGCAAGCTCTTCGCGAAAGAGGGGATTGAGACCCCGGACCGGACCGTGCTGGAGAGCCGTGCCCGCGGCTACCTGCTCAGGGTGGAGCCGGGCCAGCTCGACGCCGAGGTGTTCGAGACGATGCTCGACCAGGGCCGCTCACACATCGAGTCGGACCGGCCCGAGGAGGGCGCCGAGGTGCTCCGGCGGGCGCTGGCCATGTGGACGGGGCCGGTGGGCGCCAACGTGACCTTCGGGCCGGCGTTGGAGGCGCACGCGATCCACCTCCAGGAGCAGTGGATCCGTGCGCTGGAGCTGCGGATCCAGGCCGACATCACACTCGGCCGTCACCGCGAGCTGATCGGCGAGCTGCGCTATCTCGTGGGCACGTACCCGCTCAACGAGTGGTTCCACCGCCAGCTCATCGTGGCGCTCAGCCGCTCGGGGCGCCGTGGCGAGGCGTTGCAGGCGTACCACCACCTGCGCCGGGTGCTCAGTGAGGAGTTGGGCCTGGACCCTTCGCCTGACCTCCAGCGGCTCCAGCGGGAGGTGTTGGCAGCCGGCGGGCCACTGCGCCCGGGGCTTGCCAGGGCCTCGTGACAGGCCCTCGACCGACGCTCCAGCGCCGTTCGACCGGCCGTCCCTAGCTTTCACACGGACATCGCGGCCAGGAGGTCTTCCATGACGAGCACATCCGACCGTCGGGTGGTCATCACCGGGATTGGCGTCATCGCCCCCGGTGGACTGGGCACCAAGGCGTTCTGGGAACTGTTGACCGCTGGCCGCACGGCCACCCGTACCCTGTCGTTCTTCGACGCCACCCCCTTCCGGTCGCGGGTGGCCGCGGAGGCCGACTTCGATCCGGTCGCCGAGGGTCTGTCGCCGCAGGAGGTCCGCCGGATGGACCGGGCGGCCCAGATGGCAGTGGTCTGCACCCGGGAGGCGTTGGCCGACAGCGGCTTCGAGGTCGTCGACCCGACCCGCGTCGGCGTCAGCGTCGGCACGGCGGTCGGGGCCACGATGAGCCTCGAAGAGGAGTACGTCGTGGTCAGCGACGGCGGCCGGAAATGGCTGACCGACCACCGGTACGCCACCCCGCACCTCTACGACTATCTGGTGCCGAGCTCGTTCGCCCGCGAGGTGGCGTGGTCGGTCGGGGCGGAAGGTCCGGCGACGGTGGTCTCCACCGGCTGCACGTCGGGCCTCGACTCGGTCGGCCACGCCCGGGAGCTGATCCGGGAGGGCTCGGCCGACGTGATGATCGCCGGCGCGACCGACGCCCCGATCTCGCCGATCACGGTGGCCTGCTTCGACGCGATCAAGGCGACCACGGCCCGCAACGACGACCCGACGCACGCCTCGCGGCCGTTCGACAACAGTCGCGACGGGTTCGTTCTCGGCGAGGGTTCGGCGATGTTCGTCCTCGAAGAGCTCGAGCACGCCCGCCGTCGAGGCGCGCAGATCTACGCCGAGCTGGTCGGGTTCGCCTCGCGCTCCAACGCGTTCCACATGACCGGCCTGCGGCCCGACGGGCGGGAGATGGCCGAGGCGATCCGGGTCGCGCTCGCCGACGCCCGGCTGCCCGGCGACGCCGTCGACTACATCAACGCCCACGGCTCGGGTACGAAGCAGAACGACAGGCACGAGACGGCGGCGTTCAAGCGGAGCCTCGGCGACCACGCGTACCGCACCCCGGTCAGCTCGATCAAGTCGATGATCGGCCACTCGCTCGGTGCCATCGGCTCGATCGAGATCGCGGCGTCGGCCCTGGCGATCAAGCACGGGGCGGTGCCGCCGACGGCCAACCTGCACGAACGCGACCCGGAGTGCGACCTCGACTACGTGCCGCTCACCGCCCGTGAGCAGCAGACCGACGTGGTGTTGAGCGTGGGCAGCGGGTTCGGTGGCTTCCAGAGCGCGATGCTCCTGGCGCGTGTGGCATGACCACTGTCGTCACAGGGGTCGGCGTGGCGGCGCCAAACGGGTTGGGCCGCGACGCCTTCTGGGCGGCCACCGTCGCCGGGGTGGGTGGCATCGGGCCGATCAGCCGTTTCGACCCCTCGGGTTACCCGGCCCAGTTGGCCGGCGAGGTGCCCGGATACGAGGCGGCCGATCACATCCCGAGCCGGCTGATGGCGCAGACCGACCACATGACCCGGATGTCGTTGACGGCGGCGCAGTGGGCGCTGGCCGATGCGTCGGTCGACCCGTCGGCGCTGCCCGAGTTCGGCATGGGTGTCGTCACGGCCAGCGCGTCGGGCGGCTTCGAGTTCGGCCACCGTGAGCTGGAGAAGCTCTGGAGCAAGGGCTCCGAGCACGTCAGCGCGTACCAGTCGTTCGCGTGGTTCTACGCTGTGAACACCGGCCAGATCTCGATCCGCCACGGGATGCGTGGGCCGACCGGGGTGCTCGTCACCGAGCAGGCGGGTGGGCTCGACGCGGTGGCGCAGGCCCGGCGCCAGGTGCGCAAGGGCGTGCAGCTCGTGATGACCGGCGGTGTCGACGCGTCGCTCTGCCCGTGGGGCTGGACGGCCCAACTCGCCAACGGCCTCCTCAGTACGGGGCACGATCCGGCCACGGCGTTCCTGCCGTTCGACGCCAACGCGTCGGGTTACGTGCCGGGCGAGGGCGGGGCGATCCTCGTGTTGGAGGACGAACACGCCGCTGCCCGGCGGGGGGCCGCCGTCTACGGGGTGATCGCCGGATACGGCGCGACGTTCGACCCCCGGCCCGGCTCCGGCCGCCCACCGGGCCTGCGTCGGGCGGCCGAGATGGCAGTGTCCGACGCCGGTCTCACACCGGCCGACATCGACGTCGTCTTCGCCGACGGCGCCGGTGTCGCGGAACTCGACCGCGTCGAGGCCGAGGCGATCACCGCGGTCTTCGGCCCACGCGGTGTGCCGGTGACCGTGCCCAAGACGATGACCGGCCGGCTCTACTCGGGCGGGGCGGCGCTCGACCTCGTCTCCGCGCTGCTGTCGATCCGGCACGGCGTCATCCCGCCCACCACCAACATCCGTCAGCCGGTCGAGGGCCTGCACCTCGACCTGGTGCGCGACGTCGCGCGGGAGACACCCGTACGCGCGGCGCTCGTCCTCGCCAGGGGCTACGGCGGGTTCAACGCAGCCATGGTCGTGACCGACGAAAGGAATGGACGATGACCGACGCCAGCCTCGCCGCCGTCGCGAACTTCGACGAGCAGCAGGCACTTGACCTGCGTGAACGGCAGATCGCGGTGCTGGGAAGCGCCAAACAGATCGCGAACGTGATCCACGTGGTCACCGAGCTCGGCATCGCCGACCTGCTCGTCAACGGGCCGGTGCCGGTCGCCCAACTGGCTGCGGAGACCGAGTCGCACGAGGACGCGCTACGGCGGATCCTGCGCGCGGCCTCCGCGGTCGGCATCTTCGACGAGCAGGAGGACGGGTCGTTCGCGCTGACCCCGCTCGGCGAGGGGCTGACGTCGGCCCGGATCGGCGGGCTGCGACCGATGGTTCAGTTCAGCGGCGCCGACTTCAACCGCCTCCCGTACGCGGAGATCCTGCACAGCGTCCGCACCGGCGAGCCGGCCTTCAACAAGGTCTTCGGCATGGGCTTCTACGACTACCTCCAGGCCCACCCGGAGGCCAACCGGTTCTTCGAGGGCTTCATGGCCCACTGGAGCCGGCGGCTCGCCGACCGGTTCGCGGCGGAGTTGGCGCCCGAGCGGTTCGGCCGGATCGCCGACATCGGCGGCAGCAACGGCTACTTCCTCGCCAAGATGCTCCAGCGTCACCCCGAGGGCACCGGTGTCCTCTTCGACCTGCCCGAGGTCGTGGCCGACGCCGAACCGCTGCTCAAGGAGCACGGTGTCACCGAGCGGGTCGAGGTGCGGGGCGGCGACTTCTTCACCGACGAGCTACCGGCGGGTGCCGACGCGTACATCCTGAAGTCGATCGTCCACAACTGGCCGGACGACACCTGCGTCAGGCTGCTCCGTCGGATCCGCGCGGCGATCGGCGACGCCGACTCCCGCCTCATCGCGATCGACCAGATCGTGCCGCCACGCAACCAGTGGGACCACGCCAAGATCATCGATATCGACATGCTGGTGCTCTTCGGCGGCAAGGAGCGCGACCTCCGGGAATGGCAGGCGCTGTTCACCGCGTCCGGTTTCGAGCTGGCCAACACCCCCGCGTCCCGCGGCTGGGCCCTGCTCGAAGCGCGTCCGATCTAGGAAAGGAAGCCCGCAATGGCACACATCGGCATCGACCAGCCGGTCGTGACGATGGTCAACATCTTCACCGTCGAGCCGGCCAACCAGCAGAAGCTCGTCGACATCCTGATCGAGGCGACCGACGCGGTGATGTCCAAGGTCGACGGGTTCGTGTCGGCGAACATCCACGCCAGCCTCGACGGAACCCGGGTCGTCAACTACGCGCAGTGGAAGAGCGAAGAGCACTTCACCGCGATGCTCCAGAACCCCGAGGTCCACCCCCACTTCGGCGAGGTACGCGCTATCGCCACGCCGGAACGCCACCTCTACAAAGTCGTCTACACGGAGGACGCTCATGTCTGACGGAAGCACCGACGTCCTGATCGTCGGCGGCGGCCCGGTCGGCCTGTCGACCGCGCTCTTCCTGGCCCGCAAGGGAATCCGGCCGATCCTGGTCGAACGTCGGCCCCGGCTGTCGACGATCCCCCGCGCGACCGGCCTGCACGCCCGCACGGTGGAGATCTTCCGCACCGTCGGCCTGGAGCCGGCCGTGCAGCAGGCCGGCATGAAGATCGTCGGGCCGGGCGCCGAACTCGACCTGGTCCGCGCCGGCCGCGCCACGCCACTGGTCATGCTCGGCGCCCAGTCCCTGGCCGACCTGCACAAGTCCTTCGTCATGGAGGCGCACGACGTCGACTACGACAAGTTCACGCCGAGCTGGCCGATCTGGTGCGGCCAGGACCACTACGAGCCGCTGCTCTACGACGCCGCCGTCGAGGCGGGCGCGGAGATCCGCTTCCAGAACGAGCTGATCGGGCTGACCCAGGACGAGGACGGGGTGACCGCGACCGTCAACGACAACGGCACGACACGCACCATCCGGGCGCGCTACGTCGTCGCGGCCGACGGCGTGAAGAGCCCCGTCCGTGAACTGCTCCAGATCGGGAACCGCAGCAACGGCGTCGCCGGCAACTTCGTCAGCATCATCTTCCGGGCCAAGGTCGACCTGCCCGAGTCGGCACCCCGGTTCACGCTGATCTACCTGATGAACCAGCTGGCCCAGGGTCTGCTGCTCTTCATCGAGCCGGGGCGGTGGATGTTCGGCGTCAACTACTACCCCGAGCGGGGGCAGTCGCCGGCCGACTTCACCCCGGAACGCTGCGTCGAGCTGGCCCGGATCGCGGCCGGTGATCCCGAGCTGGAGGTCGAGGTCGAGTCGGCCCAGCCCTGGGACGCGCGGCACATGGTCGCCGACGCGTACCAGTCGGGGCGGGTCTTCCTCGCCGGCGACGCCTGTCACGCCCACCCGCCGGCCGGCGGCTTCGGCGTCAACGCCGGCATCCAGGACGCGCACAACCTGGCGTGGAAGCTCGCCGACGTGCTTCAGGGGCGGGCCGACGAGAGCCTGCTCGACTCCTACGAAGCCGAGCGTCGCCCGGTCGGCGCGGCGACCGCCGACCAGGCGTGGATGCTCTTCCGCACCCGGGGTCAGCTCGCCGACGAGGACAAGGCCGCCTACCGGGACTTCGTCATCGTGACGATGGGCTACCGCTACACCTCCAACGCGATCGTCGGCGCTCCCGCCGACACCGAGCTGCTGCCCCGCGAGCTGACCTTCACCGGCCAACCCGGATCGCGTGCCCCGCACGGCTGGGTCGACCACAACGGCGCTCGGGTCTCCACGATCGACGTGCTGACCGAGGGCTGGACGTTGGCCACGGCCCCCGGCGACGACACCTGGCTCGCTGCGGCCGAGGCGGTCTCGGCGGCGACCGGGCTCCCGATCAAGGCGCTGACCGCCGGCCCCGACGGTGACCTCGCCGACGACGGCTCGTGGCTCGCGAGCTGCGGGGTCGGCCCCGGCGGGGCGCTGCTGGTACGCCCCGACGGCATCGTCGCCTGGCGCAGCGCCGGCCCGGTCGACGACCAGGCGCAGACCCTGACCGCCGCCCTGGCCACGATCCTGCGGGGAGCGTGAGCAGATGTCCTACCGCGCCCTCATGGTCATGCGGATGGCCCCCGGCCACGCCGACGCGGTCGCCGAGCTCTTCGCCGAGCACGACAAGGGCGACATGCCCCACGTCGTCGGCATCTCGCGGCGCACGCTCTTCCGCTACCAGGACCTCTACATGCACCTGCTCGAGGCCGACACCGACGTCTTCGACAAGCTCCTCGCGGCCCGAGCCCGCGCGGACTTCCAGGAGGTCAACCGGCGCCTCTCGGCCTACCTGCAGCGCTACGCGCCGGACAGCATGACCGAGTTGCAGGACTCGTTGGCCACGCCCTTCTACACCTGGAGCCCCGAGACAGGGAGCATCACGTGACGCTGACCCGCCGCGACATCAACGACATGATGCAGGCATACAAGAAGACGAGCCTGCTGCGTACCGGGGTCGAGCTGGGTGTGTTCGACGCCCTCGCCGCGGGCCCGGCCACGGCCAGCGGGCTCGCTCCGAAGCTCGGCATCCACCCGCGAGGCGCGCGCATCCTGCTCGACGCGCTCACCGCGATCCGCCTCACCGACCGGACCGGCGAGCACTTCTCGCTCACCCCGGCGGCCGCCGACCACCTGGTCAGCACCCGTCCCGACTACCTGGGCGGAATGGTGAAGGTGATGTCGAGCGACTGGGAGTGGGACGCGCTGCGCGACCTCAGCGCCGCCGTACGGGCCGGCGGCACCGTGCTCGACGTGCACGCCGAAACCCCGGAGTACACCTACTGGGAGGACTTCGCCGCGTACGCGACGAAGGTCGCCCAGCCGACCGCCGAGGTGATGGCGGAGGCGCTCGCACCGTGGACGAAGGAGCGCGCCGAGCTCGACATCCTCGACGTCGCCTGTGGCCACGGCGTCTACGGCTACACCCTCGCGCAGCACAACCCGCAGGCGGCGGTGACCTCGCTGGACTGGCCCAACGTGCTCGCCGTGACGGAGAAGCACGCCGAGCGGCTCGGCGTACGCAACCGGGCGTCGTTCCTGCCGGGTGACATGTTCACCACCGATCTCGGTGGCCCCTACGACGTCGCGCTGCTGACCAACGTCACCCACCACTTCTCCGAGGAGCGGGTGCATGAGCTGGTGAACCGGCTCGGTTCCGTGGTCAAGCCGGGTGGACGGCTGGTCATCGTCGGTTTCACCACCGGCGACGAGTCACCGGCACTGGACCCGGCGCCGTACCTCTTCTCAGTGCTGATGTTGGTCTGGACCTTCGAGGGGGAGTCGCACTCCGTCGCCGCCTACAACCGGGCCCTGGCCGCGGCGGGCTTCGGCCCGGCCACCGTCCACCCGACGGACCTGCCGTTCCGAGTGCTCGTCGCAGAGAAGGGATGACCATGCATCGGCAACCGATCGTGAAGGTCGCCGCCACCGACGTGCCCGGCATCAACCGGATCGGCGGCGAGGTGCGGATCCTGCTCAGCCCGAAGACCGTCGACGCGACGGAGGGCTTCATGGGCACGGTCCGCCTGGAGGCGGGCGAGTTCCTGGCGGAGCAGTACAACCCGTACTCGGACAAGTTCTGTTATCTGGTGCGCGGCGAGGTCGTGATCCGAGTCGACGGCGCGGAGGTCAAGCTCGCGGCCGACGAGGCTCTGATGGTCCGTCGCGGCCAGCGGCACCGCATCGTCAACGCCGGTGCCGAGACCGCGCTGATCGTGTTCCAGATCAGCCCGCTCGCGCCGCGCCCCGAACTGGGCCACGTCGACACCGAGGAGGTCCCGCACCCCGAGTCGCCGGTGCCGCAGGTCGGCGGCGTGCGCGACGGGTGGCAGCGACCGACGGGAGGAAACTCATGAGCCAGCTGACCCTCGACGACCTGCGTCGGATCCTGGAGACCAGTTCCGGTGTGGTCGAGCAGACCGACTGGGCCGATCCGGCGACGCTCGACGCGCCGTTCGACGACCTCGGCTACGACTCGCTCGCGCTGTTGGAGCTGGCGGCGCGGGTGCAGCAGGAGTACGAGGTGCGCATCCCCGACGACGCCGTATCGATCATGAAGACGCCGCGGCTCGCCGTCGACTACGTCAACCAACGACTCGCGGATCGGTGACCCCAATGGCCGGACACACGGACAACGCGGTCGTCATCAACGCACCGCTCGACCTCGTCTGGGACCTGACCAACGACATCCCCAACTGGCCCTCCCTGTTCAGCGAGTACGCCAGCACGAAGGTGCTCTCGACGTCCGACGACGGGGCCGTCGTCTTCCGTCTCACCATGCACCCCGACCCGGCCGGACGGGTCTGGAGCTGGGTTTCCGAGCGGGTGCCCGACCGCGCCGACCGGGTGGTGCGGGCACGGCGGCTGGAGACCGGCGCCTTCAAGTACATGAACCTGTTCTGGGAATACACCGAGCTCCCGGACGGCGGGGTGCGGATGCGGTGGGTACAGGACTTCGAGATGCGGCCGGGCGGGCACGCCGACGACGAGGGCATGACCGCCCACCTCAACCGGACCACACGTGAGCAGCAGGCACGCATCCGGGAGATCGTGGAGAAGGCCGCGGCCGAACGCGGGCAGTCATGACCGCCACCGTCAACACGCCTGTCGGCAAGAGCTGGCTGATCTGCCCGGGCTGCCGGGCGCTGCTCTACCAGCGCCGGGTCGAACGCAACCTGGGCGTCTGCCCGGAGTGCGACCACCACGACCAGGTCACCGCGCACCAGCGGATCGAGCAGCTCTTCGATCTCGACTCGGTCGAGGAGCTGCCACCGGTCGATGCCGTCGGTGATCCGCTCGGGTTCGTCGACACCAGGCCCTACCCGCAACGGATCGAGGCGGCCCGCCGGCGCACCGGGCTCGACGAGGCAGTCGTCTGCGTCCGGGGCACGGTCGAGGGGCAGCCGTTGATCGCGGCGGTCATGGACTTCCGGTTCCTCGGTGGCAGCCTCGGCGCGGGCGTCGGCGAGCGGATCACCCGGGCGGCCGAGTTGGCGCTCGAAACCCGTACGCCGCTGCTGATCGTCAGCGCCTCCGGCGGTGCCCGGATGCAGGAGGGCGTGCTGTCGCTCATGCAGATGGCCAAGACCAGTGCGGCGCTCGGGGCCCTCGACGAGGCCGGGGTGTTGACGATCTCGCTGGTCAGCGACCCGACCTACGGTGGCGTCGCGGCATCGTTCGCGACGCTCTGCGACGTCATTCTCGCCGAGCCGGGGGCGCGCCTCGGCTTCGCCGGGCCGAGGGTCATCCAGCAGACGCTGCGTCAGCCGCTGCCGGCCGGCTTCCAGACCGCCGAGTACCTCTTCGCCCGCGGCATGCTCGACGACCTGGTGCCCCGGTCGAATCTGCGGTCGACCATCGGCCGGCTGCTGGCCTTCGCGGGGGCCGACCGGTCCGCGCCGGATCCTTACCCGGTACGGGCCACCACGCCCCCCGAGTCGGGGGACCCGTGGGCGGTCGTGGCGTTGTCCCGCGATCTCGGCCGGCCCTCCACACTCGACTACATCGGCCACTTCGTGGACGGTTTCGTGGAGCTGCACGGCGACCGGCTGGCGAGTGACTGCCCGGCGATCGTCGGCGGCGTCGGCCTGATCGACGGCCGGCCCACAGTGGTGATCGGCCACCAGAAGGGCCACACGGTCGCCGAGGTGGCCAGCCGCAACTTCGGCATGGCGACACCGGCCGGCTATCGCAAGGCGGCCCGACTGATGCGGCTGGCCGAGAAGCTCGGCACGCCGATCGTGACGCTGATCGACACGCCCGGCGCCTACCACGGCATCTCGGCGGAGGAGAACGGGCAGGCTCTCGCCATCGCCGACAGCATCCGGCTGATGGCCGGGCTGACGGTTCCGGTCGTCGCCATCGTGACCGGCGAGGGCGGCAGCGGAGGCGCGCTCGCCCTCGGCGTCGGCAACCGGGTGCTGATGCTCGCCAACGCGACGTACTCGGTGATCAGCCCGGAAGGCTGCGCCGCGATCCTCTGGAACGACTCCGGTCGGGCCGACGAGGCCGCCGCGCAACTCAAGCTCCAGGCCGGCGACCTGCTGGCGCTCGGCGTCGTCGACGGGGTGGTTCCCGAACCACCCGGCGGGGCACCGGCCGATCCCGCTGCGACCGCGTCGGCCGTACACCGGGCGGTCGTCGACGCGTTCGCGGAGTTGGCCAGTCTCGACCGCGAGGAGGTGCGGGCCCATCGCCGGGCCCGCTTCCGACAGATCGGAGGTTTGACGAATGCCGGAGGGTAACGCCGACCCGCTGGATGCCGCGGTCCGCAGTCTCGCGCGGCTGATCGGGTCGACGCCAGGTCCGGTCCGCCGCGCCCGGCTCCAGCACGGCGACCTGGTGGTCGAGGTGGAGTGGCCGGACGGCGCACCCGGGGTGGCGGCGGTTGCGCCGGTCCCGCCGGTGGAGGCCGACGCCGGTCTGCACTACGTGTGCGCGCCGATGGTCGCGACGCTCTACCTCGCGCCGTCGCCCGGCGCTGACCCGTTCGTCCGTGAGGGCGACCAGGTCGTGCCCGGCCAGCAGGTCGCGATCCTCGAAGCGATGAAGATGATGATTCCGGTCGAAGCCGACCGTGCGGGCGAGGTCGTGAAGGTGCTGGTGCCCAACGCGACCCCGGTCGAGTACGGCGAACGGTTGATCGCCTTAGCTGTGTCGGAGGGCTGACCCAGTGTTCGAGTCGGTGCTGATCGCCAACCGGGGCGAGATCGCGGTCCGGATCGCCCGGACCTGCCGGGAGATGGGGCTGCGTACCGTGGCGGTCTACTCGACCGTCGACCGGGACTCGGCGGTGGTGCGGCTGGCCGACGAAGCCGTCCAGATCGGGCCGGGTCCCAGCCGGCGCAGCTACCTGAGCGCCCCGGCCATCATCGAGGCGGCCCGCCGCACGGGGGCCGACGCCATCCACCCGGGCTACGGATTCCTCTCCGAGGACCCGGACTTCGCCGAGATCTGCGAGGCCGACGGGATCACGTTCATCGGGCCGCCGCCCGCCGTGATGGCCGCGCTGGGCGACAAGGCCCGGACGCGGGGCATCATGGCGGGCCTCGGCCTGCCCGTACTCCCCGGCACGACCGACGCCGTCGAGTCGGCGGCCCACGCCCGCGCGGTCGCCGAGGAGATCGGCTTCCCGCTGATCATCAAGGCGGTCGCCGGTGGCGGCGGTCGGGGCGTACGGGTGGTCCGCGACCCGGCCTCGTTCCTGGGCGAGTTCGCCGCCGCGCGGGCCGAGGCGCAGCTGCTCTTCGGCGACAACCGGGTCTACATCGAGCGTTACCTCGAGTCGGCCCGCCACGTCGAGGTGCAGGTGCTCACCGACCGCTACGGCAACGGCATCCACCTCGGTGAGCGCGACTGCTCGGTGCAGCGGCGTCACCAGAAGCTGATCGAGGAGTCGCCCGCGCCCGGGTTGCCGCAACACATGGTCGACCGGATGACCGCCGCCGCGGTCACCGGCGCACTCGGTGTCGGCTACGTGGGCGCGGGTACCTTCGAGTTCCTGGTCGGCGGTGGGGACGACTTCCACCTCATGGAGGTCAACTGCCGGCTCCAGGTCGAACACCCGGTCTCCGAGCTGGTGACCGGCGTCGACCTGGTGCGGCAACAGATCCTCGTCGCGGCCGGCGAACGGCTCGCGCTGACCCAGGCCGACGTGACGCCGCGCGGCACGGCGATCGAGTGTCGCCTCAACGTCGAGGATCCGGCGCGCGGCTTCGTACCGACGCCGGGTGAGCTGACCCGCTTCGACCTGCCCGCCGGCCCGTTCGTCCGCGTCGACACGCACGGGTACGCCGGCTACCGGGTTCCGGCCGACTACGACTCCCTCCTCGCGAAGGTGGTCGTCTGGGCGCCCGACCGCACCCAGGCCCTGGCCCGGATGGCCCGCGCCCTCGACGAGTGCGCCGTCGAAGGGCCCGGTGTGGCCACCACCCGCGACTTCCTCCGATCGACGCTCGACCACCCGCTGTTCCGTGCCGCGAAACACGACACCTCGCTGGTCGACACCATGCTCACCGGCCTCCAGCCGGACACCACCGAAACTCCAGGGCGCCACTAACCGAAGGGTTCACACTGCTGCCGGTTCGCGGGTTTGCGGCCCGTGCGTCCACGCGGGCGCCCGCGGACGGAAGGTGGCCGACATGGCAATTGACAACGCTTCGCGAGGTGTCAGCCGACGGCGATTATTGGCCGGAGTCGGCGCGGGGGCGCTCGTGGCCGGCACCGGGGGAGTCCTGCTCGACGCGACGCCCGCGGCGGCCGCGTTCTCCAACCGGTTCGGCCGGATGTTCCCGTCGCTGCCGGCGTTCGGGTCCGCGACGACCCAGATGCGGAACGCGCTGATCGACCTGTCGCGCGTCGGCGGCCCGATGGACGCCCGCGACCCGCTCAACGTCGGTGCGGAGGCGCTCGCCGACCAGCAGCAGCACAGCATCAACAACCCCGACAACTTCTCGATCCCGCAGGGCATGACGTACTTCGGGCAGTTCGTCGACCACGACCTGGCCTTCGAGACGACGGCGCCGCTGGGTACACCGGTCGACCCGACCACGGTGCCGAACCCCCGGACGCCGGCCCTTGACCTCGACTCGCTCTACGGTGGCGGGCCGACCGGAAACCCGGAGCTGTACAACTCCGCCGATCCGGCCAAACTCAAGATCGAATCGGGCGGGCGCTTCGAAGACCTGCCGCGCAACTCCAGTGGCAGGGCGATCGTCTTCGACCCCCGCAACGACGAGAACCTGCCCATCGCGCAGATCACGGCCGCGTTCATCCTCTTCCACAACCGGGTGGTCGACCTGGTGCGCGCACAGGGCACACCGTCGGCACAGGTCTTCGCCGCCGCCCGGCAACTCGTCACCTGGCACTACCAGTGGATCGTGCTCAACGAGTTCCTTCCGCTGGTCGCCGGCCCGGGCGCGGTCTCCACAGTGCTCAACGGAGGCCGCCGCTTCTACAAGCCGGAGCCGAACGCGACGTTCATCCCGGTCGAGTTCACCGCGGCGGCGTTCCGCTTCGGCCACAGCCAGCCACGACCGGCCTACCTGGTCAACCGCACCGGCACCGGCGGCGACGAGTTCTACGCCATGCTCTTCGACTCGGCGCTGAGCGGCGCCGACCCGGCCGACCTGCGCGGCGGGAAGCGGGCCGCCCGTCGTTACCTCGACTACCAGTTCTGGTTCCAGTTCTTCGACGGCCAGGTGCGCTGGAGCAAGTGGGTCGACGTCCGCAACTCGACGCCGCTGTTCGGCTTCCCGCTGCCACCGCCGCCGTCCGGCTCGCCGTCGGCCAACCTGCTCGGACGCGACCTGCTCCGTCAGCTCACCTTCGGCATCCCGTCGGGCCAGCGGATCGCCGCCCACATCGGGGCGCCCGCACTGAATAGCTTCAACTTCCCGGAGCTCAGTGGGTACGGCCTCGGCCTGGACTCGAACACCCCGCTCTTCTACTACATCCTCAAGGAGGCACAGCTCCAGGCCGGCGGAGGTTCGTTGGGCGCGGTAGGTGGGCGAATCGTGGCAGAGGTGCTCATCGGCATCGCCCAGCTCGACCCTGCGAGCTACCTGAAGGTGCAGCCCAACTGGCGTCCGACCCTGCCCGCCCGCTTCTCGGGCCAGTTCACGATGGCCGACCTGCTCACGTACGCCCGGGTCGACCCGGCCAGCCGCAACTCCTGACGGCGCCTGCTCCGCACCCGGGCCCGGGGTGGCCCGGTGTGCGGAGCATGAGCCCGGTTGAACGGGCCTCCAACGGTCCTCGACGCGGGTGCGGGAGGGTGCGGGCATGACTGGCAACTTCAGCGATTTCAAGGTGGCGGATCTGTCGTTGGCGGCCTTCGGGCGTAAGGAGATCGAGCTGGCCGAGCATGAGATGCCGGGTCTGATGTCGATCCGGAGGGAGTTCGCCTCGCGGCAGCCGTTGAAGGGTGCGCGGATCACCGGCTCTCTGCACATGACGATCCAGACGGCGGTGTTGATCGAGACGTTGGTGGCGCTCGGGGCGCAGGTCCGGTGGGCGTCCTGCAACATCTTCTCCACCCAGGACCACGCGGCGGCGGCGATCGTGGTCGGCCCGACCGGCACCCCGGACGCCCCGGCCGGTGTCCCGGTCTACGCCTGGAAGGGCGAGTCCCTCGACGAGTACTGGTGGTGCACCCAGCAGGTGCTGCTGTGGCCGGACGGGCAGGGCCCGAACATGATCCTCGACGATGGTGGTGACGCCACGCTGCTGGTGCACAAGGGCGCCGAGTTCGAGGCGATCGGGGCGGTCCCGTCGCCGGAGAGCGCCGACTCGGAGGAGTACGAGGTCATCCTCGGTGTGTTGACGCGGTCGCTGCGGGAGGACAACCGCCGCTGGACGCGGGTCGCCGCCGGGATCAAGGGGGTGACCGAGGAGACCACGACCGGCGTTCACCGGCTGTACGAGATGCAGCAGGCGGGGAACCTGCTGTTCCCGGCGATCAACGTGAACGACTCGGTGACCAAGAGCAAGTTCGACAACAAGTACGGCTGCCGGCACTCGCTGATCGACGGGATCAACCGGGCCACCGATGTGCTGATCGGCGGGAAGGTCGCCGTGGTGTTCGGCTACGGCGACGTCGGCAAGGGCTGCGCCGAGAGCCTGCGCGGTCAGGGTGCGCGGGTCATCGTGACCGAGGTGGATCCGATCTGCGCCCTCCAGGCGGCGATGGACGGCTACCAGGTCGCGACCATCGACGACGTGGTCGAGACCGCGGACATCTTCGTGACCGCCACCGGCTGCTTCAGCGTGATCACCAACGAGCACATGGCACGGATGAAGCACCAGGCGATCGTGGGAAACATCGGTCACTTCGACAACGAGATCGACATGGCCGGTCTCGC
This sequence comes from Micromonospora arida, assembly GCF_042873195.1. Taxonomy (NCBI): domain Bacteria; kingdom Bacillati; phylum Actinomycetota; class Actinomycetes; order Micromonosporales; family Micromonosporaceae; genus Micromonospora; species Micromonospora arida. The sequence goes on along the minus strand of NZ_JBIALC010000002.1, from coordinate 520,991 downwards.
GAAACGCGCTGACGTCGAGCGGATCACCGTCAAGCCGCAGGTGGACGAGTGGCGGTTCGCGGACGGCCACTCGATCATCGTGCTGTCCGAGGGCCGGCTGTTGAACCTGGGCAACGCCACCGGGCATCCGAGCTTCGTGATGTCGAACAGCTTCGCCAACCAGACCATCGCGCAGATCGAGCTGTTCACCAGCACCGACCAGTACCCGGTCGGCGTGCACACCCTCCCCAAGCACCTGGACGAGAAGGTGGCCCGACTCCACCTCTCCGCGCTGGGTGTCCGCCTCACCGAACTGACCAAGGAACAAGCCAACTACCTCGGCGTCCCGGTCGAAGGGCCCTACAAGCCCGACCACTACCGCTACTGAGAGGGCCCGCCCCGCATGATCGCCGTATCCGGCTCGATCGCGACCGACCATCTGATGCGTTTTCCGGGGCGGTTCGCCGAGCAACTCATCGCCGGCAGCCTCGACACCGTCTCGCTCTCGTTCCTCGTCGACGACCTGGTCGTCCGGCGCGGCGGGGTCGCGGCCAACATCGCCTTCGGGCTCGCTCAACTCGGGCACCGGCCGGTGCTGCTCGGCGCGGTCGGTGGCGACTTCGGCGACTACCGCAGCTGGCTGGAGCGGCACGGGGTCGACTGCTCGGAGGTGCAGGTCAGCTCCGTCGCGCACACCGCGCGGTTCATCTGCACCACCGACACCGACCTCTGCCAGATCGCGTCGTTCTATCCCGGCGCGATGGGTGAGCCCGACCGGATCAGCCTCGACGGGGTCGCCGCGCGGGCCGGCGGGCTCGGGCTCGTCATCGTCGCCGCGGAGAACCCGGACACGATGCTCGCCCGCGCCGCCGCCTGCCGCCGGCTGGGCCTGCCCTTCGCCGCCGACCCGTCACAGCAGCTGGCCCGGATGCCGTCGGCCGACATCGAGGCGATGATCAGCGGCTCTCGCTACCTGTTGACGAACGAGTACGAGGCGGCGCTGCTGGAGTCGAAGACCGGGCTGAGCGAAGACGACATCCTGCGCCGCGTGGGCGTGCGGGTGGTGACCCTGGGGGCCAACGGGGTACGCGTCACAGGGCAGGAGGGTGACTTCCTGGTCCCGGCGGCGCGGGTGGGCCGCATCGTCGACCCGACCGGTGTCGGCGACGGCTTCCGGGCCGGCTTCTTCGCCGCGCTCGCCGCCGACCTGCCCATCGAGCGCGCGGCACAGGTGGGCTGCGTACTGGCGGCGCACGTGCTGGAGGTCGAGGGCCCGCAGGAATACACGGTCGACGCCGACGTATTCGAGCGCCGCATCGCCGACTCCTACGGCCCGGACGTTGCGGTCGACGTGCGGGCGCTGGGGCTGGCTCGGGTCTGATCGGGCCAGTCGGAGCGCGGGCCGCTGCTCCTGCGGCGGCCTGTCCCCGGGCGGTCTCCAGACGATTTACGACGACCAGAAAAGCGCGATCTTGACACTGTGATACCAGATGACTACCCTACGGGCCGATCTGCACAACGGGGGTGTCATCGTGGCGGTGCCGATCGACTTCATGGTGCTCGGGCCCCTGGAAGTCCGTGCTGGCGGCCTACGCGTTGAGCTGGGCGGCGAGCGGCAGAGAAGGCTGCTGGCCGGTCTGCTCCTCCGCCACGGTCAGCTGGTGTCTGCCGCGGACCTGATCGCCATCGCTTGGAGCGGGGACCCGCCCGCGACAGCTCGCAACCAGATCCACAGCGGGATTTGGCAGCTGCGTCGCACACTTGATCGCTACGGTGCGGCGCACCTGCTGGATGGTGAGCGCGCCAACTACCGGCTTCGCGTCGACGCGAGTCAGCTGGATCTCGCCCGATTCAAGGACGCCGTGTCCGAGGGGCGACGCCTCGTAGCGCTCGATGACAAGCGCAAGGCCGCCGTCGTGCTGCGTCAGGCGGTGTCGATGTGGCGGGGTCCCGCGCTCGCGGATCTGAACGGGATCGTGCTGGAGCGCGAGGCGGCCGTGTTGGAGGAGATGCGCATCGCGGTTCTCGAAGAGTGTCTGGAGTGCGAGCTGAGCCTCGGCGGCGGGGCCGCCGTGGTCGCCGAACTGACTGATCTGGTGGCGAGACATCCGCTGCGCGAGCGGCTCGCGGCCATGTTGATGACCGGCCTCTACCAGTCCGGGCGGCAGGCCGAGGCGATCGAGGCGTACCAGCGCGTCGCTGCCACGCTCGCCGATGAACTGGGCGTCGACCCGGGCGACGAGCTGCGTAAGAGGTACGAGGCGATTCTTCGGCAAGACCGGGCCCTCGACCCACCGGCGCGTCCCGAGGGCGTCGCCCTTGCGTCCGGCACCGGTGCGACACCTGTTCGCCCGGCTCAACTGCCTATGCAAGGGGCCCTGTTCGTCGGCCGTTCCGCCAGTCTGGCCGAGTTGGATGCGGCTCTGGCGACCGATCCCACTGACCAGCCGCACCCGACGGTCCTGTCCATCGTGGGCCATGCCGGTGTCGGCAAGACCGCGCTGGCCGTCCGTTGGGCACATCGGGTCCGCGACCGTTTCCCGGACGGGCAGCTCTTTGTGAACCTGGACGGGTTCGGCCCGGACGGAACGACGGCCCTCAAGCCCACCGACGTCCTACGAGACTTCCTGGAAGCGTTGCACGTTCCGCCAGACCGGATACCTCCCGGGCTCAACGCCCAGGTGGGTCTCTACCGCAGTGTCCTGGCCGACCGGCGGGTGCTGGTCGTACTGGACAACGCCCGCGATGCGGCACAGGTGCGCCCGCTGCTCCCGGGCAGCCCGTCCTGCCTGGTCGTGGTCACCAGCCGAAACCGGCTCACCGGACTCGTCGTGAACGAAGGGGCTCAACCCGTCTCGCTCGGCATGCTGACCGAGGTGGAAGCGCACGAGTTGCTCACCCGCCGACTCGGCGTCGCCCGGGTCGTGCGGGACGCGGGAGCCGTCGACCAGATCATCCGCCGGTGCGCAGGTCTACCCTTGGCGCTGGCCATCGTCGCGGCGCGTGCCGCCACCGACGCCCAGCTCTCGATCGAGGTCCTCGCCGGCCGCCTCGGGAGCGGCGGGGATCTGGACGTCCTTGCCGGAGACGATCCGCGGTCCGACCTTCGGACAGTTCTCTCCGGCTCCTACCGCGCTCTCAGCCCCGAACACGCCCGACTGTTTCGCCTGCTCGGCCTGCATCACGGCCTGGAGATGGCCGTCTCGACCTGCGCCAGCCTGGCCGGCCTGCCCCTGGACCAGACCAGCCGACTGCTGGCCGACCTCGTAGCCGTCCACATGGTCGAGCGGCGTTCGACCGACCGGTACGCGCTCCACGACCTCCTGCGCGCATACGCGCGCGAACTGGTCAATGTTCACGAGACCGAGCGCGATCTGCGCGCCGCGCGGCATCGGATGCTCGACCACTACCTGCACACCGCCCATGTCGCCGATCGCCTGATCTATCCGCACCGGCGAGACTCGATCGACCTCGCAGCGCCGCAGCCCGGCGTGACCACGGAGATCCTCACCGACAGCGACGCGGCGTTCGCCTGGTACACGAGCGAACGGCGGGCACTCGTCACGGCCGTCGACATGGCAGCCTCGAACGGGTTCGACTCGCACGCGTGGCAACTTGGCTGGACACTGACCACCTTCCTCAACCGATGCGGGTGGTGGCACGAGTGGGCTGCGGTCGAGGCCACGGGTCTCGTCGCTGCGCAGCGACTGAAGGACCGCAGGGCCGAGGCCCGCTGCCATCGCGGCCTCGCCAACGCCCACACCCGCCTGGGGCGCTACGAACGTGCCCGCCAGCACCACGGGTCTGCCTTGAAGCTGTACGTCGAGATCAGGGATCGGACCGGACAGGCGCAGGTCCACAGCAACTTGTCCTGGTTGGCCGAGCGTCAGGGAAGCTACCGTGACGCGCTGGCGCACGCCGAACAGATGCTGCACCTCCATCGGCATGCGGGCCCCGAATCTGGCGAGGCCAGCGCACTCAACGCTGTCGGGTGGTACCACAGCCTGCTGGGCGACCACACCCGCGCTCTTGACTACTGCGGACGCGCCGTTGCTCTCATGCAACGCCTGGGCGACCTCCACGGTGAGGCGTACGTGTGGGACAGCCTGGCGCACGTTCACCATCAACGAGGCGATCACGCCCAGGCGCTCTCCTGTGGGCGGCGCGCGGTCAACCTGTCCGCGGAGGTCGGCGAGACCACTCTCCAAGCCAGCGCGTTGGCCCGCCTCGGCGACACCTACGAGGCCGCGGGTGACCTGGCCGCCGCGTGGAAGGTGTGGCATCAAGCCTTGGACGTCTATGACGGACGTGACGAGGTGCAGGCGGCAGCCATTCGAGAAAAGCTGAAGATCAGCATCTACGGCTCCTGACTGCCTACCAGTCGTCGCACCCGGACACGGACCCCCAAATACGGGCTTCTGGCTCATCGACGAGCGTTCACACCTTGGCAGCGGTGCGCGCCTCCGCTAACGTCCATGGGAACGCTCCCATGAACTTAGATACATCTATGTGATCTGGAGGCAACACGTCGTGGCTATCCTCTCCTCGCTCCGCCGCAGATCGGCGGCCATCAGCGTGGCGGCCGTCGCGGGCGCCACCGCCGTCGGCGTCTGCCTCGCCGTCAGCAGCGCCTCCGCCGGCACGCTGTCCGGGTCGCTCTACCGCGACCCGAGTTCGGCCGTCGTCCGCTGGGTCGCCGCCAACCCCGGCGACTCTCGTACGGCCGTCATCCGCGACAAGATCGCGAGTCAGCCGCAGGCGCGTTGGTTCGCCAACTTCAACCCCTCGACCGTGCAGTCCGAGGTCTCCGGGTTCATCGGCGCCGCCAACGCGGCGCAGCAGATCCCGGTTCTGGCCGTCTACGAGATCACCAACCGGGACTGCGGCGGGGCCAGCGCCGGTGGGGCGCCGGACCTCAACCAGTACCAGACGTGGGTGTCCAACTTCTCCAGGGGACTGGGCAACCAGACCGTCATCATCATCCTGGAAACCGACTCGCTCGCTCTGCTGACGTGCCTGAGCACCGCCGAGATCAACGCGCGCAACCAGGCGATCTCGACGGCCACCCGGACCATCAAGTCGGGCAACCCCAACGCCAAGGTGTACCTCGACGGCGGCCACTCCACCTGGAACAGCGCAGGTGAGACGGCGAACCGGCTCCGCGCGGCCGGCGTGCAGTACGCCGACGGCTTCTTCACCAACGTGTCGAACTACAACTCGACCTCCAGCGAGGCGAACTTCGGTCGGGCGGTCATCTCCTCCCTCAACGGCATGGGGATCTCGGGCAAGCGCCAGGTCATCGACACCAGCCGCAACGGGGGCGCCAGCGGGGACTGGTGCGGCGACGACAACACCGATCGGCGCATCGGGCAGTACCCGACGACAAACACCGGCGATGCCAACATCGACGCGTACCTGTGGGTGAAGCCGCCGGGGGAGGCGGACGGCTGCCGCTTCACGGCCGGTTCGTTCCAGCCCGAACTGGCCTTCAGCCTGGCCAACGGCGCACCCAACCCGCCCACCACCACCCCGCCGACGACCACTCCACCGACCACGACCCCGCCGACGACCACGCCGCCGACCACCACGCCGCCGACCACCCCTCCGCCGAACACCACTCCGCCGGCCGGTGACGGCTGCTACGCGTCGATCGCGGTCAACCAGTGGGCTGGCGGTTTCACCGCGAGCGTGACGGTCACCGCCGGCAAGTCGGACATCAACGGCTGGACCGTGACCGTCGCGCTGCCGGGCGGCGCGGTCACCAGCGCCTGGAACGCGCAGGTCAGCGGCACCAGCGGAACCGTAGGGTTCACCAACGTGAGCTACAACGGACGGGTCCTCGGCCGGCAGTCGACCACCTTCGGCTTCCAGGGCACCGGCACCGGCCCAGGCGTGTTGGCCGACTGTGTGACCAGCTGACTTCAGTCGATGCGGCGGCCCGGCGTGGAAGACCACTCTCCGCGCCGGGCCGCTCTTTTGCCACCCCAGGTGAACGCCCAGGTCGCGCTCGCGCACCAGTAGCTCAGGGGACGCCGCGTCATCTATGTCCGCACGCTGGTGGCCGGTGGCTTCTCGGCATCGCGGCTGCGGGACGGTCGCGCCGACCAACTGCTGTGGTCAGGCTTGTGGGTCCTCCCTCTCCTGCGGGACATCTCGTGGCCGGCGAGCAACGCGATCGCCACGGCCGTCAGCAGGCCACCGAACAATGGGATGACGCGCACCCCGGCCGTCGCCAGCAGACCCGCGCCGATCAACGAGCCGGCCGCGAGGCCGAAGTTGAACGCGACGCTGAGGCTGGCCGACGCCATGTCGGTTGTCGACGGGGCCACCTGCATGACGCGGTGCTGGATTCCCGCGATCAGCGAACTGAACGACATCCCCGCCACGGCGAGCAACGGGATGGTCAACGCCTTGCTCGCGCCAACTCCATAGAGGCCGAGCATCGCGGCGGTGAGGAGCCCGAGCAGCACCAGCACGACACCGAGCGGAAACCGGTCCAGGACCCGGCCGACCGCCCAGGTGCCGGCGACGCCGAACGAGCCTTGAACGAACAGCAGCAGGCCGAGAGACGCTGCGGCGAACCCGCTGACGTCGAGGAGGAAGACGGTCATGTACGTGAACGCGCCCATGGCGCCGGTGACCGCGAGGATGGTGGCGAGGAGGAGCACGACGAAGCGGGGCCGGTCCGGCATCGGCCCGATGTCGCCGGCCCTCTGTTGCGGTGTGACGCTCGGCAGGAGCAGGGCGACCGCGATGCAGCTGACGAAGCCGAAGACGGCCATCGCGACGAAGGCGGCCCGCCACCCGGCCTGCCCGCCCAACCAGGTGCTCAGCGGCACGCCGAGAACCGGGCCGAGCGCGTTACCGATCGACAGTCGAGCCACGATGCGGCCGCGGATGTTCGCGGGGAACATCGAGATCGCCACCGGGAACACCACCGCCCAGAAGACACCGTTGGTGGTGGCGGACACCAGCCGCGCGGCGAGCAACACCTCGTAGGAGGTTGCGAAGGCCGACACCGCCGTCGCCGCGGCGAACACACCGAGGGCGCCGGCGAGAAGCGGGCGCCGGGGCACACGCCGAGTGACCCGGGTAAGCGGGAGCGCCACAATCATGACCACCACGGCGTACCCGGTCACCAGCAGACCGGCCTCGGACCTGGAGCGTCCCAGGTCTGGCGCGATCAGCGTGAGCAACCCGATCGGAAGTACTTCGGTGGTGACGTAACAGAAAGTGGCGGCGGACAAAGCGGCGAGGGCATAGACCGCGCGTCGTTCGTGCACCATTGGCTACCTCCCAGGTCCTGGACGAGGTGTAGAGGATCAGCCGCCACGGATGAGGCACCGTGATCCCGGCTAACAGAGTTTTGACGGTAGCATAGGCAGTTGTGTATCCCTCGCTGTCTCGCGCTGGGAAGCCGCTCTCGCACGCCGGTTGGGCTGCGCGTTGCCGCAGCGGGGGAAGTGTGGGAGCGAAAATTAACCACCTACGAATGTATAGGTGGTAGCATCGTTGGTATGCCACTCGATGTGTGCCAGCTACCCTTGGTCGGCGGCCACCCGGCACTCGATCTGGTCAACACGCTCGAGCGAGGGGGCGAGTCGCCGCACGACTTCCTGACCGACAGTTCCGCTCTGCTGCGCTGGTCCGCTCGGGTGGGCGTGGTCACCGACGCGGAGGTCGACCAGGTGGGCCGGGCGTGGCGCGACGAGCCTGCGGCGGCCCACGCGGGCCTGGCCGCCGTGCGGGACATCCGTGAAGGGCTGCATCTCGTGCTGCTCGCGGCGATCACCGACGCGGACTGTGGAACGGCGGGTGACCCCATCGCGGCCGGGGCCGCGCTGGTCGCTCTACATCAGCGCTGGTCCGGCGCGGCCGTCCGAGCCAGATTCGTGCTCGACTCGTCGCAGGTACGGATGGTCTACGGCACGGTGCCGGCCATGCTGGTGCCGGACCGGATCGCCGAGGCCGCCCTCGACGTCATGCTGACCGCCGATTTGACCCGGGTGCGCCGCTGCCCGGTGCTCGAAGGCGGCTGTGGCTGGCTGTTCCTCGATCAGAGCCGCAACGGTTCCCGCCGCTGGTGTCGCATGGCCGACTGCGGCAACGCGGTGAAGGCGCGACGGCTCACCGAACGTCGCCGCGCCGCCCGGCCCACCAACTCGTAGCCCGTCGCCGGCGGTCTTCGACCACCACCACGCACGGCGGCGGGGTGGTTGGACCGACCACCGGCCCAACCACCCCGCCTACGAGACCGATCGTGTGATCACCTGGTCAGTCGGGCTCTCGCGACAGCGTCACCTGCCACCGAGAAGACGGAGATGGGTGGCGTTGAACGTCTGGTTGTACGGCCGTACACAGGCGTCGTGTCGGGCGTACGCCGTGTCCGTCAGCTTCTGCCCGGCCTCTTCGCTGAGCACCTCGGCGCGCCTGCCCACGTACTCGTGGATGCCATCGACCGACGTGATGGCGTATCCCTGAGTCGTCATGCAGGCGACGTACGTCCTCTCGGCAGACTGAACCGTGGGGTCGGACTTCGCCTGGGCGAGAATGGCCTCCGCGCGTCGGAGCCCGGCCTCCACGTCGACCCGGGCGGCGGCTTGCAGCGTGCTGTCCATGCAACCGGCGGTGTCGTCCGTGCCCCAGAGAGCATCCCCCCAGGCCTGCTGCTGCCGGGGCTCTAGCCCGGCCACCAACAGCTCGTTCGGACTGGGCGACGTGCCGCGCGCGGCGGATGCCTGCTCCACTGCGGCCCTGATGTCGCGGCCGTCGGCCTCCGCTGCGGCGCGCGCCTCCTCGACCAGGAGGTCACCCGGAACGGTCACCGCGTACTCGAAGCCCCGCTCCTTCATACAGTCCGCCACCAGCTGCTCGTGGCGGAGTACCTGATCGCGGATCAAACTGGGCTGTTCGCTGTGGGCCGCTGGTTGAAGGATGACGGAGGCGCCAATCGTGGCCGCGATGAGTGCGGCTACCGACAGCAGTGCACGGTTACGACGATTCGAGTTGTCCATGTCAGAGGTCCGATCTCTCAGCTGACTACTTGGAGGAAGCCATTGGACTTGTCGTATGCGGCGTTGAACCGGTTGTGCAGATGGCTGCGGTCGGTCTGGTTAATCTTGATGCACCCGTTCGACGCGTAGTTGGAGTTCGTCCATCCGGACGTTCCTTGCGAGTGGATGAACAGTTCGGTGCGGGTGGTAGAACCCGAGCACTTCTTCGATCCGAGGTTCCAGACCCAGCCGCGGACGACCTCGTTGCCCCAGGTCTTGTTGATGTGCTCGAAGCGGGTGCTGTCCCTTCCGTCTGGCCAGTAGTAGCCGTTGGGCAGCCACCCCTGGTTGGACAGGCATTCGTTGGTGCTCCCGTTGCCGCTGCCGGCACGCTGGCTGATGCGATAACGCACGCCACCCACGCTGACGTACGCCGTGAGCGTGCTGTTCAACGCGCTTGATGGATTCTTGTCGAAGTCGAACCACGGGGCGGAGTTTCCAGTTCCCTGAACCGCCTCGGTGTAGGCCAGCGCGGGCGCCGACCCGCCGGTGGCGATCAGGGTAACGGCCACTCCGATGACCAGTAGTGCGTCCAACATTCTTTCGGACAGACTTCTGCGATGCGACAAGATGCTTTCCTTTCAACGCCTGAGGTGCATCTGTGCCGTGGAAATGCAGCGCACGACCCACAATTGCGGGGCGCCCCCGTTCCGCGACTTGGTCGGCCGACGCTATCCCGATCGCGGACAGGGTGGTGCCCGCAGTGATCATTACCTGCCAAAAGCCTGAAACTAGGCAAAAGCTGCCGTCAATGGAACTGGCAATCGTGCATTCGACGTCCGTCTTGGAGATCTGGTGACGGCCTGTTCAGGGCATCCATTGCAGGACAGGCGGGGAGGGTTCCGCCCCCATTCTTCCTGGTGAATGTCCCTGTTGCTGTCCGTGAGGCGGGGGTGGGCACCGACCCCTTGCGCGGATACGCCGCGGGCGGCGTCGTCCACGTGGGTCGCAATCTGATGGAGTTGGCTCCTCGGCGTCCTGGCGCTCATCGTCACCGAGGTGGTTCTCGCTGCCCGACGAGACCGGCGCGCCAGATGGCCGGCGATCCTGCTGCTCCGGCCAATGCTGCTGGTCGGGCCGAAGTGCCTGAGTGGATCAGCCAGCGCTGCGAGAAGCCCGGCGGGCAGGGTGAAAGCCGGCGCTGCGGACGAGGACGAGATCAGCGATCGTGGCAGCGCGGGCGCTATTGGCGGCGAGGCTTGGCCAAGCCAACGAGTACCGCCGAAGCCGCTGCGGGAGCCCGGCGGGTGCCACCCTCGGGTGCGATCCAGATTTTGCGAATCGCACTCCTGTCGCTTGCTCACTCACCGTCCACGACGCAGAAGGTCGGCCATCAGGTCCTTCTACTGAGGCGAGTACGGATCGTCACCTTTCAATCGGACATTTGTTGCATTGGGTTGCTCTGATCGTGCTGGCAGCGGGCAGTCAACGGCAACCAGAGCCCACTCGCCTGTGGTAGAAATTGTCAACGCGAGATTGTTGCCCGCTTTTCTGGCCATCTTGCCTGCGCAGCCGTGAAACGGGGGAGGTTTCAACGGAACGTCACTGAGAAGAGCACTGCCACGCCTGCTGTCGTATCAACAGGTGATGATTCATGCTGCGGTCAATCGGTCGCAGGACCTCGGGTTACCTCTAAGAGGTGTCAACCGAGAAGCGATTCCTCATGCTGGCACACAATGCTTGGTGAAAGGACTCCACTGTGCGCATTTCTATGTTCCGGACGGGGCTGACCGCTCTGTTGACGACTGCCGCACTCCTCGCGTCGCCCATCGCCGCCTCGGCGGCGCCGAGCGCAGGGACCTCACCGACGCCTGCCGACAAGGTGAACGTGGGCGCCTACGACTGGAACAACGCCAAGGTCGCACCCACCAAGGCCCAGCTGCAGCAGGGCATCGACGACGTCATCTCACGCACGCCTGGTGCGCGCCAGATCGACCAGACAACCGTCGAAATGGCCCCCGGTCTCATCATGCGATTCCGCAGCCCGGTCAAGGACGGTGCCAGGCAGGCTGACTCGCCGATCGTCCCTCTGGCCTCCTGCAACATCTACTACGTCTGCGTCTACACGGACCGGCAGTACGGCGGTGAGGAACTGGTCTTCTCCGTCTGCGGTCGCGAATGGAACCTGGGTAACTACGCCTACTCTGGCGGCGGCTACTGGAACGACCGGATCTCGTCCATTACGAACCAGCAGTCCTCCGGCACTACCTCGTACTTCTACAACTACAACGGTTCGGGTAACTGGAGCAAGATGGTGACCGTTGGGTCGAAGCAGTATCGGTCGAACCTTGCCTTGGACACCAGGGAGGATGGCGTCTCCGGAACCCCGAATGACAAGATCGACGGAGTTCACGTCTGCGGCTCGGTCCCCTCGCCTTGGAAGCCGAACTACCCGTGATCATCCCCTGGTAGGGCATCGCTGACAGCGAAGTTCCGCTGGCCTTCCCGGCATGTTCACCGGGAAGGCCAGCGGTATCTCAGTTACCGGTCGGAGCGACAAGCATCTTCACGGAACCGCAGGTTTCAGGCGCGTTCTTGAACTGTTGACCGTCGAGAACGTAGACGAGCTTGCCCCACGTCGGAGCCGGGGACTCAGTGCCACCCGGTGAAGGGCTCGGGTCGACGCGCTGGACGCACGCGTACAGGTGAGCGGGCGCCTCGTCGCTGAAGATCCGTTCCCAGGATCGGCGGCAGGCGTCGACAGGAGTTTCGCCATCCCGAGCTACGGTCTCTCCCATTCGACGCATGCCCGCCGTGCCGCAGACGAACGCGTCACCATTGGCCGGCTGTGCTTCCGGCGGTGCGACCGGCGCGTGGAAGCCACCAACCGCTGCCGTTGCACCACCTGCGAAGATCGCTCCAGCGGCAACCATCGCCGCGATTATCGAGGTTCGCTTCCGCGAGCGCTTCTCCGGCTGCCGAGGCACTTCCAGGATTCGGGCGAGCATTCTCGCTCCCTGTGGGCTCGTCGTGAAGTCGACCCGGGCAACCGGCCGCGCACGAGTGATCAGCTCTTCGGTCTCACTACCCTGCCGCTTCACTGCAATCCCCTCATGTACGCCGTCAGGCTGGAGTCCGGCACCAAGTGCGTATCGATCGAGTGGGCCTCATATAGTTTCTTGAACCGGCGGCGCGCCCGATGCAACCGCACCGCGAACGTTGCCGCGGTGCACCCCAGCACCTTCGCCGACTCCCCGCTGCTGAGGTCGTACCAGTACCGCAGGAGCAGCGCCTCGCGGTCGGCTTCAGGCAGCTTCGCCAGGGCCGCCACGACCTCGGTCCGCCCCTCCCACAGGGGGCCACCGCCAGGACCGGGGTCGTGCTCGACGGTCGAATTCAGGCGATTCTGCAGTGCCGACTGGTCTGCACGGTGCCTGTGCTGCTGCAGTAGGAGGCGCCGCGCGACGCCGAACAGCCACGGGCGCTCATCGCCCACTCGGATGGTTTCTAGCCGCCGCCAGGCCACGACGAAGACCTCAGCCACGAGATCTTGGGCGTCGTCCCTGCTCAGTCGATCACTGGCGTAGGCGTAGATGGCGTTGCCGTGTCGTCGAAACAGGTCGGTAAGGCGTTGGTGGTCCGCGGCGGTCGTTTCGGCGTCCGGCACCATTCCTCCAGGTGGTGGTCTCACACCAGTACTTGTCGTCGCGCGCCGACTTTCTTACCGCAGACTTGAAAAATCTCGCGCGCCGACGACCCGTTCGGGCGTCGCGCTCGCGTGGACAGGCACCTGTGCGCAGCCCGCCGCGTCGTGCGCCTGGCCGGCCAACATACCGTCCGGGCCGATCGCAACCCGGGGTCGTGTGCTCAAGCCGTGGTCATGAACTGGGCAGACACGGGTCCGGGTGACGGGGTGAACGTCGGCCACTCCCTGCCACCCCTGCTGGACGTCCGGGTCGCTAGACTGGGCCCTCGCGCCCCCGTAGCTCAGGGGATAGAGCATCGGTTTCCTAAACCGTGTGTCGCAGGTTCGAATCCTGCCGGGGGCACCTCACAAAGCAGCGAGCCGGTCAGACGGCGTAGATGAGCTTGACGCCATCCATGCCGAGTGCCGCTGCCCGCGTGCCGCGGACCCCGCTGTTGAGGTTGCGCCAACTGTTGTCGCTGGCGGCCTCGTGCACCCACCCGTCGACGACGTTGTAGATGTGCTTCACCCCGTTGACGTTGAGCGCGGCCAGCGAGGTGCCCTGTGCGCCGTGGATGCCGGTCCACAGGTTGGCCCAGCCGGCGTTGCTGGCGGCCTCGTAGACCCGGCCGCCGTTCACCGTGTAGAGGATCTTCGTGCTGCCCAGGGTGATCGCCGCTACCGCCGAGGCCGGGATGCCCGTGTTCAGGTTCCGCCAGGCGTTGGCGCTGTGCGCTTCGTGTACGTAGCCGCCGACGATGCTGTAGACGTACTTGACGCCGTTCAGCGCGATCACCGAGATCGACGACGAGCTCGCACCACCGATGCCGGTGTTGAGGTTGCGCCAGCCGTTGTTGCTGGCGGCCTCGTGCACGTACCCGTCGACGACGTTGTAGACCAGCTTCACCCCTTCGAGGTTGAGCGCGGCCAGTGCGGTGCCCTGTGCGCCGTGGATGCCGGTCCACAGGTTGGTCCAGCCGGCGTTGCTGGCGGCCTCGTGGATCCGGCCGCCGTTGAGGGTGTAGAGGATCTTCGTGGATCCGAGGGTGATCGCGGTCGTCGCCGTGCCGGTCACCGCGCCCGCGCTGCCGGAGACCGGCAGGGCACGCCAGCCGGCGTTGCTGGCCGCCTCGAACACCTGACGGGGCTGGTCGGCCGGGTTCTGCTGGATGAAGACGAGTGGGTTGATCCGGGTGCCGGACCGGCTGATCATGTGCCAGTGCAGGTGCGGGCCCGTCGAGCTGCCCGAGCCGGGTGCGCCGGCCGCGCCGCCGGAGCGGCCCACGATCGTGCCCGCGCCCACGCTGGCACCGTTGCCGAGCAGGAACTGCGACAGGTGCAGGTACTGGCTGCGGTACCCGTCCGCGTGCTGGATCGTGACGGTGTGCCCGCCCGTACCGTTGTTGGGGATGTTAAGGATGGTGCCGGCGCCGCAGGCCGGCAACGCCGTGCCGACCCCCATCCCGAAGTCGATGCCGCCGAGTGATCCGCGGCTGAGGTGACCCTCCCAGGTGTCGGTGATCGGGTAGGCGCTGAACGGGTTGTAGATCGCCGGCGCGGCCTGGGCGGGCTCGGGAACCAGCAGGCCACCGGTGCTGATGGCACCCGCACCCAGCACGGCCGCGCGCAACATCGTGCGGCGACTCACGGCGGAGGTGGTCGTGTCCCCACCGCAGCAGCGGCCTTCGTAACCGTCCGTCATTCCCACTCCTCCTGCGCCCGCCAAGATATCTACGGAGGCTAATGGGTGGGGTGGTCTGGCGGTACCGCAGCTACCAGACGTTGATCAGAGCGTCGGCAGCTGTTCGGCTCGGGCGACCACCTGGTCGATGAGGCCGTACTCCCGGGCCTGCTCGGCGGTGAACCACCGGTCCCGGTCCCAGTCCCGCTGGATCTCGTCGAGCGTCCGTCCACTGTGCTGGGCGATCAGCTCCTGCATCGTCCGCTTCACGTGCAGCATGTTCTCCGCCTGGATGGTGATGTCGGCGGCGGTTCCGCCCATCCCGCCGGACGGCTGGTGCATCATGATCCGCGAGTGCGGCAGCGCGTACCGCTTGCCGGCCGTACCCGCGCAGAGCAGGAACTGCCCCATCGAGCCGGCGAACCCGAGCGCCAGCGTCGCGACGTCGTTGCGGACGTAGCGCATCGTGTCGTAGACCGCCATTCCCGCGCTCACCGAACCGCCCGGCGAGTTGATGTAGAGGTAGATGTCCCGGTCGTCGTCCTCGGCGGCGAGCAGCAGGATCTGCGCGCAGATCTGGTTCGCCGACTCCTCCGTCACCTCGGTGCCGAGGAAGACGATCCGCTCCCGCAGCAGCCGTTCGAACACCTGGTCACCGAAGGACGGCTGCCCGCCCTTGAGCATCCGCACGTCGTACCCGATCATGTGCCGCCGCCTTCCGCCGTGCCGGCGGGCGGTGGGGACCACCCGGTGGACCGGCCCTTTCAGCGTGCGGCGACGGCGGTGGCTGGCCCAGTGATTCTGCCGCCGGCAGATCCGCCGACGGCAGAACCCGCGCGGCCTACGCGACGGTCAGCCGCCGCAGGCCCAGCCGGGTCTGTGCGCAGTCAGCCAGGGCGGCGGTACGCGGACCGGGGCGAGAGCCACCAGCGGAGGCTTTTCCGTCGACGCTGAGGGTCGGCTCGCTCGCCACCGGCCCGCGGTGCAGGACGAACCCGCTGACACGTGGACCCACCAGCAGGGTGGCGTTGCCGATCTCCCGCCGAGTCGCATCGACCCGCTCCAGGTGGGTGAGCGCGGCGCGCGGCGCGACGGGCAGGCGCGGCTCGACTCGGCGCATGTCGTCGCGGGCCTCGCCGAGCAGGTCGGCGAGGCTGATCCCGAGCGCTCGGCAGATCGCCGCCAGCACCTCCGACGAGGCCTCCTTCCGGCCCCGCTCGACCTCCGAGAGGTAGGGCACTGAGACGTCGGCCGACGCGGCAACCTCGCGCAGCGTGCGGCCCTGACGCTGGCGGTGGCGGCGGAGCACTCCGCCGATGACTCGTCGCAGCAACGACATGCCGGCCTCACTTTCGCGGTCGCCGTCGGGAACACCCTCATCATGCCCGTCCTCGGCCGTCCGGACCGACCCGTCCGGGCCCGCGCCGCTTCGACGGCGCGGGCCCAGGGCTCTCACCGGTGCAGGTGGGTGTGCCAGTTGGCCGGCTCGGCCACCAGCGTGACCCTCGGGAACAGCGCCCGGGTGCCACCGGTGGGGAGCAGGGCGCTGTCGTCGATCGTCACGTTCGCCCCGTTCACGTCGTAGACGGTCAGCGACTCGGAGCCGTTCTGCCCGCCGAACCGCGCCGCGTGCCCGCCGACAGTGGTGTTCGGGTCGACGTACTCGTTGTCGGCGGGATCGGTGATGTTCCGGTAGCGGGAGATGCTCACCGTCATCGTCCGGGCCCGCTGCTGGCCGGGATCGCCGGTGATCGACTTCGGTGACCAGGTGGTCGACGCGTACCAGACCTTCGGCTCGTCCAGCGACTCCTGCACGTCGACGGCGATCACCTGTAGTGCGGCCGGTACACCCGCCACCGTGGCCGGCATCGGGATCGGGTCGTCTGCGAACCGCAGCGCCCGGGCCACCCGCGTCGCGGTGCTCCGGACGTCGGCTCCGACGCCGACCACCCTGAGCTGTGCCCAGCCGTCCGGGGCGTACCGCCAGCGCAGGATCGCCTCCGGCTGCTCGGCTCCGCTGTACGAGGCGAAACTGCTGGCCCCGCCGTTCAACTGCGGGCCGGGTGTGGTCTCGCCGGGCCGGGCCGCTTCGCCGCTGTCCCGCTGCGGTGCCGAAGGTTGCACTCCCTTCGGATAGAGGGTGATCGCGACGCCCTTCCATTGGCCGCCGCCGGGCGCAGTGGACGCGCTGAGATAGACGCCGGAGCCGGAGAGCAACAGCCCGGCCTGGTATTGAAGATTGGGCAGCCCGTCCGGCAGCCAGCCGAACCGGACGTACACCCGCTCTGGGTCGACCGTGGTGAGCGCGTCCGGCAGGCCGGTCTGGCCACCGGCGGGCGCCGTGCCGAACGGGGCGGGGGCCGGCGGTCGGTCCGGGGTGAGCAGGTCGGGGACGGTGAGCCCGCCGACGGTCAGCGCCATCGCCAGCAGCGCGGCGCCGGCACCCTGGGCGAGGCGGTGTTGCCGCCGTGCCGTGCTCATCGCCCGTTCCACGTCCAGCACGACGGAGGGCCGCTCGGCCGACTCGATCTCGGTCAGCATCAGGTCGCCGATCTGGCGTTCGTCCAGCATCGTCACTCCTCTCGGTTCGCGGTCAGGGTGGGGGTGAGCAGGGTGCGCAGGGTGGCGAGGCCCTTGGCGGTCTGGCTCTTCACCGTCCCCGTCGAGCAGCCCATGGCCCGGGCGGTCTCCTCGACGCTGAGGTCCTGGAAGTACCGCAGCACCAGCACCGCGCGTTGGCGTGGCGGCACCTGCCGCAGCGCGCCCACCAGGGTGATCCGGTCGGTCGGGTCGGCAAAGGCCCTGGACACGTCGGGCAGCGCGGTGCCGAGGCGGACCCGCGCCCAGCGCAACCGCCGCTCGTCGATCAGTCGCCGCACCAACATGGTGCGGACCAGCGCGTCCAGGTGATCGGCCTGTCGGGCCCGCGCCCACGAGCGGTACAGCTCGGTGAGCACCCGTTGCAGGATGTCGTCGCCCCGGTCCCAGTCCCCGCACATCAGGTAGGCGGTGCGCCGCCACTGCACCATCCGGGACCGGACGTACTCGGTGTACTCGTCGTCGGCCTCGGCTCGCCGTCTGCCGCTCGTCGTCACGAGGGTCGCGCCCCCTCCGTCTGCCGGCCTGCACCGGTTCGTCGTTGTCGTCCCGTAGTCGGGTGCGGGCGCGCCGTCGGTTGTCCGCCGCAACCCGGGCGTGCGGTCGACGGTGTACCCGCTATGTTGTGGGCGTGCAGGCGACGGCGGGGGAGCAGGTTCGACGGTGATCCATTTTCCCGCACAGCGCCGGGGCCCACTGAGCGCGCTGAGCCTTCGGCTCGCCGCCGCCCTGGGCCTGGTCTTCGCCGTGGTCGCCGCGGTCTACCTGGGCCGGGACGGCTACCGCGATGTCAACGAGGACGGCCTGACCCTCCTCGACTGCTTCTACTACGCGGTCGTGTCGCTCTCGACCACCGGCTACGGAGACATCACCCCGGCCGCGCCGTCGGCCCGGCTGGTCAACGTCCTCTTCATCACCCCGGCCCGAGTGATCTTCCTTATCATCCTGGTCGGCACCACCCTGGAAGTTCTGACCGAGCAGTACCGGACCGGCCGTCGCCTGTCGCGGTGGAGGAGAGCCGTGAAGGACCACGTCATCATCTGCGGCTACGGCACCAAGGGGCGCAGCGCTGTCTCCGCCCTGATGGAGAACGGTCTGGACCGCTCGCGGATCGTGGTGGTGGAGCGCAGTGCCGCCGCCCTGCGGCAGGCCACCTCCGCTGGGCTGGTGGCGATCGAGGGCTCGGCGACCCGTTCGTCGGTGCTGAACGAGGCGCACGTCAAGAACGCGAAGGCCGTGATCATCGCGACCGACAGCGACGACGCGTCGGTGCTGGTCGCGCTGACGGTACGGCAGCTCACCGCTGGGCAGGTCCGCATCATCGCGGCGGCGCGGGAGGCGGAGAACGCCCCGCTGCTCAAGCAGAGTGGCGCGCACCATGTGATCGTCTCCTCGGCCACGGCGGGCCGTCTGCTCGGCCTGTCCACCTCGGCGCCGCCGCTGATCGACGTGGTGGAGGACCTGCTCACTCCCGGCCAGGGCATGGCGCTGGCGATGCGTTCCGCCGAGCGGGACGAGGTGGGTCGCTCGCCGCGCGAGCTGGAGTCGTTGGTGATCGCCCTGGTGCGGCGGGGCAAGGTGGTCACCCTGGCCGACCGGGCCGGCGCGGTGATCGAGACCGGCGACATGCTGGTGCACGTACGCGACGACCGACCCCAGTCGGCCACCACCGCCTGACCGTCCTACCGCTGCCGGTCGATGTGACCGCTGGCATGACGGCGCTGTCGCCGCTGGGGTGAGGCGGCGTCAGCAGGTGTCGTCGGCGACGCAGATGGCCTCGGTGCAGTTGACCGCCGTGCCGGTGGAGGCCCGGCTGAGCAGCTTGTAGAGCGTCTCCCGCTCGGCGGGATCCAGTGCTCCCAGCACCTCGTCCTCGGCGCTGGCCAGGGCGCATTCGGCCTCACTGAGGCGTTTTGCCCCGTCTTCGGTGAGTTCGACGACGTGTCGGCGGCGATCCTCGGGTGAGCGCCGACGCTCGATCAGCTGCTTCGCTTCCAGGTCGTTGAGCAGCCCGACGATGTTGGTGCTGTCCATTTCCAGGATGGTGGCGAGCGCCTGTTGCCCGGTGCCGCCGCCGGCGCGCAGCACGGTGAGCGCGACCAGATGCCGGGGGCGTAGCCCCAGCGGCGCCAGCACCGACTCCGACCGCAGTCGCATCCGCCGGGCCAGATGGTCCAGGAGTGCGCCCGAGCGGTGCTCGGAGGAGTCGAGCGGCTGCGCGGACATGTGACCCAGTCTACCGACTCAGCGGAACATCGGCCTGCTATAAATAGTTGGTGTTTCACAAATGATCCCTGAAGGAGGAATGATGCATCTGCTGCATATTGACTCGAGCATCCGCGGTGACTGGTCGGTCAGCCGGCGGCTCACCGCCCGCGCGGTCGACGCATGGCGTGCGGCCCACCCGGACGGCACCGTGGCCTACCGGGACCTGGGCACCGAGCCGCTGCCGCACCTGGACGCGGACGGCGGGCTGGCGCGAATGACCCCTGCGGATCAGCACACGCCGGCGCAGCGCGAGTCCTGGCAGCTCAGCGAGCGGCTCGTCGACGAGGTGAAGCAGGCCGACGTGGTGCTGCTCGGCCTGCCGCTCTACAACTTCGGCGCGCCCAGCAGCGTCAAGTCCTGGGTGGACCACCTGATCGTTCCCGGGCTGGCGTACGACCCGACGACGCAGGAGGGCCTGCTCGGCGGGCGCGAGTTCGTGGTGCTGGCCACCCGGGGCGGTGGCTACGGCGAGGGCACCCCTCGCTACGGCTGGGACCACGCCGAGCCGTGGCTCCCGCACGGCCTGTCGATGACCGGCATGCAGCCGCGCTTCATCAGCGCCGAGCTGACCCTGGCACCGTCGGTGCCGGCGATGGCCGAGCTGATCCCGCTGCACGAGGCGAGTCTCGCGGCGGCCGAGAAGGAAATCGACAACCTCTGGGTGCCAGCCGGCGCCGCCCGCTGACTGCTTTCCCTCGCCGTCAGGGGGTGGCCGATCCACAGCGGAACGGCCATCCCCCGGGGGCGGGACATCCAGTTTCTGAACACCAGGAGGCTTGACGCCGCGACCGTCCGGATGAGGCGCGGCTGCGCTGACCCCATCGCTTCATCGCGGTCCGGTTGCGGATCATGGAAAAACCTCGTTACAGGGCAGCTTCCCGATCGAACCCTTGCTACGGTGTCCCGGCTTAGAGCTGTCAATGGGTGTCGCTGCCGGGGCTTGCCGGTGCAGCGTCGTTGGCGCAGGCACGACGGGGAAATCTTCAATTTCGGGCGGATTCGCCCTGGTGTGGTTTGTCGTTCACCCGTCGCGTCCCACGCAGGTCATCCCGGGCAGTTCCGAGTGCCTCGTTAATCGAACGACGGGAAGCAATCAGTGGCTGAAGTGGCAACATCCGCAGGAGCCCGACGGCGGTGGTACGCCGGTGTCGTGGCGGGCCTCGCTCTCACGGGCGTGGCGGCCGTGGCACCCACGACCAGTGCTAGCGCCGCCCCAGCCGGCGGCGCGTACGACGTGGCGAGCAGCTCGCGACCGGACCGGTTGAACAAGCTGCCGAACCTGCACAAGGGGAAGCTCACGCTTCCCAAGCCGGGCGCCCAGGGCCGGACCTTCCAGTCCGGTACGGGTGCCTCTCCCAAGGTCTTCCAGGGGACCCTGGCGAGCGCCTCCGAGTTTCCGTACATCGTGGGCATCGTCACCACTTTCCAGGACGGCCCGGACTTCTACTGGTACTGGTGCACCGGCACCATCATCGCCCGTAACAAGGTGCTGACGGCCGCCCACTGCACCGCCGACGGGCCCGGCACCACTCGGGTCATCGCCGGCAACGACCGGTTGGTCGACAGCAACGGCCAGCTCGTCGGTGGCAGCGGATATGTCGCCGAGGTCGCGTCGACCTGGACCCACCCGGGCTGGAACATCGCCCAGCAGTACGACGACCCCAACGCGCCGATCCTCGACGACGTCTCGGTCCTCACGCTGAAGCAGAACCTGCCCAGCGCGTACACCGCGGTGTCGTTGAGCGCCCAGGGTGACCAGACTCCGTACGTGGCTGGTACGCAGGCCCAGATCGCGGGCTACGGCGTCACCACGTCCGACGAGCTGGAGCCGGACAGTCGGCTGCGCAAGGCGACCGTTCCGATGCGGTCCGATGCGGACTGCAACGTCCCCGGGCTCTACCTCGCCGACCGCATGATCTGCGCTGGCTCGGGCACCGACGCCACGCCGAGCAGCGACACCTGCGGGGGTGACTCGGGCGGTCCGCTGCTCGTCAAGGGGGTCCAGGTCGGCATCACCGACTGGGGCTTCCAGCCGTGTGGCTCGTCGCCCGGCTACTACGAGCGGTTGAGCTACTACAACAACTCCATCAAGGCGGACCTGACCCGTCCGCCGCTGGTCAACGCGGACTGGACCGGCGACGGTCACACCGACCTGCTCGCCCGCGACTCCGCCGGCAACCTGGGGATGTTCTACGGCAGTGGCTTCTCCAACGACGGGTACGGCGGCTTCTACGGGAGCCAGCAGATCGGCACGGGCTGGGGCATCTTCAGCCGGGTGTTCCGCGTCTACAACTGGAACGGCGACAAGAAGCCGTCCATCATGGCGATGAAGCCCAACGGTGAGCTGTTCCTCTACAACACCGATGGCAAGGGCAACTTCGTCGGCGGTGCCAAGAAGATCGGTACCGGGTGGCAGGGCTTCACCGCGCTCATGGTGACGAACAACTGGCTGGGCAACAACCGGCCGAGCCTGCTGGTGCGCAAGTCCAACGGCGACCTGGTCCGCTACACCAGCAATGGTGCGGGCGGCTGGGAGAACCCGTTCGGCACCAAGATCGGCACCGGCTGGAACGGCTTCAACCTGTTCCTCACCCCTGGGGCCTGGAAGGGCGACGGGCGTGAGGTGCTGATCGGTCGTACCTCGACCGGCGACCTGAAGATGTACCAGTCCGACAGCAAGGGCGGCTGGACCAACCCGTTCGGTACCAAGATCGGTGGCGGCTGGGGCGGCTTCAAGAACATCATGGTTCCGGGCGACTGGAGCGGCGACAACATGATGGACATGCTCGGCGTTGACGGCAGTGGCCGGCTGCGGCTCTACACGACCAACGGCTACGGCCAGTGGATCGACTCGAGCGGCGCGGTCATCGGCACCGGCTGGGGTGCCTTCAACCTGGTCTTCTGATCAGGCTGTTCACAGCAGTAACGGGAAGGGCCCGCAACCGAATGGTTGCGGGCCCTGTCCCTTTCAGTTCCGAGCGTCAGATGATCGTCCAGGTGTCGCCGCTGCCCAGCAGGCCGGCGAGCTGCTGCTCTGGGGTCTCGGTGACCTTCGCCTTGGCGGCCGCGAGCTGCGCCTGCACCACGCTGTCGTAGGACGGTCGGTCCACCGAGCGGAACACCCCGATCGGAGTGTTGCGCAGGTCCAGGCCGGGCAGCCGGGACAGCGCGAAGGCGTAAGCAGGGTCGGTCACCGTCGCGTCGTGCACGACGATCTCCTCCGGGCGGACGGAGTTGGTGTCCCGGACCTCCAGGCCGAAGCCGCCCGGCGGGTGCACCACGCAGAACTGCCCGTCGGCGCCGAAGGTGATCGGCTGCCCGTGCTCCAGGCGGATCAGGTAGTCGTCCCGGGTGGACGGGTCCTTGAGCTGGTCGAACGCCCCATCGTTGAAGATGTTGCAGTTCTGGTAGATCTCCACGAAGGCCGAGCCCTCGTGCTCCGCGGCGGCCCGAAGCACCGACTGGAGGTGCTTACGGTCGGAGTCGATGGTGCGGCCCACGAAGCTGGCCTCCGCCCCGAGGGCGAGCGAGAGCGGGTTGAACGGGGCGTCAGCCGAGCCGGCCGGTGTCGACTTGGTGATCTTGCCGACCTCGGACGTCGGAGAGTACTGGCCCTTGGTCAGACCGTAGATCCGGTTGTTGAACAGCAGGATCTTGAGGTTGACGTTGCGCCGCAGCGCGTGGATCAGGTGGTTGCCACCGATGGAGAGCGCGTCGCCGTCGCCGGTGACCACCCAGACCGACAGGTCCGGCCGGGACACCGACAGGCCGGTCGCGATCGCCGGGGCCCGACCGTGGATCGAGTGCATCCCGTACGTGTTCATGTAGTACGGGAAGCGGGACGAGCAGCCGATCCCGGAGACGAAGACGGTGCGCTCCCGGGGGATGTTCAGCTCCGGCATGAACTGCTGGATGGCTGCCAGGATCGCGTAGTCACCGCAGCCGGGGCACCAGCGCACCTCCTGGTCGGACTTGAAGTCCTTCGCGGTGAGCTTGACGGCGACGGGCTCAGACATTCTTCAGCACCTCTTCCAGCGTCGTCTCCAGCTCGGCGGCCGTGAACGGAAGGCCGCGGACCTGGTTGTAGCTGATCGCGTCGACCAGGTAGCGGGCCCGGATGACGTGGGCCAGCTGGCCCAGGTTCATCTCCGGGATGACCACCTTGTCGTACGAGCGGAGCACCTCACCGAGGTTGGCCGGCATCGGTGCCAGGTGCCGCAGGTGCGCCTGGGCGATGGAGAGGCCACGCTGGCGGACCCCGCGGCACGCCGCGCCGATCGGCCCGTACGTCGAGCCCCAGCCGAGGACCAGCACCCGGGCGTCGCCGTCCGGGTCCTCCACCTCGATGTCCGGCACCGGGATGGTCTCGATCCGGGCGGCCCGGGTGCGCACCATGAAGTCGTGGTTGGCGGGGTCGTAGGAGATGTCCCCGGTCTTGTCGGCCTTCTCCAGACCGCCGATCCGGTGCTCCAGGCCCGCGGTGCCGGGGATCGCCCACGGCCGGGCCAGGGTCTCCGGGTCACGCAGGTAGGGCAGGAAAGTCGTGCCGTCCTCGCCGTTGGGCTTGGTGGCGAACTCGACCCGCAGGTCGGGCAGCGACTCCACGTCCGGCAGCAGCCACGGCTCGGAGCCGTTGGCGACGTAGTTGTCGGACAGCAGGATCACCGGGGTGCGGTAGGTGAGCGCGATCCGGGCCGCCTCCAGCGCCGCGAAGAAGCAGTCCGACGGTGACCGGGGCGCGATCACCGCGACCGGCGCCTCACCGTGCCGACCGTAGAGCGCCATGTTGAGGTCGGCCTGCTCGGTCTTGGTCGGCATGCCGGTCGACGGGCCGGCGCGCTGCACGTCCACGATCACCAGCGGCAGCTCCAGCGCCACCGCGAGCGAGATCGTCTCGCTCTTGAGCGCCACGCCGGGGCCGCTGGTGGTGGTCACGCCGAGCGATCCGCCGTAGGAGGCGCCCAGGGCGGCGCCGACGGCGGCGATCTCGTCCTCGGCCTGGACGGTGAGAACGCCGAAGCGCTTGTGCTTGCTCAGCTCGTGCAGGATGTCCGACGCGGGCGTGATCGGGTACGCGCCGAGGAAGACCGGCAGCCCGGAGCGGACCCCGGCGGCGACCAACCCCAGCGAGAGCGCCGCGTTGCCGGTGATGTTGCGGTACGTACCCGGCTTCATCTTGGCCGGCTTGACCTCGTAGCGGACCGCGAAGTCCTCGGTGGTCTCGCCGAAGTTCCAGCCGGCCTTGAAGGCGGCGACGTTCGCGGCGACCAGCTCCGGACGGGCCGCGAACTTGCGCTCCAGGAAGCGCAGCGTCGACTCGTAGGGCCGGGAGTACATCCAGGAGAGCAGGCCGAGCGCGAACATGTTCTTCGACCGCTCGGCGTCCTTCTTGGACACCTGGTGGGCGGCGAGCGCGCCGACAGTCATCGAGGTCAGCGCCACCGGGTGCACGACGTAACCGGCCAGCGAGTCGTCGTCCAGCGGGCTGGTCTGGTAACCGACCTTGGCGAGGTTGCGCTTGGTGAACTCGTCGGTGTTGACGATGATGTCCGCGCCGCGCGGCAGATCGGCCAGGTTGGCCTTGAGCGCCGCCGGGTTCATCGCCACCAGCACGTTGGGCGCGTCGCCCGGCGTGAGGATGTCGTAGTCGGCGAAGTGCACCTGGAAGCTCGACACGCCGGGCAGGGTGCCGGCGGGAGCCCGGATCTCGGCGGGGAAGTTTGGCAGCGTGGAGATGTCGTTGCCGAGCTGCGCCGTCTCCGAGGTGAACCGGTCGCCGGTCAGCTGCATGCCGTCGCCGGAGTCACCGGCGAACCGGATGACCACCCGGTCGAGTTGACGGATCTGCTTGGTCACTGTGCCACCTTCGTTCGCGACTGCGGGGCTTGCCCGGCCACGGAACCTCCTCGACGCAACGCTTCGCCGCACCGCCCAGGCTGGTCCGGCCGCTGTCGTTCCTCACCTGAGAGCCTACGTCTAAGGGAGCCCTAACCATCCCTGGAGGTCCGCCGACTGGGACCAGACCGGACCGAGAAATGCCCAGCTTTGCGGTATTTCGCCCCGCCCGCCGTAATTCAGATCACCACCGGGCCACGCCGACGACCCCGGCGGCGGGTGCCGGGGTCGTCAGTCGATCAGTCCGCGGGGTTGGGTGCCGGCTCAGGCGGCGGGCCGCCGAGCCGGCGGCGCAGCGAGGTCGTGGCCAGCGTGAGAGCCAGCACCACCAGCAGCGTGGAAACCGCGATCAGGATCACCGCGGTGCGCTCCACCGAGGTCAACCCGCCGTCTCCGGTCGCGCCACCGGCCTGGAGTACGCCCTGCGAGCCGGTCGGCGCCGGCGGGGAGACCACCGGCGTGGCCAGGGCGGCCGCAGAGGTGATCCGGAAGCTCATCTGCACCCGACGGGTCGGGCCGCTACTTGGATCGAGTTGACCGATCACGGCACCGGACAACGGTGCTTCCCGCTGGGCCTGCGGTGTCGCCTCCACCGGCAGCCGCACCTCGGCGGTCGTGCCCGCCAGCACCAGGCCGGCGTCGCAGCGGGTACGCGTCGGGTCGACCGCCACGCAGCCGAGTGGTGGGGCCGGCACTGTCACCCCGGCCGGCAGGACGACTTCGACCCGGCCGGCGGCGTCCACCCTGCCGGTGTTGCCCAGCCGCAGGGTGAGGGTGCTGGGGCTTCCGCTGATGTCGAAGGCCACCTCGTCGGCGGCGAGCGTGATCCCGGGCACCGGCGGGCCGGGTGGGAAGAGCACCGCGAAGCCCTGGTCGTCGGTCGCTTCCCCGGGCACTCCCGGCGCGTCCGCGATGACCTGGACCGAGCCGCTGAGCGGCATCTGCTTCCACGCCGTGCCAGTGACCCGCAGGCGCAGCACGGTGCTGAAGCGGACGCCCGCTTCGGTGCTCCAGGCCCCGCAGCGGTACGCGCCGCCACCGACGGCCGCGCAGCCCTTCGTGCCGGCGTCGGTCAACCCGGCGGGCAGCGTGTACGAGAGTCGGACCCGCTGCGCAGTGGTACCGGTGTTGTGCACGGTGACCTGGAGGGTGGCCGCCGTGCTCGCCTTGTTCCAGTACGCCTCGGTGAGGTTGACGTCGCCGGTGGTGACCTGCACGCCCAGCGGGCTCTGCGGCGGTGGCGCCGAACCCGGCGCGGGCGGCTGGACCGACGGAGCCGGGGGTGTCGGCGGGGCCGGGGGCGCAGTCGGTGGCGACGGGGGAGCCGGGCTGGGCGGTCGGGTGGTGCCGCCCGGCGCGGGCGCGACGGTGGTCGGTGCCGGCGGGACCTCCGGGGCGGTGGTCACCGGCGCCGGCGGCGTCGTCTCCGGTGGTGGCGCGGTGGTCGCCGGTGCCGGATCGGTCGGCTCCGGTTCGCCGCCCGGGTCTTCGGTCGGGGTGGGCTCCTCCGCCGGTGTGGTCGGGGGCTCCTCGCCGCCCGGCTCGTTGACCGGCTCGGCCGTGGTCGCGACCGGGTCCGCGTCCGGTGCGGCCGCGCTGGCCCACGCCGGTCCCACGGCGAGCGCCGTGAGCAGGCCGAGCGCGAGCGCGGTCGCCAGCAGGGGCGTGGAACGTCGCCCCTCCGCCCGGTTACCGGGCGATGCCTTCACGCGGGCCATCTGTCCTCCGGTGACATGGGTGGGTGTCCAGTATTCGGTAACAGTTGCCCCGGGGCACTAGTCCCATGCGAAACAAATTCGTAACGTGTTTGGGACGACTCGTCCGGGCGGACGGTAGGCTGCCGACTGTGAACGGATACCTGGGCTCGTACGCGACGCTCGGGCTCCTGCTGCTCGCCAGCGTTCTCTTCTTCGTTACGGCGTTCTCGGCCAACCGGGTGTTACGCCCGGCGCGTCCGGCCGACCCGCCGGGCAAGCGGGCCAGCTACGAGTGCGGGCTCGACCCGGTCGGTGCCGACTGGGCGCAGATGCAGATCCGCTACTACGTGTACGCCTACCTGTACGTGCTGTTCGCGGTCGAGGCGGTGTTCCTCTTCCCCTGGGCGGTGGTCTTCGACCGGCCGGGCTTCGGACTGGTGACGGTGGTGGAGATGGCGGTGTTCGTGGCCGTGCTCGCGCTCGGCATCCTCTACGCCTGGCGTAGGAACATCCTCCGCTGGACCTGAGCGCCACAGCTCCGTCGATCGTGTCGGTCCGTCCGGCCGTTCGCGGTTGGTTACGGCGACGACCGGTCAGGCCAGCCCTCTTCGGGTCGCCATGGGCGGGCGGTCGCCTCGGATCGAGGCCACCATGTCCAGCACCCGGCGGGTCGGGCCGACCTGGTGGGCCCGGAAGACCCGGGCGCCCAACCAGGCCGAGACGGCCGTCGCGGCGAGCGTCCCCTCCAGCCGTTCGGCCACCGGCAGGCCCAACGTCTCACCGATGAAGTCCTTGTTGGAGAGGGCCACCAGCACCGGCCAGCCGGTCGCGGTCAGCTCGTCCAGTCGGCGGGTGACCTCCAGCGAGTGCCGGGTGTTCTTGCCGAAGTCGTGCGCCGGGTCGATGAGGATGCCGTCGGGGCGTACCCCTGCCGCCACCGCGCGCTCGGCGAGCCCGGTCACCGTCGCGACCACGTCGGCGACCACGTCCGTGAAGGCGGACCGGTGCGGCCTGGTCCGCGGCGTCAGCCCGCCGGCGTGCGAACAGACCAGGCCGGCGCCGGTCTGCGCAGCCACCCGGACCAACGCCGGGTCGACGCCCGACCAGGTGTCGTTGAGGAGGTCGGCCCCGGCCGCCACGGCCTCGATCGCCACCTCGGCCCGCCAGGTGTCGATGGAGATCACCACCTCCGGAAAGGCGGCTCGGACGGCGGCGATGGTGTCCACCGTGCGCCGGATCTCCTCGGCGACGTCCACGTCCGCGCCGGGGCCGGCCTTGACGCCGCCGATGTCGATGATGGCCGCGCCCTCGTCCACCGCCCGCTCCACGGCGCGCAGAGCGCTGTCGGCGGCGTAGGTGGCCCCGCGATCGAAGAACGAGTCCGGCGTGCGGTTGATGATCGCCATCACCACCAGCTCGCCGGGGGCGAACGTGTGCCCACCCAGCCGAAGCGCCCCGGCCATGCCCGCCTCCTGGAAGTTCACGCCGTCGCCGCCGCGTCGGCCGGTCCCGACGCTAGTCGGTCGCCCGTCCACGATTCCGGGCGGGCGTCGGCACCGATCGTGATCGAGGCGGGTGGCGGGGTCGCTCCCGGCCGGCTGCCGTGCCACGATCAGTACATGGGTCAGCTTCTGCTCCTCCTGGTCGTGGCGTTGACCGTCGCGGCGGTGATATTCGGCGTGACGGTGCTGGTCAGCGGGCGCGATCCCGGCCTGGTGCCGGCCGAGCCGGATTCGCAGGCCGTGGCGTTGCCGGGCACCCGCCCGTTGCGCGAATCCGACGTGGGGGCGGTCCGTTTCGACACCGGGTTGCGCGGGTACCGGATGGACCAGGTCGATCAGGCGATGCGCCGTGCCGCCTACGACATCGGTTACAAGTCCGAGCTGATCGGCGTACTGGAGTCGGAGGTCATCGCCTTGCGTGAGGGGCGCACCGACGATGCGGACGTGCTGCGGCAGGCCCGCGAGCAGTCCGCCAGCAAGGTGACCACCACGGACGCGGATGCGGCAGACGAGCCGGGCAAGGCGGCCGAGCCGGGCAACGATGCGCCGCTGACCGGCGAGGCGGGCTCGGCCCCGGTCGGCTCGACGACTCCCGGCCCGGCGCCCGCCGCCAGCTCGTCCCCGGCGGATTCCGACGGGGTGGCACCCGCCGCCGCGCCCGCCGACGACGAGTCGGCCGATCGTGAGCAGACCGCCGGCACCGAGCAACGCGACGCGGTGGTTCGGTCGGAGTCGGCGTGACCGAGCCGGAGGGCGCTGACGATCTTCGCGAGGCGGCCCGACCCGGTGCCGGTGAGGTGACCGCCACGGTGATCGTCGAGGCCCCGGCGGAGCGGGTTTTCGCCGCGCTGCTCGCCTGGGAACGTCAGTCCGACTGGATCCCCTTCACCCGCGTCCGGGTTGTCGAGGGCGACGGGCGCGAGGGCAGCCGGATCGAGGCGGTGACCGCGCTCGGCCGGGCGGCGCTGCGCGACGAGATGCGGGTGGTCCGGGTCGACGAGCCGTACGAGATCGGCGTCGTGCACCACGGCCAGCTGCTGCGCGGCCCGGGGGTGCTGCGCTGCACCCAGCTGGACCGGGACCGCACCCAGGTCGTCTGGCACGAGTGGTTCCACCTGCCGGGCGGTCGGGCCGGTCGACTGGCGTGGCCGGTGCTCTGGCCCGGCTCCAAGCTCGGCCTCACCCAGGCGCTGAAGAGGTTTGCCCGTCTGGTCGAGCAGGGCCGGCTGCCCTGACCGGGGAGGCCGGTGCCGGCTGCCAGCCCGGTGCGCGGAAGAGATGCCCGACCCGGTGCCGCCAGGTCACCGCGGCGCGCAGGTCCCGGGCGATCGAGGCGTACTCGTGGAAGGCCACCCGGACCGGGTTGTAGCTGTCGACGTTCTTGGTCAGGCCGTACACGCAGCGTTCCCGTTCCGGCGCGAACGACTTGAAGAGCCGGTCCCAGACGATCAGGATGCCGCCGAAGTTGCGGTCCAGGTAGCTGCCCTGCGACGCGTGGTGCACGCGGTGGTGCGACGGGGTGTTGAACACCGCCTCGTACCAGCGCGGCATGCGGTCGATGCGTTCGGTGTGGATCCAGAACTGGTATAGCAGGTTGACCGAGCCGCAGAACGCGACCACCGCCGGGTGTACGCCGATGAGGATCAGCGGGATGTAGAAGACCCAACTGGTCAGCCCGGTCCACGGCTGGCGCAGCGCCGTGGAGAGGTTGAACCGCTGCGACGAGTGGTGCACCACGTGCGAGGCCCAGAGGATCCGGATCACGTGATGACCGCGATGGGACCAGTAGTAGAAGAAGTCCTGCGCGAGCAGGATCAGCGGCCAGGTCCACCAGACCTCGGCCACCCGCAGCGGGGTGAGCGCGTAGAGCAGCGCGTACGCGGCGGCGATCGGCACCTTCCAGAGCAGGTCGGTGAAGATGCTGCCCAGGCCCATCGCCATGCTGGTCACGGTGTCGGCGCCGCCGTAGCCGACCTCGTCGTCGTCTCGGTGCAGCAGGTAGGAGACCCGCTCCAACACGATGAGCAGCACGAAGGCCGGGATCGACCAGGCGATGACGTCCGGGAACTCCTTCACCGCGGCCTCCGCTCGCCGTCACCGGTCGGGGCGCACCGTCGGGTGACCTCGACCTACCGGTCGGTAACAAGCACCATAGGCAGCCGGGCGGCCGGTGGCAATGGGGTGTCGGTGCGATGCCCTAGCGTGTACCAGGTGACTGACCTGGTGATCGGCGCGGATGGGCTGGCTCGCTGCGCCTGGGGGTCCAGCACCCCCGACTACGCCGTCTACCACGACACCGAGTGGGGGCGGCCGCTGCGCGGCGACGACGCGCTCTACGAGCGGATGACGCTGGAGGCGTTCCAGTCCGGGCTGTCCTGGCTGACCATCCTGCGCAAGCGTCCGGCGTTCCGACTGGCCTTCGACGAGTTCCACATCCCGACCGTCGCCCGTTACGACGACTCCGACGTGACCCGGCTGCTCGCCGACGCCGGCATCGTCCGCAACCGGGCCAAGATCGAGGCGGCGATCGCCAACGCACGCGCCGCACTGGAACTGCCCGAGGGCCTGTCCGCGCTGCTCTGGTCCTTCGCGCCGGAGCCCCGGCCAACCCGTCCCGCCTCGTTCGCCGAGCTGGCGCCGATCACCCCGGAGTCGACGGCGATGGCCAAGGCGCTCAAGAAGCGCGGCTTCCGGTTCGTCGGCCCGACCACCGCGTACGCGCTGATGCAGGCCACCGGGATGGTCGACGATCACATCGTCGGCTGTCACGTCACCCTTCCAGCGGCGGCGTGATGAGATGGCAGGCATGACGACCGAGACCGCGCACCGGGCCGGTGCGGCCGGCAACGCCGACGGGGTGGGCACCTGGGCGGTGCTGCTGCCCGCCGAACGGTATGAGGCCGAGCGGCTCGTGCACCATGACACGCTGGAGCTCACCGGGCTCACCGACGTCGCCCGGCCAGGGCTGGGCGACCAGGTCGCCGTGCTGGTCGACGCGCCGCCACGGCTGGTGGCCCTCGGCCGGGTCACCGCGCCGGGTCGACGCCACCGCGAAGACCCGGACGACCCGCAGTCCCCGATCGAGCCGGGCACGCTCGTCGTCGCGTACACCCGTCGGGCCTTCGACGAGCCGGTGCCGGCCGACCTGCTGACGCTCGACGGGCCGGTCACCGCGGTGGAGCCGGCGGCCTTCCGGGCGCTGGTCGACCAGCTCGGCCCGCCCCCGGCGCGACGCACCTGGCTGGTCAGCCTCGACCTGCCGATCGAGGCCGGCACGCCGGCCGAGGCGGTTCGGCTGTTCTGGTCCTACGTGCAGGAGCTGGGCCCGCGTGAGCTGCCCGCCTTCGTCTCGCCGTCCGGCGACGAGCTGGCCATGCAGGCGTTCGTGCTGGGCGAGCAGGCCAACCAGGACCCGGAAGAGGACGACTAGAAAAGCTTGTCCACTCGTCCCCGCCAGTCGGCGAGGACCGGGCCCGGGTCGGTGTCCAGCACCCGCTCCAGCAGCGTGGCGTAGACGTCCCGGAAGTCGGTGGTGTATTTCAGGTCGCCGTCGTCGAGGTCGGTGAGGCTCGGTGGTGAGCCGTGCCAGCCGCCCCGGACGCCCGCGCCGAGCAGCAGCACGTCCGAGGCGGTGCCGTGATCGGTGCCGTCGGAGGCGTTGGCCCGTACCCGACGACCGAACTCGGAGTAGACCGCCACCACCACCTTCCGGCCCGCCTCGGTGCGACTCATCCGGTCGGCGAAGCCGGTCAACGCCCGGTCCAGCTGACCCAGCAGCACGGCCTGCAACTGCTTCTCGTCGGCGTGCGTGTCGAAGCCTCCCAGCGACACCGAGAAGACCCGGGTGGACACTCCCGCCTCGACGCACTGCGCGACCAGGTCGAGCTGCGCGTCCAGTGGGGTGCGTGCCCCGCCGGTGGCCGTCGCGGAGGCCTGCTCGCCGTCCGGGTCCGCCGTGTCCGGGTCGGCGGAGTCGCGTACCTGGCGGATCATCTCGTCCACCGACCGCAGGTCGGCGAAGCAGGCGGCGGCCCGACCTCGGGCCGCCGACTCGCCCGCCTCGACGGCGGCGAACGCGGTCAGTGTCGCCGCGGGCAGCCCCTTCGCGGCCTTGCGGTCGGTCACCGGCACGGCCGCACCGGCGCTCTCCGCCCCGGCCAGCAGCGGCGGCAGCGCCGGCTCGAAGGAGACCGCCAGCCGGGGGTCGCCACCGGCGCGGTCCAGCCACCGCCCGAGCCAGCCGGTGTTGCCGGGCCGGTCCGGTTGCGCGGTGTGCCAGATGTCCATCGAACGGAAGTGGCTGCGGTCCGGTTTCGGGTAGCCGACTCCGCGCACGATCGCCAACCCACCGCCGGACCAGCGCTGGTGCAGGCCGGCCAGCGCCGGGTTGAGGCCGAAGTCGTCGTCCAACCGCCGCACCTCCCCGTCCGGGTACGCCAGCTCCGGGCGAGCCGCCCGGTAGGCCGGGTCGCCGTACGGAATGACCGTGTTGAGACCGTCATTGCCGCCGTAGAGGGTCACCAGCACCAGCGTGCGGGACTGCGGGTCCCGGTCCCCGCTGGTGTCCAGCAGGTCCCGCAGGCTGTACGCGCCGGCCCCGGCGGCCAACGCGCCCGCGCCGACCACCCCGCTGGTCAGTAGGAACCTGCGTCGGGTCAGGGTGTCCATGTCGACTCCTCCGCTCAGCTGACTGTGTATTCGGGGCTGACCAGGCCGGCGGCCAGCAGTTTGCGGGGCTCACCGGCCAGCGGGGCGAGAGCGGCGCGGGTGCGCGCTCCCCAGCCGTCGACCACCAGCAGTCGGGCCAGCGCGTCCGGTCGGCCGGCCGTGGGCGCGGCGGTCAGCCGGGCCAGCACCGCTGGTGCCGTGGCGGCGGCGAGCACGCCGGCCGTCCGCAGCCGGGCCTGCAACGACGAGGTGGTCAGCCAGGCGGACCCGGCCGGCCAACCGCCCACGCTCGGTGGGCGCAACGGCACCTGGTCGAGCGCGTTCAGACCGGCCAGCAGTTGTCTGCGTTGCTGCTCGGGCAGCGCGGACGGTCGGATACCGAGCTGCCGCAGCGCACCGACCAACCACTCCACCGGCTGCTTCACCAGCGTGCCCCGGGTCTGCGCGAAGGCCGGTGCGGAGAAGATCGCGCGCAGTGTCGCAATGGTGTCCGCGCCGGCCAGGCCGTCTGGCGCCGGGGTCTCGGTGCCGGCGTAGCGGAACCAGAGCCGACCGGCCACGAAGGTCGCCGCCGCCGGTTGGGCCGCCAGAAGGCCGGCGTACGCCTCGGCGTCGAACCGGCCGCTCTGCCCGAGGATGCTCTTCTCGCCGGGGTCGTGCCGCTTGGTCTCGAAGCGGACCACCCCGGTACGCCGGTCGACCACCCAGCCGGTCAGGGCCCGCGCGCCGGCCTTCACGTCGGCCTCGGTGTAGGCGCCGATGCCGAGGGTGAACAGCTCCATCAGCTCGCGGGCCAGGTTCTCGTTCGGCGCCTTGCGGGTGTTCTTCTGCCCGTCCAGCCAGACGATCAGGGCGGGGTCGCGCACCATCGCGGCGACCAGCGGGCCCAGCGGCCCACGACCGTGCCGGCGCAGCGTCTCCAACTGGCCCACCATCAGCCTCGCCGACTTGACCTTCTGCGCGCTGGTGGCCCAGTGCCCGTGCCAGAAGAAGAGCAACTTCTCGGTCAGCCCGTCCTCGGCGGCCACCATCCGGTCCAGCCACCACTCGGTGACCTGCTGGAGTTGCTTGCGGCGCTCCGCGTTGGCCTGCTGCCGCTGCTCGCGGGTGGAGTCCTTCAGCCCGGCGTACGGGTCCGGGGGCAGCGTCGGAACCGGCGTGGCCGCCGCACCCTGGTCCGTCGCGGGCGGGGTGAGCAGCCGGTCCAGGGTCGCCGCCGGCCCGGCCCGCTCGGCCGCGTCCACCTCTTCGGCGGTCGGCCCGAAGGTGGCCCGGCGCAGCAGGTGCGCCACCGATTCACGATCGCTCATACCGGCCGACGCTAGGCGTCCCGTGTTCGAGGACGGTAAGGGCGGCGTCCGGATCGCGTTCAGCGTCCCTCGAAGACCGGTTTCTGCTTGCCGACGAAGGCGAGGGTGGCCGCCCGGTGGTCGGCGGTGGCGCCGCAGATCGACTGGGCCTGCGCCTCGGCGGCGAGGGCGTCGGCGAGGGTGCCGGCGTCGGCGATGGAGAGCTGGCGCTTGATCGCCCCGTACGCGACGGTCGGGCCGGCGGCGAGGCGGGCGGCCAACTCCTGGGCGACGGGCAACACCTGCTCGTCGTCGTCCGTCAACCGGTTGAGCAGGCCCAATCGGCAGGCCTCCTCGGCGCGGACCGGCTCGGCCAGCAGCAGCAGCTCCACCGCCTTGGCGTGCCCGACCAGTCGGGGCAACGTCCAGGAGGCGCCGGTGTCGGCGGCGAGACCGACCTTGGCGAAGGCCATCAGGAAACTGGTGGTCGGACCGCCGATGCGGATGTCGGCCAGGAACGCCAGCGACGCGCCCGCCCCGGCGGCCATCCCGCGGACCGCGGCGATCACCGGCTTGGGCAGGTTGGCGAGCCGGGCGGCGATCGGGTTGTAGTGCGCCCGCACGGTGCCCAGCGGGTCACTGGCGGAGTTTTCCAGGGTGGCCACGTGCTCGCGCAGGTCCTGACCGGCGCTGAACGACCCGCCGGCCCCGGCCAGGACGACCGCGCGGCACGACCGGTCGGTCTCCAGCTCGGCGAGGGCGTCCCGCAGCGCCTCCTTGAGCGCCACGTCGAGCGCGTTCATCGCGTTCGGCCGGTTCAGCGTGAGGGTGACGACGGCATCGGTCCGGTCGACCAGCAGCGGCTCGGTCACGTGTCTAACGACCCTTCTGTCGGACGATGCGGTTGCCGGCGTCGAGGCACTGTTCGACGTACCGGTCGGCGGCCGGACGCAGGCGGGCCGCGTGCCGGTCGAAGAAACTGGCCGCGGCGGTGCCGGGCCACCGCTCGGGCAGCAGCGCCGGGGGCAGCTGCGGATCCTGGAAGAGGAACGTACGCCACGCGTGCACGAGGCGGAACCGCGTCGCGTACGCCTCCTCGTCGCTGCTGCGCACGGTGACCGCGGCGAGCAGCGGGCGCTGGTCCGCGACGAACCGCTCGTAGGCGCGGCCGATCTCGGCCAGGTTCCAGGCGCGTCGGACCACGCCCATCGCACCGGGGGTGCCGGAGAAGTGCGAGGCGGTGAACCGTTCGAACCGGATGCCGGTCTCGGCGAGGAGCAGGTCGACGTCCTCGGCGGGGCGGGTGGCTACCCACGTCTGCTCGTCGAGCGTCCCGTAGCCGAGGAAGCTCAGGTTGGCGGCGAGCCGCTGGCGGTCCCGCCGGGAGCCCGGGGCCTCCAACACCAGCAGATCGAACCGGCCGTCCCAGGTGACCCGACCGGTCCGGTAGATCCGGGCCGCTGCCTCGTCGAGTCGGCGGGCAGCTTTCGGTGTGATCGAATATCCCGGTCCGGAGACCAACCGGAGGGGCTCGAGCCAGCCTTGACGCACCATCCGGGAGACGGCGGTGCGAACTGCCGGCGGTGCGATTCCCAGCGGCGCCAGCAGCTTGACCAGGGCAGCAACCGGTGCACGGCCACCCTTCGGACGGAGGTGGTCGCCGTACAGGTCGAAGAGTGCCGACCGTGCCTGCATGACCGCACATTGTGACAGGCCTTCTCAAGATAAGCTAGATGCTGTTACATCAATGCTGCTCCGGTTTGGGTCCGGCGGTGTTCATCAGGGAAAATCGTTGGTCGACACCCCCGTGACCCTTGCGGGTGGTCGTGACGAAGTGGCTGTGGGGCAACCCACCGACCCTGGTGTAGGTCTGAGGGGAGACAACATGGCGGCGATGAAGCCGCGGACGGGCGACGGTCCGCTGGAAGTCACCAAGGAGGGGCGGGGCATCGTCATGCGGGTCCCGCTGGAGGGCGGTGGCCGGCTCGTCGTCGAGATGACTCCCGACGAGGCCAACGCGCTCGGTGACGCACTGAAGGCAGCGGCCGGCTGAGTAAGGAGTGCTCCGGGCGGCTCACGCCGCCCGGAACGTTCTTTGGACCCTGAGCCACCGGAATCGCCGGTGGCTCAGGGTCTTCAACGCTGCGGTCAGGTGGGTTTCCGCCGGTCCGCGACACTTTCCTGGAGGTACGGTTCCGCGTGCTCGCCATCCGTCTGATCGCCGAGCCTGACCGGCTCGACGTCCTCGTCCTGCCCGTCCGCTCCGCCGATTCGACGGCGGAAGGTGACACCTCGGCCGAGCCCGTGTCGACCGCCGTGGCGGGCCCGGACGGCACGGCCGACGAGGCGGCCGCGCTGGCGTCAGCGGCCCGGCTGACGGGCCGAGCCGGCGAGATCCACACCCAGTTGCGCCCCGGGCGTACTCCCGGCCGGCTGCTGCTGCTCGGCATCGGTGACGGCGGCGAGGCGGCTTGGCGGGCGGCCGGCGCGGCCCTGGCCCGCTCAGCTTCAGCTGAGACGCATATCACCATCGCGCTGCCGGCCGAGGTGACCCCGGCCGCGGTTCGCGGGTTGACCGAGGGGCTGCTGCTCGCCCCGTACCGGTTCCGCCTCACCGAGGCCGGCGACCGACCGGCGCTCACCGGCGTCGACCTGCTGCTCGACGACCCGACCGGGTACGAGGACACCGTCGCCACGGCCCGGACCACGGCCGCGATGACCCATCTCGCACGGGACCTGACCAACACTCCCTCGTCGGTGAAGACCCCGCAGTGGTTCGCCGACCAGGTGGCCTCCGCCGCAGCCGACCTTCCGGACCTGCGGCTGCGGGTCCGTGGCCCGGCCGAGCTGACCGCCGAGGGCTTCGGCGGGATCCTCGCCGTGGGCGGTGGCTCCGCCAGCGGACCTCGGCTGCTCGAACTGGACTGGCACCCCGCCGACGCGCGCACCCACGTGGTGCTGATCGGCAAGGGCATCACCTTCGACACCGGTGGCATCTCGATCAAGCCGGTGGCGTCGATGAAGTTGATGCGCAAGGACATGGCCGGCGCGGCCGCGGTCGTCGCCGCCACCCTCGGTGCCGCCGCGCTGCGGCTGCCGGTCCGGATCACCACGTTGACCCCGCTGGCTGAGAACATGGTCAGCGGCTCGGCGTTCCGCCCCGGCGACGTGATCCGGCACTACGGCGGCACGACCAGCGAGACGACCAACTCCGACGCCGAGGGTCGGCTGGTCCTCGCCGACGCGCTGGCGTACGCGGTGCAGCAGCTCAAGCCGGACCTGCTGCTCGACCTGGCCACGCTCACCGGCGCGAACTCGGTGGCGCTGGGCAAGCGCACCGCCGCCCTGTACAGCGAGAACGACGAGTTGGCCGCCAGCGTGCTGGCCGCGGCCGAGGCGGCCGGCGAGTCGGCGTGGCGGATGCCGCTGCACACCGACTACGTCGAGTACCTCGGCAGCGAGATCGCCGACCTCTACAGCGCACCCACGCAGGGTGCCGGCTCGGTGCTGGCCGCGCTCTACCTGCGCGAGTTCACCGGCGAACTACGAGACCGCTGGCTGCACCTGGACATGTCCGCCCCGTCCTGGGCCGACGGCGACCAGGCCGAGGTCAGTCGTGGCGCCACCGGTTGGGGCGTCCGGTCGTTGCTGCGCTGGCTCGCCGACGTCAACTAGGGCGTGGGTCAAGCCTCGGCTTGTTCGAGGCTCTGACCCGTCCTGGGCTCGAATCAGCACTTCACCGCAGCGAGCAGCCCGTGGCCGACCGGAAGCAGCGCGGGGATCCAGTGCTCCGACTCCCGGACCGCCTTGATCGTCTCGCGGACCGTCACCGTCTCCGCGTCCCGGGCGGACGGGTCACCGATCCGGTCGCTGGCCAGCACACCGTTGAGCGCCAGCACGCCCCCAGGGCGCAACAGCCGCAGCGCCGCCTCCACGCAGGCATGGAAGCCGGTCGCCTCCGCGTCCACGAAGACCAGGTCGTACGCACCGTCGGCGAGCCGGGGCAGCACGTCGAGCGCCCGGCCGGTGATGATCCGGGTACGCCCGGCCGCGAAACCCGCCTCGGCGAAGATCCGTCGGGCGATCCGCTGGTGCTCCACCTCCACGTCGATGGTGGTGAGCACGCCGTCCACGCGCATGCCGCGCAGCAACCAGACGCCGCTCACCCCGGTGCCGGTGCCGATCTCCACCACCGCACGGGCGTTGCCGGCGGCGGCCAGCAGCCGCAGCGCCGCCCCCGCGCCGGGGGTGACCGCGTCGAGGCCCACCTCCCGGGCCAGGCTGCGGGCGGTACGCAGAACGAGATCCTCGGTGACGTACGACTCGGCGAAATGCTGGGCCTGTGTCGTCGAACTGCCGGAACCGGCGACCGTGGCGATGGGGCACCTCCGGGGGCGGTGCGTTGTGCGGGGGCGGGTTGGCACTGTGAGCGTAGAGGCGACCGTCGTGGGGCGCAGCCGCGCCTCCGCCGGAAGCGATCACCGGGGCAACCGCTGACTGCACCGCGTCCATCCGTGCAATCCTGGAGGCGGTATCCCGTCAGCCGCGACCAGACCGGCCCGTGGCCGGGCGACGCGGCGCGGGATCCGGGGACGGACTGGGAGGCACCGACGTGACCGACGGCTGGGACTGGCGCCGGGGCGGTGAGACTCCGGCTCCGGCGCGACCGCCCGGGGCAGGAGCCCCGCCGGTGGGGCCGCCGACCATGCCGGGGGCTGACCGCACGCCCCTTGCCTCGCCAGGCAGCGGACCGACACCGGGCTGGCCGGCGTCTCCCGTCGGACCGACACCGGGCTGGCCGGCGTCTCCCGTCGGGCCGGCGTCTTACGGTGCGCCGGCTGCGGGCGGGCCCAACTCGGCCGACGCGTCGGCCTGGTGGTCGGACGCGCTCGCCGACCCCTGGCGCAACCCGGCGGCCCCGACCGCGGTGGTGGTGCCCGGGGTGGTGGCCCCCGGCACCGAGCCCGAGCCGGTCACCGACCCCGACGCGCCGGGCCGGCCGACGCTGCGCCACCTGTTGCTCATTCCCGTGATCACCGCGCTGCTGGCCGGCACCCTCGGCGGTGCGTTGGGCTACGCGTTCGCCGTGCGCGGCGGCGCTGGTGCGGCGGTCCTCGGCGGTGCGCCCGCGGAGGTGCCGGCGCTGGCGCAGCGCAAACCGGAGTCGCTGGCCGGGGTCGCCGAACGGGTTCTGCCCAGCGTGGTCACCGTCCGGGTGAGCAGCCTCGGCGGGACCAGTGAGGGCTCCGGCTTCGTCGCCACCGCCGACGGCCATGTGATCACCAATGACCATGTGGTGGCCGGCGGCACCGGCAAGGCCTCGGTGGTCTTCAACGACGGCAGCACCGCGCCGGCGACCATCGTCGGTCAGGACGCGGAGTCGGACATCGCGGTGATCAAGGTGAGTCGTCCCGGGTTGCGACCGGTGGAGTTCGGCGACTCCGACGCGCTGGCGGTCGGCGACCCCGTGCTCGCCATCGGCTCGCCGTTGTCGCTGGCCAACACGGTCACCGCCGGCATCGTGAGTGCGTTGGACCGGACGATGCAGGCCGGCGAGCCGGGCGGCCCGGTGCGTTACTACGCCGCCATCCAGACCGACGCCGCCGTCAACCACGGCAACTCCGGCGGCCCACTTGTCGACGGCGCCGGCCGAGTGGTCGGAGTGAACTCCACCATCAAGTCACTTGTCGCCGAGGGACAGGAGGCGGGCAATATCGGGCTCGCCTTCGCCATCCCGATCAACCAGGCCAAGCGGGTGACCCAGGACATCATCGGCACCGGCAAGGCCCGGCGTACGGTGATCGGCGCCCGGGCGGACGGCCCGACCGGGGTCGTCGGGGGTGGCCTGCGGCTGGCCGAGGTGGAGCCGTCCGGCCCCGCGGACGGCGCCGGACTGAAGGTCGGCGACGTGATCCTCAAGATCAACGGGCGGCCGATGACCGAGCCGACGGATCTGACCGCGTTGGTCCGCAAGTACGCGCCGGGCTCGGTCGTGACCGTCGAGTATCGGCGGGGCTCCGCCCGGCAGAACACCTCGGTAACTCTCGCCGCGGACGCGAAGTGACTCATCGCGGAAGCGAAGTGAACAGCGGCGCACCCCTTGCCCGAAAGCCGTCCGCCGTGCGTAGTCTTGCTGCTGACGCCGAGAGGAGGCCCGCGGGATGCTCGACAACCTGAACTGGTGGGAGATCGGTGCGCTGCTGCTCCTGGCGCTGCTGATCTTCGGCGACCGGCTCCCCGCCGTGATCACCGACGGCCTGCGGTTGGTGCGCAACCTGCGCAACATGGCCCGCAACGCCACCGGCGACCTGAGCCGTGAGCTGGGCACCGACATCCAGCTGGAAGACCTGCACCCGAAGGCGTTCATCCGCAAGCACCTCCTCAGCGAGGAGGACGAGGCGGCGATCCGCAAGCCGTTGCAGGGCGTCTACGACAACCTGCGCGCGGACGTCAGCGGCGTGCACAACGACCTGAAGGACGTGGCCAACGCCGCCGACCTTCGGTCGAACGAGGCCCGGTCCGGAACGGCCACGAGCAGCCCTTCGGCTCCGGCCCCCCGCGCCAGCTACGACGACGCCACCTGACCGACCCGTACCCCGACCGGCTGGTGCCCGCGACCGGCGAGTCCCGCCTGCCCGGATTCGGCCGGCTCGTGCCCGCCTGGGCCGGGCACCGGCTTGATCGACTCGGGTTCCCGGAACTCGCGGTATCCCACGCCGTTTGAGCGGCCGACTTCCTGAAACCCGAGTTGACCATGCCGGCCCTGCCCGCCGGTATCGGCTCCGCCGGTCCAAGACGGCCGCGAGTCCCCGCCGACTGCCAGTCCACGCCGACTGCCTGCCCCCCGCCTGCCGCCGCCGGCCGCCGGCCGACGGTCGACTGCCTGCCGCCGCCGGCCGCCGGCCGACGGTCGACTGCCTGCCCCCACCGGCCGACGGTCGACTGCCTGCGCCCCGCCGACGGCCAGCCGCCGTCGCGGCGGCCTGGCTGGACCACCCAACGACGCAATTCAGCCCGCCGGCCAACAGTGGCCGACGGGCTGACGGTGTGCCGGGTGGTCAGCGACCGGCGGGCTTGAGACCGAGTGGCTTGCCGAGCAGCGAGTCGCGGCGCAGGGCGAGCCGGTCGGCGACCGTGCCGAGTGCC
Source organism: Micromonospora arida (assembly GCF_042873195.1). Lineage (NCBI taxonomy): Bacteria > Bacillati > Actinomycetota > Actinomycetes > Micromonosporales > Micromonosporaceae > Micromonospora > Micromonospora arida. Next base: position 479,590 of record NZ_JBIALC010000002.1, on the reverse strand, counting down.
TGAGCGGCCGGGGACTCCGGCTCGGCCAGCACGATCGGGTTGCCGGCGTCGCCGGCCTCGCGGACCCGGGTGTCCAGTGGGATCTGACCGAGCAGCGGCACCTGGGCGCCGATGGTCCGGCTCAGCGACTCGGCCACAGCCTCACCACCGCCAGCGCCGAAGATCTCCATCCGGGAGCCGTCCGGCAGCTCCAGCCAGGACATGTTCTCGATGACGCCGACCACCCGCTGGTGGGTCTGCAGGGCGATCGCCCCGGCCCGCTCCGCCACCTCGGCGGCGGCGGTCTGCGGGGTGGTGACGATCAGGATCTCCGAGTTGGGCAGCAACTGGGCCAGCGAGATGGCCACGTCACCCGTGCCCGGCGGCAGGTCGAGCAGGAGCACGTCCAGGTCGCCCCAGTAGACGTCGGCCAGGAACTGCTGCAGTGCCCGGTGCAGCATCGGGCCGCGCCACACGACTGCGGCGTTGCCGGACGTGAACATGCCGATGGAGATCACCTTCACGCCGTGCGACTGCGGCGGCATGATCATGTCCTCGACCCGGGTGGGCCGGGCCTCCGTGCCGAGCATCCGGGGCACCGAGTGGCCGTAGATGTCGGCGTCGACGACCCCGACGGAGAGCCCACGGGCGGCGAGCGCCGCCGCCAGGTTGACAGTGACGCTGGACTTGCCGACGCCACCCTTGCCGCTGGCCACCGCGTACACGCGGGTGCGCGAGCCGGGCTGGGCGAACGGGATGACGGGCTCCTCGGTGGCGCCGCCGCCACGCAGCTGCGACTGCAACGACTGCCGCTGCTCGGGGGTCATCACGCCAAAGTCGATCTCGACGCCGGTGACGCCGGGCACCGCGGCGACGGCGGCGGTGATGTCCGTACGCAGCTTGTCCTTCAGCGGGCAGCCGGCGACGGTGAGCAGCAGCTCGACGCGGACGACACCGCTGGCACCGATCGTGGCGGAGCGGACCATGCCCAGCTCGGTGATGGGCCGGCGGATCTCCGGGTCGTTGACGGTGGCCAGGGCGGCCTGGATCGCGTCCTCGACGGTGCTCACGGGTGCTGACATGCCCGCAATGCTACGTCGCGGGGCATCCGTTGCCGCCGCTGCCCGGGGCGGTGTGAGCCAATCGATGACCCGTCGGTCAGCTCTCTGACCGGCGCGGGCCGGTGCCGTCCGGCCGGGCGTCACGGGTGAAGTCGCCGTCCAGGTCGTCGCGGGGTTCTTCCAGTCCGACGCCGTCGGTCGGCCGCTGGCCACGCCGCTCCTGCCGGCTGTCCTTCTCCTGCTGGCGGCGCTCCAGTCGTTGCCGGCGCTGCCCCACCTCGTCCAGTTCCTCGGCCAGCCGGGCCAGCTCGGAGCGGAGGAAGTCGCGGGTGGCGACCTCACCCAGCGCGATCCGCAGGGCCGCGATCTCCCGGGCCAGGTACTCGGTGTCCGCCTTCTGCGCAGTGGCTCGCCGCCGGTCCTCCTCCAGGGCCACCCGGTCCCGGTCGGCCTGCCGGTTCTGGGCCAGCAGGATCAGCGGGGCGGCGTAGCTGGCCTGCAACGACAGCACCAGGGTCAGGAACGTGAAGGTGTACGGGTCGAAGCGCAGGTCCGCCGGGGCCAACGTGTTCCAGACGAACCAGATCGCGATCACCACGGTCATGACGACGATGAAGTTCGCGGTGCCCATGCCCCGGGCGATGCCCTCGGACCACCGACCGAACGCCTCCGCGTCGAACCTGGGCAGCTTGATGCCCCGGGGCTCGCGTGGCTGGTCGAGACGCTCCGTCCGCCGCTGGTCAGCCATCCGTGCCGTCCAGCGTGGGGTCGGTGGTGCCCGAGGCGGTCAGGGCGTCGCGGTCCCGCCAGTCCCGGGGCAGCGAGTGGTCCAGCACGTCGTCCACCGTCACGGCGCCGACCAGCCGGTTGTTCCGGTCGATCACCGGCATGGCAACCAGGTCGTAGGTGGCCATCCGGCGGGTGATCTCCGGCAGCGGAGTGGTGGGGCGCAGCGGGTCGATGTCGTTGACCACCACCTTGCCCAGCAGGTCGGCCGGGGGTTCGCGCAGCAGCGCCTGGAAGTGCACCATGCCCAGGTAGCGGCCGGTCGGCGTGTTCTGCGGTGCCCGGGTCACGAAGACCTGCGCGGCGACGGCGGGGGAGAGCTGTGGCTCCCGGATCCGGGCGAGCGCCTCGGCGACGGTGGCGTCCGGCGGCAGGATGACCGGCTCCGAGGTCATCACACTGCCCGCCGTGCCCGGGGTGTATTTCAGCAGCTGACGTACCGGGTCGGCCTCGTCCGGCTCCATCAGGTCCAGCAGCACGTCCTGCTCGGGTGGGGGCAGCTCGTTGAGCAGGTCCGCGGCGTCGTCCGGGTCCATCTCCTCCAGGATGTCGGCGGCCCGCTCCCGGTCGAGGGCGGCGAGGATCTCCACCTGGTCGTGCTCCGGCAGCTCGCTGAGCACGTCGGCCAGCCGCTCGTCGTCCAGCGCGGCCGCGACCTCGTTGCGCCGCGCGTCGGGCAGATCCTGCAACGCGTTGGCCAGGTCGGCGGGGCGCATGTCCTCCAACACCGCGAGCAGGTTCGCCGTACCCCGGTTGTCGGCGATGCCGCTGAGCCCGCGCACCCGGTCCCACTCGACCTGGTGCAGGTGGCCGCGGCGGCTGAGTCGACCGGTCTGCTCCCGTACGGCGACGCGGGTCAGCGACCACTCGCCGCCCCGGCTGCACTCCATCGCGACGTCCACGACGGCGCCGGGCTGGCCGCCCGGGTCGAGCTGTACGCGTCGGTCCAGCAGTTCCTGGAGCACCAGCAGCTCGTTCGGGCGCTTCTCGAACCGGCGCAGGTTGAGGGTGCCGGAGCCCAGCACGACGGCGTCCACGTCGATGGACGTGATCCTGTTGATGGACAGGAAGATCCGACGGCGCATCGGCATCTCGGCGACGAGGCCCACCACCTCCGGGGGCCGTTTGGTCGCCCGCAGCCGTGCCACGGCGTCACGAACCCGCCCCACCTGGTCACCGTTCGGGTCGAAGACGGCGACTCCGGCGAGACGGGCGATGTAGACCCGGGTCGGCGTGCTCACGGGCACCAGCCTAAGCGCCTAGTGTTTATCAACATGTCGACCTTGGCCTACGAGATCGTGGACGTCTTCACCGACCGCCCCTTCGCCGGCAACCCGCTGGCCGTGGTGTTCGGCGCGGAGGCGCTGGCCACCGAGCAGATGCAGGCGCTCGCGCTGGAGTTCAACCTGTCCGAGACGGTGTTCGTGCTGCCGCCGACCCAGGTCGGCGTCACCTACCGGGCCCGGATCTTCACCCCGGTGGAGGAGTTGCCGTTCGCCGGGCACCCGAGCGTCGGCGCGGCGGTCACCGCCAGCAGGCGGGGCATGTTCGGTGTGGGGCAGGTCACCCAGGAGTGCAAGGCCGGGGTGCTGCCGATCGAGGTGACCGCGTCGGGGGCGACGCTGACCGGGGGCACGCCGACTCTCGGGCCGGAGTTGGACCCGGAGCCGTTGCTGGAGATCGCCGGGTTGGCCGACGGCGACCACATCGGGCCCGCCCCACGGGTCGCCGGCTGCGGGCTGGAGTTCCCGTACCTGCCGGTGCGTCCGGAGTCGGTGGCCCGCGCCCGGGTGGACCCGGCGGCGGCGCAGCGGTACGGGGTGTCGCACGTCAGCGTCTTCTCCTGGGACGCCGCCGCGCAAACCGCGCACGCCCGGGTCTTCGTGCCGGGGGTCGGCGTTCCGGAGGACCCGGCGACCGGTTCGGCGGCGCTCGGCCTCGGTGTCTGGCTGGTGGCGAGTGGTCTGCTGCCCGGCGAGGGGCGGTCGGAGTACGCGGTCCGTCAGGGCGCGGAGATGAACCGTCCGTCCGCGTTGGCCTGCACGGTCACCGCGGCGAACGGGGTGGCGGTCGGCGCGACGGTCGCCGGCCAGGTGGTGCCGGTGGCCCGCGGCGAGATCGCCGTGCCGCCGTTCGTGGGCTGAGCGGAGGGGTCGATGCGGGAGGATGCGGGTGTGACGGACGAGGACGCCCCCGGGGGCACCCCACTGGTCGACGAGGCGATGAAGAAGGCCGCCGTGGCCTGGGTCAGCGTTGCGGGCGGGCCGGCGCTCGCGCTCTGGTGCGCCCCGCTGGAGGGCGCGCTGCTGGTGGTCAGCGGGCCGGGCGAGCAGGCCGCACCGGGTCTGGCCGACGCGACCGAGGCCCAGGTCACCCTGCGTGGCGACCACGGAGGTCGGATCGTCACCTGGCCGGCCCGGGTGAGCCGGTTGCAGCCGGGCACCGAGGCGTGGGACGTCACCGCGCCGTTGGTGGCGGCGAAGCGCCTCAACGCGCCCGGTCCGAGCGCTGACCTGGTGGCCCGATGGGCTGCCGACGGATGCGCGGTGAACCGCCTCGCCCCGGCCGGTACGCCGCTGGCCGGAGCGGAGTTGCCGGCCGACGCGCAGGCCGAGCCACCCCGGGCGACTCCGGCGGTCCGGGCCACCCGTAAGCCGTTCCGCCTGCACCGGGTCCGCCGCCGCTGATCGGTTGATCAGCCGGCCCGACCGCCGACACCCGCCACCGCGGCGTCGGCGTCGACGAGGGCGAGCACCTCGCCCAGGGTGCCGAGCGTGGGGCCGCGCCAGTCCCGGTCGGCGTTGAACACCATGTGCGTGGCCAGGTCCGGTGCGGCGAGCCGGACGGCGGTCATCCCGGCCCGCTCGGCGCCGGTCAACTCCTGGCTGCCGCCGTCACCGACGTAGAGGCAGTCGCCCGGCTCGAGCCCGAGCCGCCTGCAGGCCGTCAGGTAGAGGGTCGGATCCGGTTTGCACCGCCCGACCTGCACCGAGAAGACCCGTACGTCGAGCAGGGGGGCGACCGCGAGCTGCGGCAGGAAGGCCGGCAGTTCGTGCGTACAGTCGCTGATCACGCCGGTGCGCAGGCCGCGCTGGCGCAGAGCCGCCAGCACCGGCACCGCGTCGGCCCGCAGCCAGGTGTCGGCGCGGACCGCGCGGTGCCGGGACGCCACCGCTGCCCGTACCGCGTGGTCGCTGGGGTGTACGCCGGCCTGGGCGCACACCCAGCGCAGGGTCGCCTCCGCGTCGCCGAGCCGGCCGGTGGCCCGCTCGTAGTAGGTGCGGTTCAGCACCTCGGTCAAGATCTCGGTGGAACACCCGAGCAGCTCGGCGGTGCCGACGTGCGCGACACCGCGTTGTACCGAACGGGTCAGGGTGCCGAAGAAGTCGAACAGCACCGCCTGGTAGCTGGGCATGGGGGAGCGCCTCCGGGCGGTCGAGGGGTCGCCGGCGCGAACCTGCGTGATCGTAACGGAGCGATGACCCTCCGTGTCGACCGTCATACGTGTGAGGATTACGTCCCGTGCCCCCTCCTCCGCCCCGGCCGTCCCTGGATCCGCTGACCACCGGCGCGGTCGGGCTGGCCGTGGTCGCCGTGTCGTCGTCCGCGCCGCTGATCGCGTACGCCGCCGCCCCGGCGCTGGCCATCGCGTTCTGGCGCAACCTGCTCGCGGTGGCCGTGCTGAGCCCCTTCGCGCTGGTCCGACGCCGCGCCGAGTTCCGCAGGCTGACCGTCGGCGCGGGCCGGCGGGAGGGACTGTTCTGCGTCCTGTCCGGGGTCGCCCTGGCCGGGCACTTCGCGACCTGGGTGCCGAGCGCCCAGCTCACCTCGGTCGCCACGTCCACCGCCCTGGTCGCCACCCAACCGGTCTGGCAGGGGCTGATCGCGCGTGCCCAGGGGCGTCCGCTGCCCCGGGTGGTGTGGATCGGCATCGCGGTGGCGGTCGGCGGCGCGGCGGTCGCCACCGGAGTGGACGTGGGGGTTTCCGGCCGGGCCGTCCTCGGCGACGTGCTGGCGCTGATCGGCGCCATGTTCGCCGCCGTCTACACCGCCTTCGGGGAACGGGCCCGGGTCAGCATCAGCACCACCACCTACACCACCATCTGCTACGGGATCTGCGCGCTGATCCTGCTGTCTCTGTGCCTGGTCGGCGGCGTACGGCTGACCGGCTTCGACGGGCGTACCTGGCTGGCCATCCTGGCCCTGGTGGCCGGCGCCCAACTGCTCGGGCACTCGATGTTCAACTACGCGCTGAAGAAGATCCCGGCGACCACGGTGAGCGTGCTGATCCTGCTGGAGGCGCCCGGCGCGGCCCTGCTCGGCTGGGCCTGGCTGGGTCAGCTACCCCGCCCGTACGCGCTGCTCGGCATGGCGTTGCTGCTGACCGGCGTGGCGGTGGTGGTGCTCGGCGGCGGTCGGGCCGCTCGCCGAGCGGCGCCCAGCGCGCTGCCGACCGACCCGATTCCGCTGGACGGCTGACGGCCGTCACAGGTACGCGGCGAAGTGATCCGCGACCAGGTCGGTCAGCTGGTCACCGTCGAGGCTGCCGTCCACCTGGACCACCCGGACGCCCAGCCGCTCAGACTGCGCCACTGAGTCCGCCGCTACCAGTTCGTCCCTCGCCCACCTGTTGCGGAGGGCCCGTTCGGGGTCGCTGACGCTCGCCACGGCGACGCTGGCACGTGGCAGCCGGGTGATCTGCTGGGCGCGGAACTCGGCAGTGGGCACCAGCACCACCATCTGCCGTACCGATTCGACGATCGGCGCCACCAACTCCGGTCGCAGCCCCCAGCCTTCGGCCACCACCCGGCGGCCGGGTACCAGTGCGCTGAGGTCGTCGAGCACCCACGCGAAGCGGCGGGGGAAATCTGCCAGTGTCTCAGCAGCCATTCGGGTTGGCACGGTGCGGACCCAGGTCGTTTCCGGATCTGGGCCGGCCGGAGGTTCGCCGCGCCGGACCCGGTCGGCGATACGTCGGTCGTCGTGCCCTCGGGCGTCGTGCCGGTCGTAGAGGTACGCAGTCAGGCCGAATCGCAGGGCCAGGTTGACGGCGACGGTCGACTTGCCGGCCCACTGCCCGCCGCCGATCCAGAGGGCTCGGCGCGCGGTGGCTGTCCCATCGAAATCCATGCCTCGATGGTGGTTGTCGGCCACTTCAAGATCAAGTCTTGTTCTCGCCCGCCACCCCGTGATGAAGTGAGGGAAGAGGCATTTGGTAAAGGTCGATTCCACCCTGAGGGCGACCACCGCCGCCGAAGGTCAGGCCTCGTGCACCTCGATGACCCGGGTCGTCGGCGCGGCTTCGCCGAGGGCGGTACGCAGGGCCGCCCGGTCCGGGTCGGCGAGGAACGACTCGTAGCCGGCCCGCCCGTCGAACCGGATCACGTGCACCTCGGCCTGCCCGTCGGTGCCGCGCAGTCGCCGCTCCAGCCGGCCGCCGTGCCGTTCGAGCAGGGCCAGCACGGCGTCCTCGTAGCGCTGCCCGGCGGCCTCGGCCCCGACGGCGAACTCGACGATCGCGACGAGTGTCAGCACACCGGCCCGGTCAGTCATCGAGACCGACGGCCTTGGCACTCGCCGCCCACAGCCGGGCGGCGAGCTGCGGATCGGCCGCCTTGCGGAGCGGTCGACGCGGCCGACGGTCGACGTAGTAACCCCCGTTGATCAGCCGGGAGCGCTCCTGCTTGGCCAACCAGACCAGGGTCTCGGCGCCCTTCTCCGGGCTGCGGAACGGCATGAACCGCATGCCGAACGCGACCAGCCTGCTGTCGTTGGCGAACCGGGTGCGGACCACCCCGGGGTGGAAGCTGTACGCGGCAACGTCCGGCCAGCGCCGGGCGGCCTCGGCGGTGAACAGGATGTTCGCCTGCTTGCTGGTGCCGTACGCGCCCATCGGCCGGTAGTTCCGCAGTGGCTTGTTCAGGTCGTCCGGGTCGAGTGCGCCGAAGCGGTGCGCGCCGGAGGCGGTCACCACGACCCGGCCCACCCGGTCGGCGAGCAGGTTGGTCAGCAGGAACGGGGCCAGGTGGTTGGCCTGGATCGACATCTCGAAGCCGTCGACAGTGCTCAGTGGTTGCAGCGCGATCGCGCCGGCGTTGTTGGCGAGCACGTCGATCCGGTCGTACGTGGCCCGGAGCTGCTCGGCCAGCCGGCGTACGTCGTCGAGGATCGCGAAGTCGGCCCGGAACAGCTCCGGACGTTCACCGGAGTTCTCCCGTACCCGTTCGGCTGCGGCCTGGAGGCGGGCCGGGTCCCGCCCGACCAGCACCACCTGGTCGCCCCGGCAGGTCAGGTGCACGGCGGCGGCCAGCCCGATGCCGGAGCTGGCCCCGGTCACCACCACCAGTCGGCGCCCAGTGAGATCTTCCACAGGTCCATTCACCCCGGTCATGGCGCGAGGTTACCGTGGCGTCACAACGCCCTTTGGGATCGTTAAGGTTTCGGATCTGTCGTCAGGTTGGCGTCGGCATGCCCGCCGGACGCTGGAAGGAGCACATCCATGGCCGCAGTCGGTCGCCCCCGCAGGTCCTGCCTCGCCGTGCCGGGTTCCAGCGTGAAAATGCTCGGCAAGGCCCAGGGCCTCCCGGCCGACCAGGTCTTCCTCGACCTGGAGGACGCCGTCGCCCCACTGGCCAAGCCGGACGCGCGCAAGAACATCGTGGCCGCCCTCAACGAGGGTGACTGGGCCGGCAAGACCCGGGTGGTCCGGGTCAACGACCTGACCACCCCGTGGACCTACCGGGATGTCATCGAGGTCGTCGAGGGCGCCGGTGCCAACCTGGACTGCATCATGCTGCCGAAGGTGCAGACCGCCGCCCAGGTGCAGTGGCTGGACCTGACGCTCACCCAGATCGAGAAGACGATCGGCCTGGAGGTCGGTCGGATCGGCATCGAGGCGCAGATCGAGAACGCCGCGGGTCTGGTCAACGTGGACGCCATCGCCGCCGCCTCGCCGCGCGTGGAGACCATCATCTTCGGCCCGGCCGACTTCATGGCGTCGATCAACATGAAGTCGATGGTGGTCGGCGGCCTGATCCCGGACTACCCGGGCGACCCGTACCACTACATCCTGATGCGGATCCTGATGGCCGCGCGGATGCACGACAAGCAGGCCATCGACGGCCCGTTCCTGCAGATCCGCGACGTCGACGGGTTCCGCGAGGTGGCCAAGCGCTCGGCCGCGCTGGGCTTCGACGGCAAGTGGGTGCTGCACCCGGGCCAGATCGACGCCGCCAACGAGGTCTACCAGCCGGCGCAGGCCGACTACGACCACGCCGAGCTGATCCTCGACGCGTACGAGCACTACACCTCGGAGGCCGGCGGCCGGCTCGGCGCCGTGATGCTCGGCGACGAGATGATCGACGAAGCGTCCCGCAAGATGGCGCTGGTGGTCGCCGCCAAGGGCCGGGCCGCCGGGATGAGCCGTACCTCGTCGTTCACCCCACCGGCGGAGTGACCGGCCGGGCCGGGACGACCGCCGCCGGTTGTCGGTCCGGCCCGACAATCGGCGGTACGCCGGCCCGCCCGCCCGCCCGCGGGCCGGTCAGTAGCTGCTGCTGCTGTTGTCGCTCGTCGCGATCGCGTAGATGATCGCGGCGGCGTAGATGGCGATCACCAGCACCAGGAACCCGGTGAGAATCCAGCCGACGATGATGGCGGCCTTCGCCATCCCCGCCCCGCCCTCGCCGCTGAGCCGGATCTGCTTCTGCGCCACGTGGCCGAGGATCGCGCCGATCGGCGCGGTGATGCAGGACGTGAAACCGATCAGGGCCAGCACGAACGCCGCGATGGCCATCCCGTTGGTCTTCGGGGGCTGCGGGTAGCCGTAGCCGGGGTACTGCGGCGGGTAACCGGGCGGGGCGTATCCGGGCGGGGCGTATCCGGGCGGGGCGTATCCGGGCATCGGCTGGGCCGCTGACTGCTTCGCGCCGGCGTACGGGTCGACCGGGGCGTACGGGTCCGGGGCGTACGCCCCGGGGGCGTACGGGTCGACCGGGCCAGGTTGCGCGGGCACCGGCTGACCGGCCACCAGGGTCGGGTCCGGTGCGGGGCTCGACGGCTGGGCCGACCACGTGGGATCGCTCCAGTTGCCGGGCGGCGGGGGATTGGTCATGCGAACTCTCCGTCGGGTTGGGGTGCGGAGACAGGGTAGCCAGCGCCGCCCAAACCCGACGCCCCTGCTTCCGGGTGCCGCGTTGCTCGGGCCGGTCGTAACGGGCAGGATCCCTGACATGGCATACGACGCGCGCGCCGCGGACCGCTCCGGCAGTCGACCCCGACGGGACGTCAGCCGCCCGGGCGCTGCCCGGCGCGCCCGGACGGCCGCCCCGGCGGGCAGTCCCGGCCCCGACGAGCCGGTCGCGCTCACCGACCCGGTCACCATGCGCCTCGACGGGCGGGTCGCCCTGGTCACCGGGGCGGGCAGCCCGGACGGCATCGGTTATGCCACCGCCCGGCGACTCGCCGACCTGGGCGCGCGGGTGGCCATCGTCTCCACCACCCGACGCATCCACGAGCGGGCGACCGAGCTGGGGGTGACCGGCTTCGTCGCGGACCTGACCGACGAGTCCGAGGTCGGCGCGCTGGCCGATGCGGTCGCCGAGCAGTTGGGCGACGTCGAGGTGCTTGTCAACAACGCCGGCCTGGCCAGTCGCGCCAGCCAGGGGGTGCTGCGGCCGGTAGCGCAGCTGACCTACGACGAGTGGCGCGGCGAGATCGACCGCAACCTCTCCACCGCGTTCCTGTGCAGCCGGGCGTTCATCGGGGGGATGGCCGAGCGGGGTTGGGGTCGGATCGTCAACCTGGCGGCCACGGCCGGCCCGGTCAACGCCCTGCCCACCGAGGCCGCGTACGCCGCGGCGAAGGCCGGGGTCGTCGGGCTGACCCGGGCCCTGGCCATGGAGATGATCGCCGACGGGGTGACCGTCAACGCGGTGGCACCGGGCACCATCTACACCGCGGCGTCCACCATGGCCGAGATCAAGCAGGGACTGGGCACCCCGGTGGGGCGACCGGGCACGCCGGACGAGGTCGCCGCGGCGATCAGCTTCCTCTGCTCGCCGGCTGCCTCGTACATCACCGGGCAGATGCTGGTGGTGGACGGCGGCAACAGCGTCCGCGAGGCCCGCTTCCGCTGACGGTGCCGGTCCGCACCGGCCCGTTCGTCAGTAGCTGCCGCTGTCGCCGGTGTTGCTGAAGGCCACCAGCGCCAGCCAGCCACAGCAGGCCAGCACGGTGAGCCCGGTGAAGACGTAGCCAAGGATCAGCCCCCAGGTCGCGAGCTGGTCGCCCTCCTCGCCGTTGGTGCGGATCTGCCGCTTGGCCACGTGGCCGAGGACGACGCCGGCTGGCGGAAAGACGAAGGCGAACACCAGTGACAGGATCGCCAGCACGTTGGTGCCCCGACCCGGCCCGGACGGCGGTGGGCCGTACTGGCCGTAGGGGCCCTGCGGGGGGTACGGCGGTTGCTGGCTCCAGTGCGCCGACTGCTGCGGCCCCTGGTGGCCGTACGGCGACGGTTCGCCCGCCGGCGGTCCGTACGGTGAGCGTTCCGCTGGCAGTTCGTACGCCGGCTGGTCCGGCTGCGGCGCGGACGGCGGCTGACCGGCCGGCGGTGGCGCGTACGGCGACTGGTCCTTCGGTGGCTCGTAGGGTGACGGCGGCGGCTCGTCCTCGGGCAGTCCCGACGGCGGCGGGTAGCTCACAGCTGTCCTCCTCCTGCCGGTGCCGGAAAAGTCCCTCTTGCCGGACGCTACCCGCAGCGGTGAACCTTTTCACAGCGGTTGTGTGGACTGGTCACCTTGGCCTCGTCGACCCGAGGGGCCGATACTGACCCAGCGTTCAGTTACCCATGAGTAGTGCGCTGATCCTCGGAGGCTGAGATGGCTCGACTCGCCCAGACGCCCGGCCTGACCGATGTGCAGCAGTCGATCCTGGAGACCGTTCGGGACTTCGCCGACAAGGAGATCATCCCGCACGCGCAGCGGCTGGAGCACGCCGACGAATACCCCACCGACATCCTCGACGGCATGCGCGAGATGGGGCTGTTCGGCCTCACCATCGACGAGGAGTACGGCGGGCTCGGCGAGTCGCTGCTCACCTACGCGCTGGTGGTGGAGCAGCTGTCCCGGGGCTGGATGTCGATCTCTGGCATCGTCAACACCCACTTCATCGTGGCGTACCTGATCTCCCAGCACGGCTCCGCCGAGCAGAAGGCTCGGCTGCTGCCGAAGATGGCCACCGGCGAGGTGCGCGGCGCGTTCTCCATGTCCGAGCCCGAGACCGGCTCCGACGTCTCCGCGATCAAGTCCCGGGCCGTCCGCGACGGCGACCGTTACGTGCTCAACGGGCAGAAGATGTGGCTGACCAACGGGGCGTACTCCTCGGTGGTGGCCACCCTGGTCAAGACCGACACCGGCGCGGAGTCGGTGTACGGCAACATGAGCACCTTCCTGCTGGAGAAGGAGCCGGGCTTCGGCGAGACCGCCCCCGGGCTGACCATCCCCGGCAAGATCGAGAAGATGGGCTACAAGGGCGTCGAGACCACCGAGATGGTGCTCGACGGGGTGACAGTGCCCGACTCTGCGATCCTCGGTGGCGCCGACCAGGTGGGCCGCGGCTTCTACCAGATGATGGACGGCATCGAGGTGGGCCGGGTCAACGTGGCCGCCCGTGCCTGCGGCATCTCCATCCGCGCCTTCGAGTTGGCCGTGCAGTACGCCCAGCAGCGCAAGACCTTCGGCCAGCCGCTCGCCAAGCACCAGGCCATCGCCTTCAAGCTCGCCGAGATGGGCACGAAGATCGAGGCCGCGCACGCCCTCATGGTCAACGCCGCCCGGCTCAAGGACGCCGGCCAGCGCAACGACGTGGAGGCCGGGATGGCCAAGCTGCTCGCCTCGGAATACTGCGCCGAGGTCGTCCAGGAGGCGTTCCGCATTCACGGCGGCTACGGCTACTCCAAGGAGTACGAGATCGAGCGGCTGATGCGGGAGGCCCCGTTCCTGCTCATCGGCGAGGGCACCTCAGAGATCCAGAAGACCATCATCTCCCGAGGTCTCCTCAAGGAGTACAAGCTCTAAGTCCACGCCCTGCACCCTCGCGATCTTGCACTTTCGGTTGTCCGATTGACCCTCATGCCGGGTTTGTCGCGACAGTAAGTGCAAGATCGCGGCGGGGGCGGGGGTGGGGGTGGGGGTGGGGGTGGGTCAGGGTAGGCGGGTCAGGTTGGCGGCGGCGCGTTCGACGATGAGGCAGCGGTCCTCGACGTAGTCCATGCCGGCCTCCTCGGCGATCCGCCGCGCCTCGGCCGAGACGATGCCCAGTTGCAGCCAGACCGCGGGGGCACCGATCGCCGCCGCGTCCCGGACCACCTGCACGGCGTCGGCCGCCGGTCGGAACACGTCCACCAGGTCGACGGGGTGCGGAATGTCGGCGAGGGTCTTGTAGGCCCGCTCCCCGAACAGTTCGTCGACGGTCGGGTTGACCGGGATGATGCGCCAGCCGTACTGCTGCATCTGCAACGGCACGCCGTGCGCGGCCTTGAACGGGTCGCGGGACGCGCCCACGACGGCGATCACGGCGGAGTCGGCGAGGATCTGCTGAGCGGTACGCACCAGCCGACTGTAGCTCCGACTACAGCAAGGTCAGCTGCTCGGCCGCCGACGGTGGCGGCGGCTCGGGCAGGCTGCGGTTGTCGCCCCGCTCGCCGCGGTGCAGCCCGTGCCGGCGGGCGGCGATCCGCACCCGCGCGGTCAACTCCCGCTGGTACGTCTGCGGCGCGTACGCGCCGGCCCGGTAGAGCTCGCGGTAGCGGGGCACGAGGTGCGGGTGCTCGCGGGCGAGCCAGTGCCCATACCACTCCCGGGCGCCGGGACGCAGGTGCAGGGGCAGGGCTGTCACGCTCGTCGCGCCTGCGGCGGCGATCGCCGAGACCGTTGCCTCGATCGACTCGTCGCTGTCGCTGAGGCCGGGCAGGATCGGGGCCATCAGCACGCCGACGGAGAAGCCGGCGTCGGCGAGCGCCCGGACGGCGTCCAGTCGGCGGCGTGGGTGCGGTGTGCCCGGCTCGACGGTGCGCCACAGGTGCTCGTCGACGAACCCCACCGAGAAGGAGATGCCCACACTGGTCACCTCGGCGGCCTGGCGCAGGAGCGGCAGGTCGCGCAGGATCAGGGTGCCCTTGGTGAGGATCGAGAACGGGTTGGCGAAGTCCCGCAAGGCGCCGATGATCTGCGGCATCAGCCGGTAGCGACCCTCGGCCCGCTGGTAGCAGTCCACGTTGGTGCCCATCGCCACGTGCGCGCCCCGCCAGCGCGGCGCGGCCAGCTCCCGCCGGACCAGCTCACCGGCGTTGACCTTGACGATCACCTTCCGGTCGAAGTCCGCACCGGCGTCGAGATCGAGATAAGTGTGAGTATTTCTCGCGAAACAGTAGCGACATGCATGAGAACAGCCCCGATATGGGTTGATCGTCCACTCGAACGGGACGCGGGACTGCCCAGGCACCCGGTTGAGGATGGACTTGGCCTGCACCTCGTAGAAGGTCATCCCGGCGAACTCGGGGGTGTCGAAGGTGCGGGCGACGGCGCCGGGCAGCGCCAGCGGCAGGGGTGGCGTCGCTGGCGCTGCCCGCTCGGGGTCTCCCTCGACCGGGGGAGCGGTGAGGTTGTCCCAGCGCATGGCCACTATTCGAACACGTGTACGAGGCAAGCGCAAGTGACCCGCCGTACACCGGTGGGCGTCCGGGTGGTCGGAGAGGGGAGGATGGACACCATGGAGACGTCGACCTTCGTCTACGACGGGGACTGCGCGTTCTGCACGAGCTGTGCGCAGTTCATCGAGCGCCGCATCCCCACCGCCGCACGGGTGGTGCCCTGGCAGTTCGCCGACCTGGACGCGCTCGGCCTCACCGTGGCCGAGTGCGAGGAGGCCGTCCAGTGGGTCGGCGCGGACGGCTCGCGGGCGGCCGGTCCGGACGCCATCGCGAAGCTGCTCGCCGCGAGTGGTCCGCTCTGGCGGGTCGCCGGCGCCGGCCTGCGGATTCCTCCGGTACGCGTGGCGGCCTGGCCGTTGTACCGCTGGGTGGCGCGCAACCGGCACCGACTTCCCGGTGGCACGGCGGCCTGTTCCCTGCCTCAGGAGGCCCGGGAGCGGCTCTATGGCCCGACCGGTCGCCCGACCACCGGCGTCTGACCGTCGAGCGCCGGCCCCGCGCCGGCTGCCACCGGGCCCTGGTCGGCCGGCACCGGGTCGACCTCGGCCGGGCGCGGTTCCGGAGCATCCGTCGTCGCCTCGGAAGGGGCACGCCCGATCAGCCGGCGTGCCCGGACCAGCGGGCGCACCCGCTCCAGCGGTAGGAAGCTGGTCATCGCGGCCAGGTGCGGCGCGAACGAGATCGTGATGGTCGCGATGGTGACTGCGTGGAACGAGTAGAAGAAGCCGACCATGGCGAGTCGCCAGCGGGGTGGCAGGAAGAAGACCATCGGGCTCAGCAGCTCGAACGCCACGATGCCGAACTGGGCGACGATCAGCAGGTACGGCACCTGGGCGATGAGGTCCGCCAGGTCGGTGCCGCGTCGGATGATCGCACGGGCCAGGACCGAGCCGGTCAGCCAGTCCAGACCGCCGAAGCGCAGCTTGGCGAAGGCGGCCAGGAAGTACGTGCAGATCACCGCGATCTGGGTGACACGTAGCGCCCAGCCGCCGGCCTCGGTGCGGGTGGTGTCGCCGTGTCGGGCGCGACCGGCGGTGGGCAGCACGGCCAGTGCGACGAGCAGCCCGAACCGGTCGTGGTCGACCTTCCCGTAGCTCATCGCGATGATCATCCACTCCAGGTACAGCGCGCACACCGCCCAGCCGAGCAGCCGGGGCGCTCGGCCGGTGGCGGCGAGGAGGGCGAGCAGCAGCAACGCCCAGAAGATCACCGTCACCAGCGTCTCTGTTGGCGTCGGCAGTGGGAGCAGGCGGCCGATCAGGAGTGGCTGGTACAGGTCGCCGGGCACGCTGACCCGGGTGCGTACCCAGGGGGTGAAGATCACCAGATCGGCGGCGACGAACAGGTAGATCAGGGTGCGGAAGGCGGCCACCCGGCCCCGGGGTACGGCCTCGGTCAGCCAGCGGTTCATCGGGTGGCCTGCCAGCGGACGACGGTCTGGTCGGTGTGTTGACCGGTCGGTCGGCCGGCGCGGATGCCGTGCCAGCGGATGACGATGCGGACCTCGACCAGCGCGGGGGCGTCCGGGTGGCGTTCGGCGTACGCGTCGGCGACCTCGGTGAGCAGCGTCGGGTCGGCGGCGTATCGGGCCTGCTGACCCTCGATCTCGGCGCGGCGGATGCCTGTCGCGTTCTGGTCGAGGTCGACCACCACCCCGGAACTGTTCACCCCCTCGACGCGGGTGTCGGGTGCGGGTGCGTTCGGCGGGTTGGAGGTGGAGTACATCCGGAACGGGCCGAACGGGAAATCGTCGTCGCTGCCCCAGAAGGTGCCGACGACGAGCAGGACGAGGCCGAGTGCGGTCGCGCCCAGCCGGGTCACGCGCCCGCGGGTGGTCAGGTTCTCCATCGGGTCGTGACGATACGGGATGTACCGACGGCCTCGGGTCCCTCCGACGGCCAGTTCGGCCTGACCAGGCAGGTGATCATGTGGGAGTCGGTGGGGGTACGACGAAGGCCGGGCCCGCATCGGGCCCGGCCTCGCGTGTCGTCGTGGGAACGACTCAGTGGTTGTGCTCGGCCAGCTGCTTGCGGACGTCGTCCATGTCCAGCGCTTCGACCTGCTCGATCAGGTTCTCCAGCGCGGACTCGGGAAGGGCGCCCGGCTGGGCGAAGACGATGACGCCGTCACGGATCGCCATGATCGTCGGGATCGACCGAATGTCGAACTTCGCGCCCAGCTCCTGCTGAGCCTCCGTGTCGACCTTGCCGAAGACGATGTTCTGGTGCTTCTCCGAGGAGCGCTCGTAGACCGGGGCGAACCGCTTGCACGGACCACACCAGTCGGCCCAGAAGTCGACCAGGACGATGCCGTCGTTGCCGGTCACCTCGTCGAAGTTCGTCGAGGTCAGCTCAACGGTTGCCATTGCACTCTCCGATCACCGCGGTTTATCTACGTCCCGTAGAACCAGGGCTGACCGTATCGAATTCCCGGGCGGTGGGGCACGAAACGTGCCCGGGGCTGCCGGGGGGTGCCGCAGGTCATCGATGCGCATCTGTTCACACCCGACCTGCGGAACGCAAGTGCATGACGCACTTGCGTGACCTGCGGTGATGGGAGCGTTTCCAGGGAGATCCACGCGATTGAGCGCTACGAATCGGTAACTTGGGCCTTGACAAGGAGGTATCCGGCCTGCAGAGATCGCTGATCAACCTCTGCTTCGTCACTCACAGTAGTGTTACAAAAAGATAAATGTGACCGCGATCTCTGTTGAACCTACGCAGGCGTAGGGCAGAATTCCTCACATCAGAGCGTGGGCGGCGGGTGCCGGGGAGGGCCCCGCCGCTCATTGCGTCTCCCCCCAGGCGAGTGGCCGGTGTGACATTTCCGCCGCCGTCGCGCCCCGCCGGTCGCCTTAACCATCGGTAAGGCATGCTGTGCCGAACTCCATCGCCGCCCGTCGAAGGGACCAGCATGCAGTTCGGTCGCTACTACGAGGAGTTCGAGGTCGGCGCGGTCTACCGGCACTGGCCGGGCAAGACCGTCACCGAGTACGACGATCACCTCTTCTGCCTGCTCACCATGAACCACCACCCGCTGCACATGGACGCGCACTACGCCGCGACGGCCAGCCAGTTCAAGCGCAACGTCGTGGTCGGCAACTACATCTACTCGCTGCTGCTCGGCATGTCCGTACCCGATGTGAGTGGCAAGGCGATCGCCAACCTGGAGGTCGAGTCGCTGCGGCACGTGGCGCCGACCTTCCACGGCGACACCATCTACGGCGAGACCACGGTGCTGGACAAGCGTGAGTCCGGCTCGAAACCCGACCGGGGCGTGGTGTCGGTGGAGACCCGCGGCTACAACCAGGACGGCACGATGGTCTGCGTCTTCCGACGCAAGGTCATGGTTCCCAAGCGGGAGTACGCGGCCGCCGCGGTGCCCGACGGAGTGGATCCGGAGCGACCCAGCTTCCCCGAGCCGCGCTGACAGTCGCGGCGGGCTCGACCGTCGACGAACACAGGGCCCTTTCCCCACCGCGGGTCTGCTGGGGAAGGGGTCCTGTGCCCGTCGCGGGGCATATGCTGACGCCGGAGGTTCCGATGAGCCACTCCGTAGCGGGAGAGCCGTCCTCTGCCGGCCGCCGAGCCGCACCCTTGACCACCGCTGTCTACTCCGCCGCCGAGTGGGATCTGCTCACCGGCCTGCCCGGTCGGGTTCTCGTGGCCGCCGCGGCACCCGGTCCTGGGCGGACGGAGCGTGGAGTGATGGCCGGCCTGGCCGGCCTGGATGCCGTGGCCGCGGGCCGAGCCTCCGACAGCGACCTGGTCCGTGCGGTGGTCGCCACGATCTACGCCCGCCACGACGGCACCCCGCAACCCACCGAGCGGCTCACCGACCTGGTGGACCTGCTGGCCGCCTGCCGTGCGGCGAGCCGGGTCCTCCGGCGACGGGCCGACCCCGCCGACTCGGCCGCGTACCGCCAGTGGGTGCAGTCGGTCGCGGCCCGGGTCTGTCGCGCGGTGCCCGGCACCGGCGCGCGCCGGGTGGACCCACCGGCCAGCCCGGCGGACCGGCGCTTCCTGGACCGGCTCGGTGCCGCCCTCGACCTGGGCTGACCGGCAGGTCGCCGCGCCCGGCGCCGACGCGGTCCGTACCCTCTGATGACCGTGACCGACGACCAGCTCGAGGTGGGCGTGGGCCCCTGGCCGGGGGACCCACCGGACGACAGCCGTTACGACCCGCAACTGCTGGCGGAGGGGGACCGGCGCAACGTCGTCGACCGCTACCGCTACTGGCGGCACGAGGCGATCGTCGCCGACCTGGACCGGCACCGGCACGGCTTCCACGTCGCGATCGAGAACTGGCAGCACGACTTCAACATCGGCACTGTGGTGCGCAACGCCAACGCGTTCAACGCCGCCGAGGTGCACATCGTCGGACGGCGACGGTGGAACCGACGCGGCGCGATGGTGACCGATCGGTACCAGCACGTACGGCACCACGAGACGATCGAGGAGTTCGTCGCGTGGGCGGCCGAGCGGCAGCTACCGGTGTTCGGCATCGACAACCTGCCCGGGTCGCGTCCGCTGGAGACCGGCACCCTGCCGCGGGACTGCGTGCTGCTGTTCGGCCAGGAGGGGCCCGGTCTCTCCGCGCCGGCCCGTGCCGCCTGCGACCAGCTCTACTCCATCGCCCAGTACGGCTCAACGAGGTCGATCAACGCCGGCGTGGCCAGCGGAATCGCCATGCACGCCTGGATCCGTGCGCACGCCGGTACGCCGCCGGACTGACCCACGTACGGTGCCGAATCGGACGTTCCGGCTTGACGTGCCGACGGTCCGGGGAGACGGTGGGGATGTGAGTGTCGCGGTGAGTTGTCCGAGATGCGGGGGCCCGGTAAGGGCGCCGGATCTGATGAACACCGACTCGAGGTGTGTGCGCTGCGGCCCGGTGCCGCCGTTGCACGTGCCCGAGCACATCGGAGCCGACATCGTGGCGAGCGTGGTGGAACGGATCACCGCGACCGGCGATCCGCCGGTGACGCCGTTGTGGTGCCCGTGGCCGCTGCCGCCCGGTTGGACACTCACCGGCGTGGCGTACGCCGGGGACGACCGGACGGGCGTGCGGGCGACAGTGGTGGCCTGCGCAGGCCCGGCGCCGCTCGGTGGTGGTCCGGCCGATCTGGTCTTCGTGGCCGAGGAACCCGGTGTCGGCCTGGGCACCCGGCTCGCCGGTCTGACCGGCCCGGATCCGGGACCGGAGTTGGTGGACGCGTTGACCGACCCGGGGTCGGGTCACCCTGACCACGTCGGACAGGCGAAGATCAAGGTCGGCGGGCACCCTACTCCACTGTGGTTGGTGAATTCACCAACGGATCGAAGCGCGTACGCCGGCGAGGCTCGGGGAATGTGGCTCCATGCGATAGCCTGGCCGGCGAGTGCGGGTCACCTGCTCGCGGAAGACGTCGTGCTACACGACCTGACCGAGTGGACTCCGCCCGAGCTCGTGTACGGCGCACCGTCCCCGTATCTACCCGGTAGAGCTTGACAACTCTTCCGGATTGACGGAGAACGGACGCAGATATTCACTGTACGACACCACACTGATACTCTGGGTGCCGCTGCGGTAATGGGACCCGGCGCCGCGCGAGAGGATGGCCCGCCATGGTCAAGAAGGTCCTCACCTGGGCCGGAATCGCATTCTTGATCTTCTTCGTCGCCTACCGGCCAAACTCGGCGGCGGACGTGTTCAAGTCGCTCGGCGGCGGGATCATGGATATCGCCCAGGGGTTTGGCGACTTCTTCACCAGCCTCGTCGCCTAGCCGCCGATGGGCAGCCCCTCCGGTCCACCCTTCGACCCGGACGACCCCGACCGGGAACGTCGCGAGCGAGACACCGAGCCGATCCCGCGGATCGGGCCTGATGACGGCCCGGGCTACGGGGCCGGTCCCGGCCTGTCCGACGGTCCGTCCCTTTCGGACGACGTCGGCTATGGCGACGGGCCCGGCTATGCCGGCCAGGGTCGTTCCGGTCGGGGGTGGATCCGTGATCCGGAGGCCAGCTACCAGCCGCCGCAGATCTCCGAGGACGAGCTGGCCGGGTTGCGCGCCGACGCGACCGGCTCGACCCCTCGGCGGGTGCTGCCCCTGGAAGACGAGCCCAGTTCGCTGGTGGCTCGCTACCTCTTCCCCACCGAGCGCTATCGGGGCGAGTGGAAGCGACACTGGATCCACCTCACCAACCCGCTGTTGATCGGTGTCGCGGCGACCTTCGTGCTCGGCTACCTCTCCGGCTTCCTCGCCGGCCAGGACGTCGGCGCGTTGACCACCATCGCCGTGCTGCTGTGGTTCGCGGTGATGGGCTGGGTGGCGTGGAAGGTCGCCGACTGGTGGTATGACCGGTTCATTCTGACCAACAAGCGGGTCATGGTGGTCAACGGCATCGTCACCCGCAAGGTGGCGATGATGCCGCTGGTCCGGGTCACCGACATGAAGTACGAGCAGACCCCGACCGGTCGGGCGCTCAACTACGGCACGTTCGTGCTGGAGTCCGCCGGCCAGGAGCAGGCGCTTCGCGAGATCAAGAACCTGCCCAACCCGAACGAGCTCTACCTGCGCGTCGTCGAGGAGATGTACGAGCCTCAGGCCGTCGAGGCGCGGCTCGGCAAGGAGGCCGACGAGGCCAAGGCCGACGACGGGGCGTGAAGGTTTTCGACCGAACATCGGAGCAAGTGCGCACCTTTCGTCATGGACCAGAGCGCCCCTGACGTGGCACTCTGCCAGGACGGCAGGGGTGTGGAGGTGGGCGGTGGCGAGCAAGGACTCGTTGGAGGAGCAGTTCCGCGAGTTCGTCGCGGCCCGCTCCGCCGCGCTCCTACGCACCGCCTACCTGCTCACCGGCGACTGGGCTACGGCCGAGGATCTGCTCCAGACGGCGCTGACCAAGACCTACCTCGCGTGGAAGCGGCTCGGCGGAATCGAGGCGGTCGAGCCGTACGCCCGGCGTGTGATGGTCAACACGTCGACCAGTTGGTGGCGGCGGCGCTGGCACGGCGAGCGCCCGACCGAGGTCCTGCCCGAACGGGCCGGCGTCGACGAGATCGAGCAGCAACTTGACCGTGACCTGCTCTGGCGGCATCTGCGGGAGTTGCCCAACCGGCAGCGGGCAGTGCTGGTGCTGCGCTACTACGAGGACATGTCGGAGGCGCAGACCGCCGCGATGCTGGACATTTCACCGGGCACGGTGAAGAGCCAGGCGTCCCGGGCGCTCGCCACGCTGCGTCGGCGACTGGGCGCGGACGCACCGGAGCTCGCGGCCGCCGCCGGCATCGCCGGCCGGTCGGCCGCTGCCGCCGGTGCAGGGGCCGCGACCGGTGCCGCCGGCCGGACGACGGGCTCGGGTTCCCGGACCGGGCGAGTCCCGGCGACCGGTGCCGCTGCCACACCCCGTCCCGAACGGGCGGCTGGCCGACCCGCGCCCCGCCCGGCCGCGCCGCGCCCCGCCGTTCCGCGTGCGATCACCCCGCAGGTCGTGCTGCCCACCGCCCCGGCGGCCGTGCCCGTCGGCACGGGCTCCGGGGAACAGCAGTGAGTCAGTTCCCGGGCCGGCGCGACAACCTGACGGACGGCCCGCAGCGTTCATACCAGGTGCGGCCTGACGAGCTGGAAGGTGCGGTGCGGGAGACACTCTCGCACCAGGTCGCCGTTGCCCGCCCACTGAGCGTCGATCCGGCCGGCCAGGCCATCCGCCGCGCGAACCGTGTCCGGCGTCGACGCAGCGCCGCCGGCCTCGCCCTCGCGGCGGTCACCACCGTGCTGCTCAGCGCCGGCATGGCCCAGCTCGGTGCCGAGACCAGGCGGGACGGCTCACCCATCGTCGTGATCGGCGACCCGGACCCGACCAACCGACCGCTCCCGACGGCCAGCGTTCCCGGCTCGGCCCCCTCGCCCAAGACGTCGACCTCCCTCATCTTCAGCGAGACGTTGGTCAACGCCGACGGACGGCGGCTGGTGCTGCCCGATGTCGGGCCGGCCGAACACGTCCAGCCGCTGCCCAGCGGCGGCGGTTGGCTGGTGGTCGGCGCGCCGAGCACCGCAGGACGCTCCCTGTGGGTGGTGCAGGACGACGGCCTGGTGCAGGTGTTGCTGGCCGGCGCCGGCGCGATCGTCCTGGCCCCGGACAGCCTTCAGGTGGCCTGGCGCGACGGGGACGATCTCCTGGTGGCGGGCGTGGTCGGCACCCAACTCATCGGGGCGGTGCGCACCCCGGTTCCGGCGACGGCGGAGCCTGTCCGGTTCGTCGATGACAGCGTGCTGGTCCAACTCGACCCGGCCAGCGCCGGTCACACCCTCTGGCGGCCCGGTGCGGGACCGTTGCCCGAGGCCCTCGACCGGAAGAGCCTCAACGTCTACGGGCGGCTGCCCGACGGACGGCTCGTCGGTCAGGTCACCACGACCGATCCGGGCCGGACCTGCCTCGCCATCCTCACCCCGACGCGTCGTCTGGACCCGGTACGCACCGGCTGCGGTCCAGACCTGGGCCGGGACGGCATCGGTGGGGTCTCGCCGGACGGGCGGTGGCTGCTGGTCAACGGTGAGAGCGGCACGGCCGATCGGTCCCTGCTGGTCGACCTGCAGCGGCTCGGGCCGGGTGCGACAGCCGTTGCGGCCGGGCCGCCGATGACCGGTGCGGTCGTGTGGAGCGACGAGACCGAGGCCTCCTACCTCGACGGCACCGGCGAACTGGTCCGGGTCGACGTCGGCCGGGTGTGGGCGGGTAAGCCCGCCAGCCCCGCTGCGGTGCCCGGCGTGCCAGCCGGAGAGCGACCGATCCTGGTGCAGGGCTTCTGACCCCGGGTGGCCCATGTGAACCGGGCTCGCTGTTTCCTCGGTAACGTCGGGCGGTGACCTCGCGTACCGGCTCCGCCCCCCGGATCGACCTGCACGCCCACTCGACGGCCAGCGACGGCACGCTGACCCCGGCCGAGCTGGTCGGCGCGGCCTTTCACGCCGGGCTGGACGTGCTGGCGATCACCGACCACGACACCACGGCCGGCTGGGCGCCGGCCGTGGGCGCGCTGCCGCCAGGTCTGCGTCTGATCCGGGGTGCCGAGTTGTCGTGTCGCTGGTCCGGCGCGCAGCCGGCGGTGCCGCTGCACCTGCTCGCGTACCTGTTCGACCCGGACCACCCGGAGCTGGTGGCCGAGCTGGCGCGGGTCCGGGCCGCCCGGGAAGAGCGTGGCGAACGGATGGTCGGCCTCCTGCAGGCCGACGGCATCGACGTGAACTGGCCGGACATCCTGGCCGGCGCGGGTGGCGGCACCGTGGGACGTCCGCACATCGCGCAGGCACTCATCCGCGCCGGCCTGGTCGACAGCGTCCGGGAGGCGTTCGGCCCGGACTGGCTGGGCGAGCGGTACCGGCTGCCCAAGGAGGACATCGACGTGTTCCGGGCCGTTCGACTGGTCCGGGAGGCGGGGGGTGTGCCGGTCTTCGCCCACCCGCGAGCCACCCGACGTGGCCGGGTGGTGCCCGACGAGCTGATCGCCGAGCTGGCCGCCGCCGGGCTCGCCGGGCTCGAAACGGACCACGAGGACCACAGCCCGGCCGAGCGGGAACACGTGCGGGCGCTCGCCGCCGAGCTGGGTCTGCTCGTCACCGGCTCCTCGGATTTTCACGGCACCCACAAGACCGTCCAACTCGGCGCTTTTAGCACCAGCGTCGAGGCGTACGAGCGGATCGTCGCCGAGGGGGTGACCGAGGTCGCTTCAGGCTGATCCGGGTATTTCGCCCATCGCGGCGCGACTAGGTTGCTCACGTGGATCTGAAGCTGTTCGGCGAGGTTTTCGTGACCCTGCTGGTGATCACCGACCCGCCGGGCATGATGCCGATCTTCCTGGCGCTGACCGGCCCGCTGCCCGCCCGCGACCGCAACCGGGCAGCCTGGCAGGCCGTCGCGTTGGCGCTCGGCGTCATCGTGATCTTCGCGGTGGCGGGGCAGACCCTGCTCGACTACCTGCACGTGGACCTGCCGGCGTTGCAGGCGGCCGGTGGGCTGCTGCTCGTGCTCGTCGCCCTGGAGCTGCTGACCGGCAAGGCCGACGACCCGAGCCAGCAGGTCACCTCCAACATCGCGCTGGTGCCGCTGGGCACGCCGTTGCTGGCCGGCCCGGGTGCCATCGTGGCCACCATGCTCTTCGTCCAGCAGGCCGACGGGCTGGGAGAGTTCAGCGCCATCGCCGTGGCGATCCTCGCCGTGATGGTCGCCGTCTGGATCGTCCTGCGCTTCTCCGGCGGCATCGTGAAGATCCTCCGGCCGGGCGGGATCGAGGTGCTGACCCGGATCGCCGGCCTGCTGCTGGCCGCGATCGCCGTGCAGCTCATCGCCGACGCGGTGGCCGCCTTCGTCACGCAGTACGTGAACATGGCCTGACGGCACGCGCGCGATGTCGGAGGTGGATGGCAGGATCGCAGGCGTGCGACGATCCTCATCAGCGGGGCGGCCGGCCGCCGGCGGCCGGGCCCCGCGGCAGCGCGCCGGTGACGCCGAGCAGCTCGGCTTCGAGGGCATGCCGGAGCGGCTGTTCGTCTGCACCCCGAGCAAGCTCGGCGCGTACGCGGACTGCCCGCGTCGCTACCGCTACTCCTACGTCGACCGGCCCGCCCCACCCAAGGGCCCGCCGTGGGCGCACAACTCGCTCGGCGCCAGCGTGCACACCGCCCTGAAGAACTGGTATGCGTTGCCCGCCGACCGGCGGCGTCCCGAGGCGCTGGCCACGCTGCTCAAGGGCACCTGGGTCCGTGAGGGCTACCGCGACGATGAGCAGGAGCGGGCCGCCTACCGGCGGGCGTTGGGATGGCTGGAGGCGTACGTCGAGACGCTGGAGCCGGATTCCGACCCGCTCGGCGTGGAGCGGGTGGTGGCGGTCAAGACCGCGGTGTTGGCCTTCAACGGTCGCGCCGACCGGATCGACTCGCGGCCCGGCCCCGAGGGGCCGGAGCTGGTCATCGTCGACTACAAGACCGGCCGCACCGGGCTGGACACGGACGACGCGCGGGGCTCGCAGGCGCTGGCGCTCTACGCTTACGCCGCCGAGCGTGTGTTCCGTCGGCCGTGCCGCCGGGTGGAGCTGCACCACCTGCCGACCGGCACGGTCGCCGGCCACGACCACAGCGTCGAGTCGCTGGCCCGACAACTGACCCGCGCGGAAGAGACAGCCCGCGACATCATGGCCGCCGAGCGGGCAGTCGCCGACGGCGCCGACGCGGACGAGGCTTTCCCGGTGGCACCCGGCCCGCGCTGTGGCTGGTGCGACTTCCGGCGGCACTGCCCGACGGGCGCGCAGGCCCCGGGCAAGGAGCCGTGGGCGGCCATGGACCGGCCCGCCGGCGGCTGATCGGCCCTGCCGAGGGTCAGGTCAGCCGGCCACTGAGGCGGCGGTGTGCCGCGCGGCCCGCTCCTTGGCTGCCTGTATCAACGGCCCCTCCAGGTAGCGGCGGGGGACGGCGGCGAACGCGAGCCGCAGCGCGCGCACGCTCAGGTCCGCCGACAGCGCGGTGGTCGGTAGACCGAGACCTCCGTACATCCGACGCGCCCACCCCGGCAGCAGCGCGAACGC
Organism: Micromonospora arida; assembly: GCF_042873195.1. Taxonomy (NCBI): domain Bacteria; kingdom Bacillati; phylum Actinomycetota; class Actinomycetes; order Micromonosporales; family Micromonosporaceae; genus Micromonospora; species Micromonospora arida. The sequence continues at coordinate 453,492 of NZ_JBIALC010000002.1, read as the reverse complement.
GGTGCCGGCGATCCCCAGGTACGCCCAGCGTGGCGGGCCCAGAGTGAGCCCCAACCGGACCGGCAGGCTGAGCTTCCACGGCAGCGGCGGGGCGGTGAGGAACACCGCCGTCTCGGCGGCCTCCCGGGTCATCCGCAACTGTGGCCGTACGGCCTCGTAGTAGTCCGCGACCTCGGCGGCGGTCCCCGGGACGGTGGCCGGGTCCAGGCCGACCAGGGCGGCGGCGCGGCGCTGCTCGGTGTAGTAGCCGTCAACCTCGTCGTCGCTCAGCGGCAGTCCGGCGCGTCGGGCCGTGCTCAGGAACGACTCGACCTCGGTCACGTGCACCCACCGCAGCAGGTCCGGTTCGTCGATCCGGAACTGTTCACCGGTGAGCCTGTCGGTGGCTCGCATCCGGTCGTGCAGACGGCGCAGTCGGGCGCCGGCAGCTTCCGCTTCGGCGGTGGTCCCGTACACGGTGGTCTCCACGTAGGTCGCGGTGCGGAGCAGTCGGCCCCAGGCGTCGGTGCGGTAGTTGCTGTTCTGCGCGACCCCGGCCATGGCCCGGGGGTGCAACGCCTGGAGGTAGAGCGAGCGCAGGCCGGCGACGATCAGGATCGGCTCCTCGTGCACCTTCCACGTGACCGAACCCGGACCGAAAAGGCCGAGGTCATCGGAGTCCACCGCTCAAGAGTGCCACGGTTGGGCCGCCCTCGCCGGTCACGTGCCGCCGGTGCCGCTGGTCAGACGTCGGCGGAGCGGCGGGCCCGGCAGCCCGGGCAGAGGCCCCAGAAGGTCACCTCGGCCTCGTCCACCTCGAACCCGTGCGCGCTGTTCGGCTCCAGGCACGGGGCGCTGCCCACCGCGCAGTCGATGTCGGCGATCTCGCCGCAGCCCCGGCAGACGACGTGGTGGTGGTTGTCGCCCACCCGCGCCTCATAACGGGCGGGACTGCCCGCCGGCTCGATCCGGCGCGACAGTCCGGCCCGGGACAGCGCGCCCAGCACGTCGTAGACCGCTTGGGTGGAGACCGAGTCGAGGCGTTCGCGAACCCGCCGGGTGATTTCGTCGACCTCCAGGTGGCCGCCGCCGGCCAGCACGTCGAGCACCGCGAGGCGTGGCCGCGTGACACGCAGGCCCCTCGACCGCAGCAGCTCCTCGGCACCGGACATTGGGCAATGACAACACGCCCGACCCGCATCGACAACTGTCGCCCGCTCCGGGTGGCCACCGACACAGCCAGGCAAGATCGGGAGTATGGCCCAGAAAATGAACCCGATCGACGCGGCGCGCGTGTCACCGGTCGAGAGCCTGGGGACGATCGGCGGACCATAGGCTGACCACCCCTGACCATGATCCACCTGGAGGGTTCGATGTTCGAGGAGATCCTGGGTCTACCGGTGCACGTCCTGGTAATCCACGCGGTCGTCGTGTTCGTGCCGCTGCTGGCGGTGCTGGCCATCGCGTACGTGGGGCTACCACGGTGGCGGCACCGGCTGGACTGGGCCCTGGGCCTCCTCGCCGTGGCCGCGCCGGTGACCGCCTACGTCGCGGTCAAGTCGGGTGAGGCACTCACCGACGCGCTGGTGGCCCGGGGCTTCCAGGGGCCGATCCTCGATCAGATCTTCGAGCACTCCCGCTACGGTGACATCCTGTTACGCGTCGTGGTGCCGCTCGGGATCGTGGCCATCCTGCTGCTCGTGGCGACGAGTGGGCACCCCCGGGTGCCGCAACTGCCCGCGCTGGTCATCCCGGTGCTGGCGGTAGCGGCCGTGGGGCTTTCCATTGCCGCCCTGGTCTACGTCTACCTGACCGGCCACTCCGGTGCCGAGACGGTTTGGGGCACCACCCTCTGAGCTGCTGCTCGCCGCTGCTGCCCCGGGGATGGCATCAGAAGATGACTCGCGAGCAGAGCAGACAGAGCAGCACGAGAAGCACCACGCCGGCCGCAGCCCCGAAGCCGTAGGTGACCCGCTGCGAGCGCTGCTCGGCCGCATCCAGGCCGGCCATGTCCTGCGGTGGCAGTTGTCGCGGCGCCGCCGGCTGCAGGTGTACGGGTGGACGCCAACCCGCCGGGGGCGGCACGCTCGGCGGCGGGCCGGCGTATCCGCTGGAGGTACCGCCTGTTGGCGCAGGACCGGTCTGCCCGGCCGGCGGCGGGCCGTCGTTCTCGCTGGTAGTACCCACCGCGTCGTCACCGGTGTCGGGCCGTCGCCAGTAGTCGTCCGGGGTGCTGCCACCGCTGGGGGTCGTCACGCCGTCCGACGCTACCAACGCCACCGGCGGCTCGGTCGCTTCTGGCCGGCGCGCCCACGGTCGGCGGTCCGGCCGGCCTGGCCGGCGTCGCCGCCGCCGATGGCCCGGTCCACCGCCGTCGGCTGCGCTAGTCTTGCCGCTCGTGAGCACCGAGGACCCTGGCACGCACGGCGCACGTGGAGACGATGACCGCGCCGTCGACCTGAGCGAAGACTTCGTGGTGCTGCCCGAGCAGACCTCTGACGACACCGACCGTGGTTGGGGCGAGCGGTCGGGTGGCAACGACGACTGGCTGCTCGCCGAACGCCCCCCGCACTGGGACTGACCTCGGGTGGCTCGCCCAGACCCCCACGACGTCGATCCATCAGCCGGCCTTGCGATGGCCGGGCAGGACGGCTTCGAAGCAGAACCTGCCCGTGGTGGTCGTACCCACCGTCGGTGAGCGGGTCAGCCCCCTCCGTTTCGGGCCCCCGCTGACGGCGGTGGAGTCTGTGGTGGCGGGGTTCGGTCTGCCACCGATGGTGCGTCGGAGGGCACGGCGGCCGGCGGGCATCCGGCCGGGGTGTGCAGGACTGCGGCGGCCAGGCCGAGCAGCGCGGCGACCAGACCGGCCCGGAGCAGGGTGCGCCCGCTGGGCGAAGTGAACTGGCGCAGCGGGCGCAACGCCCGCGCGGAATCCGGATCGACCATCGCCTCTGCCGCCTCCCGTCCCCGAGCGCCGCAGTGGCACCCGTGTACGGGAGGCTAGGCAGTTCCGGCCGCCTCGGCCGACCCACGGCCGACGCCTGTGGACAACCGCCCGGCCTGTGGAAAACGCGCATCCGTCGGCGCGATCTGCTATGGCAGCCGCCTTGATCGACTCAAGATCAAGGAATCCGGGATCAGGACGTGGAACTGGCCGCCGCCGCCTTGCCGCCGCCCGATCCCCCCGAGGACGACCCGGAGGAGGACGACGAGCCCGAGGACGACCCGGACGAGGACGAGGACCCCGAAGAGGACGACGAGGACGAGGAGCTGTCACCGGAGGACGACTCGGACTTCGCTGGCTTGGTGGCCGTGCCGGCGGCGGTCGTCTCGGAACCGGAAGCCCGGGAGTCGGTGCGGTAGAAGCCCGAACCCTTGAAGACGATGCCGACCGAGTTGAAGACCTTGCGCAGCCGCCCCTGACACGCCGGGCACTCGGTCAACGGCTCGTCAGAGAAGGACTGCACCGCCTCGAGCTGCTGACCGCACGTGGTGCAGGCGTACTGGTACGTGGGCACGTTCTCCTCCGGATCTGGGCTCAGCCAGTTGGCACTCGACGTATTCGAGTGCCAATGGTGCGTCATTCGCCCCGGGTTCGTCCAGCAGACGTGTGGGGCGCGACACCGTGCGCCGCTCCCGGGCCGCCGTCAAGCGTACGCACCCCGTCGGCGGGAGTGACGACCGCGCGCACCCGACGGTCGTGGGGCTCCGCCGGCAGCGCCTCGACCAGCTCACCGTCGTGCAGCGGCACCACCGTCAGGGTTGCACCGGGTACCCGGGCGAGTGCGCGGTCGTACGAGCCGCCGCCGCGCCCGAGCCGCCGACCGTGGCGGTCGACAGCGAGAGCCGGTACGACCACGAGTTCCGCGTGCGCCACGGCGGTCACCCCGAGACGGGCACCGACCGGTTCGCGGATACCCCGTCCCGCCGCGATCAAGGCATCCGGCCCGGTATACGCCGCCCAGTCCAGATCCAGGTCGGCGAGGAGCACCGGCAGCAGCAACTCGGCGTCCGCCGGCAGCGCCGCCCGCAGCACCTCGGGCAGGTCGCCGCCGCCCGGTTCGGAGCCGACCGGCACGTACGCCGTCATCCGGTGTGGGCGCAGTCTGCGTACCAGTGCGACCAGCTCGGCCTGCACGCGCCCGGCGGCGGCTGCCCGGGTGACGGCGGGCAGCGACCGGCGGCGAGCGAGCAGCTCGACGCGGGTGTCCCGCTTCGCCATCCGGGTCACTTCCGCTTCATCAGAAAATTCCGGCACGCAACACTCCTGACGCAACGCCTCTCCCACGGTTGCACTGTGTCAGCATCGCAAGCAACGGAGGCGGAACTTCCGGGGGGACCGAGTGACGCTACGCGGGCGGTTGACGGCAGCCTTCCTCGTGGTGGTGCTCGGGCCGGTCCTGCTCGGCGCGCTCTTCGTCGCCTCCACCCTCGCGGCCGTTGACCGCAGCCGCTCCACCGAGCGCCTGGCGGTGGCGGCGTCCACCGTTCGTACCTCGGTCGACGCGCTCTGCCAGCAGCTACGCGCCACCGCCGACGCGGTGGCGCTCACCGCCGATCCGGCCGTCGCCGCCGCGCAACTGGTCGGCCGGGGACTGGCCGCCGCGGTGCTGATCACCGACGTGGCCGGCCAGGTCACCTACCTGTCGCCCGGCGCTCCGTCGACCCAGTGGCAGAACTGCGCCGGCGCGACCGAGGGCTCGAACCCAGGCTCGACCGGCCCGGTCCGTGCGTTGGCCGCCCAGGTCGACCTGCACGATCGCGCCGGCACCCGGCTGGGCACGGTGACCGCCGCGCAACTGGTCGACCCGGCCTTCGTGGCCCGACTGGCGGCGGTGACCGGGGTGGCGGTCACCCTGCTCGACAGTGGGGCGAGCGCCGCGCGGGTCACCCACACGACCGAGTCCCGGGACGTCCGCGACGCGGTGCTGGCCGCCGCCGTCGGCGTACGGGGCGAGCAGGTCACCGAGACCAACGAGGGCCGGTACGTGCGCAGGCTCGGGCCCTCCGACGCGCAGCCGCTGCCACTGGTGCTCTCCGTGCCCAGTGAACGGCCACCGGGGCTGCACGCCACGCTGCTCGGGGTGGTCGTGCTGGCCGGGCTGCTCGCCGTGCTGGCCGCCTGGCGGCTGGCCCGGGTGACCACCCGGCCGCTGGCGGAGCTGGCGGGTGCGGTCGACCGGGTGGCCCAGGGCGACCTGACCGCCCGGGTGCCGGTACGCAGTCGCGACGAGTTGGGACGGTTGGCCGCCGCGTTCAACCGGATGACCCGGGAGACCGGCTCCTACGTCGCGGCGTTGACCAGCAACCGGGATCAGCTGCGCGGGCACCTCGCGGTGCTGGGCGACACCCTGGCCAGCACGCACGACCTGCAACGCATCCTGCGGGTGATCCTGCGCAGTGCCATCGGGGCCACCGGCGCGCGTGCCGGTGCCGTGCTGCTGGTGGAGACCGGCGGGGTGCTCGTCGCGCAGTGCACCGAGGGGCTGGACGGGCGCTGGCCGGCCGAGGAGGCGGACGGGTCGCAGACGCTCCGGGTGCCGGTCGGCGTCGGCGTGGTCGGTGAGGTCGCCGCCACCGGGGAACCGCAGCGGGGCAGGACGGAGCCGACCGAGGCGCCAACGGGTGAGCCGCGCTGCCGCACCTACGTCGCGGTTCCGTTCGCCGCCCCGGCCGGCGGTGCCACGGCCACCCTCGGCGGGCCCTCGGGGTCGGTCGACGAGGCGGGCGCGGCGGCCGCGCTCGGTGTGTTGGCCCTCTACGACCGGCTGGGCGCCGACGAGTTCGACGACGACGACCTGGCCACCCTGCGCACCTTCGCCGGCCACGCGGCCGTGGCGGTGGACAACGTCCGGGTGCACGAGGAAGCGCAGCGGCTCTCCCTCACCGACCCGCTCACCGGGCTGTGGAACTACCGCTACCTGCGCGAGTCGATCCGGCGGGAGGTGGAACGGGCCAGCCGCTTCGGGCGGATGCTCAGCGTCCTCGCGTTGGACCTGGACCGGTTCAAGGACGTCAACGACACCTACGGGCACGCCGCGGGGGACACCGTCCTGGCCGAGTTCGCCCGGCGGGTGCGCGGGGAGATCCGTGAGGTCGACCTGGCCTTCCGCCAGGGTGGTGAGGAGTTCGTGCTGCTGCTGCCGGAGACCGACGCGCGGGGCGCGGCGATCGTGGCCGAGCGGCTCGGCGCGGCGGTGCGCGACACGCCCATCGCCGTCGAGGCGTACGCCGGGCCGGTCCTGGTGACCGTGTCGGTGGGCATCGCCGTCTTCCCGGACAACGGCAGCACCGGGCGGGAGGTGCTGGAGGCCGCCGACGACGCGCTCTACGCGGCCAAGGCGGCCGGCCGCGACACGTACCGGGTTGCCGAGGTGCGCTCGGATCTGCCGACCCGGGAGATTCCGGTGCTCGCGTGTGCGGTGAGCCCACCCGACGGGCTGCCGCGCGCCGGCCAGCCGGCGCAGGCCAGCCGGGAGCCGGGCGGGCCCGCCCGGTCCGACCCGGCGGTGGGCGTACCGGAATCATCTGCGGCGCACGCGCGGCCGGAACCGGCCGGCGACGGCCCGGACAGCGCGACGGGCGCGGCGCGGGCCGGCCCGGACGCGGCGCGGCCGGGGCCCGGTGGCGGCGCGTCTTCTGGGCCACACCCGCCGCGGCAGAGCCGTGGCCGATAGTCTCGCGGCATGTCGGAGCACTCAGCGAACCCCTCATCGACGGTCGCCGCAAACGGCCGTCCCCTGGCGGTCAAGGCCGTCATCCCGGCCGCCGGACTGGCCACCCGGTTCCTGCCGGCCACCAAGGCGGTGCCCAAGGAGTTGCTGCCGGTGGTGGACAGGCCGGTTCTGCAGTACATCGTCGAGGAGGCCACGCAGGCTGGCATCGGTGACGTGTTGCTGATCACCGGTCGGGGTAAGACGTCGATGGTGGACCACTTCGACCGTCGTCCGGACCTGGAGACCAGGTTGGAGGAGAAGGGCGACTCCGAGCGACTGGCCGCCGTACGTCGGCCCAGCGAGCTGGCCGAGATCTACACAGTGCGGCAGCCCGAGCAGCTCGGGCTCGGCCACGCCATCGGGTACGCCGAGTCACACGTCGGCGACCAGCCCTTCGCGGTGCTGCTCGGCGACGAGTTCGTCAAGCCGTCGGAGCCGCTGCTGCCGGCGATGCTGGAGTTGCAGGCCCGCACCGGCGGTGTGGTGCTCGCCTTCTTCGAGGTCGACCCGTCCGAGACCAAGCGGTACGGGATCGCCTCCGTCGAGCCGGCCGAGTCGGAGCTGACCGACATCGGCGAGGTCGTCAAGGTGACCGGGATGGTGGAGAAGCCGCAGCCCGAGGACGCCCCGAGCAACCTCGCGGTGCTCGGCCGCTACGTGTTGCCGGGCAAGATCTTCGACGCGATCCGGCGGACCAAGCCGGGCAGCGGCGGCGAGATCCAGCTGACCGACGCGATGGAGCTGCTGCGTACCGAGGGCGTCCCGGTGCACGCGATCGTCTACCGGGGCACCCGCTACGACACCGGCATGCCGCTGGGGTACCTCCAGACGGTGGTGCAGATCGCCGCCGAGCGCGAGGACCTGGGCACCGAGTTCCGGTCCTGGCTGGCCGACTTCGTCAAGGCCGACGCGGCAGGCGGATCTGGTACATGACCGCGACGGCCGACGCCGAGGCGGCCGCGAACGAGTTGACGCCGCTCGCCGACTACCTGGGCAGCGTGCTGCGCAGGTTGCGCGCGCTGCCGCCACTCGACCTCGACCTCACCCAGGCGCACGGCAACGTCCTCGCCGAGGACGTCGTCGCGCCGCACGCCTTCCCGGCCTTCGACCAGGCGGCCGTGGACGGCTACGCCGCGCGCTGGGAGGACATTTCCGGAGGGGGTCGGGGGCCAAGCTACGTCCCGGCCCCCTCCGGCACGCCCGGCGGCCGAACCATCCGGCTCAACGTGGTCGGCGATCTCGGCGCCGCGAGCTGGCGGCCGGTCCGGCTCACCCCCGGCTCGTGCTTCTCGGTGGCCGCCGGGGCCCCGCTGCCGGTCGCCGCTGACGTCGTGGTCCCGGTGGAGTGGACCGACCAGGGCATGGCCGCGGTGGAGATCTTCCGCACCCCCAAACGGGGGTACGGGGTACGCCGAGCGGGTGAGGAGCTGCCCGCCGGCACCCTGCTCGCCCGGGCCGGCACCTACGTGTCCCCGGCCCTCGTCGCGGTCTTCGCGGCCACCGGCATCGGGCACGTGGTGGTCCGGCCCAGTCCACGGGTGGTCATCGTGGCCACCGGCGACGAACTCGTCGACGTGGGCCGGGGCAGTCAGCCCGGTCAGGTGGTGGACGCGAACTCGCACGCGCTGACCGCCGCGGCGGCCGAGGTGGGCGCGCTGGCGTACCGGGTGGGAATCTGCGACGACGACCCGGAGGGGCTGCGCGGGCTTCTGGAGGACCAGACGCTGCGCGCCGACCTGATCATCACCACCGGGGGCACCGGCACCGGCCCCGGAGACATGGTGCGTCGGATCCTCTCCCGCCGTGAGGGCGGTCGCGCCGGGCCGGTCACCTTCACCGACGTGGCGCTCTATCCCGGCACCGCGCTCGGGTTCGGCACTGTCGGCGCCGAGGAGGTGCCGGTGGTCTGCCTGCCCGGCGACCCGGGCGCTGCGTTGATCGGCTTCGAGGTGCTGGCCCGCCCCGCCATCCAACTGCTCGCCGGGGCCGAGCCGGTGTTCCGACCCAGCGTGCGGGCACATCTGCTGGAGACCGTGTCGTCGCCGACAGGGCTGCGCGAGTTCCGGCCGGCGCACGTCGCCGAGCGACGCGGCGGCGGGTACACGGTCCAGCCGCTCAGTGGCGGGCCGTTCACCCTCTCCGGGTTGGCCGAGGCCAACGGGCTGCTGGTGCTCGGCGAGCGGGTCACCACGGCCGCCGCCGGCTCCACCGTGGACGTCCTGCTGCTGGACCGCCGCCGGTGACGCGTCCCGGCCGGTCCGCTCGCGGCCCGCGTCGGGTGATCGTCGGGATCTGTGCGGTGAACGCGGTGGGGCCACTTGCGCGCGACACGGTCCCGCGCGGGAGACTGTGCGGGTGAGTCTCTTCGGACCCGCGCGGGCACCGGGCTGGCCGGTGGAGCTGGCCGACGGCCCGGTGCTGCTGCGCCCCTACCGGCGCTCCGACGCGGCGGCCTGGTCGGAGGTACGGCGGGCCAACCGGGCCTGGCTGGCACCCTGGGAGTCGTCACTGCCCGGCGGTTGGGACGAGATGAACTCGCCGGCCGCGTTCCGTTGGGTGCACCGTGACCAGCGCCGTTCGGCCCGCGAGGGTGAGGGCATGCCGTTCGCGGTCTGCCTGCGTGAGGCCGACCGGGACCGGCTGGTCGGGCACATCAACGTGGGCAGCATCGTGCGGCGGGCGCTCTGCTCCGGCTACGTCGGCTACTGGGTGGACGCGCGGGTCGCCGGCCAGGGTGTGATCCCGACGGCGCTGGCGCTCGCCGTGGACCACGCGTTCGGGCCGGGCGGGCTGCACCGGGTGGAGGTGAACATCCGTCCGGAGAACCGGCCGTCCCGCCGGGTGGTGGAGAAGCTTGGCTTCCGCGAGGAGGCGTACCACGTGCGCTACATGCACATCGACGGCGCGTGGCGGGACCACATCGGGTACGCGATGACGAGTGAGGAGATCGCCGCCGAGGGTGGTCTGCTGGCCCGCTGGCACCGGGTTCGCGCCAACGCGCGGTAGGAGGATTTCCCGGACATCCGCCCACTCGTCCCACGGACGGGATCGGCGCGGCGCGGTGGCATCCCGGTCGGCGCGCCGTAACCTCAAGTAACTGCAAGCTGCGGCAAGCGCTCCCCGGCCGGACGATCCACGCGCCCAGGCGTGATCGGTGGAAGATCCTGCGGTCGGATGGCGGTTGCTTCGAATTCGGTGACGGTGACGGGAGGGGTGAGGGTGCCGACCTCGGTGCTCCTCGCCGTCCTCGCCGCCGCTGGCCTGCTCGCCCTGGCCCCGGCGTTGGTTCGCCGGTACGACGCCACCGAGCGGCTGGTGGCGGAGCGGGCGCAGTCGACGGCGCGGGTGCTCCAGCGTCGCCGACGGCGCCGCACTGTGCCTGGACGGCGACCCGTCCACCCTCCGCGCTCACTGGTCGTCACTCTCAGTGAAGACGCGACTACCGGCGTGTTGGGCGCGCCGGTCTCCGCGCCACCGGCCGTCCGCCGCTCCGGTCGACTGCGCGCCGTGCCCGCCGCACCGAAGCGGTCCCGTCGCCGCCCGCCGCCGCGCCGACAGCACACCCCCGCCGTGTACCGGCGTCGCCGGGTGCTCGCTGCCCTGCTGCTCCTCAACGTCGTCGAGCTGATCGGCGTGCTGTTCGTCAGCCCCGGCTTCTGGGTCGGCTTCGGGGTCACCTTCCTGCTCCTGGCCCTGTACGTCGTGCACCTGCGGGGTCAGGCCCTCGCCGGGCGTCGCCGCCGCCGCGCCCGAGCCCGGGAGGCCGCCTGGTTGGCCGCCCGGCAGGCCGAGGTGCGCCGGGAGCAGGCCCGCCGGGCCGCCGCCCGCCGGGAGGCGCAGCGCCGCCTCGCCGCCCAGCGCGAAGGGGTACGCCGAGCCGCCATGGGCCTGGACCGGCCGGGGGACCTGCCGGCGGCGGTCAACGGTGGATCGGTCTCGTACCGGCGCTCGGGCGGCCTGCGAGGCCGCCCCTACGAGGCCGGCCGAGGCGCCTGACGCGGGTCCCGCCCGTGCCCCGGGCCTGGCCGTGCCCCGGGCCTGGCCGTGCCCCGGGCCTGGCCGTGCCCGGCCGGCTTGATCGACTCGGGTTCTTGGAAGTCGGGTGGTTGTGGCGTCCGGGATGCCCCGATTTCCAGGAACCCGAGTCGATCTTCGGGCGGGTCGCAGGGCCGGGCCGGGGGCGGATTCGCGGTGGAGGCCGACGACCTGTTAGCCTTGCTGCCGGCCCGCCCGGTGTAAGCCGGGTGGGACCGAAGCCGGTTCGCCGGCGGGGGGCTGTGGCGCAGACTGGTAGCGCACCTCGTTCGCATCGAGGGGGTCAGGGGTTCAAATCCCCTCAGCTCCACCCCAGGTCAAAGGCCGTTTCCGCGAGTCGGAGACGGCCTTTTGCGATCTTCGGGTGCGTGACCGACCTCCGAGGTCCCCGGCGGGCAGGCCAGGCGTTGATCCACCTAGGCGAAGCGTTCGGTCGTCACGGGTATCAGGCCATGCCCGCGCAGGACGTTCGTCAGCTCGGACAGGGTCGAGCCGAGCGCCGCGGTGGCGTCGGTCCGCAGCAGCGCTGTCACGTCGAGACACCAGGCCAGGGAGTGGCCGACGCGGCGCAGATCCCAGGTGAACTGGTCGCCGTGTTCGTCGAGACGACCGGTCGCGGCGGACGCGGCCGTGCCGCCCGCCGGTGTCCGCCAAGCCGTCCGGAGGCTCGCCACCTGCTCGGCGCGGAGGTCCTTGGCGAAGAGGATGCGGTACACCCGCTGTTCGTGGAAGCCGTCCGGTGGCTGCGCCGGGCCGAGCCGCAGCGGCGGGGCGGTGGCGATCGGTTGATGGTCGAGGAAGTGCGTACGAAGCACCTTCTCGGCCGGCAGTTGCCAACCACCGAGTGCGCGGTGGACGTCCTCGGCCTCCCGGCGGGAGGTGGGGAGCACCCGCGTCAGCATCTCGGGGTCGGTGCGCATGCCGCGGCTCAGCGCGGCGGAACTCCACCAGCCGACCTCCGGCGTCCAGCCAGCGCTGTCCAGCCCTGTCGTGGTGAAGTCGTGGTGGCGGGTGAACTCCTCGACGACGATTCCCTCCACAGTGGTGTTCAGGCTGCGGTCGTCGGGTCGAGGTAGGACCAGGTAGTAGTCCAGGGGCGGTCCCGCGTCGGGCATCAGCACGGGTACGGCGCGCACAGGGTCGGTGGTCATCAGCGCCACGGTAGCGAAGGAGAGCGGCTAGCATCCGGACCTCTACGTGAGGAGCCCAGATGACTTCGGTGGCCCAGACCCGGTTCGGCATCATCGGCAGTGGCTGGCGAGGTGAGTTCTTCCTTCGCCTGGCCCGGCTGCTCCCCGAGCGGTTCCGGGTGACCGGGGTGGTGACGCGTACCGAATCTCGGGGAGCTGCCGTGACGGCCGACTGGGGCGTGCGGACCTTCCGCACGACGGCGGAGTTGCTCGCCCACGAGCGGCCGGACTTCGTCATCGTGTCGGTGCCGTGGCCGGTGACACCAGAGGCGACCCGGGAGCTGGTGGCAGCCGGCATACCGGTGCTCGCCGAGACGCCGCCCGCCCCCGACCTGGCGGGTCTGCGCTCGCTCTGGGCCGACGTCGGAGCCAGCGGCCTGGTGCAGGTCGCCGAGCAGTACCTGCTGATGCCCGGGCACGCGGCGCGGCTGGCGTTGGTTGGCGCAGGGGTGCTCGGTGAGCCGACCTCGGTGCAGATCTCCTCGACCCACCTGTACCACGCGGTCTCCCTGATCCGGGGTCTGCTCGGCGTCGGTCACGAGAGCGCCGAGGTGAGCGCGCGCGCCTTCGTCGCACCGCTGGCCAACCCGCTCTCGCCGGCCGGCTGGAGCGGCGACGACACCCCGCAGCAGCTCTCCACCACCCTCGCGACCATCGACTTCGGCGGGCGGATGGGGTTGTACGACTTCACCGACAACCAGTGGTGGAACCCGCTGCGTACCCGCCGATTGGTGGTCCGGGGCTCGCGCGGTGAGCTGGTGGACGACCTGGTGGTCCGCCTGGTCGACCCGAGCACGCCGGTGGAGTCCTTCCTGACCCGGCGGCAGACCGGTCTCGACCTCAACCTGGAAGGACTCGACCTCAAGCACATCAGCTTCGACGGCGACGTGGTCTACCGCAATCCGTTCGTCGGCAGCGGGATGTCCGACGACGACATCGCGGTGGCCGACATCGTCGCCCGCGCCGGGGCGTGGGCGCGGGAGGAGGGCCCGGCTCCGTATCCCCTCGCCGAAGCATGCCAGGACCACCTGATCAGCCTCGCCATCGAAGAATCGGTACGCACCGGCCAGCCCGTCGTCACCGGGCAGCAGGCGTGGGCGCGGTAGGTCCGGCGGATCCACTGCTGTCCCTTGGCTGACAGTACGCAACCGAGAAGCCAGCTCACCTGTGGAGCCGAGTATCAACGGAATGCCCGGGAGTACCCGGGCCCCACACGGGGAGCAAGGATGAATCGAAGCACTCGACGCCGGATGCTCGCAGCCACCGCGACCGGTCTGCTGGCCACCTCTCTTGGCGTCGCTGTCTCCGCGACGGCGACCGCCGCGCCCGGCGGGGTGGCCCTCCGCACCTGCAAGATCAGTACGCTGCCGTACCCGACCGACACCTATCGCGCCGACGCGAACGCGGTCGACCCGACGGGTCGCTACGTCGCGGGCACCGCGCTGCGGGTCGGCGAGACCGACAACCAGTACCTGCTGCTGTTCTGGGACGGGCAGCGGGTCACCGAACTGGAGTCGAAGAGCACGGACACCCCCGTCGACATCAACGCGGACGGCGTGGTGATCGGCAACGGATCGGCGGAGAGCGGCTACGGGCAGCCGTGGAGGTACCGCGACGGCAAGCTCGAGCAGTTGCCGGTGCTGCCGTCCACCGGCATCTTCGTCAGCGCCATCAACGATGCCGGCGACATCGTCGGTTACGGCTCGGACATCGTCCCCGGGCAACTGGTCGCGCTGCGCTGGCCCGCCGCCCGTCCGGGCACTGTGGAGGTGCTCGACGCCCCGGTCGACGCCCAGGCTGGTGGGATCACGGACAACGGGACGATCGTCGGCAGCGCCGGACCCTTCGGAGACTGGAACAGCTGGGTCCGCCGGCCGAACGGCCGGATCGACGCGCTCACGTTCCCGGGCGCCGAGTGGAGCACGGCCGGCGCGGCGGCGGGCCGCTGGGCGATCGGCCAGGTATGGCTGGGCGGCGGCACCAGCTCGACCAGGGTGCGGTGGGACCTTCGGAACGGCTCACACACGTTGCTCGACCAGGAGATGCCGGCACTGACCGATGTCAACGCCAAGGGCGTCGTGGTGGGTGGTGACCGCGTTGCCAGGGGCTCCACCTCCCGGGTCCTGCCGGGTGGCGGCAAAGGGGTGGTCGTCGGTGCGCGGTCCATCTCCGACTCGGGCACCATCGTCGGGTTCCGCAACGTCCTCGCCGACCGGTTGACTCCGGTGCGCTGGACGGGCTGCTGACCCACCGCTCTCCCACCGCGTGGGGCCGGCCCGGAAGGGGTCGGCCCCACGTCGCGTCAGCGCGTCACGGCTTCCAGGAACCGGCGGTGTGGAACTGGTCCTGGTACTCCAACGCGCCCGAGGTGTCGTGCACGTCGAATACCACGCTGCCGGTGCGTCTGGTGCCAGCGGTCAGGTCGTCGACGGCCGGCATCGGTTTGCCGCAGCCGGAGAAGGCGCCACCGATCGCGGTGGTCTTGGTGCCGTCGGCGGCGACCCACTGGAAGTAGAGCGGGTTCGTCGACGCGGTGCCCTTGGTGACAGCCACCGTCACGTCGGCGATCACGTACATGCCCTCGCCGGGCTTCAGCCCGTGGGACTTGCAGGGTTTGGTGGCGCTGCTGAACTTCGTCACGGTGATCTCGACGGTGCCTGCCTGGCTGTTGACGACCAGGGTGTCGCCCGGCGACATGTCGCGGGTGTCGTCGTTCGCCGGCGGTGGGGTCGGCGGGGTGGCCTGTGCCTCGCTCACCGTGGTCGAGGTGCCTTTGGTGCCGATGACGACCGCCACGATGCCGCCGACGCAGGTGAGCAGGGTGAGTACGGCAGCGGTGACCGCGACGAGCACGACGGACTTCTTGGCGCGGTCCGTCTGCGCCAGGGGTGGTGCGATGATCGGGTAGCCGGGGCCGCCGGGTGCCCGATATCCGCCGCCAGCGCCCGTGTACCCGCCGGCCGCCTGGTACGCAGCCCCCGAGAACGGCGGCTGCGGTGTCGCCGCGAACGAGCGGGTCGGCTGCTGCGGGTTCGGTTGTCGGGGGTCGTGCGGCCTGACGCGGGGCTGGGGGTGGGTCACCGTACTCCTTGACGCTTCGGTACGTGCGGTGCGGGAACTCGTCGACGTTACCGTGGGTGGCGGAGCGTCCAGCGGTCACGCCGGAGGCCTTCCCACCGCGAGGATGCTAAACCGCTCTGGCCAGCGTGGACGGTGCTCAAGCGGTCACCGAACGCCAATGTGGATCAGTATCCCATTCATTGCTAGGAGTAACCAGGCGAGGTCAACGTGCCGGAAGCACGGCGGCGGTGCGGACCAGCCCGTCGGCGATCACGAAGTGGCCACTGATCGATGTCGGCGGGTCGTCGACCGCCGCCGCGTCCACCCGGGCCGGTGCGATCCGGGCAGTGAACGTGCCGGCATCCGGATCGATGTCGAGTCGGGCGTCGTGGAAGTCCAACCAGCCGCGGACGACCGGATGCCACACCTTGTAGACGGTCTCCTTCGCACTGAACAGCACGACCGGCCAGTGGGTGCCGCTGGGTAGCCGGGCGCAGGTGGCCTCCTCCTCGGGCAGCAGCACGAGTCGGCGTACTCCCGGATTGACCTCGCGGTGCTGCTCGGCGTCCATTCCGACGGACCGGATGTCGGTGGCGTGTGCCGCCGCGGCGGCGCAGTAGCCGGCGGTGTGGGTGATGCTGCCGACCACCCCCGCCGGCCAGACCGGCGCGCGGTCGGCGGCGGCCGGCACGGCGGTCGTCGGCAGGCCGAGGTCGCGCAATGCCCTGCGGGCGCACATCCTCCCCGCGGCGAAGTCCCGCCGACGGGTCTGCACCGCCCGCTCGCCGAGACATGCCTGCTCAGCGGGGAGCAGTTCGCCCGTCCAGTCCTCGGGCCCGGCGACGGCGACGGCGACCGTCGATGGCAGCAGGTCACGCATTCCGGTGACCTACTGGTCGGTAGGAATGACGCATCGAATTAACCGTCAAATTTCCGACTCCCACGACGGTCGAAGGTACCGCAAAGATGTAACACCGGAGGGACGCGCGGCGCCCTCCCTGATGGCTCCGGGGGGACCACCATCAATGCTGGCCGGCACGGCAGCCGCCAGTCCCGTGGACATCTGGAAGGACGTGCGATGACCGATGGCCTGGAACGGCCAGGGGTGCGGGCTGACGAACACGCCCCGAAGACCCCCTGTTGGAGCTGCGGCTCCTGCGGTGACGAGTGGCCGTGCGCGACGAAGCGCACCCGGCTGCTGGCGGAGTACGAGGGTGATCGAGCCATGCTCAGCGTCTATCTGGGCTCCTGCCTCGCCGCCGCCACCGAGGATCTGCGTGCGGCCCCGGTGATGTCGCTCCAGGACCGGTTCATCGGCTGGTTGCCGCGCGGCTCCCGGCGTAGCTGAGTCTCTGGTGGCCCCGCTGCTGGGCGGGGCCACCAGAGGTGGCGTCTCAGGGACGTCGAGGGCGTCGGGTCACCGCGAAGCCGAACACGCCGGCCACCGCGGCGAGCACGCCACCGATGCCGGTCCAGACCCAGCGCGAGCCGAGATCCGGCAACCAGTCCGCCAGCGAGCCGCTCTCGTCGTCGGCCTCCGCGTCCACCGGGGGTACGGCGTTGAGCACCGTGCCGGCCTTGGTGTTCGGCACCAGCGGGGCGGCCAACTCGCCGTCGTCAGCCGAGGCACCCCGGTCGGCGATGGTGCCGACCAGCAGGTCGACGTCGATCGGCGCACCCAGATCCGGCTCCGGCAGCTCGATCACTGAGAGTCGGACGACGTACGTGCCGGGCAGTGGGTCGGCCGACCAGGGCTCCGCCCACGACCGCACCTCGCGCAGCGTGCAGCCCAGCACCACGTTCGACGCCTTCGCGTCCACGGTCGGGGTCTGGGCCCCCGCCGTGCACGCCTGGCGTCGGCGCAGCCCGTCGAAGACGTCCACCGTCCAGGTGGAGGCGCCGCTGCGTCCCTTCGGGAAGGTGACGGTGGCGTTGATCTCGTGGACCTGGCCGGCCGTCGCCGGGAACGACCAGTAGAGGTGGTCGCCGATCGAGGCGTCCACCCGGACCGGTTGGCCGGCGGTGATCGGGGTGGCGGTGAGGAACGACGTGCCGGCACGGTTCACCGGCGTGGCACCCGGGGAGGGGGTCGGTGCGGCGACGGCCGCAGCGGGGAGCAGAGCGGCCACGCCGGCGGCGAGCAGCGCCGCCATCGACCGGAACAGTGCGATACGCATCAGTTCTCCCTCCAGGTGGCGACCCACCAGCGGGTGAGCAGACCGGCGAGCAGGCCGGTGATCAGCCCGGCGATGGTGAGCAGGCCGAGCAGCACCCAGCCCCGGCCGAGGTCCGGTCCGTCCGGTGCGGGTGCGGCGGCGACCACGTCGATGGTCAACTCCACCGGCATGCCCGGGGTGGCCGCGGTGCCGGGACGCGGGGCGAACGAGTTGCTGACCACCAGGCAGACGGTGGTGGGTTCGATGACCGGCGCGGAGCTCTGCTCGGTCTCGGCGGCATCCTCGTCGTCGGCGGTGGCCGACCAGCGCAGCCCGGCGGAGAGCACGTCGGCCCGCCCGCTGCCGGCGTCCGCGCCCCGGACGAGTTCCCGGCCGTCGGCCGCGGTGGCCCGAAGCAGCACCCCGTAGTCCCGGTTGACGGCCCGGTCCAACGCCATGCTCACCGAAGCCCGCAGCTCCTGCCCGGGGCGGATCGGCACCCGGTAGTAGCGATGCTCGGAGAACGCCTCCCGGTCGGCGTAGACGCCGGGGGCGAGCAGTGGCGCCGAGTCGCACGCGCTCGTGCCGCCGACCACGGTCGGGGCCCGGGTGTGCGTGTCCGCGGCTCGCTCGACGAGCTGTTTGATCCGGTCGGTCAGCTCCTCGGCGCTCTGGGCGGCGGTGTAGGTCCCGCCGGTCGCGCTGGCGATGCAGAGCAGTTGCCGGCGAACCTTCTCGTCGGGGGCCAGACCGAGGGTGTCGACGACCAGGCTGGTGCCCTGGGCGGCCAGTTCCCGGGCCACCTCGCACGGGTCCGGCGGAGCGCAGGTGTCCTCTCCGTCGGTGATCAGCACGATCCGCCGGGTGGTGGCCCCGGTGCCCAGGTCCTGCGCGGCGGAGCGCAGCGCCAGCCCGACCGGAGTGAACCCGGTCGGCCGAAGTGTCGCCACCGCCGCCTTGGCAGCGGACCGGTCCACCGGCCCGACCGGCACGATCTGCTGGGTGTCCTGGCAACCGACCTTCTTGTCCTTGCCGCGGTAGGTCGCGCCGAGCACCCGGATGCCGAGCTGTGTCTCCTCGGGCAGCGCGTCAACCACCTCGTTGAAGGCCTGCTGGGCGACCGCGATCCGGGTGCGTCCGTCGATGTCGGCGGCGCGCATCGACCCGCTGACGTCGAGCACCAGCTCGACCCGGGGCGGCTCGGGAGCCGGCTCCTCGTCGGCCTGCGCCGGCCCGGTCAGCGCGGTGGTCGCCAACAGTCCGAGAAGGACCGCCGTCGATCGTCTGAAGTTGATCACGATCCGCAGTGTAGTGAGATCCACTTTGGATGATCGTTTGGGTGGGGGCGTGCCGAACCGACGACTCCGGCTGGGCCGGGGATCGCCTCTGACCGGCCGCACCCGCGCTCAGGGTCCACGCCGGGTCACCCTCGGTCAACTGTGCGAGGAAAGGTGTCGGTTCGGCCAGCATCCGTCGGAAATCTGACCCAAGTCGACCCGTTGTGCCGGTGGTGCGCGGTGGTTAAGCTCTTCATGCGCGCCCCAATCGCCCGCTTCCCCCGTGGCAGGCGATCGGGGCGCGCGTCTTTGTCAAGAAGGGCCCGCACGCTTCGGCGTGCGGGCCCTTCTTCCGTCGCGCTACGCGGCGCGTCGCCTGTCGATGCTTATATCCACCGGCCGTCGAGCCACATCCGGGACAGCCAGTCCGAGTACGGAATCACCCGACCCACGAAGATCGGATAGAAGTACGCGAAGCAGAGTGCCACCAGCAGCACGTACGCCCCCGCCGCGATGCTGCCCACGAGTCGGCGCTCATAACTCGGGTCACCGGGCACCAGCGGCGCCACCGTACCCACGTCACCCCCGGCGGGCGCGATCAGCGCACCCAGCACGTACACCACGGCCAGCACCAGGAACGGCACCGCCGGCGCGGCGTAGAACGAGAACATCGTGCGGCCGTCGAGGGCGAACCAGAACCACGGCAGCAGCCCGGCGGCCACGGTGAGCAGGATCGCGCCGGCCCGCCAGTCCCGACGGGCCACACCCAGCCAGGCCAGCGCCACCAGGGCCGGCAGGAACGACCACCAGAGCAGCGGGGTGCCGAGCAGCAGAATCTCGGAGGCGCAGCTCGCCGCGCCGCAGACGCCGTCGCCGGCGTAGTGGAACGCCACCGGCCGGCCCAACAGCAGCCACTGCCACGGCCACGACTGGTACTTGTGCGCGTCGTCAAGCTGGGCGTGGAAGCCGTACGCCGCGCGGTGGTATTCGAAGAGATTGATGAGCGGGCCGATCACCGGCCGGTCGCTGAGCCGGGAGCCCGGGTAGGACGACGCGAGCCGGTAGTAACCGTCGTCGGTGAGCAGCCAGCCCGACCAGGTGGCGAGGTAGGTGCCCAGCATGAGCACGCCGGCGAGCACCAGCCAGGGCAGCTCGTCGACGAGCGCGTCCCGCCAGGGCCGGCGGACGCCCGCCGAGCGGCGGACGCCGACCTCCCAGAAGAGCACCAGCAGCGCGAAGGCCGGCACGAAGTACAGGGCGCTCCACTTCACCGCACAGGCGCAGCCGATCAGCACGCCGGCGGCCAGCCGCCACCACGGCCAGGTGCGCCAACCGGTCGGCGGGCGGCCGGCCCGGCCCGGCTGGCTCGGATCGAGCCCGTCGTCCAGGGCCCGTGCCCAGCGTCGACGGCGGGCGTCCCGATCGAGCACCAGCGCGCCGAACGCCGCCAGCACGAAGAAGAGCAGGAAGATGTCGAGCAGGGCCGCGCGGGACAGCACCAGGTGGAAGCCGTCCAGGGCGAGTAGCAGGCCGGCCGCGCAGCCGAGCACCGTCGAGCGGAACATCCGCCGACCGATGCGGACCAGTAGCAGCACCGACAGCGTGCCGATCACCGCCGCCGAGAAGCGCCAGCCGAACTCCGGCGCGGTGGTCATCAGGTGCCCGGGGACGGAGACCTTGGAATCGGCGTCCTGATAGCCGAACGCCCACTCGCCGACGCCGATCAGCCACTTGCCCAGCGGCGGGTGCACCACGTACGACGGGACGTTGTCCTTGTAGTTCCACTCCACGCCACGCGAGATCAGCCCGTAGGCGTCCTTGGCGTAGTACGTCTCGTCGAAGATCTTGCCCGTCGGGCTGGACAGCCCGACGAAGCGCAGGATCGCCGCGATGGCCACCACCACCGTCGTGGCGAGCCAGGAGAACCGGTCCGCCTGGCTGTCGACGGTCGCGAACCGTCGCCGGACCACGGCGGAGACCCCACCACCCTCGGCGCTCGGGGTCGTCGGCTCCTGGGGGGCACTCGCCTCTGCCGTCACCTGGATCATCTTGTCCGGATCGGCGCTCGGGCTCTGCGCTGTCGACGCACTCGTCACCCGGCGATCGTAGGCTGCCAAGGTGTCCAGTGGCGTCCGTCGTCCCTGATATCGGTATTCCCAGCAATGAAGGAGACGAATCCGTGGGTGAAATGTCCGAAGTTGGGCGCCTGATTCTGCTCGGTGCCCCGCTCGGCAACCCCGCCGACGCCTCGGCCCGACTCCGGGAGGTGCTGATCAGCGCCGACGTGGTCGCCGCCGAGGACACCCGCCGGCTCACCCGGCTGGCCCGCGATCTCGACCTCACCGTCGGCGGTCGAATCGTCTCCTACTTCGAGGGCAACGAGGAGCGGCGCACCCCCGAACTGGTCGAGGCCATCCTCGCCGGGTACGTGGTGGCGCTGGTCACCGACGGTGGGATGCCGAGCGTCTCGGACCCCGGCTACCGGCTGGTCCGGGCCACCTTGGATGTCGGAGCGCCGGTCACCGTCGCCCCCGGGCCGAGCGCGGTCACCACCGCGTTGGCCGTCTCCGGGCTGCCCTGCGACCGGTTCTGCTTCGAGGGCTTCCTGCCCCGCAGCGGGGGCGCCCGCCGGTCCCGGCTGCGCGCGCTCGCCGCCGAGGAGCGCACCCTGGTCTTCTTCGAGGCCCCGCACCGGATCGGGGCGACCCTCACCGACCTGGCCGACACGTTCGGGGCGGAACGGCCGGCCGCGCTCTGCCGCGAACTCACCAAGACCTACGAGGAGGTGCTCCGCCGCCCCCTTGGCGAGCTGGCCCGGTGGGCCACCGAGGGGGACCCGCGCGGAGAGATCACCCTGGTGGTGGCCGGAGCGCCGGTGACCGCCGCCGAACGCCCTGACGACGACACCCTGCGCGCCGCCGTCGCCGAGCGGGAGGCCGCCGGCCGGTCCCGCCGGGACGCCATCACCGACGTCGCCACCGAGTACGCGCTGCGCCGCCGGGACGTCTACACGATCGTGCACAGCTGACCGAGGTGGGCCGGTCCGCCGGACGGCGGGTTCACCACGCGGCGGCCAGGAATCCGACGGTGATCAGCGTGGGGCCGGCGATGGCGGCGGCCACGGCCCAGCGGCGGTGCCGGCGACCGGGCAGCCGGGCCGACCCGGTCCACCGGACGATGCCGCCGGTGCAGGCCAGCACCATCAGCAGACCGGGCAGCCACCGCAGGTGCCGGCCCACACCGACGTCCGCGTACGCGGTGCCGCTGTCCGGGCCGGTCATCCGCGCCGGCAGCGCGGTGCCGGCTGTGCTCTTCTCGACGGGCACGCCGCTGACCCGGACGCCATGGGCGATGAACCGCCCGTCCTCGGCCGTGAAGATCCCCCGGCATCGCAGGGTGAGCCCGCCGCCGGAGCAGTCGTCGATCACCACAGTGCCCGTTCGGGCGTGCCCGACCGCGAGCCAGAACGGGCCGGCGCTGACCCAGGCGAAGAAGGCCGTGACCAGGCTCAGCACCACCAGCGCGGCGAGCCCGGGCAGCGGGTCCGGTGGCAGTGGCGTGCGGTGAGGTGCCCGGCGCCGCGCCAGCCGGAAGCCGGGGAACCGCGCCGGTGCCGCGTCCTTGCGAATCGGGGTGCCGTCCCAGTGCACCTGCTCGATCGGCGCCCAGAAAGTGCCGCCGTCGTCGTCCGGCGCGTCGCCGTCGGGCCCGTGGTCGCGCTGCCGGCGGCCCTGCTGCCGGACCGGCACCCGACGCGGCACCGCGTCCACCGGCGCGCCGGTGGTCGGCTCCACCTCGACGGTTTCCGCGCCGGCCGGTGCCGCGCCGGCCGGCGGGCCCGACGAGCCGGGCCGGACCGGGCTGGGTACGGGGGCTCCCGGGGTCGGACGGGTCGGTGTGGGTGACGGCGCCGCCGGCGCGGGGCGGGCCGGGGCGGCTGACCTCCCCGCCGGGGTGGGCCGCCGCGCACCCGGGTCGACGCTGGGCACGAGCCGGGGCTGCGGCGGGACCCCGGCGACCCGGGACGCGGCGGGCTCGGGCCCCGGGTCGTCGCCGACCGCCGGCCCGGTGGGACGGTCCTCGTGGTCCCGTGCCGCTCCTCTGCCCGTCACGACGTTCATTGCACACCGCGCCAGGAGGTGAAACGGGCAGGTGAGCCGCGTGTCGACGACAAATCGGACCAACGGGCGACGTGGTTGGCCCGGTCCGCCGGTCGGGCACCCCCCATTGGTTCGCGAACGCCCCGGACGGGTCACTAGGCTCACTGCTCATGAGTCACGTTCTCGCGGCAGTGGCCTGGCCGTACGCCAACGGCCCCCGCCACATCGGCCACGTCTCCGGTTTCGGCGTTCCCTCCGACGTCTTCGCCCGGTACATGCGGATGGCCGGCCACGACGTGCTCATGGTCTCCGGCACCGACGAGCACGGCACCCCGATCCAGGTGCAGGCCGACGCCGACGGGGTGACCCCGAGGGAGCTGGCCGACCGCTACAACAGGGTGATCGTCGAGGACCTGCACGGCCTCGGTCTCTCCTACGACCTGTTCACCCGCACCACCACCCGCAACCACTACGCGGTGGTGCAGGAGTTGTTCGAGGGGATGTACCGCAACGGCTACATCGTGCCGAAGACCACCATGGGCGCGATCTCCCCGTCCACCGGGCGCACCCTGCCCGACCGCTACATCGAGGGCACCTGCCCGATCTGCGGGTACGACAGCGCCCGCGGTGACCAGTGCGACAACTGCGGCAACCAGCTCGACCCGATCGACCTGATCAACCCGAAGTCGCGGATCAACGGAGAGACCCCGAAGTTCGTCGAGACCGAGCACTTCTTCCTGGACCTGCCGGCCCTGGCCGAGGTGCTGCGGCAGTGGCTGGACACCCGCGAGGGGTGGCGGCCCAACGTGCTGCGGTTCTCGCGCAACCTGCTCGACGACCTCCAGCCTCGGGCGATCACCCGTGACCTGGAGTGGGGCGTGCCGATCCCGCTCGACGACTG
Source organism: Micromonospora arida (assembly GCF_042873195.1). Classification (NCBI taxonomy): domain Bacteria; kingdom Bacillati; phylum Actinomycetota; class Actinomycetes; order Micromonosporales; family Micromonosporaceae; genus Micromonospora; species Micromonospora arida. The sequence continues at coordinate 430,078 of NZ_JBIALC010000002.1, read as the reverse complement.
GCGCGACCGGCCGGACAAGCGCATCTACGTGTGGTTCGACGCCGTGATCGGCTACCTGTCCGCCTCGATCGAGTGGGCCCGCCGCTCCGGCGACCCGGACGCATGGCGGAAGTACTGGTCCGCCGACGGCGCGGGGAAGGACGCCCAGTCCTACTACTTCATGGGCAAGGACAACATCGTCTTCCACTCGGTGATCTGGCCGGCGCTGCTCTCCGGCTACTCCGGCGAGGGCTCCCGCGACGGTGAGCCGGGCGAGCTGGGTCGGCTCAACCTGCCCACCGAGGTGGTCTCCAGCGAGTACCTGACCATGGAGGGGCGCAAGTTCTCCTCGTCCCGCAAGGTGGTCATCTACGTTCGCGACTTCCTGGAGCGCTACGACGCCGACGCGCTGCGCTACTTCATCGCCGCCGCCGGCCCGGAGAGCAACGACACCGACTTCACCTGGGCCGAGTTCCTGCGCCGCAACAACGACGAGTTGGTCGCCGGTTGGGGCAACCTGGTCAACCGGTGCGTCTCGATGGCCGCGAAGAACTTCGGGGCGATCCCGCCGGTCGACCCGGCCGGGCTCACCGAGGCTGACGAGGCGCTGCTCGCCGTCGCCCGGACCGGGTTCACCACGGTCGGCGACCTGATCGGCCGGCACCGGCAGAAACAGGCGATCGGTGAGGCGATGAAGGTGGTCGCCGAGGCCAACAGGTACCTCTCCGAGCAGGCGCCGTGGAAGCTCAAGGACGAGGCGGACAAGCCCCGGATGGGCACCATCCTGCACGTCGCCCTTCAGGTGATCAGCGATGCCAACACGCTGCTCACCCCGTTCCTGCCGCACTCCGCGCAGCAGGTGCACGAGCTGCTCGGGGGCACCGGCGTGCACGCGCCGATGCCGGTGATCGAGCAGGTCGACGACCTGGACGGCGGCCCGGCGTACCCGGTGCTCACCGGGGACTACACCGTTGGCGCGCGCTGGGAGTCGGTGTCGATCGAGGCGGGTCGCCCGCTGGCCGCGCCGAAGCCGGTGTTCCGCAAGCTCGACCCGTCGATCGTCGACGAGGAACTGGCCCGGCTCGCCGACTGAGCGCACGACGCGCGGCGGCGGGTAAGCCGCCGCCGCGCGCGGTCACATCGCGTAGCGGGTGTCCATCACCTGGTCGTCGGTCACCTCGGCGCCCGGCGCCCAGGCCTCGTAGACGCCGCGTTCCTGACACTGCGCGCCGGTCGTGACCACGGTGTCCGGGTTCGGGGAGCGCAGGCGCACCCGCAGCCAGCCGGCCTCCTCCCGGAGCACCAGGCACGGCACCCCGCGCCACTGGGCGAACCGGACCCGGCGGGCCACCGCGTCCACCGGGTAACGGGCCGCCCGGGTCATCGCCAGCACCCGGAACCCACCGGGCAGGTCGGCGACCGCCTCGTACTCGCTGTCGCCGTACATGCCGACCAGTTGGGTGGAGCGGGGGGCGTCGACGTTCGGCACGTACTCCTGGTCCGGGGAGAGACCCGGCACCGCGGCCAGCAGGTGCCGCCACTGCGGGCCCACCATCCGCAGCCACCCGCGCTGCTCGGCCTGGTAGGTGTACAGCACCACCTCCGCCCCCTCCGCCGGGTACGCGATGAGGGCCGCGTTCGCCGGCATCGGCAGGTCGGCGAAGTCCCGGGTGATGAACTCGGGGATGAGCTGACCGTTGCTGGGCACGAAGCCGGTGCCGAGCACCGGGGCGCCGAGCCGGTCCCGGGAGGCCAGCGCGGTCAGGCCGCGGTGTGCCGGGCCAACCGGCACGTCGTAGTCACCCGGGTCGGACGCGCGCCAGCGCAGCGCGTACGCCACGTCCGGGCCGTCCCGGCCGACGTCACCATCCGTACGCAGCACCGTCGTCGTCGCCGACGTACGCAGGTGGGCCACGTCGTGCTCGCGGTAGCAGAAGCCGTGTGGCAGCCAACCCCGTAGGTAGCCGGCGACCTGCTGGGCCGAGAGCACCTTCATCATCCGGGTGCCCCGCCGGACCACCGCCGACGCGCGCGCCGCGACCAGCATCGGATCGCCCGCCGCCGCCGCCGCCGCCGGCTGCTGGCTGAGCTGGTGCAGGTACGCCCAGCCCCGCTCGCGGTGAGCGGGCATCAGCAGCGGCGTCTCCGGCTCGTCGGCCGGCTCCGTCGCCCCGTGCACCGCGGTCACCTCGGTGACGTGCACGAACCGGTGCCACGGCAGGGCGCTACCCGGGCGGGGTGCCCACTCGAAGCCGGCCACCTCGTCGGCGCTGAACAACTCGTACGCGGCGCCTCGGGCGATCTCCTCGGCCGGGTACACGCCGCCGCCGAACGCCACGTGCAGTCCGGTCCGTTCACCGGCGCTGCCACCGGCCTGGGGGGTGACGCTCATGCCGTCGCCTCGCTGCTCGGTGGGATGAGGTCCGCACGCTGTCGCGTCCGCTCGTGAGCGACCGTAGAGTCGCGCGGCGTAGTCGGGGTGAACGTCGGGTGGCGGGCAGATGGACAGGCCCGGTGTGTGATGCTGTCGCTGATGAGCGAGCCCACTGAATCCCGCCGCGAGCGTGCCGCCCGGCGGGCCGGAGAGTTTCCGCCCGCCCCCGAGTCGTTGCCCCGGGCGGTGCTGGACAGCCACACCCACCTGGACATCACGGTCAGCGAGGCCGGTGTGCCCGGCGGCGGGCCGGCCGACGACCCGGTTGCCGTGGCCATCGCGTTGGCCGCGAAGGTCGGCGTGGACCGGCTCGTTCAGGTGGGCGTGGACGTCGCCTCCTCCCGGTGGGGCGCGGACACCGCCGATGAGTACCCCGCCGTGCTGGCAACCGTGGCGCTGCACCCCAACGAGGCACCCCGGCTCAGCGACCTCGACGAGGCGTTGCGGGAGATCGAGTCACTCGCCGCCCGCGACCGGGTCCGGGGGATCGGCGAGACCGGAATGGACTTCTTCCGGACCGGCGACGAGGGGCGTGCCGCGCAGGAGCAGAGTTTCCGGGCGCACATCGCCATCGCCAAGCGGTACGACAAGACGCTGGTCATCCACGACCGCGATGCGCACGCCGACGTGCTGCGGATCCTCGACGACGAGGGCGCTCCCGACCGGGTGGTGCTGCACTGCTTCTCCGGCGACGCCGACTTCGCCCGCGAGTGCGTCCGGCGCGGCTACCTGCTGAGCTTCGCCGGCACCGTCACCTTCGGCAGCGCGACGGCGCTGCGCGCGGCTGCCGCGCTGACCCCGGTGGATCAGATGCTGGTGGAGACCGACGCCCCGTACCTCACTCCGATGCCGTACCGGGGCCGGCCGAACGCGTCGTACCTGATCCCGCTCACCGTCCGCGCGCTCGCCGCGACCACCGGCAGCGACCTGGACGAGCTGTGCGCGGCCATCTCCGCCACCGGCGACCGGGCCTTCGGCCCGTGGTGAGCCCGGCCCGACGGTCGGCACCGACCCCGTCGCTACGCTGCCTGCCATGACCGGTCTCCTCGGCCCGGCGGAGATCCGGGAACTCGCCGCCCGGCTGGGCGTCGCGCCCACCAAGAAGCTGGGCCAGAACTTCGTGCACGACCCGAACACCGTGCGCCGGATCGTGACCGCCGCCGGCCTCACCCCCGACGACGTGGCCCTGGAGGTGGGGCCTGGCCTCGGCTCGCTGACCCTGGGGCTGCTGCCGGTCGCCGGGCACGTGCACGCCGTGGAGATCGACCCGGTGCTCGCCGGGGCGCTACCGGAGACCGCCGCGCGGCACGCCGGGGCCGACGCCGCCCGCCTCACCGTGCACCGCGCGGACGCGCTGCGCATCGCAGCCGCCGAGTTGGCCGACCCGGCACCGACCGCGTTGGTGGCGAACCTGCCCTACAACGTCGCCGTGCCCGTGGTGCTGCACCTGCTCGCCGTGCTGCCCACCCTGCGACACGGCCTGGTGATGGTGCAGAAGGAGGTCGCCGACCGGCTCGTCGCCGGTCCCGGCTCCAAGGTGTACGGCATTCCGTCGGTGAAGCTCGCCTGGTACGCCCAGGCCAGGGGCGCCGGCAAGGTGCCGCCGAACGTGTTCTGGCCGGTGCCCAACGTCGACTCCGGCCTGGTCTCCTTCACCTGCCACGAGCCGCCCCGCGCCGACGTACCGCGGGAGCGGGTCTTCGCCGTGGTGGACGCGGCGTTCGCGCAGCGGCGCAAGACGCTGCGCGCCGCGTTGGCCGGTTGGGCCGGTGGCGCGGACCGGGCCGCCGCGGCGCTCACTGCCGCGGGCGTCGACCCCGGCGCCCGCGGGGAGTCACTGACCGTCGAGCAGTTCGCCGCCATCGCCGCGTCGGCTCCGGTCGGTACGCCGGCCGGGAAGTAGGCTGACGCCGTGCCCGCCGAGGACGCCGAGGAGCTGATCGTGGCCAAGCCGTTCGACATCCGCCTGCACCTTCGGGACGTCACCCCGTGACCGAGGCCTGGCGACCGGACGACGACGAGCGACGCGGGGCCATCGGCCCGGTGCGGGTGCGGGTGCCGGCGAAGATCAACCTGCACCTCGGGGTGGGCCCGCTGCGCCGGGACGGCTACCACGAGCTGAACACGATCTACCACGCCATCTCGATCTACGACGAGCTGACCGCCCGCCGGGGCGACACCCTCGCCCTGACCATGGAGGGTGAGGGCACCGGCGAGCTGGCCCTGGACGACACCAACCTGGTGATCCGCGCCGCGCACGCCCTCGCCGGGTACGCGGGGGTGCTGCCGCACGCCCGACTGCACCTGCGCAAGCAGATTCCGCTCGCCGGTGGGTTGGCCGGTGGCAGCGCCGACGCGGCCGCCGCGCTGGTGGCCTGCGATGCACTCTGGGGCACCGGGCTGTCCCGCGACGAGTTGGCCGGCATCGCCGCCGACCTCGGCTCCGACGTGCCGTTCCTGATCTACGGCGGCACCGCGCTGGGCACCGGCCGGGGTGAGGCGATCAGCCCCGTGCTGGCCCGCCCCACCTCCTGGCACTGGGTGGTGGCGATCGCCGACGTCGGCCTCTCCACCCCGACCGCGTACCGGGAGCTGGATCGGCTCCGCGACTCCGGTGCCGCCGGCGCCCCGCTGGGCAGCACCGACGCCCTGCTGGGCGCGCTGCGCCAGCGTGACCCCCGGGTGCTCGCCCGTACGCTCGGCAACGACCTCCAGGACGCCGCCCTGGCCATGCGCCCGGCGCTGGCCGACACCCTGAAGGCCGGCGAGGCGGCCGGCGCGCTCACCGGCATCGTCTCCGGCTCCGGCCCGACCTGCGTGTTTCTCGCCGCCAACGCGGCCGACGCGGAGCGGATCGCCGCGGAGCTGACCGCTGCGGGCGTCTGCCGGGAGGCGCGGGTCGCGCACGGTCCGGTAGCCGGCGCCCGCGTCGGCTGACGACGCGTTCCACCGGAGCTGCTGGCGCGCGGCGCGGACGTTCGGGGCTTCCGCGTACCCTTGGGACAGGCGTCCAGGTGCCCGCCGGCATCGGGACGCCTTGATCATGAAGGGTGGAATGTGGCGAACATCGTCAATCTGGACCGGGTGTCCAAGGGGTACGGCGCCGCCGGGCGGCTGCTCACGGACGTCTCGCTCGGCCTGGACGACGCCGACCGGATCGGCGTGGTCGGCCTCAACGGCGCCGGCAAGTCCACCCTGCTGCGGCTGCTCACCAAGCAGGAGGACCCTGACGACGGTCGGGTGACCCACCGCCGTGACCTGCGTGTGCTCTGGCTGCCGCAGCAGCTCGCGCTCGCCCCCGAGGCCACCGTCCGGGACGTGGTGCTCGGCACCGCCTGGCTCGCCGAGGGCATGGGGGCTGAGCACGAGTGGGCCGGCGACTCCGGGGTGCGGGCCATCCTCGACGGCCTCGGCATGCCACACCTCGGCCTCGACCAGCCGGTCGGCCCGATGTCCGGTGGCGAACGCCGCCGGGTGGCGCTCGCCGCGCTGCTCGTGCGCGACTCCGACCTGCTCATCCTCGACGAGCCCACCAACCACCTGGACGTCGGCGGGGTCGACTGGCTGGCCCGGCACCTGGTCGGCCGCAAGGGCGCCCTGGTCGTGGTCACCCACGACCGGTGGTTCCTGGACGCGGTCTGCACCAACACCTGGGAGGTCGCCGACCAGACCGTCCGCGCCTACGAGGGTGGCTTTGCCGCCTGGATCCTCGCCCGCGCCGAGCGCGAGCGGGTCGCCGCCGCCACCGAGGCCCGCCGGCAGAACCTGCTCCGCAAGGAGATCGCCTGGCTGCGTCGTGGCCCGCCGGCGCGGACCTCCAAGCCGCAGTTCCGCATCGACGCCGCGAACGCGTTGATCGCGGACGTGCCGCCGGCGCGCGACACCATGTCGTTGCAGCGGATGGCGGTTTCCCGCCTGGGCAAACAGGTGTACGAGCTGGAGAACGTCGAGCTGCACGCCGGCCCGAAGGAGATCCTGCGCGACACCTCCTGGCTGGTCGGCCCCGGCGACCGGATCGCCATCCTCGGTGCCAACGGCGCCGGCAAGACCACGCTGCTGCGGATGCTCGCCGGCATCACCCGCCCCGATGGCGGTCGCCTCGGCACCGGCTCCACAGTGCGGCCCGCGTTCCTCTCCCAGGAGCTCACCGAGCTGCCCGGGCACCTGCGGGTGCTGGAGGCGGTGGAGGAGGTCGCCCGCCGGGTTCAGCTCGGCGACCGGGAGGTCTCCGCCGCGCAGCTCGCCGAGGTGTTTGGCTTCGACGACCGCCGCCTCTGGACCCCGGTCAGTGACCTCTCCGGTGGGGAGCGCCGCCGGTTGCAGATGCTGCGGCTGCTGGCCGGCGAGCCCAACGTGCTGCTCTTCGACGAGCCCACCAACGACTTGGACACGGACACCCTCGCCTCGCTGGAGGACCTGCTCGACTCGTGGCCCGGCACGATCATCGTGGCCAGCCATGACCGGTACCTGATCGAGCGGGTCACCGACACGGCGTACGGGATGTTCGGCGACGGTCGGCTGGTGCACCTGCCGGGCGGCGTGGACGAATACCTCGCGCGGACCGCCGAGCGGGCCGGCTCTCCTCGGGCGGGCGTCACCTCGACCTCCGCGCCCGCTGCCCCCTCGGGAGGTGGCATGTCCGCCGCCGAGGTCCGTCAGGCCCGTAAGGAGCTGACCCGGCTGGAGCGGCAACTCAGCAAGCTCGACCAGCGCGAGACCACGCTGCTCGATCAGCTCGCGGCGGACGCCACCGACTACGCCCGGGTCGCCGAGTTGGACACCCAGCTCAAGGATCTGCGCGCCGAACGGGAGCGGATCGAGGAGAGCTGGATGACCCTCGCCGAGGACCTGCCCGAGAGCTGACCGGCCGGGCGCGCCGGCACGGGCCCCGTGTGCGGCGTCACACCACCACATGCGAGACAATCGTCGGCGACACCTACCCCACGGCGTTGGAGACACAGACATGGCACACACCCCCGTCAACCACCCCGCGCGGCCGATCTACCGGGCGATCGGCGGGCTGACCGGTCTGTACCTGGTCGTCTTCGGTGTGCTCGGCATCATCGCGAGCACCGGCAACGAGATCCTCGCCCAGGACGACACCCGGGTCCTCGGTCAGGGCACCAACCTCGGCTTCTCGCTGCTCAGCGTGCTGCTCGGGATCGTCGTGCTGGTCGGCACCGCGCTCGGCCGCAACATCGACGTGGCGATCAACCAGTGGCTGGCGTACACCCTCATGGTGGTCAGCCTGGCCGGTCTCGCGTTCATCCGGACCGACGCCAACATCTTCAACTTCAGCATCACCACCGTGGTTGTGGTGATGACGGCCGCCCTGGTGCTGCTCATGGTCGGCATGTACGGCAAGGTCGGCACGGAGGATGAGGCGGAGGCGTTCCAGAAGGCTCGTCTCGTGCTCTGAGCTTTCTTTTTTGGTTGCGGCCGTGGGTTTTCGCCGGAGCCCGAGCTGCTCCGGGCGGTCAGGCTTGATCCCTGCGCAGCTCGGGCTCCGGCGAAAACCTGACCCGGTCCAGCCTCCGGCGGACCTTCCGGCATTGGTGTTTTTCGGACAGTCGGCTCTGCCTTGGGTGACAATCCTCCTGAAACGGTCAACTCAGGTGGATGGGGTTCAGGGCTATGCCGCATTTTCCGGTCAACCATCCGGCACGGCCGCTCTACCGGGTCCTCTCCGGGCTGATCGGGGTCTACATCCTGGTCTTCGGCGTCTGGGGCGTCGCCGAGACGATCGGCGACCCGCTCTTTGCCCGCAACAGCACCTGGGCCCTCGGACTCCGGACCAACCTGGCCTTCTCGCTCGCCTCGGTGATCTTCGGGGTCGTCCTGATCATCGGGGCCTCGCGGCGCACCAACCTTGGCCACTACATGAACCTCACCGCCGGGGTGGTGTTCCTGGTGACCAGCATCCTGATGATGTCGGTGCTGCAGACCGGAGCGAACTTCCTCAACTTCTCGATGTCGACAGTGGTCGTGTCGATGCTGTTCGGCCTGATCCTGCTCGGCACCGGTCTGTACGACAAGATCGGCCCACCGGAGTCCGCCGAGGCGGAGCTGGAGCACCGCAAGCACCCGGTGGCCGACGTGCACCGCCGTTGAGCGGGGTCAGTGGCGCCGCGCGGTGATCAGCGTCGGCTTGGCCTCCAGGTGCGACAACCCGTTCCAGGCCAGGTTGACGAGGTGCGCCGCCACCGTCTCCTTGCGCGGCTTTCGCACCTCCAGCCACCAGCTGCCGGTCAGCGCAACCATGCCCACCAGCGCCTGTGAGTACAGCTCGGCCAGCTTCGGGTCGTACCCCCGGCTCTTGAACTCGGCACCCAGGATGTGCTCGACCTGGTGTGCGACGTCGTTCATGATGCTGCTGAAGGTGCCCGTCGCGGACATCAGCGGCGACTCGCGGACCAGCACGCGGAAGCCGCTGGTCTCCTCTTCGATGTAGCCCAGCAGGGCCAGCGCCGCCTGCTCCAGCAACTCCCTCGGGTGCCCGGCGGTCAACGCCGTGGTGATCCGATCGAGCAGAGCCCGGACCTCCCGGTCCACCACGACCGCGTAGAGCCCTTCCTTGCCGCCGAAGTGCTCGTAGACCACCGGCTTGGAGACTTTGGCGCGGGACGCCACCTCCTCGATGGAGGTGGCGTCGAAACCGCGTTCGGCGAAGAGTTGCCGGCCGGTCGCGATCAACTGCTCCCGGCGTTGGGCCGCCGACATGCGGACCCGGGAGGGAGCTTTGGCTTTCGGTGCCGCCGCCGGCGTCGCCCGCCGGCCGCCGACGGCTGCCGCCGCCTCGTCGCTGACCTCAGGCATGTCGCCGCCTCGCTGGCGCTCGGTGACGCCCTGCCGTGGAATGGTTCCTCCGCTGTGCCCGTTCACGTCGTCGCCTCACTGTCGGGCGGTCCGACCGCCCTGACGCGCCGTTCGACCGTACCCGGATCGGGCTCGGCCCCCCGTCCGACGAGCCGCCCGGTCCCCCCGCATGGCTCGGTCATCCGGCCATCCTGCCAGGCGGCATCGTCGGGCACCGCCCGGTTTCAGCGCGGTGCGACCGGCTTCACCAGCTTGGCGGCGAGGCGCTCGGGCTTTGGCCAGCGCACCTGCGTTGCCGCGCCGGTCTTCTCGAACAACCAGATCACCCTGGCGGAGATGTCCACCTGACCGCGCAGCACGCCGTGCCGGGCGCTGGTCGGGTCGGCGTGGTGCAGGTTGTGCCAGCTCTCGCCGAAGGACAGGATCGCCAGCGGCCAGAAGTTCGACGCACGGTCGCCCTGGCGCATCGCGAACGGACGCTCGCCGTAGACGTGGCACACCGAGTTGATCGCCCACGTGACGTGGTGCAGGAGGCCGATCCGGACCAGCCCGGCCCAGAAGAACGCCGTCAGCGCACCCTGCCAGGACCAGGTCACCAGGCCGCCGATCAGTGCCGGGCCGAGCAGCGAGATGGCCACCAGCGCGGGGAAGAGCCGGTCGACCCGGCTGATGTCCCGGTCGGCGATGAGGTCCGGTGCGAAACGCTGGCGGTTGGACAGCTCCCGGCGGAACAGCCAGCCCACGTGTGCGTGGAACAGGCCCCGGGTCAACGCCCAGAAGCTGGTGCCGAAGCGCCACGGCGAGTGCGGGTCACCCTCCAGGTCGGAGAACGCGTGGTGGCGCCGGTGGTCGGCGACCCACTGAATGATCTCGCCCTGCACCGCCAGCGAACCCGCGACCGCCAGAGTCACCCGCAGCCACCGCTTGGCCTTGAACGAGCCGTGCGTGAAGTAGCGGTGGAAGCCGACGGTGATGCCGAGCCCGGAGACGACGTACCAGACCAGGCCGATGATCACGTCGGTCCATCCCAGCCAGCCGCCCCACGCCACCGGCACGGCGACCAGCAGGGCGACGAAGGGGATCACCACGAAGGCCCAGAGGGCGGCCAGGATGCCGGGGGACTGGCTGCCGTCGGTGAGTGGTTTGGGGCCGGGGCCGGCGGTGTTGGAATCGAGCAGAGCAGTGGACATGGGACCTCGCAGGGGGATGGTAACGATCACTAACTTACGCCTACGTCACCGTAACTTACGGCCCCGTAGATCGCACGGGGAAGTTTCGAATCGCCTTCGCGTAACTGCTCGAAGTCGCAGGTCAGTCGGCACGGTGGCAGGTGCCTGGCCGGCCCGGGAAGCGGGCGGCCGAGGTGCCGGCCGACCACACCCGGACAGTCGACGGCATCGACCGCTCGCCGTGCGGCGGGATGAGCGCTGGCGTCCGGCGGCCGGGGCGCTAAGGTGTAGCGGCGGGATGGTCCATCCCTCCTGCGACGTGCTCAGCGTCGCTGATCGGCCGTGGTGTAATTGGCAACACCCGGGTCTTTGGTACCCGTATTTCAGGTTCGAACCCTGGCGGCCGAGCTGCCCACCTACGCCCGTTTTAGGGTCCGGTGGGGGTAAGAGGGAAACGTGCCGGGCCCCGCGGCTAGCATGGCCGCGAGAGTGTCCGCCGTCCCGACGGGAGCCACGTCGTGCCCCAGCCCCACCTCCGTACCGTCGTCGTACTTGCCGCCGGTGAGGGCAAGCGGATGAAGTCGACGCTGCCCAAGGTGCTGCACCCCCTGCTCGGTCGGACGCTCCTCGGTCACGTGCTGAGCGCCGCCGCCCCGTTGGGCGCGGACCGCACCGTCGTCGTGGTGGGGCACGGCGCCGACCAGGTGCGGGCGCACCTGTCCGAGGTCGCCCCGGACGCCACTCCGGTGCTCCAGGCCGAGCAGCTCGGCACCGGGCATGCCGTACGGATCGCGCTGGAGGCCGTACCGGACGGTGCCGGAACGGTCGTGGTGATCAACGGTGACGTGCCCCTGCTGCGACCCGAGACGGTGGGCGCACTGGTGACCGCGCACGAGGAGGCCGCCGCGGCGGCCACCGTGCTGGCCGCCGAGGTGCCCGACCCGACCGGCCTCGGGCGGATCGTGCGGGACGCCGACGGCCGCCTGGAGCAGATCGTCGAGGAGCGTGACGCCGACACGACGCAGCGCGCGATCCGGGAGATCAACGCCGGCATCTACGCGTTCGACGCGGTGCGGCTGCGCGAGGCGCTGGGCAAGCTCTCCACCGACAACGACCAGGGCGAGGAGTACCTGACCGACGTCTTCGGTCTGCTCCGTTCCGTCGGCGAGCCGGTGGCGGTGCACGTCGCCGTGGACCACGTCGAGACGTTGGGCTGCAACGACCGGGTGGAGCTGGCCACGTTGCGTCGGCTGCTGCGCGACCGGATCAACGAGGTGTGGATGCGCACCGGGGTGAGCCTGCTCGACCCCGCCACCACCTGGATCGACGTGACTGTCGCGCTGGACCGGGACGCGGTGGTCGACCAGAACACCCAGTTGCGCGGCGGCACGGTGGTCGGCGCGGGCGCGCTGATCGGGCCGGACGTCACCCTGATCGACACGATCGTCGGCCCCGCCGCGTCGGTGATCCGCAGCCACGCCGTCGGCGCCGAGGTGGGCGCGGGCGCGACCGTCGGGCCGTACGCGTACCTGCGGCCGGCCGCCCAGTTGGCCGAGAAGGCGAAGGTCGGCACCTTCGTCGAGGTGAAGAACTCGCAGATCGGCGCCGGCGCGAAGGTGCCGCACCTGACGTACGTCGGCGACGCGACGATCGGCGAGCAGACCAACATCGGCGCCGCGTCGGTCTTCGTGAACTACGACGGGGTCAACAAGCACCGCACGGTGATCGGCAGCCACGCGCGGACCGGTGCGGACAACATGTTCGTGGCACCGGTCGAAGTGGGCGACGGGGCGTACACGGCGGCCGGTTCGGTGATCGTCGACGACGTGCCGGCCGGGGCGATGGGCGTCGCCCGGGCCCGCCAGCGCAACATCGAGGGCTGGGTCGTCAAGCGGCGCGCCGGCACCGCCGCGGCGGAGGCGGCGCAGCGGGCCCGCGACGCGAAGGATGCGCAGCCGGCCGGCGACGCGAAGGGTGCGTCCGGTACGACCGGTGCCGCAAGCCACAGTGAGGCAATCCACGGGGCGACCGAGACGCTGGGCGGCGCATCCGGCGCGGGAGATACTGCAACCGAATAGTCCCTGACCCACCACCACCGGGTCGGGTACCGCCGACATAACGGGAGCAGACGGGCCCATGGGCAGCATCGTCGCCGAAAACCGCAAAAGCCTGATGCTCTTTTCCGGACGTGGCTTTCCGGAGTTGGCCAAGGAGATCGGCGAGGTGCTCGGCGTCGCGCCGACGCCAGCCGACGCGTACGAGTTCGCCAACGGCGAGCTCTTCGTACGGTTCAAGGACTCGGTACGTGGTTCGGACGCCTTCGTGGTGCAGTCCGTCACGCACGGGGTGAACACCTGGGTCATGGAGACCCTGATCATGGTGGACGCGCTGAAGCGGGGGTCGGCGAAGCGGATCACCGTGGTGCTGCCGTTCTACCCGTACGCCCGCCAGGACAAGAAGCACCGTGGCCGGGAGCCGATCTCGGCCCGCCTGGTGGCGGACCTGCTGAAGACCGCCGGCGCGAACCGCATCCTCACCGTCGACCTGCACACCGCGCAGATCCAGGGCTTCTTCGACGGCCCGGTGGACCACCTCTTCGCGATGGACATCCTGGCCGAGTACGTGGAGCACAAGTACGCCGGCCGGCCGATGACCGTGGTGGCACCGGATTCGGGCCGGGTGCGGGTGGCCGAGCGGTGGACCGACCGGTTGGGCGGCTGCCCGCTGGCGTTCATCCACAAGACCCGTGACCCGATGAAGCCGAACCAGGTCGTGGCGAACCGGGTGGTCGGCGAGGTGGAGGGCCGGGTCTGCCTGATCGTCGACGACATGATCGACACCGGGGGCACCATCGCCAAGGCCGCCGACATCCTCAAGGAGTCGGGCGCGGCGGAGATCGTGGTCGCGTCCACCCACGCGTTGCTGTCCGACCCGGCCACCGAGCGGCTGAAGAACAGCTCGATCAGCGAGATCGTGGTGACGAACACGCTGCCGCTCCCGCCGGAGAAGCAGCTGGACAAGCTCACCGTGCTGTCGATCGCGCCGCTGCTGGCGCGGGCGATCCGGGAGGTCTTCGACGACGGCTCGGTGACCACCCTCTTCGGTGGCCTGAGCTGATCCTGAGCCCCGTTTCCGCCACTCGACACGCTGGCGGGAGCAGGGCTGGCAAACTGGTGGAAACGGGGCCGGCACGCAGGGTGGGAGCACCACCCACGCGCCGGTCACGAGCCGTGATCGGGGACTGCCGGAAACCCTGGAAACAGCTCGGGTAGACTGGTGCGGTTGCCACGGCGAGGGTGCCCGGCGGGCCGCTGAAAAGCGCCGCACGGAGGCACCGTCATCGACGCGGTGCTCCGGGCAGTCGTTCATGACGCATGAGCCCCAGCGAGCCCCTCGCCCCAGCACCGTTAGACGACAAGCCGCCGCAGCGAAAAGCATCAGGAGTTTCCCCGTGTCCGAGGTAAAGATCAGCGCCGAGCCCCGTACCGAGTTCGGCAAGGGTGGTGCCCGCCGTACCCGCCGGGCCGGCAAGGTGCCCGCCGTGCTGTACGGCCACGGCGAGAAGCCCAAGCACATCGCGCTGCCGTCGCGGGAGTTCGCCGCCGCGATCCGCAAGGGCGGTGCCAACCAGCTCTTCGCGATCGACATCGCCGACGGCACCCAGGTGCTGGCGCTGCCGAAGGCGATCCAGCGTGACCCGATCCGCGACACCTTCGAGCACGTCGACCTGATCCTGGTCCGCCGGGGCGAGAAGGTCACCGTCGAGGTCCCGGTCCAGCTGACCGGCGAGGCCGCCCGGGACACCCTGATCGTGCACGACCACGACACCCTCTCGGTGACCGCGGACGCCACCAAGGTTCCGGACCACCTCGAGGCGTCGATCGAGGGCCTGGAGGCGGGCACCCTGGTGACCGCCGGTGATGTCGAGCTGCCGACCGGCGTCGAGCTGGCCGTCGACTCGGAGCTGACCGTCGCGTCGGTGACCGCCGCCCCGACCGCCGAGCAGCTCGAGGCGACGCTGCCCGAGGTCGAGGTTGCCACCGACGAGGCCGAGGCCGAGGTCGGCGAGACCACCGAGGGCTCCGAGGGCGCGGACGCCGCCCCGGCCGAGGGCGCCGAGACGACCGAGGCGCGCACCGAGGCCTGATCGGTTCGTACTGTGCGACAGGCGTCCCCGGATGTTCGGGGGCGCCTGTCGGCATATCGGGAGTCGGTGGGATGGGCGTCGGAAGGGACGGGTCGTGACGGACGAGGCGGGGCCGTGGCTGGTGGTCGGCCTGGGAAACCCGGGTCGGGAGTACGCCGGCAACCGGCACAACGTCGGGTTCATGGTGGCCGATCTGCTGGCCGGGCGGGTGAGTGCGCGTTTCGGCCGGCACAAGCGGGCGGTGGCCGAGGTGGCCGAGGCGCGGCTGGGGTTCGGTGGCCCGAAGCTGGTGCTGGTCAAGCCACTGACGTACATGAACCTCTCCGGCGGGCCGGTAGCGGCATTGGCGCAGTTCTACAAGGTGCCCACCGCGCAGGTGATCGCGGTGCATGACGAGCTGGACATCGGCTTCGGCCAGGTGCGGGTCAAGTTCGGCGGCGGCGAGGGCGGGCACAACGGCCTGCGTTCGATGTCGAAGTCGTTGGGGACCAAGGACTACGCCCGGGTGCGGTTCGGCGTTGGCCGACCGCCGGGGCGGCAGGATCCGGCGGATTACGTGCTGTCGGATTTTGGCGCGGCCGAGCGCAAGGAGCTGGATTTCCTGGTGGACCGGGCCGCCGACGTGGTGGAGTCGGTGATCACCAAGGGCGTGGAGCCGACCCAGAACCTCTACCACGGCGGCTGAGCCGGGCGGGGCGTACCCGAGCCGGAAACGGCGGGCCGGTAGTCTGCGCCTTTCAGCGTGCCGCGACCGGCGACGCGAGTCGCGGCGGATCGGCCCGTGCGGGCGGCGCGGCGAGGCGACGGGAGCGGACAGATGAGCAGTCCTCCGATGATCGATGGCGCGTTCGCCCGATGGTTGGCGTCCCGAGCCGGGCAGGCGCTGCTCGACCTGCGCACAGAGATGGGTTTCGCCGACGCCGGCGCGCTGAAGTCGGCCGGGGACAAGGTGTCGCACGACCTGATCCGCACGGAGTTGGCGAAGTGGCGTCCGGGTGACGCGGTGCTCTCCGAGGAGGACGAGGGGTCGCGGTTGGCCTGGGCCGCGGAGGTGAACACCGGAGCGGTGTCGCGGTTGAACGCGGACCGGGTGTGGATCGTCGACCCGTTGGACGGCACCCGGGAGTTCTCCGAGGAGGGCCGCTCGGACTGGGCGGTGCACGTGGCGCTCTGGGCGCGTAACGCGCCGAGCCCGCACGGGCTGGTCGCCGGGGCGGTGGGGTTGCCGGCGCAGCACCGGGTGCTGGGCACTGACTACCCGCCGGCGTACCCGCCGATGACCGTGGAGGCGGCGACGGCCGGCGAGCGGAAGATCCGCCTGGCCGCGAGCCGGAGCCGGCCGCCGGTCTTCCTGACCGATCTGGCCGAGGACGTCGGGGCGCACCTGGTGCCGATGGGCTCGGCCGGAGCGAAAATCGCCGCCGTGGTCACCGGCGAGGTGGACGCGTACATCCACGCAGGTGGGCAGTACGAGTGGGACTCGGCGGCCCCGATCGCTGTGGCGACGGCCACCGGACTGCACGCTTCCCGGATCGACGGTTCTGCGCTGAAATACAACGAGGCGGATCCGCGGCTGCCCGACCTCCTGGTCTGCCGCAAGGATCTCGCCACCCGGTTGCTTGCAGCGCTGCAGAAACATTCCGGGTAGCCTGAGCGAACTTTCTTGACATGCCCGACCGGAAAGGTCTGGAAATCGGATGAGCGAGCGAATCGAGCCGGTGTCATGACCACCCCCGCGGCGTACCAGGTCTCCCACCTGGACGCCTTGGAAGCGGAGAGCATCTTCGTGATGCGCGAGGTGGTCGCCGAGATGGAACGCCCGGTGATGCTCTTCTCCGGTGGCAAGGACTCGATCGTCATGCTGCGGCTCGCGCAGAAGGCGTTCGCCCCGGCCAACGTCCCCTTCCCGGTCATGCACGTCGACACCGGGCACAACTTCCCCGAGGTCCTGGAATACCGCGACCAACGGGTCGCCGAGCTGGGGTTGCAACTCGTGGTGGCGAGCGTGCCGGAGGCCCTGGCCAGCGGCATGGTCCGGGAGTCCGGTGACGGCATGCGCAACCGGATCCAGACACCGGTGCTGCTGGACGCGGTGGAGAAGCACCGCTTCGACGCGCTGTTCGGTGGCGCCCGCCGGGACGAGGAAAAGGCCCGGGCGAAGGAGCGGGTGTTCAGCTTCCGCGACGAGTTCGGTCAGTGGGACCCGAAGAACCAGCGACCGGAGCTGTGGTCGCTGTACAACGGCCGGCACCACCCGGGTGAGTCGATCCGGGTCTTCCCGCTGTCCAACTGGACCGAGCTGGACGTCTGGCACTACATCGCCCGGGAGCGCATCCCGCTGCCGTCGATCTACTACGCGCACGAGCGCGAGGTGATCGAGCGGGACGGCATGTTCTACGCCGTCAACGAGTTCTTCCGCCCCCGCGCGGGTGAGGAGCGGTTCAAGGCGCAGGTGCGCTACCGCACCGTCGGCGACGCATCCTGCACCGCCGCGGTCCGTTCCGACGCGGACACCGTGGAGAAGGTCATCGAGGAGGTGGCGGCCACCCGGATCACCGAGCGCGGCGCCACCCGTGGTGACGACCGGGTCAGCGAGGCCGCCATGGAGGACCGCAAGCGGGAGGGCTACTTCTGATGAGCACCGAGATCGTGGCGTCCGAGAATGCGGAGGCCCGGGCTGTCACCGGGGCAGGGCCGGAGGCCCGGCCGATGGACCTGCTGCGGTTCGCCACCGCCGGCAGCGTGGACGACGGGAAGTCGACCCTGATCGGGCGGCTGCTCTACGACACCAAGTCGCTCTTCACCGACCAGTTGGCCGCCGTGGAGGCGGTCAGCGCGGCCCGCGGTGACGAATACACCAACCTGGCGTTGCTCACCGACGGTCTGCGTGCCGAGCGGGAGCAGGGCATCACCATCGACGTGGCGTACCGGTACTTCGCCACCCCCCGGCGCAAGTTCATCATCGCCGACACCCCAGGCCACATCCAGTACACCCGCAACATGGTCACCGGGGCGTCGACCGCGGACCTGGCGTTGATCCTGGTGGACGCGCGCAAGGGCCTCGTCGAGCAGTCCCGCCGGCACGCGTTCCTCTGCTCCCTGCTGCGGGTGCCGCACCTGGTCCTCTGTGTCAACAAGATGGACCTGGTCGACTGGTCGCAGGAGGTCTACGAGCGGATCGCCGACGAGTTCACCGCGTTCGCGGCGAAGCTCGACGTACCGGACCTGACCGTGGTGCCGGTCTCCGCGTTGCGCGGCGACAACATCGTCACCCGGTCGGACAACATGCCCTGGTACGAGGGCCCGTCGCTGCTGCACCACCTGGAGCGGGTGCACATCGCCAGCGACCGCAACCTGGTCGACGTCCGGTTCCCGGTCCAGTACGTGATCCGCCCACAGTCCACCACGGTCACCGACTACCGCGGCTACGCCGGCCAGGTCGCCTCCGGCGTGCTGAAGCCGGGTGACGAGGTGATGGTGCTGCCGTCCGGCTTCACCAGCCGGATCGCCGCCGTGGAGACCGCCGACGGGCCGGTCCCGGAGGCGTTCCCGCCGATGTCGGTGACGGTACGACTGGCCGACGAGATCGACATCTCGCGGGGTGACCTGATCTGCCGGCCGAACAACGCGCCAGCGGTGGCCCAGGACATCGAGGCGATGGTCTGCTGGATGGACGAGACGGCCCCGCTGCGGGTCGGCGGCCGGTACGCGATCAAGCACACCACCCGGTCGGCACGGGCGATCGTGCGCGGGCTGCACTACCGGCTGGACATCAACTCCCTGCACCGCGACGAGTCCGCCGACGAACTACGGCTCAACGAGATCGGCCGGGTGCGACTGCGCACGACGGTGCCGCTGCTGGCCGACGAGTACCGCCGTAACCGCACCACCGGCGGCTTCGTCATCATCGACGAGGCGACCAACCGCACGGTAGGCGCCGCCATGATCGTCGAAGCCAGCTAACCCCAACCCACCGGCTCGCCCGCCGTCCCCTGCCCGCGCGCCGGCCCCTGCCCCTGCTCGCCCGCCGGCTCACCCGCCTGCAAGATCGCGCTCGATCCAGGAAGTAGTGGCCTCGCCCGGCGGGCGAGGCCACTACTTCCATGAACAAGCAC
This sequence comes from Micromonospora arida, assembly GCF_042873195.1. Taxonomy (NCBI): domain Bacteria; kingdom Bacillati; phylum Actinomycetota; class Actinomycetes; order Micromonosporales; family Micromonosporaceae; genus Micromonospora; species Micromonospora arida. Next base: position 411,418 of record NZ_JBIALC010000002.1, on the reverse strand, counting down.
GATCTCCATCCCCGCCTCCCGTCCGGCGCCCCGCCTCCCGTCCGGCGCCCCGCCGGCGCCCTGCTCCTGCCGGCCCCCTGCTCCCGCCCGGCCCTGTGCCCCGCCGACCCCCTACCTGTGGCGGGTGATCAAGAGGGTTGCGTCAGGATTCGAGCTTGAATTGACGCAGATCTCTTGATCACCGGCTGGAGCGGGGCTGGAGCGGGGCTGGAGCCGGGGGCGGGCGGTGAGGGCAGGGGCCGGTGAGGGCGGGGTGGGGGTGGGGCCGGCGCGGGGTGGGGCGGGGTTAGGGCAGGCGGGTGGCGCCGGGGGAGGGGAGGACCGTCACGGTGCCGGGGGCGGTGAAACCTCGTTGCGCGTACGCGTCGGTCACGGCGGCGGCTACCGCGTCGGCACGGTCGGCCTCGATCAGCGCGAGCACGCAGCCGCCGAAGCCGCCGCCGGTCATCCGAGCGCCCAGCGCGCCGGCCGCCAACGCTGCCTCGACCGCGGTGTCGATCTCCGGCACGGTGATCTCGAAGTCGTCGCGCATCGAGACGTGGGAGGCGGTCAGCAGCGGGCCGATGTCGCGGACCCGGGCGGCGCGGAGCAGCGCCACCGTGTCCAGTACGCGCTGGTCCTCGGTCACCACGTGCCGGACCCGTCGCCGGGTCTCCTCGTCGTCGAGCCGCGCCAGTGCGGCGTCGAGTTGGTCGATGCCCACGTCGCGCAGGGCGGTGACACCGAGCGCACTGGCCCCGGCCTCGCAGGAGCGACGGCGGGCCGCGTACTCCCCGTCGGCGTGGCGGTGCGGTGCCCGGCTGTCGATGACCAGCACAGCCAGCCCGTCGGCGTCCAGGTCGAACGGGATGTGCTCGACCGACTCGTCGCGACAGTCCAGGAAGAGTGCGTGCCCAGCGCGGCAACGGATGGCCGCGGACTGGTCCATGATCCCGGTCGGCGCGCCCACGTAGACGTTCTCCGCCCGTTGCGCCAGCCGGGGTTGCAGTTCCGGGGCGAGCTCCAGCTCGCCGAGGTCGAGCAGGGCAGCCAGCACGGCCGACTCCAGCGCGGCCGAGGAGGAGAGCCCGGCGCCCAGCGGCACGTCGGAGGCGATCGCCAGCCGGGCGCCCGGCACCGGGTGACCGGCCTCGCGCAGCGCCCAGACCACACCCGCGACGTACGCGCCCCAGCCGGTGACCCGACCCGGCTCGGCGACGTCGTCCGCGCCGAAGGTGATCGCCTCGCCGGAGAGCTCGGACCAGGCCGTCCAGTGCTCACCGTCCTGCCGGTCGGCCGCGACGACGGTGCGCATCGGCAGCGCGAACGGCAGCACGAAGCCTTCGTTGTAGTCGGTGTGCTCACCGATCAGGTTGACCCGCCCAGGGGCCGCCCAGCGGCCGGCAGCCTCGGCACCGAACTGCGCGGAGAAGCCGGCCGCAGCCCGCTCGGCGACGGCACCGCTCGGGTGGGTCATGACTGCCCCAGGATGTGCGTGCGGTAGAACGCCCAGGCATCCCCGACCATGTCGTGCAGGGTCGGCTTCTGCGGCACCCAGCCCAACTCGTCGCGGGCCAGTGCGGACGATGCCACCAACTCGGCCGGGTCGCCCTCGCGGCGCGGCGCGACCTCGACGGGCAGTTGGTGCCCGGTGACATCGCGGACCACGTCGACGACCTGCCGGTTGGTGAAGCCGTTGCCGTTGCCCAGGTTGTAGATGCGGTGCTGACCGCCGGTGGCCGCGTCCAGCGCCAGCAGATGCGCGCGGGCCAGGTCGGCGACATGGATGTAGTCACGGACGCAGGTGCCGTCCACGGTGGGGTAGTCGTCCCCGAAGAGCTGGAGCTTCTCCCGCCGGCCGGCGGCGACGTCCAGCGCGATCGGGATCAGGTGCGTCTCCGGGTCGTGCCGCTCGCCGAGCGTGACGTCGCCGTCGAGGTGGGCACCGGCCACGTTGAAGTAGCGCAGCGACACGGCGGCCAGGCCGTGCGCGATCGCCTCGGAGGTGAGTGCCATGTCGACGGCGAGTTTGGTGGCGCCGTACGTGTTGGTGGGTGCCTTGACCGCGTTTTCGGTGATGGGCAGCTCGGTGGGGTTGCCGTAGACGGCGGCGGTGGAGGAGAAGACCATCCGGGGCACGCCGGCGGCCCGCACCGCGTCGATCAGGGCGAGCGTGCCGATGGTGTTGTTGTGCCAGTACAGCTCCGGCTTGACCATCGACTCGCCGGCGGCGATCAGGGCGGCGAAGTGCAGCACTCCATCGAACCCGGCGTCCGGGGTGACGACCTGGGCGGCGTCGTGGATGGACGCCTCCACGTGGGTGGCGTCCGGGGCGAGGGCCTCGCGGTGGCCGGTGCGCAGGTCGTCCAGGATGACCACCTGGTGACCCGCGTCCAGCAGCATCCGGGTCACCACGCTCCCGATGAAGCCGGCGCCCCCGGTGACGAGCAGTTTCACGTCGTTGCCTCCTGCCTGGCCCGCCCGGGACGTGGCCCTTCGGTGATCACACTAGGGCGGTGGCCGGCGCTCTCGCCGTCGCCACCGTCAACCCATTCCATCATAATCTCTCACGATTAAACAGAGCCGAACATCTGTGCGCCGCTCCGCCTGATCCCCGGTGCGGTGGGCCCACGGTGTCTACCATCTCTGTCATGCGGGAAGCGGCCCGTACCGGGCTCCGGCGACACGCGCGGGCACACCCCCGCCGCGACCCTGGCCCGCTCGCCCGGGCCGTCGCCCGGGTGCTGGTTCGCGCCGCGGATGGCGCCACCCGACTCGTCACCGATCTGCTCGGCACCGGTCCGACGGCCGGCCGGGAGCACATCTCCGAGGCCGATCTGCGGGACCTGGTCGCGGCGAACACGGTGCTCGACCCGGACGAGCGGCGGATCATCGACGAGGTCCTGGTGGCCGGTGCCAGTCTGATCCGCGAAGTGATGATGCCGCGCACCGAGGTGGTCTTCCTCCCGGCGCGGCTGAGCATCGTCGAAGCCGCCCGACTGGTCCGCGCCGAAACGCACACCCGTTACCCGGTCACCGACGGCACGCACGACGACGTGGTCGGCTTCGTGCACCTCCGTGACGTGCTGCTGCGCCCGGACGCCGACCCGTGCGTCACCGTCGGCGAGTTGGCCCGGGAGGTGAAGCGGCTCCCGGGCAGCAAAAGGGTGATCGCCGCGCTGACCGAGATGCGCCGGGAGGGACAGCACCTCGCGGTGGTGGTCGACGAGTACGGCGGCACGGCCGGGATCGTCACCCTGGAGGACCTCATCGAGGAGTTGATCGGTGAGATCCACGACGAGTACGACGCCACCCCGGACCCGGTGCACGCCGGCCTGCCCGCCGTGGTGGACGGCCGCCTCAACCTCGCTGACTTCGCCGAGCGGACCGGGGTGGCACTACCCGCCGGACCGTACGAGACGGTGGGCGGGTTCGTCATGGCCGCGCTGGGCCGGCTTCCGGTGACCGGCGACGAGGTGCCGGTGCCGGGTGAGCCCGCCGAGGTCGGCGCGCCCGATCCGGCCGATCTGCCGGCCGGCTGGCTGCTGCGAGTGCTCACCCTGGACGGCCGCCGGGTGGCCCGACTCGCCGTCTCCGCCGCACGCACCGAGCAGCACCGCGAGCCGAGCACCGAGCAGCACCGCGAGCCGAGCACCGGGTCGGGGCGCGAGCCGAGCACCGAGCCGGGCACCGGGCGGCGCCGCCAGTACGACGCCGCGCCGGCCTCGGCGGGCGGACCCGAGCCGGCCCGGGAGGCGGTGACGGGGCAGCACCGCCGGGTATCGGTCGGGCCGACGCGCCGGGTCGGCGCGGGCGAACCACGCGAGGTCAACACCCCGGCACCGGCGGGCCGGAGCCGACCCGCCGGCCCGTCATGACGGACCGGGTTGCTTGCTGACAGAATTATCGCCATGTCCGACGTTCCCGCCCGGCCCCGCGTCTTCTCCGGCATCCAGCCGACAGCCGACTCGTTCCACCTCGGCAACTATCTCGGCGCGGTGCGGCACTGGGTGGCGCTACAGGACACCCACGACGCGTTCTACTGCGTGGTGGACCTGCACGCCATCACCGCGGGGCATGATCCGGCGCTGCTGCGCCAGCGGACGCGGGTGGCCGCGGCCCAGCTCTTCGCGGTCGGGCTCGACCCGGAACGCAGCACCCTGTTCGTCCAGTCGCAGGTGCCCGAGCACCCGCAGCTGGCGTGGGTGCTCGGCTGCATCACCGGCTTCGGCGAGGCCAGCCGGATGACCCAGTTCAAGGACAAGTCGCAGAAGCAGGGCAACGAGCGGGCCAGCGTCGGGCTGTTCACCTATCCGGTCCTCCAGGCCGCCGACATCCTGCTCTACCAGGCCAACGCGGTCCCGGTCGGCGAGGACCAGCGCCAGCACCTGGAGCTCTCCCGGGATCTGGCCCAGCGCTTCAACTCGCTGTTCGGCGCGACTTTCACAGTGCCCGCGCCGCACATCGTCAAGGACACTGCCAAGATCACCGACCTGCAGGACCCGACCGCGAAGATGTCGAAGTCGTCGTCCTCGCCGGCCGGCATCATCGACCTGCTCGACGATCCGGCCCGATCCGCGAAGAAGATCCGTTCGGCGGTGACCGACACCGGTCGGGAGATCGTCTTCGACACCGAGACCAAGCCGGGCGTGTCCAACCTGTTGACCATCTACTCGGCGCTCAGCGGCCGCAGCATCGACGAGCTGGTGGCCGCGTACGCGGGCCGTGGCTACGGCGATCTGAAGAAGGAGCTGGCCGAGGTGGTGACGGACTTCGTCCGGCCGATCCAGGAGCGCACCCGCGGCTACCTCGACGATCCGGCGCAGTTGGACAAGCTGCTCGCGGCCGGCGCGGAGAAGGCCCGTGCGGTGGCCGCGACGACCCTGCGGTCCGCGTACGAGCGGGTCGGGTTCTTCCCGCCCGTGCGCGGCGAGTAGCTCCGCGGTACAGGTGGACGGCTCGGTGGTCGGAGGGGCGGCGCGAAGCGTGGATCGCAGTGGCGGGATGCCGCCGACCGGCGACACCATCCAGATCGGCATCGCGGTGGACATCCCCGAGCCGTGGGGTGCCCTGCTCACCCGGCGGCGGGTCGAGGCCGGCGATCCGCTGGCGGTGCCCGCGCACGTGACGTTGCTCGGGCCCACCGAGATCCGGACGGCCAACCTGCCGGCGGTCGAGCGGCACCTGGCCGCCGTCGCCGCCGCGCACCTGCCGTTCACGCTGCACCTGAGGGGCACCGGCACGTTCCGTCCGGTCACCCAGGTGGTGTTCGTCGCGGTGGCCGCGGGGATCAGTGAGTGCGAGCTGCTGGCCGCGGCCATCGCCGCGGCGCCGGGCCTGCATCGCGAGCTCCGGTTCCCGTACCATCCGCACGTCACCGTGGCTCAGGACGTGGCACCGGAGGCCCTGGACAAGGTGTACGAGGATCTGGCCGACTTCTCCGCGATGTTCGAGGTCGACGGCTTCACCCTCTTCTCGCACAGCGGGCAGGCCAGGTGGCAGCCGCGTCGGGACTTCTGCCTCGGCAACTGAAGCGCCGGCAACTGAAGCGCCGGCAACTGAAGCGCCGGCAACTGAAGCGCCGGCAACTGAAGCGCCGGCAACTGAAGCGCCGGCAACCGGACCGCCAGCACCTGAAGCACCGGCGACGCGCCGGCCGGCGAGCATCGGGAGCCGGTTGCCACTACAGCGGTGGGAGATCGGCGAGGATGATCGCGTGAACGTGATCGGCCGGATCGAGGCGGGCATCGACCGCTGGGTGGGCGCCGCGCGCCACCGGTCGGGGCTCTTCGATCATGTGTGGCGGGCCGGCGTGCTGTACGGCGAGGTGCTGGCCGGCCGGTTGGCCGCCGCCATCGCCTACTACGGCTTCTTCGCCGTGTTCGCCCTCGCCCTGGTGGCGTTCTCCATCTTCGGGGCGATCCTGGAGGACAACGACGAGGTCAGCGCGGCGGCGGCCGACTTCCTCAAGGAGAATCTGCCGTTCCTGGACGCCGAGCAGATCGCCAACTCCAGCGGCACTGTCGGTGTGGTCGGCCTGGTCATCCTGGTCTTCACCGGGATCGGTTGGGTCGAGGCCATCCGCTCCTCGCAGCGGTTGATGTACCAGCTCAACCAGCAGCCGGGCAATCTGGTGGTGCGGCGGCTCGTCGACCTGGGGGTGATGATCGGCGTCTTCGTGCTGCTCGGCGTCTCGGTCGCGGCGGTGGACGCGTTGGAGTCGCTGCTGCGTTTCCTGCTGCGCAGCACCGGGTCGGTGGGTCTGACCACCATCAGCGCGGTGCTCAGCGTGCTGGTCAACACCGTGCTCGCCACCGCGTTGCTGCTGGCCGTGCCCCGGCTGCGGATGAGCCGCTCCCGGCTGCGCCCGGTGGTGCTGCTGGTGGCGGTGGGCATCACGCTGTTGAACACCGTCGGGCGGTACTACGTGGTGCGGACCGAGCGGAACCCGGCGTACACAGTGGTGGCCGGCGCCGTCGGTCTGCTGCTCTACCTCTACCTGCTCAACCAGCTGGTGCTGTTCGGTGCGGCGCTCCTGGCGACCAGCAACAACGGCCGAGTGGTGGACCTGGCGGAGGCCCCCGCCCCGCCGAAGGGCGTCGACGAGGGCATCGACCCCGGTACGCCGGGCGGTGCGGGCTGATGACGGAAGGCGTACAGGTGCTGATCTCGGTCGACCCGGACTCGTCGGTGCCCCCGTACGAGCAGGTGCGCGTGCAGCTCGCCGAGCTGATCGGCGACGGCCGGTTGCCGGTGGGCAGCCGACTGCCCACCGTGCGGCAGCTCGCCGCCGACCTGCGGTTGGCCGCGAACACGGTGGCCCGCGCCTACCGGGAGCTGGAGGCGGCCGGGCTGTTGGAGACCCGGGGGCGCAACGGCACCTTCGTCGCCCCCGGACGGGACGACGCCGTCGACCGGTTGCAACGGGCGGCGGCCGGCTACGCGGCGGAGGCGGCCCGGCTCGGCGTGCCGCCGGCCACCGCGCTCGGCCTGGTCCGCGCAGCCCTGGACGCGGTCCGCCCCGGCTGACCGGCCGCCGATCGACCGTCGGACGGGCGATAACCGAGCAGAACGGCGTCGTGGCTCGCGTTCGCGGACCATGATGAGCCGGTGGGCGCACTCATGACACTGGACCTGCCGGCGGACTCACCCCTCCTCGGCCTGCCATGGATCATCACTTTCGGTCCGCTCGGTGATCTCGACGAGTGGGAGCCGGTGGTCTGCGGGCCGTACGAGCGACCGCACGCGTTGGCCCTGGCCGAGGCGGTGGTGGCCGAGGAGCAGTTGATGGCCGTGGTGGAGCCGTTGCTGCCGGCGCTGTCCGCCGACGAGATCCGCAGCGAGATCGCCGCCGCGCAGGTCGCCGCCGAGGACGAGGCCCGCCAGGTGGAGGGGGCCGACCTGTACGGGGACTTCGAGGACGTGATCGACGAGGAGTTGGACGCGGCAGCCGACGAGGCCGGCCACGGTGAGCCCGTCGAACCGCCGGACGAGGCGGAGGTACGCGCCGGCTTCACCCGGATCGCGGCGTTGTTGACCGCGAAGTGAGACGTCAGCGGGTCGGCACGCGGTCCAGCACGCAGTGCCCGATCCGGTACCCCCGCCATCTGCGGATCCAACCATCGGCGGCTCACGGACACCGGCGCCACGCGGAGCGGACTCCGCGCGGCGCCGGTGGCACCTCACCCCCCACCACAAGGGGCCGGTAGCCCAGTCGCCCGTCGGCGCGGGGCACGACGAACGACCAGGTCGAGAACGAGTTACCCGTTCAGCGCCGTTCCAACCAGACTGCCGCGTCAATTGGCAGCAGTTGGCCGGAGCCCTGTTCGGTGAGCTCGTCGCTGGCGACGAGCGGCTGGCCGTACCCGTCGATCAGGACCGGCGCGCCGCTGAAGTTGACCACGCAGGTCAGCACGGTCGCGCCTGCGGAGCGGGAGAAGGCCAGTACGCCCGGCTCGCTCTCCCGCCAGGTGACCCCGTCGGCGTCGAGGGCGAGCGCGGGATGAACGTGGCGGATCCGCAGCGCGGTCCGGTACAGCTCCAGGGTCGAGCCGGGCACGTCGGTCTGCGCCGTGACGGACAGCGCCTGCCAGAGCGCCGGGGCGGGTAGCCAGCTCAGCTCACTGCCGGCCGGCCCGAAGCCGTACGGGGCCAGCTCGCCGCTCCACGGGATGGGCACCCGGCAGCCGTCGCGGCTCTCGCCGGTGCGCAGGAACGCCGGATCCTGGCGCAGCTCGTCGGGGAGGTCGAGAACCTCCGGCAGGCCCAGTTCCTCGCCCTGGTAGAGGTAGGCGCAGCCGGGCAGGGCGAGCATCAGCAGGCTGGCGGCCCGGGCTCGGCGCAGCCCTTCGACGCCGTCGCCGTACCGGGTGACGTGTCGCTGCTTGTCGTGGTTGGACAGCACCCAGGTGGTCGGCGCTCCGACGACGGTCGCCTCGGCCAACGCGGTGTCGATCACCTTGCGGAACGAGTCGGCCGACCAGGTGGCGTCGAGGAAGTCGAAGCTGAACGCCTGATGCAACTCGTCCGGGCCGATGTAGCGGGCCAGGCGCTGTGGCGTCTCGGCCCACGCCTCGGCGACCGCCATCCGACCGCCCGGGTAGCTGTCCAGGATGGGTCGCCAGGCGCGGTAGATCTCGTGCACCTCGTCCTGGTCGAAGTACGGCAGCCGGCCCTTGCCGAGCAGTTCGACCTGGCGCTGGCCGGTGGTCATCGAGCTGAAGCCGACGTCCGGCAGCCCTTCCGCCTTGATCATGCCGTGCGCCACGTCGATCCGGAATCCGTCGACGCCCCGGTCGAGCCAGAACCGCAGCACGTCCTCGAACTCGGCGCGGACCTCCGGGTGACGCCAGTTCAGGTCCGGCTGCGACGGGTCGAACAGGTGCAGATACCACTGACCGTCAGCGACCCGGGTCCAGGCGGGGCCGCCGAAGATGCTCTCCCAGTCGTTCGGGGGCAACTCGCCGTGCGCGCCCTGACCGTCGGCGAAGAGGTAGCGGGCCCGCTCCGCTGAGCCAGGGCCGGCGGCGAGCGCCGCGGTGAACCAGCGGTGCGCGCTGGAAGTGTGGTTGGGCACCAGGTCGACGATGATCCGCAGGCCAAGGGCGTGCGCGTCGGTGATCATCGCGTCGAAGTCGGCGAGGGTGCCGAACATCGGGTCGACGTCCCGGTAGTCGGCCACGTCGTACCCGCCGTCGATCATCGGCGAGGTGTAGAAGGGGGTCAGCCAGAGCGCGTCCACCCCGAGGTCGCGCAGGTACGGCAGGCGCTGCCGGATGCCTTGGAGGTCGCCGGTGCCGTCGCCGTCGCTGTCGGCGAAGCTGCGGACGTACACCTGATAGACGACCGCGGAACGCCACCAGTCGTCGTCGGTGGCGTGCGGCGCGTTGGCGGGGCTGATCATTCGAGCAATATGCCGGTCCGCCGCTGCAAGAGTCAAGCAGATCTTGCGTAAGAAAGGCGTGCGGCACTCGGCGCGACAGCGGTGGAGCCGCGCACCACCAGCTCCGGGCGGAACAGGTACTCCGAGTGCGGGGCGCCGTGCCCGTTGATCTCGTCCACCAGCGCGCGGACGGCGGCCACCGCCATCGCGGTGACCGGTTGCCGCATGGTGGTCAGCGGCGGGTCGGTGAAGGCCATCAGCGGGGAGTCGTCGTAGCCGACCACGGAGAGGCCCTCGGGGACGTCGAGGCCGCGTTGGCGGGCGGCCCGGATCGCGCCGAGCGCCATCAGGTCGGAGCCGCAGACCACACCGGTGACGCCGCGGTCCAGCAGGCGGCCGGCCGCCGCCTCGCCACCCTCCACTCCGAACAGCGACAGCTCGGCCAGCGGACCCAGGTCGGCTTCGGCGACGCCGGCCAGCCGGGTCATCGCGGAGCGCCAGCCGGCCACCTTGCGCTGCACCGGGACGAACCGGTCCGGGCCGGTGATCAGGCCGATCCGTCGGTGTCCGAGCGCGACCAGGTGGGCGACGGCCAGTTCGGCCGCCTCCCGGTCGTCGCAGGAGACGAAGGGCGCGCCGATGCCGGGCACGTACCCGTTGATCATCACGACCGGCAACGGCCGGGCGAGCAGCGCCCGGTAGCGGTCGTGGTTGGCGGCCGTGTCGGCGTGCAGACCGGAGACGAAGGCGATCCCGGAAACCTGCCGGTCCAGCAGCATCTCCACGTACTCGTCCTCGGTCACGCCGCCGGCGGTCTGGGTGCAGAGCACCGGGGTGAACCCGCTCTGCGCCAGGGTGGACTCGATGACCTGGGCGAAGGCGGGGAAGATCGGGTTGTCCAACTCCGGCACCACCAGGCCGACCAGCCCGGCGCTGCGCTTACGCAGCCGGGCCGGGCGCTCGTACCCGAGCACGTCGAGGGCGGTGAGGACGGCCTGCCGGGTCTCCGGGGCCACGCCGGGGCGGTCGTTGAGCACCCGCGACACCGTGGCCTCGCTGACTTCGGCCTGCTGGGCGATGTCGGACAGTCGAGCGCGCATGGCGGCACTTTAGCCCACCGGCAAGTTCTTGCGGGGTGCTGTGCAAGCTCTTCCATTACTTGCAACGTCTTGCTAACGTCCCCGCAACATGCGAGAGCAGCGGCGCAGCATCCCTGCGCCGGTTGGCAAAAACTTCCAGAGCTTTCCACTGGCGGGCCGCCCTTCCCCCGGCGGACCCGCCATGACGACAGGAGCACCGATGCGCATCCGTACCGCGGGTGTGGTCGCCCTCTTCGCCCTGGCGCTCGCAGCCTCAGGCTGCGGTGGCGACAGCGACGAGCCGGCCGCGAAGGACACCCCCAAGGCCGCCGGCGGCAAACTGGTGATCTGGGCGGACGACAAGCGGACCGCCGCCCTCAAGCCGTTCGCCGAGAAGTTCGGCCAGGAGAACGGCGTCACCGTCGAGGTCCAGGCCGTCCCGAACGAGGACCTTCAGAACAACTTCGTGACCGTGTCGAGCCAGGGCGGCGGCCCGGACGTGGTGATCGGCGCGCACGACTGGATCGGCAACCTGGTCCAGAACGGTGCCATCGACCCGGTGCAGCTGTCCGACCAGCAGAAGGCCGCCTTCAACGAGACCGCCGTCAAGGCCGTCACGTTCAACGGCCAGCTCTACGGCGTGCCCTATGCCCAGGAGAACCTGGCGCTGATCCGCAACACCGAACTGGCCCCCGAGGCACCGAAGACGATCGAGGACCTGGTCGCCACCGGCAAGCAGCTCAAGGCGCAGAAGAAGGTAACCGAGACGCTCTGCCTCCAGGTCGGCCAGAAGGGCGACGCGTACCACATCTACCCGCTGTACACCTCGGCCGGCGGTTACCTCTTCGGCACCACCGCGAACGGCGACTACGACCCGAAGGACCTGGGCGTGGGCAAGCCGGAGTCGATCGCCGCGTTCAAGAAGATCGCCGCGCTCGGCGAGAAGGGCGAGGGCGTGCTGAAGCGCTCGATCGCCGACACCAACTCGACCGCCACCTTCACCGGCAAGAAGTGTGCCTTCCTGGTCTCCGGGCCGTGGGCCACCGCCGACGTGAAGAAGGCCGGCATCAAGTACGACGTCTCCGCCGTTCCCGGCTTCGCCGGCGGCAAGGAAGCCGCGCCGTTCGTGGGCGTCCAGTCCTTCTACGTGGCGGCCAAGGGCAAGAACAAGGCTCTCGCCCAGGAGTTCGTCGCCAACTACGTCACCACGCCGGAGCTGGCCGTGGCGCTCTACCAGGCCGACCCGCGCCCGCCGGCGCTGACCGCCGCGCTTGACCAGGTCAAGAGCAGCGACCCGGACCTGGCCAAGTTCATCGAGGCCGGCAGGAACGGTCAGGTGCTCCCGGCCATCCCGGCCATGGCCGCGATCTGGGACCCGTTCGGCAAGGCCGAGGCCGCCGTCATCGGCGGTGCCGACCCGACCAGCACGGTTACCGCGGCCGGCAAGACGATCGCCGGTTCGATCAAGTAATGAGCACACCGCTGTCCGGCCCGGGGCCTGCCCAGCAGGCCCCGGGCCGGGGGCCCGTCCGCACCGGGTCCCCGCGCACCACCCGTACCGCGCGGAACCACGCGCCGATCACCGCGACCGGCCTCGCCGCGAAGGTGATCCTGCTCGGCCTGGTGGCCGGGATCGCGATCTGGGCGGCCTTCCCGCTGGTGGCGGCCGAAAAGTGGGTCGGGCTGGCGGTGCTGGTGCTGACCACCGCCGCACTGTTCTATCTGTACGTGGGCCGCCGGCACGTCCCGGCGAAGTACCTCATCCCCGGCACGCTCTTCCTGATCGCTTTCCAGGTCGTGCCGGTGCTCTACACCGCGAGCACGGCCTTCACCAACTTCGGCGACGGCCACCGCGGCAGCAAGGACGACGCGATCGTCGCGATCCAGAGCTCCTCGGTGAAGCAGGTCCCGGGGTCCACCCAGTACCCGTTGTCGGTCGCCACCAAGGGCGACCCGGCCACCGGTGCCCTGGTCTTCCTGATCACCAAGCCAGGAACCGACACGGTCTCCGTCGGCGACGCCGGGGGCCTTCGCCCGCTCGATCCCGGCGCGGCCACCGTCGGCCCCGGCGGGAAGGTCACCGCGGCCGACGGCTACACCGTGCTGAACTTCGGCCAGGCCAGCGCCCGCAGCAAGGACATCACGGACCTGGTGGTGCCGACGGCCGGAGGCGCGCTGCGCTCGTCCGGCCTGTCCCGGGCGTACGAGGGCAAGGCCGTCCGGGCGTACGACGCGGGCTGCGACTGCGTCAAGGACAGCGACAGCGGCAAGACCTGGACAGCGGACGGCGAGGTCGGCGCGTTCGTCGCCGCCGACGGCGAACGGCTGGCCCAGGGTTGGAAGGTGAACGTCGGGCTGTCCAACTTCACCCGGGTGCTCACCGACGAGCGGATCTCCGGGCCGTTCCTCGGCACGCTGATCTGGAACTTCGCCTTCGCCATCGGCTCCACCGCCGGCACGTTCATCCTCGGCATGTTGATCGCCCTGGCGCTGCACTCGCCCCGAATGCGGGGCACCAACCTCTACCGGATGTTGCTGATCCTGCCGTACGCCATGCCGTCCTTCGCGATGCTGCTGGTCTGGCGGGACATGTTCAACACCGACTTCGGGCTGATCAACAATCTGTTCGGGCTCAGCGTCGACTGGTTCGGGCAGGACTGGTCAGCCCGCGCCGCGGTGATCCTGGTGCAGCTCTGGCTCGGCTACCCGTACATGTTCCTGGTGGCCACCGGCGCACTACAGGCCATCCCGCGGGAGTTGACCGAGGCCACCTCGGTCGACGGGGCGTCGCGCTGGCAGTCGTTCCGGGCGGTCACCCTGCCGCTGCTGCTGGTCGCGCTCTCGCCGCTGCTGATCTCGTCGTTCGCGTTCAACTTCAACAACTTCAACGCGATCTACCTGACCACCGAGGGCGCGCCGTTCCCGGCGGACAACCCCAGCAACGGCGCCACCGATCTGCTGATCACCTACACCTACCGGCTGGCGTTCGGTGGGCAGGCCGCACAGTTCGGCTTCGCCGCGGCCATCTCGCTGTTCATCTTCGCCATCGTCGCGGTGGTGTCGGCGGTCAGCTTCCGGCGGACCCGCCAACAGGAGGAGGTGTATTCATGACCATGCTCACCGGCGCCGCCGTCACGGGCGGCGCGAACGGCCCGGCGACGGTCGACCGCAACGCGGGCAGGCGTAAGAAACGATGGTTCGCCGAGGTCGGCTGGCGGCACCTGGTCGGCCTGCTCGGCGTGCTGTTCAGTCTCTTTCCGCTCGTGTTCGTCGTCTCGGCGGCGCTCAATCCGCTCGGCACCCTGTCGTCCACCGAGTTGGTGCCGACCGGCGGGGTGTCGTTGGAGAACTTCGGGAACCTGTTCGCGCGCACCGAGTTCGCTGACTGGTTCCTGAACTCGCTGCTCATCGCCGGTGGGGCCGCGTTCGCCTCGGTCTTTCTCTCCGCGCTCGCGGCGTACGCCTTCTCCCGGATGCGGTTTCAGGGGCGACGGGTGGGGTTGCTGTCACTGCTGTTGATCCAGATGTTCCCGCAGTTCCTGGCGATCGTTGCGATCTTCCTGATCTTCGGCACGATCACCGACCTGTGGCCGGCCATCGGCTTCAACACCCCGTGGGGTCTGTTGCTGCTCTACCTGGGTGGCGCGCTGGGCGTGAACACCTGGCTGATGAAGGGCTTCTTCGACACCCTGCCCCGGGAGCTGGACGAGTCGGCCACCGTGGACGGCGCCTCACACGCCCAGGTCTTCTTCCGGATCATGCTGCCGTTGGTGGCGCCGATCCTCGCGGTGACCGGGCTGCTCGCCTTCATCAACACCATCAACGAGTTCCTGATGGCGAGCGTCTTCCTCACCGACACGGACGCCAAGACCCTCGCGGTCGGCATGCGGGGCATGTTGCAGGGCGGCGAGCGGAACACCAACTTCGGGATCTTCGCGGCCGGCACCCTGCTGACCGCGATCCCGACGGTGCTGGTCTTCCAGTTTCTCCAGCGGTACATCGTCTCCGGCCTCACCTCCGGCGCCGTGAAGGGATAGGTCGACCGTGGCCGGGCGGCCTGGACGCGCCGAACGGCCACCCCACTACTACAAAGTGTCGTTGATAGGGGAGGATGGGCGGCGTGGAAGCACTCCGACTCATCCTTCTCTACGTCCATCTGATCGGGTTCGCCCTGCTGCTCGGTGGCTCGATCGCCCAGTACGCCAGCGGTCGGCTCCGGATCAACCAGGCCATGCTGTGGGGCGCGGTGATCCAGTTGCTGACCGGGCTCGGCCTCTCCGCGCCGCTGCGCGACGGCGACGAGCCGGCACCGGCAAAACTTGTGACGAAGTTGGTGATCGCGCTGCTGATCTTCGTCATGGTCTTCTTCTCCCGGAAGCGGGACGTGGTCAACCGCGGTCATTTCCTCGTGATCGTCGGTCTGACCCTGGTCAACGCGGCGGTCGCGGTCTTCTGGCGGTAACGTCCGGGACGGCTACCGGCGACAAAGTCGATCCCCCGACCGAGGTGCTGGTCGGGGGATCACCGTGCTGACTACTTCTTCTCGATCAACGCGTCGACCAGGTATGGGTACGACGAGTCGCATCGCGCTATGGAGTACTTGTTCGTGCCGGCGGGCAGCCAGGAGCCGTACTTCCAGACCCCGTATCCGTACGGGGTGGGGGAGCAGTAGGCGGCGGTCCGGAAGGAGCCGGTGCCGGCGAAGCAGTTGGAGTAGGCCTCACCGGGCGTCGTGATCCACGGATATTTGGTGAGCTGGCAGTTCGTCGGAGCGGCCTGAGCGGGACTTGCTGCCCCGACCAGTCCGATTCCCGCCGTCGCCACAGCCAGGGCCGTGGCCGTCGTCAGGCGCGCAATCAAGGTCCCCCGTAGACGCACTTGTCCTCCTGATGCTCATGCCGAGCCGTCGAAGGCATCGGCGAGGACCTTTATCCCACACCGTCGAGGGCGCACGCACTGACCCGGAGTACATTCTTCAATAAATGCCGCATTTCATCTGTCTTCAGTAAGATATTCACGAGATGCAAAGAAGCCCTACTGTCTCGCTAATGGCGTAAATCGGCGTGAAAACCGGATACCGGGCTAAGCGGGCACGTAGTTCCCGGCTGCGCGACCGGCCGGGATCGTTCCGTAGTGACCTGCCCCACCCGATGGTTGCGCACAGGTAACAGCCGCTCAACAGTCGTGCACGATTGTCGGCCGGTGGGTGGGCGCGGGCGTACGCTCCCGTCCGTAACGTGGGACAGCCGGCGGCATACCGCAGGTCGGCTGATGGATGCCACCGCACTAGGCGCGGTGTGTAGGGAAGGAGACGTCTTGCGCTCGGTGCGTGGGATGCGGATCGCCTCGATCTTCGCGGTGGGTGGGCTCGCGCTCACCGCCGCCGCTTGTGGCGAGGCGCCCAAGGATGACAACAACGCCGGCAGTGGCGCCAAGAAGTTCAGCGCCTGCATGGTGACCGACGTCGGCGGCATCGACGACAAGTCGTTCAACGCTTCGGCCTGGAAGGGCCTGCAGGAGGCCAAGGCCGCCAACGACAACATCGACATCAAGTACGTCGCGTCGAAGGCCGAGGCTGACTACGAGCCGAACCTGACGCAGTACGTCAACCAGAAGTGCGACTTCATCCTGGCGGTCGGCGGCCTGATGGCCAACGCCACCTCGAAGATCGCGAAGGCGAACCCGAACCAGGAGTTCGGCATCGTCGACGCGAACCCGGGTGACCCCAACGTCTACCCGATGCAGTTCGACACCGCCCAGGCCGCGTTCCAGGCGGGCTACCTGGCCGCCGGGCTGAGCAAGAGCGGCAAGGTCGGCACCTACGGTGCCGTGCCCATCCAGCCGGTGACCATCTTCATGGATGGCTTCGTCGACGGCGTCGCGTACTACAACACCACCAAGAAGAAGAACGTCCAGGCGCTGGGCTGGAACAAGGAGACCCAGAAGGGCTCCTTCTCGAACGCCTTCGACAAGCAGGACGAGGGCAAGAAGGTCTCCGACGCGCTGGTTGCCCAGGGCGCGGACATCATCATGCCGGTCGCCGGCGGCTCCGGCCTCGGCACCACCGCCGCGGCCAAGGCCTCGGGTGGCAAGTACAGCACCATCTGGGTGGACGTCGACGGTTGCGAGAGCACCCCCGACTGCTCCGCGATCGTCACGACGGTGGTCAAGAACATCCCGGATGCCGTCAAGGAGGCCGTGGTGAAGGCCGCCGCCGGCGACAAGCTGCCGGCCAAGCCGGGCTTCGTCGGCACCCTGGCCAACAACGGTGTCTCGATCGCCCCGTACCACGACTTCGACAGCAAGGTCCCGGCCGAGCTGAAGGCCGAGGTCGACAAGATCAAGGCGGACATCGCCGCTGGCACCATCACCGTCACCTCGAAGGCCCAGCCGACCAAGTGACAACCGGCCGGCCGCTCCGGTGAGATCATCGGGGGGGCCGGCGGGGGGCAGGTACGACCCGATCGGCCGCTCCGGCTCTGCGGATACCCCGCGGGGTCGGAGCGGCCGATCGCGCACCACGGCGGCCGGTCCGGTCCGGCCGGTACGACGGCAGCTAGGCTGCACCATCGCTCGCACTCCAGGAGGTTGCGCTGAGACTCGAACTGCGCGGCATCACCAAGCGGTTCGGTGATCTGGTCGCCAACGATCACATCGACCTGACGGTGGAGCCTGGAGAGATTCACGCCCTCCTCGGCGAGAACGGCGCGGGCAAGTCGACCCTGATGAACGTGCTCTACGGGCTCTACCAGCCCGACGAGGGCGAGATCCTGGTCGACGGCAAGCCGCTGAAGCTGAAGGGCCCGTCCGACGCGATCGGGGCCGGGATCGGCATGGTGCACCAGCACTTCATGCTGGTGCCGGTCTTCACCGTCACCGAAAACATCATGCTCGGCGCCGAGCAGATCAGGGGCGGCATCGCCGGCTTCCTGGACCGGCGGCGGGCCCGGCGCGAGGTCACCGAGGTGTCCGAGCGCTACAACCTGCGGGTCGACCCGGACGCGGTGATCGAGGACCTGCCGGTCGGCATCCAGCAACGCGTCGAGATCGTCAAGGCGCTCACCCGCGACGTCGACCTGCTCATCCTGGACGAGCCGACCGCTGTGCTCACCCCCCAGGAGACCGAGGAGTTGCTGACGGTCATGCGGTCGCTCAAGGCGGCCGGCAAGTCGATCGTCTTCATCACCCACAAGCTCGGCGAGGTCAAGGCCATCGCCGACCGGATCACCGTGATCCGACGGGGAAAGACCGTCGGCACCGCCTCGCCGGAGGCCAGCCGGGACGAGCTGGCCGCGTTGATGGTCGGGCGCAACGTCCGGCTCACCGTGGACAAGACCCCGGCCACTCCGGGCGAGCCGGTGCTGGAGGTGGCCGGGCTCGTCGTCGACGACGACCGGCAGATCCGCGCGGTCGACGGCGTCGACCTGACCGTGCGCGCGGGCGAGGTGCTCGGCGTGGCGGGCGTACAGGGCAACGGTCAGACCGAGCTGATCGAGGCGATCATGGGCCTGCGCCCGGCGCTCGCCGGCACGATCAGCCTGGCCGGCGACCGGATCAACGGCTGGAAGCCCAAGAAGGTGCTCCGGGCGGGCGTCGGTTACGTGCCCGAGGACCGCAGCGTGGACGGCCTGATCAAGGAGTTCACTGTCGCGGAGAACCTGGTGCTGGACATCTACGACCGGCCGCCGTTCGGTGCCGGGCTCGCGCTGAAGCCGGACGCGATCGCCGCCTCCGCGAAGGAGCGGATCGAGCAGTTCGACGTTCGTACCTCATCGGCCGACGCGGCGGTGGGCACCCTCTCCGGCGGCAATCAGCAGAAGGTGATCGTGGCCCGGGAGCTGTCCCGGCCGCTGAAGCTCTTCATCGCCGCCCAGCCGACCCGCGGTGTCGACGTCGGATCGATCGAGTTCATCCACAGCCAGGTCATCCGCGAACGAGACATCGGCACCGCCGTTCTGGTGGTCTCCAGCGAACTCGACGAGGTGATCGGGTTGGCCGACCGGATCGCGGTGATGTACCGCGGCCGGATCATCGGCATCGTCGGCCCGGACACCCCGCGTGAGGAGATCGGTCTGCTGATGGCCGGCATCAGCCCAGACGCGGCCCACGACGCGATCGCAGCACCCGCCGCCGACAAGCCCGGCGCGACGACCGCCGACAGTCCCGGCGTGGCAGATGGGAGCCCGGCGAGCGACGCAGGCTCCGCGAGCGAGGACGAGGCATGACCAACCCCAACCCGCAGTCGGGCTCCCCGGACAAGGAGCCGGCGAGCGAGGCGCAGGCCGCGCAGAACGCGCTCGGCAACACCGAACGGGCCGAGGTGGCCACCGAGCCGGACCGCTCGGTGGCGAAGCCGGGCCCGGAGCCGGAGCCGAAGCCGAGCCTGGGCCGGTTGTTCCTGGACAACCTCTGGGCGGCCAACACCTTCACGGTGACCCTGCTGTCGTTGGTGCTGGCGATCGTGGTCGGCGCGGTGCTGATGATCATCTCTGATCCCGACGTGCTCTCCACCTACTCGTACATCACCTCCCGCCCGTCCGACGCGATCAACTCCAGTTGGACGCTCGTCAGCGAGGCGTACGCGAACCTGTTCAAGGGTTCGATCTTCGACCCCGAGGCGTTCTCCGGCTGGTTGAACGGCGCCAACGGTTGGCAGGCGGTGCTCGCGCCGATCTCGGAGACGCTGACCTACGCGGCGCCGCTGGTCTTCACCGGTCTGTCGGTGGCGCTGGCCTTCCGGGGCGGCCTGTTCAACATCGGCGCCCAGGGCCAGGCCACCATCGGCGTGATCATGGCGGCGCTGGCCGGCTTCCTGCTGCCGCTGCCGCCCGGCCTGCACCTGCTGGTGGCGGTGCTGGCCGGCGCGCTGGGCGGAGCGATCTGGGGTTTCATCCCCGGCATCCTCAAGGCCCGTGCCGGAGCACACGAGGTGATCAACACGATCATGCTCAACTACGTCGCCACGTACTTCCTCACCTGGTTGATCGTGCAGAACGGCGTGCAGGACCCGAACCGTACCGACGCCATCAGCAAGGCGGTGGACAGCTCCGCCCAGCTGCCCCGACTGCTCGGCGACAACCTGCGGGTGCACGCCGGCATCCTGCTCGCCGTGCTGGCCACCTGGGCGGTCGCCTGGCTGCTCAACCGCTCGACGCTCGGCTTCGAGCTGCGCGCGGTCGGTGCCAACCCGGACGCCGCCCGGACCGCCGGCATCAGCGTCACCCGGACGTACATCCTGATCATGGTCTTCGCCGGAATCCTGGCCGGCCTCGGCGGCTCGAACATGGTGCTCGGCTCCACCGCCAGCGCGTTGACCCCGCTGGTGGTCGCGCAGATCGGCTTCGACGGCATCCTGGTGGCGCTGCTCGGGCGGGTGAAGCCCTGGGGTGTGCTGCTGGCCGCGCTGTTGTTCGGTGCGCTGCAGGCCGGTGGTAACCGGATGCAGTCGTACTCCGGGATCTCGCTGGAGCTGGTGACCGTGCTCCAGGCGCTGATCGTCATCTTCATCGCCGCACCGGCCCTGGTGAAGGCGATCTTCCAGCTCCGGGCCGCGCGCGCCGCCCGGTTGCAGACGAGCCTGGCGAAGGGCTGGTAACTCATGTCCACCATGGCTGTCCCCGACATCGCGGTCGCCCCGGTCGACGAGGGCTTCTGGACCCGCAGCCGGAAGGTCGGTCTCACGCTGCTGGCGCTCGGCCTGCTGTCCGCGGTGCTCTTCGGCGCGCTCGCCACCGACCAGCAGGCCCGGTTCACGCTCAGCGACGACGCGGCCGGCACCGCGTTGGAGATCAACGGCACGATCGGGGCGATCCTGTTCGGGATCATCACGATCGCCGCCGGCGCGGCGCTGCTCGCCGGGGTGCCGAAGCGGTGGTTCCTTCCCGTGCTCGGCGTCGGGCTGGTCGCCTTCGTGCTGTCGTTCCTCTGCTGGCAGGTCTCCGCCGCGCCGACCGGGCAGAACTTCATGCCGCTGGTCAACATCATCCGGGGCACGTTCATCCTGGCCCTGCCGCTGATCTTCGGCGCGCTCGCCGGGGTGCTCTGTGAGCGGTCCGGCGTGGTCAACGTGGCCATCGAGGGCCAGCTGCTGATGGGCGCGTTCAGCGGGGCCCTGTTCGGCAGCATCTCCGGCAGCGTGTGGGTGGGCCTGGTCGCCGCCGCCATCGGCGGCGCGTTCATCTCGCTGCTGCTGGCCGTCTTCGCCATCCGCTACCTGGTCGACCAGGTCGTCATGGGCATCGTGCTGAACCTGCTGGCCGTCGGCGTCACCGGCTTCCTCTACGAGCGGCTGATGCAGACCGACGCCGCGAAGTACAACAGCGCGCCCCGCTTCAGCAACTGGGAGATCCCGCTGCTGAAGGACATCCCGGTACTCGGGCCGGCGTTGTTCCGCGGCAACATCTTCCTCTACCTCGGGCTGCTCCTGGTCCTGGTGATCCACATCGGGCTGTTCCGCACCCGGTGGGGGCTGCGGACCCGCTCGGTCGGCGAGCACCCGATCGCCGCAGACACGCTCGGCGTCAAGGTGCTGCGGGTCCGCTACCGCAACGTGCTCCTGGCCGGCGTGGTCGCCGGCATCGGCGGGGCGTCCTACACGCTGGCGCTCTACTCGTTCACCAAGAACATGATCGGCGGCAAGGGCTTCATCGCCCTGGCCGCGCTGATCTTCGGCCGGTGGAACCCGACCGGCGCTCTGCTCGCCGCACTCTTCTTCGGCTTCGCCGACCAGCTCGCCACCTACCTGGGGGCGATCAACAGCGTCATCCCCAGCCAGTTCCTGGCCATGCTGCCGTACCTGGCGACCATCCTGGCGGTCGCCGGGCTGGTCGGGCGGGTCCGGGCACCGGCCGCCGACGGCAAGCCGTACATCAAGGGCTGACACCCGAGCTGTGCCCGGCGGGACTCCCGTCGGGCACAGCGAGGTCCGCGCCAGTCAACTCACGGGTGCCGTCTCGATACGGAACGCGGGGTACCGTGCCGCGATTGCCGCGAACTCGGACAGGGGCGCGTGCCGGTCGACGGGGAGATGCGGCCGGGCTCCGGGGACCGTCGCCAGATACCGCTTGAGAATCGGTGCACGCTCGTCGATCGGCACCTCGACCAGCCGGCAGACCCGGGTACGCCTGTGCCGAATGGTCACCAGGCCGTCGGCCGCACGTACGTTTCGGACCCAGTTGCAGTTCTCGCCCAGCATCGACACCAGATACCAGTCGCCCTGCCAGTCGGCCATACCCAGCGGGAAGCGGGTGATCCGACCGGTTCGGCGTCCCACGACCTCCAGCGTCACCCACCGCCTCGGGTGCAGGCCGGCGCCGTACACGGCCGCCCACAGCCGGGCGAACCGGCGGGCCGCCGCATTACCGCGGCCCCCCGCGTACATCCGACGAAGAGTGTCCTCGGACAACGGCCAGCTCCCCAACTTCGCCATCACATGTCTCCTCGGTCGCACGTGTCGATCCTCGGCTTCAGGGTTGGCTGACTTGAGCGGAAGATGCAGGGCCGAACGTCCCTTTCACCCCGAGCCGGCAGTCCTCGGCATTGCCTTCCGCTGTGGTGACGCCTGACCGCTGCTTGCGCTGCGGTGGCGCGGCCGATGAGTCGGGCTCACGCCCGGCGCGGCTGCGCCCGCCCGTGGACCCGGCCCTGCCCGCTTCTGACCTGGGCTGCTTGGGCAGAATGGCGGCATGACCGACATTGACTGGGCACGGTTGCGCGCTGCCGCCATCGAGGCGATGCGGCACGCGTACGCGCCGTACTCGACGTTCCCGGTTGGCGCGGCCGCGCTGGTCGACGACGGCCGTGTGGTGGTCGGCTGCAACGTGGAGAATGCCGCGTACGGGGTGACGCTCTGCGCCGAGTGCGGGGTCGTGTCCAGCCTGCACGCCACCGGTGGCGGCCGGCTCGTCGCGCTCTCCTGCGTCGACGCGACCGGCGAGCCGTTGATGCCGTGTGGTCGCTGCCGGCAGCTGCTCTGGGAGCACGGCGGGCCGGAGTGCCTGATCGAGAGCAAGAGCCGCCCACTGCGGATGGCCGAGCTGCTGCCGCACGCCTTCGGCGTGGAGGACCTCGAAGCCGTCACCGGGGAGACACCGGTGCCGGTGGTCCCGGAGCGGCTCGCCGCCTGGCGCGGGCGCGGCACCGTCTTCGTGCACCCGGACATGTCCGCCGGTCAGCAGGTCTGGACGGCGTACTGGGAGCGGTCGGCAGGCGACGACGCCGGCGCCGAGACCGGGGTGCTGGAGGAGGCGCCGAGCTGGGACGACCCGGCCGAGGCGATCACCTGGGGCCTGGCCCGGACGCCCCGGGTGGTCGTGGTGGACGCCACCGGCACGATCTTCTGGGCCGGTGAGGGTGAGCCGCCTGCTGAGATCCCGGTGCGGTGGTCTTAGTGGTTGCGGTTGGGGCCGGGGCCGACCGTGCCCGGCTCCGGGCGGTCAGGGCATGTTACAACAACCGGTGGCCTTTTGAGCCGGAGCAGCGTTTTGGCTGAACC
>NZ_JBIALC010000002.1:256895-388475 GCF_042873195.1 Micromonospora arida | reverse complement strand
TGGGGGGGGGGGGCGGGTGGCCGGCCTCCGGGGGGACGGGTGTGATCCCTCCGCCGGGCACGGTCGGCCCCGGCCCCGTCGTGGGCACTGCCGTCCGTCGGGCACGGTTTCTCCATAGGACTAGGAAGATCTTCTGATGACTTTTGCTGCTGTTGACGTTATTCGGGTCAAGCGGGACGGGGGTGTGCTGTCGGACGCGCAGATCGACTGGGTGGTCGACGCGTACACCCGTGGGGTCGTCGCCGACGAGCAGATGTCAGCGCTGGCCATGGCGATCCTGCTCAACGGCATGACCGGGCCGGAGATCGCCCGGTGGACCGCCGCGATGATCGCCAGCGGTGAGCGGTTGGACCTGTCGGCGGTACGCCGGCCGACGGTCGACAAGCACTCCACCGGTGGCGTCGGCGACAAGATCACTCTGCCGCTCACCCCGCTGGTGGCGGCGTGTGGTGCGGCCGTGCCGCAGCTGAGCGGCCGGGGTCTCGGGCACACCGGCGGCACGCTGGACAAGTTGGAGTCCATCCCGGGCTGGCGGGCCACGGTGAGCAACGACGAGTTCATCGCCCAGCTGGACGAGGTCGGTGCGGTGATCTGCGCGGCCGGTGCCGGGCTGGCCCCCGCCGACCGCAAGCTGTACGCGTTGCGCGACGTGACCGGCACCGTGGAGGCGATCCCGCTGATCGCCAGCTCGATCATGAGCAAGAAGATCGCCGAGGGCACCGGGGCGCTGGTCCTCGACGTCAAGGTCGGCTCGGGCGCCTTCATGAAGTCCGTGGACCAGGCCCGCGAGTTGGCGCGCACCATGGTCGAGCTGGGCGGTGCGCACGGGGTGCGGACGGTCGCCCTGCTCACCGACATGTCCACCCCGCTCGGCCTGGCGATCGGCAACGCGGTCGAGGTGACCGAGTCGGTCGAGGTGCTGGCCGGTGGTGGACCGGCCGACGTGGTGGAGCTGACCCTCGCACTGGCCCGGGAGATGCTCGACGCCGCCGGTCTGCCGGACGCCGATCCGGCTGCGGCGCTGCGCGACGGCCGGGCCATGGACTCCTGGCGGGCGATGATCCGGGCGCAGGGCGGCGACCCGGACGCGCCGATGCCAACGGCTGCCGAGGTGGAGGTGGTCCGCGCCGAGCGGGACGGGTACGTCGCGGCCGTCGACGCGTACGCCATGGGGGTTGCGGCGTGGCGGCTCGGCGCGGGTCGGGCGCGCAAGGAGGACCCGGTCAGCGTGCCGGCCGGTGTGGTGTTGCACAAGCGGCCGGGTGACGAGGTGCGGGCCGGTGACCCGCTCTACGAGCTGCGTGCCGACGACGCGACGCGGATTCCGGCAGCGCTGACCGAGGCCGCCAACGCGATGCGGATCGCGCCGACGGCCCCGGCGGCGACGTCGTTGGTCATCGAACGCATCGGCTGATCGATTCGGCGTCGCCCTGGCGTGGTGCCGGTCACCTGGGAGCGCTATTGTCGCAGGCCAAGGGGGGACAACCGGCCTTGTGCCGGCGCGAGCAGACAGGAAGATCCGCCGTGACCGTTGCTGCCCCCGACCCACGTGAGGTGCGCGAGGCGAGCCTGGACGAGCTGTCCCGGCTCGGCCTGCCGTTGCCGCCGGCCCAGTTTCCCCTCGTGTGGGAGCCGGGTGACCAGATCGACCTGCGCCCGACCGGGGAGATCGAGGCGCGGATCGCGGTGCTGCACCTGATCCTGGCCCGCTGTTTCGGGTTGCCCCCACAGGCGGCGATGAGCTGGCTGCTCGGCTCGCACCTGGTCGACATGGTCACCCCGCCGGAGTGGCAGTTCGTGATGGGCGGCAAGGGTGACCACCGGTCGTTCGTGCTGCACCACGACGCGCTCTTCGCGCTGGCCTGGGTGCTCGGGCTGAGCAAGCAGCTCGACCCGACGCTGGCCGTCGACGAGCGGCTGGTCGAGCGGCTGCCGCATATCGCCCAGGGGGAGACCTTCCCACACTGGCGCTCCCGAATCCTCACCGCGCCGCAACACCCGGCCGACGCGGCCGCCCTGCTCGACCTGCACTACTGCCTGGACTGGGCGTACCTGGAGACCGAGCGCGGCGGCCGGCGGGCACCGGGCCTGGTCGACGCGAACGCGATCGGGCAGCGGCGTTGGGCGCTGGAGTGGGCGGTGGTCCTGCGCGGGCCGTACCACGACGAGCCGCCCGGCTGGGAAGAGGTCGACCTCTCCACCTGAGGTCAGCGAGGTTGCAGGACGTCGAGCCGGACCGCCACGGTGACCCGGACCGGTTCGGGCAGCGCGGCCAGCCGGGTGGCGAGCGCCGCCGGGTCGGTGTGCCAGGCGCTGGGGCCCATCCCAACCAGGGTGGCGACCTCCGGCCGGGTCAATGCCAACTCGGCCCGGTGCACGGCCGAACTGACCGGCGTGAAGTGCCCGCCCAGGCTGGCGGCCACCCGGTCGGCCTTGTCCGGGTCCACCCGCAGCAGGTCGAGGGCGTCCACCAGTTCGGCGAGGTGGTCGGTGTCGGGCGTGACCACCAGCAACGTGCCGGCCGGGTCGAGCACCCGTTGGAACTCCGGGCCGTTGCGCGGGGCGAAGACGTTCAGCAGCACGGCGGTCGAGGCGTCGGCGAGCGGCAGTCGCTGCCAGGTGTCGGCGAGCGCGGCGGCGGCCCGGGGATGCGCGCGGGCCGCGCGGCGCAGCGCCGGCTTGGACACGTCCAGGGCCAGACCCACGGCGTCCGGCAGCGCCGCCAGCACCGCGCCGAGGTACCGGCCGGTGCCGGCGCCGGCATCCACCACCAGGGGGTACGCCCCGACGTCGGGCAGCGGTGGCTCGACCCGCATCTCTGCTGTTGGGTCCTTTGCTCTGCACCCGTCGAGGCGACGGCTCGGCTGGGAGACTGTCGCCTCGACGGGTGCAGAGCAAAGGGTGGGTGGAGTAGGTGCCGGTCGCGGGGCGTCCGTCGTGCCGAGACGGCCCACAGCGTCCGTCGCGGCAGCGGCGAGGGCGGCCGAGATGACGTCGTAGTGCCCGGCGGCCTGGAAGTCCGCGCGGGCCGCGACCATGTCGGGGGTGTCGCCGACGTGCGGGGCCCGACCGGTCAGCAGGTTGACGTAGCCCTGGCGCGCGATGTCGAAGCTGTGCCGGCGTGGGCAGCGCAGCGCCCTCGTGTCGGTGGCCTGCTCCAGCGGCTCGCCGCAGACCGGGCAGCGCAGCCGGTCGAGGATGCGGGGGTCCACGTCAAGCCTCCGGATCGTGTCGTGGGTGGGGCGTCCGCCCGCCGAGGTGGTCGACCACCCGATGGGTGAGCGCGCCGAGCGCGTCGACCTCCGCGGGGGTGAGCAGGTCGATCAGGTGCCGGCGGACGGCGGCCACGTGGCCGGGAGCGGCGGACTGGATGGCCTGCCGCCCGGCGGGGGTGAGGACGACTATCGAGCCCCGGGCGTCGTCGGCGCACTCCTCGCGGGTCACCAGGCCGCGCTGCTGCATCCGCGTCAGGTGGTGCGAGAGCCGGCTGCGTGACCAGAGCATGCGGTCTGCCAGCTCCCGCAGGCGCAGCCGTCCCTGTGGTGTCTCGGAGAGGTCGGAGAGCACGTCGTAGTCGGCTTCGGACAGGCCGGCGTCCTGGGTCAGCTCCCGGGCCAGTTCCAGGTCGAGCAGTCGACGCATCCGGCGGTAGCCGCGCCACGCGCGGTCCTCCCGTTCGTCAAGCCACCGGGCTGCGTCCATCCGACAAGTCTAGCGGTTGGTTGACACGTCATCGATTTGCACCGTAAGTTCGATGACATGTCAACGAAATCTTCCCACGGTGACCCCGTACCCCGCCGCCTGTGGGAGCTGTTCGGTCAGCGGGGGCGCGGAGTGCTGGTCACAGTGCGCCGAGACGGGCGGCCCCAGCTGTCCAACCTCGACTACCTGGCCGAGCCGGGGTTGATCCGCTGCTCCACCACCGGGGACCGGGCGAAGGTGCGCAACCTGCGCCGCGATCCCCGGGCCAGCTTCCACGTGACCACGCCGGACGGCGGCGCGTACGCGGTGGCGGAGGGGGTCGTGACGCTCAGCGAGCCGGCCGTGGCCACCACCGACGAGACGGTCGACGAACTGGTCGAGGTCTACCGCCGGATTCGTGGCGACCACCCGGACTGGGCGGACTACCGCGCCGCCATGGTCGCCGACGGACGGCTCGTGATCCGCCTCGACGTGCACCGGGTGTACGGCTGGCGGCCGTGACGCCCGGCCGGTCCCGTACCGGTCCGCCCAGGCCGCTGACTAGGGTCTGAGCATGGTCGCAACTATCCGGTACGAGGACATCGTCAAGGTCCCGAAGGCGCTGCTGCACGACCACCTCGACGGCGGGCTGAGGCCGGCGACGATCGTCGACCTGGCCGCCGAGGTGGGCCACGAACTGCCCACGACCGACCCGGAGGCGCTCGGACGCTGGTTCGCGGACGCGGCGGACTCCGGTTCCCTGGAGCGCTACCTCGAGACGTTCGCGCACACCGTGGCGGTCATGCAGACCGCGCCCGCGCTGCGTCGGGTGGCCCGCGAGTGCGCCCTCGACCTGGCCGCCGACGGCGTGGTCTACGCGGAGGTGCGTTTCGCCCCGGAGCAGCACCTGGAACGGGACCTCAGCCTGGACGAGGTGGTCGAGGCGGTGCTGGCCGGGTTCGCCGAGGGCACCGCCCAGGCGGTCGAGGCCGGCCTGACCATCCGGGTGGGCACCCTGCTCACCGCGATGCGGCACGCCGCCCGTTCTCAGGAGATCGCCGAGCTGGCCGTGCGGCACCGGGATGCCGGGGTGGTCGGCTTCGACATCGCCGGCGCCGAGGCGGGCTTTCCGCCCACCCGGCACCTGGACGCCTTCGAGTACCTCCAGCGGGAGAACTTCCACTTCACCATCCACGCCGGCGAGGCGTTCGGTCTGCCGTCGATCTGGCAGGCGATCCAGTGGTGCGGGGCCGACCGGCTCGGCCACGGGGTGCGGATCGTCGACGACATCGCCCCCGACGGCTCGCTCGGCCGGCTGGCCGCGTACGTCCGGGACAAGCGGATCCCCCTGGAGCTGTGCCCCTCGTCGAACGTGCAGACCGGTGCGGTGGGCTCGATCGCGGACCACCCGATCGGCCTGCTGCGGGACCTGCGTTTCCGGGTGACGGTCAACACCGACAACCGGTTGATGAGCGGCACCTCGATGTCGCGGGAGATGTCGCTGCTGGTGGAGACGTTCGGCTACGGCTGGAAGGAGTTGCAGTGGTTCACCATCAATGCGATGAAGAGCGCCTTCATCCCGTTCGACGAGCGGCTGCGGATCATCGATGACGTGATCAAGCCGGCGTACGCGAAGTTGATGGCCTGAGCTCAGCCATGTGGGTGGCCGGCGAGCAGCCCGGCCACCCGGCGCAGCACCTCCCGGGCCCGGGCCGCCTCCGCGCCGAGGCCCATCTGCCGGCGCAGCACCGCGGGCTCGGCCCGCAGCAGTGCCACCCCGCGCCGAATCAGCACCCGAGGCGCCTTGCGCTGCTCGGACAGGTCGCGGGCGAGTCGGCGCACGAAGGTGGCCCCGCGCGGGCGGCGCAGCGCGTACGCCCCGGCGAGCAGCCCGCGGCGACGGCACTCCTCGACGATCTCGGCGGCGAAGATCCCTTCGGCCACGAAAAGTGGCGATCCGGCGACATCAAATGGCCGGGTGGCCACCCGTCGATCGGCACCGATCGCATAAACCGGCACATCGGCTCGGCCTTCGCGGGCAAGTTGGGCAATGATTTCCACCGCACTGGGGGCGTCCCAGGAGTGCGGCGATTCCCAATCCACCTGGCCGTTTCGTCTCGGCAACGTAGGGTCATCGCCGTCTTTGTAGAAGTCGTCCAAGCAAAGCACCGGCAACCCGGTTTGCTGCGCTATGTACGACTTTCCGGACCCCGATGGGCCGGCCAGTAGGACAACACGGTGCGGATGTTCCATTACCTTCAGTTACTCCGGCCAGACAGACTGCTATCAAATCGCATCAACATCTCATCACACCTTCGGTCTGGGACAACCTGGGCTTTCTTCTTGTCGACCGGCGTGATGGAATCTCGGGGGTCCGACCCGCCGGGTCGGTCGCTGGGCGTTGCCCGGGGCAACGCGTTCAAGCTGTAATCGCGAGGGCGGTGACGTGAGCAAACGGCCAAAGACGGCGGGCTCCTTCCTGTCGCGGCTGCGCCGGCCGGCCAGTCGGCTCCGGGACATGCCGATCTGGTCCAAGCTCGGTCTCATCATGATCGTGCCGACCATCGCCACGGTCGTGGTGGGCACCAGTGGTCTTATCGACCACGTGGAGACGCTCAACAATGCCAACCGAGCTGGCGACCTGGCGAATCTGTCGAGCTATTCAGGTGACCTGGTCGACAGCCTGCAGGACGAGCGGACCGCCGCCGTGCTGCTGCTGGGCGCGGACGGGACGCAGCCGACGGCGCAGTACCAGGAGGCCTACAACCGGGTGAACTCCCGGGTGGATCAGGATGCGATCCCCTACCGGCAGCAGCGGACCGAGATCGAGGACCTGCCGGGCAGCCTGGAGAGCCTGCTCAACAGCATCGACCAGAACCTGCAGGACCTGTCGGGCGTTCGCAGCCAGGTGTTCAACGGAAAGCTCGCGCTCACCGAGACCGTGCAGGCGTACGAGGGTCTGATCAGTGACCTGCTCGCCATCCGCGACTCGTCCACGCAGCTCGCCGGTGACAACCAACTCAGCGACCGGATGCGCGCCGCCGCGGCGGTCGCCCGGGAGAAGGAGTTCCTCGCCGTACGCCGGGTCGTGGTGCACCGCGCGCTGGGCGTGAAGGGCGGACAGCGCCTGACCCCGGCACTGCGCAGGGACTACGTCGCCAGTGACACCGGCCAGCAGCAGGCCCTGCAGAGCTTCAAGGCCGTCGCCACCCCGGACGACGCGAAGTTCCACGACCAGACCGTCGCGGGCGGCGACCGCCGGCAGGCACAGAACTACACCGGCTGGATCGACGGCAACACCACCGGCAACATGCGCGGTGCGCCGTTCGGCCCGGACCAGTGGGAAGCCGCCATGACGGCCAACGCCAAGCTGATCCGCACCGTCGAGCGGAAGCTCGACAGTGAAGTGGTCGACCAGGCCGACACCCTCCGCTCGGACGTGCAGCGCCAGGTCTTCCTGGAGACCGGCCTGCTGCTCAGCATGCTGCTGCTGGCGATCCTCTTCGCCTACCTGGTGGCCCGCTCGATGGCCCGCTCACTCCGTGAGCTGCGGCAGGGCGCGCTCTCCGTGGCCCAGTACGGCCTGCCACAGGCCGTGGCCCGTCTGCGCGACCCGCAGGTCGTCGGGCAGCTCTCTCCGGTGCAGCTGGCCAACCAGATCGCCGAACCGCTGCCGGTGCGCAGCAAGGACGAGTTCGGCCAGGTGACCGAGGCGTTCAACGCCGTCCACCTGGAAGCCGTCCGTACGGCCGCCGAGCAGGCGGCACTGCGTGCCTCCGTCGCGACCATGTTCGTCAACCTGGCCCGTCGTTCCCAGATCCTGGTCGACCGCCTCATCGGGCACCTCGACCGGCTGGAGCGCGGCGAAGAGGACCCGGACCGGCTGGCCGAGCTGTTCCAGCTCGACCACCTGGCCACCCGGATGCGCCGTAACGACGAGAACCTGCTGGTGCTCGCCGGTGCCGACTCCACCCGCGTTCAGCGTGAGCCGGCCGCCCTCATCGACGTGCTGCGCGCCGCGCAGTCCGAGGTCGAGCACTACACGCGGATCGAGTTCGGTGTCATCGACCGCGACATCGAGGTCGCCGCGCACGCGGTCAACGACCTGGTGCACCTCGTCGCGGAGCTGTTCGACAACGCCACCGCGTTCTCCCCGCCCGACTCGCAGGTCATGGTCGAGGCCCGGCGTGTCGGCGACCGCTCCTCGCTGTACGTCGAGGACCGCGGTATCGGCATCAGCGCCGAGCAGTTGCACGACCTCAACGAGCGGCTCGCGACGCCGCCGCAGGTCGACGTGGCCGTGTCCCGGATGATGGGCCTCGTCGTGGTCGCCCGGCTGGCGTCCCGGCACGGTGTCCGTGTCGAGCTGCGCCCCGGCAACGACCGCGGCACGGTTGCCGACGTCACCCTGCCCACCTCGGTACTGGTGCCCCGGGCACTCTCCGGTCGGGTGCAGCAGCCTCCGGCGCTGCCGGCGGCCGGTGCTCCGCAGTTCGGGGGTCCGCAGTCCAATGGGCCCGCGCCGGTCTTCGGCGCGCTGCCCGCGCTGGGCAACGGCCCTCGTCCGAGCGAGTCCGGCAACCAGGTCACCCTGGGCGGTCGCCCGTTCGACCCCGCGACGCGCAACGGTGCCGGCACCCCCGCCAACGGCGGCGCGTACCGGTCGATGCCGGCCTGGTCCGATCTGACCGGCGCGGCCGGAACGAACGGCGCCAACGGCGGCGACGGGTTCACCCCCCGGTCGGCCAACGCCCAGGGCACCGACCCGCTGCCGCAGCGCCGGGCCGGGGACGAGACCCCGACCACCGGCCAGCAGCCGTCCATTCCGCGTCAGCTGCCGAGCAGCCCCGAGGCGCACCCGTACTCGGCGCCGCCGGTCTCCGCGCAGCCCTACTCCGGTGCGCCGGTCTCCGCCTCGCCGGCCTCCGGTCAGCCGTACTCCGGGCAGCCCTACTCGGGTGCTCCGTACGGCGGCGCGCCGGTGTCCGCCGCTCCGGCCTCCGGTCAGCCGTACGCCGGTCCGCCGGTGTCCGCGTCGCCGGTCTCGGCCTCGCCGGCGTCCGGTCAGCCGTACTCGAACCAGCCGTACTCGGCGCCGCCGGCCTCCAGCCAGTCGTTCAGCGGCTTCGCGCCCCGATCCGCCCCGCCCGCGCAGGCATCCAACGCCCCGGCGCCGCCGGCCTGGCCGCCGGTGCCCGGTAGCGACCGCGACACGGCCACCCCGCCGGTGCCCGAGCGGCTCGCCGCCGCGCTGGACATGACGACGGAGCTGCCGCGGGTGCCGCGACCCGGCGAGCAGCCGGCCGCAGCCCAGCCTCCTGCGCCGACCCCGGCAGCAGCGCCGGCTCCGGCTCCGCAGACTCGGCCAGCGCCGCAGACTCGGCCGACGCCGCAGCAGCCGCAGAACCGTCAGCGGTACGCGGATGAGACGATGGAGCTGCCGATCTTCCGGGAGCTCGAGTCAGCCTGGTTCCGTACCCGTCGTCCGGGCTCCGAGGAGACCGCGGCCGGCGCACCGCCAGCGACGAACGGCGACTCCGCGACCCAGCAGTTCGCCACGGTCGAGGCCACCGGTCGGGCAGTCCACAAGACACCACCCGGGACGACAGGTAACACACCGATGGCAGACACTCCGACTGTCGGAGGAGCGCCGCGGGACAACGGCTCCACAGCGAACGAGGGCACCCGCCCGAGTCTCGCCGAGAGCCTGCCGAACCGCCGGCCCCAACCGCAGAGCAACGGCTGGCAGACCGCCGCCGACGACGGCTGGCGTGCTGCCTCCGCGGCGGCCGGCGCGGCGCCGGTGAGCGAGACCACCACGACCGGTCTGCCGAAGCGCAAGCCGATGGCGCAGCTGGTGCCCGGCGCGGTAGAGAAGCCCACCACCTCGGTCCAGCGGCGCTCCCCGGAGGCGGTCCGTGGCCTGCTCTCCGCCTACCACCGGGGCGTGCAGCGAGGGCGTAGCACCTCGGACAACCCGACCAGCCCGGAGGCGACTCCGGGAGGGCAATCCTCGCAGTCTGGCTCAGGCCCGGTGGCCGGGAGCGGGCAGAAGGAGCAAGAAGGATGACAACTACGCAGGATCTTGGTTGGCTGCTGGCCAACTTCGCCGACCGGGTACCCGGCGTCGCGCATGCGGTCGCCGTATCGGCGGACGGCCTACTCCTCGCGTCGTCACGGGATCTGCCGCGCGACCGGGCAGACCAGCTCGCCGCGATCTCATCGGGTCTGGTCAGCCTGACCCAGGGGGCAGCACGCTGCTTCGAGGGAGGCGCGGTGTTGCAGACCGTCGTGGAGATGGACAATGGCTTCCTGTTCCTGATGTCCATCTCGGACGGCTCGTCCTTCGCCGTGCTGGCAGCCCGCAGCTCCGACGTGGGCCAGGTCGGCTACGAGATGGCGCTGCTGGTCGATCGGGTCGGCGACGCACTGACCCCGCAGCCGCGTGCGGCTGCGGGCATGCTGGGCTGACGTCTCGCCGATCGTGAGGTCGGCACGACTGCAACAACGACAACGACGGGTTTCGCCGGTGGGAGCCGGTAACGGGTGCGAAGGAGGTGAGCGGCGAGATGGCCGATCGTGACGAACCAACCGGAGCGTTGGTCCGTCCATACGCCGTGACCCGTGGTCGCACCCGTCCCCGGCTCGACATCGCGCTGGAGGCGCTCGTCGAGACGACGGTGCGCGGCCGGGCCCTTGCCAATGGCAACGGCGGCCAGGGCCGCGAACACCAGTACATCGCCGCGCTGTGTGACGGACGCGTGCAATCGCTCGCGGAGATCGCGGCGCGGATGCAGCTCCCGCTCGGTGTGGCCCGGGTGCTCATCGCCGACATGGCGACGGACGGCCTGGTCGCGGTCCACGAGCCGACCATTTTGGACGACTCCGACGACGCGGTGGGCACTGAACTGCTGGAGAGGGTGCTGAGTGGACTTCGCAGGCTCTGACATGTCGCACCGCCCGCCGAACCCGAGCGGCCGCGTGACGTCGGCGAAGATCGTTATTGCCGGTGGATTCGGCGTCGGTAAGACGACGCTGGTCGGCTCGGTCTCGGAGATCACGCCGCTGACCACCGAGGCCATCATGATCTCCGCTGGCGTGGGCGTCGACGACACCCGGCAGGTGCCGGGCAAGACGACGACCACGGTGGCCATGGACTTCGGCCGGATCTCGATCGACCGTGACCTGATTCTGTACCTGTTCGGTACGCCGGGTCAGACCCGTTTCTGGTTCATGTGGGACGAACTGGTGCGGGGTGCGATCGGTGCGGTCGTGCTGGTGGACACCCGCCGGCTGGCCGACTGCTTCGCGGCGATCGACTTCTTCGAGCACCGACGCCTGCCGTACCTGGTGGCGATCAACTGCTTCGACGGGATGCAGTACCACGACCCGCAGGACGTCCGGGACGCCTTGGCGATCTCGAGCGACGTGCCGGTGGTGGCCTGCGACGCCCGTAACCGGGAGTCGACGAAGCACGTGCTGATCTCGCTGGTCGAGTACGTGCTGACCATGCGCCGTACGCGCGCCGTCGCCCCGGCCTGATCCGGGACGCTGCACGCCCCGGTGGTGGCTCCGGCCGCCACCGGGCGCTGCCAGCCGCCCCGATGAGTGTGTCCGCGCTGGTTGGTCGCTCAGACGAACCAGCGCGCCGCCAAGCCGCCTCCTGACGACCTGGAAGCTGTCAGCCCTTCCCGGGGCACAGGCCACCCACGGTCCTCGCGAGGCGGCTTCTGCGTGCCCGGGGGATCGCCCTGCTGACGCGGAAGCGCCCCCAGCCAGCTGGCTGAGGGCGCTTCCGCGTGTGAGAAAGAGATCAGGACTGGTAGCCCGCCGAGCGGTACTCGTACTCCCGGTCGTCGTCGCGGTCCCCGTGGTCGCGGCTGAAGTCCCAGCCGCCGGCCGCCTCGCGACCGGGCCGGCCACCCACCGCGAAACCGCCGATCTCCTGGCCGCGACGCCAGCCACGGAAGTAGCCGGTCGTGTTCTCCGCGAGGCTTGCCGCATCACGCACTATCCGCAATGGGCGCTCCTCGCGCAGAGGCGAACCTGGCACCAGGTTGGCCTGCGGCACGCGCTTCGGCAGCCCGGCATTGGTCTCGGCGCCCACCGCCGGGCGGGCGGCCTGCTCCGCGGCCTGCCAGCCGGTGTCGGCGGTGGTCGACCAGTCCAGGTCGGACTCCTCGGCCTGCCCGACGAACCAGGCCGACTTGGCCTGCGCGAAGATCAGCAGATCGCCGTCGCCCTCGTCGGCGACCGGCGGCGGCCGGTGCTCCATCGGTGGTGGCCGGTGCTCGACCGGGGGCGACGGCCGGTGCTCGGCGGCGCGCTCGGTGCGGGCGGCCGCCCGACCGTTGCGAGCGGCCTGCTCGCGGTCGACAAGGCGCAGCGGTGGCGTCTCCAGGTGCTGGTCCGCGGGAGGGCTGAGCCCTTCGCGCAGCGCCCGGTCGGCCAGCGGCGGCGGCTCCACCAGCCGCAGCATCGGCGGCTCCGGTGGCAGGTCGTCGGCCAACCACGGCGGGGTGACCCGACCGTCGGCCCGACCCGGGTCGGTCGGGGCGTCGACACCGCGGCTGCCGCCGTACGAGTAGGCCACCGGGTTGTTCGGTGAGCTGTCGGACGGGTCTTCCGGGTTGTTGACCAGCGGCCAGTTGGCACGAGAGCCGGGCGCTGCGGCCTCCTGACCCGGCCGAGGGATCGGCACCGGAATGCTGAGATCGGTGGCGCTGAACCCGCCGGTGGGTGCCTCG
This sequence comes from Micromonospora arida, assembly GCF_042873195.1. Lineage (NCBI taxonomy): Bacteria > Bacillati > Actinomycetota > Actinomycetes > Micromonosporales > Micromonosporaceae > Micromonospora > Micromonospora arida. The sequence goes on along the minus strand of NZ_JBIALC010000002.1, from coordinate 376,047 downwards.
TCGACCGGGCGTTGCAGGTGGCTCGGCCGGGGCTCACCGTTGGTCTTGGGGCGGGGCGGAATGACAGTCCGCTGCCGCTCGGCCCGCGCGTTGTTGATCGCGGCAGTGGTCAGCGTCGGCCGGAACGGCTCACCGGCCTCGGCCGGCGGCACCATGCCGCGCTGCGCCGGCGCGATCGGGGTGATCCCGGGCGGCGGAGGAGGCGGCGAGGAGACGGGCCGGTTGGTCGGGCCGTCGATCCGGCTGGGAAGCGGCTCGCTGCGACTGGGCAGCGTGGACGCCGGCGGACCAGCCATCGCCGCCGGAGTCATCGGCGCGGGTGCGACCGGCGGCGGCGTGACCGGCGCGGGTGCGACCGGCGGTGGCCCGAGCGGGCGGGGCGACGCCAACGGCGCGTTACCGGGGACCGGCTCGGGACGGCTGCGCCGCCCGACAGCGGGTGCCGGGTCGGCAGCTGCCGGGGTGGGTCGGACCGACCGCAACCCGGCGTTGGTGCCGGCGAGGCCGGTCAACCCGGCGTTGGTGCCGGCCAGCCCGGTCAACTCGCCGACGGACTCGCCACGGCGGGCCGCAGCCCGGCGGCCGGGTGCCTGGACAGGCGCGCTGACCCGTGAGCTGAGCGCGCTGACCAGCGCCTCACAGCCGGCGTCGCAGGCCCGTACGGAGGCGACGGCCTGGCGGACCGTCTCGGCCACCGCGGACGTGAGCGCCCGGTTGACCGCGGCACGTCGGGGTGTCTCGGAGATGGCGACCCGCAGGGCGGTGACCGCCTCGTTGATCTCCTCGGCATCGGCGACCCCGTCGGCGGCGAGGTGCGCGGCGATGGCGTCCGCCGCGACCGACACCTCGCGGCCCCGGGCCACGGTGCCGCCGAGCATTCCTGGCTCGGGCAGCGCGTCCAGCACGGCCAGGGAGACCGGCTCGGCCGGGTCCGGGTATGCGCGCAGGGCCGCCGGGTAGAGCTCACGCAGAACCTCGCGCAGCGCCACGGCGGCGGAGTGTCGGCCACTGGCCAGCGCGGCGTGCGCGGAGAGCACCTGCTTGTAACCGGCGAGATCCCGGGGTGCCGGCAGGGTGACGGCGGAGAGCGCCCCCGCCTGCAACGCGCGGGCCAGGCCGACCGCCCGCCGTTCGGCCGGAGGTGACTGCATCTCCTCAAGGGAGTCGTCGTCGGCGAACCGCTCGGCGAAGTCGTCCACCGAGTCGTCGTCGGCGATCGCCAGGGGTCGCCCCGCCGCGCTCAGCAGCGAGGTGACCGTGTGGTCGTCGCTGTCGGCGGCGATGGCCGCACCGCTCGGCCCGCCCGACCGCTCCACGAGCAGCGCGACGAGCTGGGCGTAGCCAGCGGCGTCATCGCTGATCTCGCAGACATGCAGCAGACGGCCTGCGTCGTCGACCACAGCGGACGTCAGCGTCGAACCGGCGGAGGCCGGTCGGTCAGCCGGATCCGCCGAGGCCAGACCGCAGTAAACGCGCACGAGCGCCACGGCGTCGTCCTCCTCCCGGGACAGGTCTTTCCTCTGCCAGCAACTGATGCTCCCCGGTACGGGTCAGTCGCGCCAGTCCACCACCGCAGAGATCTTGCCGACAATGGTGCGCCAACCCAAACTTGCGGTCTGCGCCCCGATCTTCTTCAGCCGTCGCCGGGCCATGAACGCGCCGATCCCACCGTTGGCGGTGCCACGCAGCGCCTCGTCCAGGTCGTCGAGGCTGGAGCCGGCGGAGAGCATGTCGAGTACCGCAGGCAGCCGCAATGCGTACGAGAGGTCACGCGCGGCCTCGCCCGCCTCGATCAGCAGGGTCGAATCCCACGCGTCGTGCCCGCCGCGCAGGTTCTCCACGACCAGGTCGAGCTCGTAGGTGTCCTCGTCGAGCGGAGCGATATCTGCCGGCTCCACCCGTTCGGACAATTCATTCCAGCTGTCCAGTTGGGACAGATCGTTTGGCGCACCGGATCGGATGAAACTGACAAGCGACTCGGGGGTCTTGAACAGCAGCAGCTTGCCTCGGTGGCTGAGGAAGACCGGCACCTCCTCGTCGTCCGCCTCGTCCGTGACGGCCTCGTCCGACTCGTCGTCGGTCTCGGTGTCGGTGGCGGCGCCGTCCCGGCGGCGCGTCGACTCGTCGGCCTCGTCGGCGAACTCCTGGGCCAGCTCCTCATCGAGGATGACGACGGTCTCGTCGTCCTCCTCGTCCTCGATCGCCTGGCGGCGGGCGAGGAACGGGTCGTCCTGGTCGCGCTCGGTCACGTCGGTCGGAGTCAGCGAGCTGGCCGGTCGGTACGCCCGGAGCGTGAAGCCGGTGCCGGCGGGCAGGGCGATCTCCACTGGGTCGATGCGCAGCTCGTCCCAGAGTGAGCGGTCGGTCGACGCCAACGGGCGCTCGGTCTCGTCTGGCTCGGCCGCGCCGGTGGTGTCGTCGAGCTCGGGCTCGTCGGCGTCGGGCCGTTGGGGCGACTGGCGGGCCACGCTGACCTCCGTGTGCTTCGGGTTGCCCACCCACCGGGGTCTCTGACCGGCGAGTGACTCTGGGCACATACCCTAGTCGGCGGCCCTGGGTGACCGATGCCCGCACCCCGGTGGCCGGTTGGCGCACGGGTCGACCTGCTGGTCGTCACCGCTGGCGAAGCGGCGGTTCGACAAGTAGCGTAGCTACGTATGAAGGCCCAGGCGCTGCACGGCCATCTCGACGCTCTGCTGCTCGCCGTGCTCGAACAGGGCGCGCTGCACGGCTACGCGATCATCGAGGCGCTACGCGCCCGCAGTGACGGCAGTCTGGATCTGCCCACCGGCACCATCTATCCGGCACTCCGTCGCCTGGAACGCGCCGGCCACGTGGCGAGCACCTGGAGCACTGTCAGCGGCCGGGAACGGCGGACGTACCAGCTCACCGACTCCGGTCGGCGGGCGCTGGCGGGGGAGCGGGCCGGTTGGCGCGAGTTCCAACTGACCGTCGGCCGGTTCCTCGATCCCGGCAGCCCGCCCACCCCGGCCTGACCCGCTCGGATCCGACGCCGATCAGCGGGTGGTGGCCAGCAGCCAGCCGCGTGCCGCGCGGGTCAGCGAAAAATATCCGCCGCCCACCAACACCGCCCCGATGATCATCGGTGGCCAGTGCGCCGCCGCGTCCCAGAGGTTGAGTGACCAGGTGAAGAGGGCGCCGCCGGCCACTATGCCGAGGACCAGGACGCCGGTCAGGCCGACGCCCACCGCGCGCTGGGCCAGAGCCAGGCCCGGCCGGGGCGCCCGCGCGCTCGCCCAGACCACCAGCAGACCGGCCACCGCGAGCAGCAGCGCACTCATCCAGATCCAGTCGACCGAGGCGGCGAGCAGCTGGTAGCCGGCCGGAGGGGGCGGCCCGCCACTCCAGCTCGACCCCCGCCAGGTCAGATCACCGGCAACCACCCCCACCCCGGCGATCGCCAGCATCCGCAGGGAGAGCCCACGCAGGGCGCCCACCGCCAGCTCGGCCTGCCAGGACGGGAGCACCTGCGCCGGTGAGCCGAACTCCACCACCGCCCGGCGCTGCGCCTCGGTGGGTGGCACCCCGCTCTCGCGGTACGCCTCGACGGCGTCCAGCAACCCGTGCCGGGCCTCGGTCAGCAGGTCGGACTTGAGTCGCGCCGGCCCCTGCAGTCGAGCGGCCAGCTCCCGCAGGTGCTCGTCGACCATCACGTCCTCACCGCGCCCCATGGCACCACCCTGCCACGGACCCCGGCCGGTCGACGTCCGGGAGAACCCTGGTCCGCCCCCGAGTCGGGTCAGGGGGCGAGCGCCAGGTAACCCCGTTCGGCGGCGGCCTGGAGCAGCCACTGGTCCCGGTACCAGCCCGGGGCCGCGACCAACTCGGCGTGCCGACCGCGCTGGATCACCCGGCCGCCGTCCAGGACCACGATCTCGTCCAGTTCGGCCAGCCCGCTGAGCCGGTGGCTGATCAGCAGCACCGAGTGCCCGGCGGGGGTGGCGGCGAGGGCGGACGCGAGCACCGCGTCCGCGGCGGTCGGGTCCAGACCTTCGGTGGGCTCGTCGAGCACCAGCACCGGCGGCGCGGCGAGCAGGGCCCGGGCGAGGGCCAGCCGCTGCCGCTGCCCGCCGGAGAGCTGCCCGCCCTCCTCGCCGACCAGCGTGTCCCAGCCCGCCGGCTGAGCGTGGACCCAGTCCAGCAGGCCGGCGGCGGCGGTGGCCGCGCTCAGCTCCTCCTCGCCCGCTCCGGCCTGCCCGAGCAGCAGGTTCTCCCGCACCGTGGCATGGAAGACGTACGCCTCGGCCAGCAGCCCGCCGACCGCGCGTGGCAGCGCCTCCTCGGCGTACGCCGAAAGGTCGTGACCGTCCAGGGTGACCCGGCCGGACGCGGGCCGGACGGTGCCGGTCAGCACGGCGGCCAGGGTGCTCTTGCCGGCGCCGCTCGGGCCGACGACAGCGATCCGGCGTCCCGCCGGCAGGTCCAGGCTGACCCCGTCCAGGGCGGGCACCGCACCGGCCCGGTACCGCACTGTCACGTCGACGAAGCGCAGCTCGTGTGGACCGGTCAGGTCCGTTGGACCGGTCGCCGGCGGCGCGGTCGGCGGGTCGGCGTCGAGCAGGTCGGCGACCCGGGTCAGGCCGGGCCGCAGCTGCGTCCACTGCCGGGCCGCCGCGACCAACGCCAGCATCACCTCGACGGCGGCCAGTGTGCCGACGGCCAGGACGCCCACCAGCACCCCCGGCACGTCGGCGGCGAGCGCGACCAGCACCACTGCGGCGGCGGTCACGCCGGCGGCCAGCACGCCGGCCGCGTCCACCGCGAACCCGGTGGCGGCGAGCCGACGTTCCAACCGGGCCAGCCGGTGGGCGCGCTGCTCGGCGGCGCGCAGCGTGACGTCGGTCGCCCCGAAGGCGGCCAGGTCGGCCGCGCCGTGGGTGAGGTCGATCGCGTCGGTGGCCAGCGCACCCCGCAGGGGGGCCACCTCGGCCGCGCTGCGGCGGGTGACCGCGGTGGCCAACGCGGGCAGCGCCACCCCGGCGACCAGCAGCCCGACGGCGAGCGCGCCGGCGGCCGGTGGTGAGATCAGCGCCGCCACGGCGACCGCCAGCACACCGACCACTGCCGCCGCCGAGGCGGGCACCAGCACCCGCAGCAACAGGTCCTGGACGGCCTCCACGTCGGAGACCAGTCGGCTCAGCACATCCCCCGAGCGGTGCGCCGTGCCACGGCGGGCCGCCAGGGTGGCGAAAACCCGGGCGCGGACGTCGGTGATCATGCGGAGCACCGCGTCGTGCCCGGCGAGCCGTTCGGTGTAGCGGAACACGCCCCGGCTGATCGCCAGCGCCCGGACCGCGACGATCGCCACTGTGAGGCGGTCCAGCGGAGGCTGACCGGCGGCGCTCATCAGCAGCCAGGTGGCGGTGGCCATCAGGGCCAGCCCGGCGAACTCGGTGGCGGCGGCCAGCAGCCCGGCTCCGACCAGGCGGCCCAGGTACGGCCGGGCCAGTCGCAGCACGGCCCGCTCGGCGGCGGCCCGCCCGGCCGGTGCCGCGTCGGCCACCACCGCCGGCCCGTGTTCGGCGGTCATCGGGCGGCCTTCCCGGTCGGTTCGGGCGTCAACTCGGTGACCCGACCGTCCTCGATGCGCAGGATCCGGTCGGCGTCGGCCAGCAACGCCGGTCGGTGCGCGACCAGCAGCGCCGTCCGTCCGGCGACCAGGCGACGGGTGGCGTCGAGCACCACCGCCTCGGCCGCCGTGTCGAGTCGGGCGGTGGGTTCGTCGAGCAGCACCACCGGGGCCGCGCGCAGGAACGCCCGGGCCAGTGCCACCCGCTGCCGCTGCCCACTGGACAGCCCGTGCCCGCGCTCACCGAGCAGGGTGTCCAGGCCGTCGGGCAGGCCGGCCACCACGTCGTCCAGGGCGGCGTCGTGCATCGCGGCGGTGAGTACGTCGGCAGGGGTGTCCGGCGCGCCGAGGCGGATGTTGTCGGCCAGCGAGGCGGCGAAGAGGTGCGCCCGCTGCGGCACCCAGGCGAGCTGCCGGCGCCAGGCGTCCGGGTCGGCGGTGGCGAGGTCGACCCCGTCCACCGTGATCCGGCCGCTGGTCGGCACCACGAAGCCCAGCAGCAGGCCGAGCAGCGTGCTCTTGCCGGCGCCACTGGGCCCGATGATGGCGATCCGCTCGCCGGGCCGGATGGTCAGGGTCACGTCGCGCAGGGCGGTGGTCCGCTCGTACGCCACTGTCACCCCCTCGAACCGGATCTCGGCCCGAGCGTCCGGGACGGAGGCGCCCTCGGCGGCCCGCGGCGCGGTGGGTGCGGCGGAGACGGTCAACGCCTCGTCCAGCGCGGCCAACCCCTCCATGCTGGCGTGGAAGCGGCTACCGGCGGCCCGTAGCGGCAGGTACGCCTCCGGGGTCAGCAGCAACACCAGCAGCGCGGTCTGCAGGGCCAGCCCGCCGCCGAGCAGGCGGATGCCGACCGGCACCGCGACCAGCGCCACCGAGAGGGTGGCGACCAACTCGAGGACCAGCGCGGAGAGGAACGCGATCCGCAGCGTCTTCATGGTGGCGACGCGGTGACCGTCGGCCATCCGGCGCACCACGTCGGTCTGCGCCCGGGCCCGCCCGAACGCGCGCAGCGTGGGCAGCCCGGCGACCATGTCGAGGAAGTGCCCGCCGAGCAGCGCGAGCCGCCGCCACTGCCGTTCGGTGGCGGCCTGCGCCTGCCAGCCGAGCAGCGCGCCGAAGACCGGGATCAGCGGCAGGGTCACCGCGATGATCACCGCAGAACTCCAGTCGGCGAAGACGACCCGGGCCAGCACCGCGAGGGGCACCGTCACGCTGAGCACCAGTTGCGGCAGGTACCCGGTGAAGTACGCGTCCAGCGCGTCCAGCCCACGCCCGGCCAGGGTGGCGATCTCACCGGCCCGCTGCCCGGCCACCCAACCGGGCCCGTGCCGGCCCACAGCGCCGAGCAGGTCGGCCCGCAGCGTGGCCTTGACCGTGGCGGCGACCCGCGCCGAGACCGTGCCCTGCGCCCAGACCAGGGCCGAGCGGGCGGCGACCGTGACCACGAAGCCGGCCAGCGCCGGTCGATCCAGCCGACCGTCGATCGCGGTGGCCAGCAGCGACGCGAGCGCGGTGGCCTGCGCCACGATCAACCCGGCGGCCAGCACCCCCAGGAGTGCGAGCACGGCAAGGTCGCCCCGGGCCGCAGGGACCCGGCGCAGCAGACGCGGGTCGAACGGACGGCGGCTCACCAGTACACCGGTGCCCTACCGTCGGTCCGTCCTCGGAAAACCCACCAGCACATCGCCTGGAAGCCTAGTAGGGCCGGAAGTAGCGGCAGCGCCACCCAGCCCAGCAGCCGCAGTGTCGGCCCGCTGGCGGCCGCGTCGGCCACCCGCAGCGAGGCGTCCGGGTCGGTCGTGGACACCAGCACGTAGGGCCAGAGAGCGGCTCCGACCAGCACCACCGGCAGCGCCAGGGCCGCGCCGGTGGCGACCAGAGCCCACCCCGGTCGCCGCCGGGTCAGCGCCGCGCGGGCCGCCAGCAGCGCCGCCACGAGCAGCACCGGCAGGAGTACGGCCACCGCCGGCCGCTGCACGGCGTCGCGTACCCGGGCGGAGAGCAGGCCCACGACGGTGGCCAGGGCGACCGCGGTGAGCGCCACCGGCACCAGGCGGCGGGCCGTACGACCGACCACGGCGGCGGCCTCGGCCGACAGTCGCAGGGTGAGGAAGGTCGCACCGTGCACAGCGACCAGGGCGACCATGGCCAGCCCGGCGGCGGCCGCGAACGGGGTGGCCAGGTGTGTCACCCCGGCGACGTGCCCGTCGGCCTGAAGGGGTACGCCCTGCAACAGCGCGGCGAGCAGCGCACCCCAGCCCAGCGCGGCGAGGGCGCTGCCGATCATCACGACGCGGTCCCAGCGGGCCCGGATCCGCTCGTCGTCGGGTCGGCTGCGCAGCTGTACGCCGACGGTGACCAGGATGACGCCCACGAGGGCACCGGCGACGGCCGGATAGCAGCCGGCGAGCAACTCGCCCTCCAGCAGGGGGAACGCGCCGAAGAGGATGCCCACGGCGGCCACCAGCCAGACCTCGTTGCCGAGGAAGAAGGGGCCGAGCGCGGTGAGCGCCTCCCGCCGCCCGGCCGGACCGACGCCGCGGGCGAGCAGCAGCCCGACGCCGTAGTCGTAGCCGGCGAGCACCAGGTAGCTGGCGAAGAAGAGGCCGAGCAGGGCGTACCAGGCGAGGTCCACGGTCTACTCCTCAGAGGAGGGCGGGTTCGGGGTGGGCCGGCTCGCTGGGCGGGGCCGGCGGGCGGCCGAGCGCCGGGTCGGCCGCGCCGCGCCTGGCGTGCCGGGCGAGCAGCACCCAGTTGGTGACGGCGAGGGTGCCCAGCAGCAGGCTGAACCCGATCAGCGAGGCGAGCATCAGCGGTGCGCTGACCGGGGAGACGGCCTGCTCGGTGGGGAGCAGCCCGTACGCCACCCAGGGTTGACGGCCGACCTCCCGGGAGATCCAGCCGAGGATCACCGCGATGAACGGCAGCGGCAGGGCGAGCAGGATCAGCCAGAGCGGGAAGCGCAGTCGGATGACCCAGTCCCGGAAGAGCAGGGGCAGCAGGAGCCATATGCAGCCGAGGGTGAAACCGATCAGGATCATGAAGCCCAACCCGACGCTGGCCAGCACCGGCGGGGTGTAGTCGCCGGGGCCGAACCGCGTGGTCCACTCGGCGATCAGTGCCTGGCTTTCCGGGCCGTCGCCGCCGAACTTGGTCGGCTGCACCGCGCTTACCGGGCCGAACTGGGCGAAACCGAAGCCCTGCACCATCGTGATGGCCAGTGCCGCGGTGACCAGACCGATCCGCAACGAGGTGCGGAAGAGCGCGAAGTCCGGGGTACGCCGGATCAGGTGCCCGGCGCTGACCGCCGCCATCAGCATCCCGCCGACCAGCAGCGCCGCCGAGACCACGTGCCCGAAGGCCATGCCGAGGCTGGGGTTGGTGAGCAGCGCGCCGAAGTCGGTGAGGTGGGCGATCCCGTCGCGGACCTCGTAGCCGACCGGGTTCTGGAGCCAGGAGTTGGCCACCATGATCCAGAACGCCGAGGCGTACGCGGTGATCGCCACGCCCCAGAGCAACGCGAGGTGGACGCCCTTGCCGAGTCGGTGCCAGCCGAAGATCCACATCCCGAGGAACGTGGACTCCAGGAAGAACGCCACAAGCGTCTCGATGGCCAGCGGTGCGCCGAAGACGTTGCCGACGTAGCGCGACAGGCCGCTCCAGTTCAGCCCGAACTGGAACTCCATCACGAGCCCGGTGGCGATGCCGAGCACGTAGTTGATGACGTAGAGCTGGCCCCAGTAGCGGGTCAGCCGCTCCCACTTCGGGTTGCCGGTGAGCACCCAGGCGGTCTGCATGCCGACCAGCAGGGTGACCAGCCCGAGCGTGACGACCACGAACAGGAAGTGGATCGACGTGGTGGTGGCGAACTGCAGGCGGGCGAGGAGCAGGGTGTCCATGACCAGCCCTCCATAGAGTTGGCTCCCTTGTCGTAGCCACCCTACACGTAGTTTGCCTACTGATAGGAACTACTACGCCCTGTCGTAAGTCATGCTACTACGCAACGTAGTAACAGAGCGCACCGCGCCCGACCCGCCCTCAGCGCCCTCACGTCATCGAGTCGCTGTTCGCGAACCCGCCCCGCCCCCGCCCCACCCCGTCGATCAAGGAGTTGTGGTGGGTGACAAAGTCCCCAGTAATGGACCAAACGGGCACCACAACTCCATGATCGACGTGACCGGGCCGCGATCTTGCACTTACTGTCCCGACATAGGGCGCAGTCAACGCTTTCCGGCAACCGAAACTGCAAGATCGGCGCGGGCGCGGGCGCGGGCGCGGGCGCGGGCGGGGGCGGGGGCGGGCGCGGGCGGGGGCGGGGGTGCGGGAGCGGGCTCCGGGAGTGACGGACCTGGCGTCGTGTTATCCGCGCAGCAATCGAGTGCTCAGGCTCCTGGATATGGTGGTCGGCCCGGCGGTGTCGGGCAGCGTCTCGCCGCGCGAGGTGCCCAGTGTGCGTGCGTCAGCTCAGTGGCGCCTTGTGGGCGTCAGCTCAGGAAGAGGGTGACCGGGAGGGCGACCAGGGTGGTGGCGACCGCGAGGGCGGTGGCACCGAGAACCCGGGGCGGCCGGTCGCTGACCAGCAGGCGCTGCACCCGTACGTCGAGATCCCGGTCGCCCATGCCGAGCGCGCCGGCCGGGGTGATCCGGTGCCCGGCGGCCGCGAACCGGCGTAGCGCACCCGCCAGCGGTGCGTCGGCGTGCAACTCGCGGGCCTTGTCGTCGGCGCGCATCTCGACCAGCAGGGCGACCCGCTCGTGCGCGTCGCGCACCCAGCCGAACCACGGCAGCGCCCGGCACAGCGCGGTGAACGGCAGCAGCACCAGGTCGTGCCGCTCGTGGGCGTGCGCACGCTCGTGACTGAGCACCGCGGCCAGCTCGGCCCGGTCCAACAGGCTGAGGGTGCCGGCGCTGACCACCACCTGCGGCTTGACGCCCGGCAGGCAGTACGCGGCGGCGCTCGGATGATCCAGCACCAGCGCGCCCGGCGCGGCCGGGTCGTTCCGTGCGACCAGGGAGAGCAGGTCCCGGTGGCGACGCTGGGCGCGTACGGTGCCGTGGATGCTGCGCACGGTCGTCGTGACCAGCACCGCCCCGATGCCGAAGCCCACGCCGACGCCGGCCAGGTGGAACGTGCCCACCCCGATCGGCAGGGCGCCGTGGGCGAGGTCGTTGGCCAGGGCGAGCAGCGCGCTACCGGTCGGCCGGCCGTACGCGCTCAACCCGAGCGCCATCGGCAGGCCCATCGCCGAGAGGCCCATCGCCAGCCCGACGGCCTGCCAGCAGACGATGGCCACCCGAGGGCTGCGCCACGTCCAGGTGGAACGGGCCAACACCTGGGCGGTCAGATAGCAGGCCAGCATGGTGGCGGCGAAGTGCACGGCGTAGGCCATGGTGCGCGCCCTACCGCTCCGCTGCCTCGCCGGCGGGTCGTCGGCCCGCCGGCCCGTCCACCCGGTCGGTCAGGGCGTCGGCCCCGCCCGCGTCGCCGCCGGTGGAGCCCGGCCCGGTCAGGCCGGCCTCGCTGCCAAGGGCCGCTCGCAGCACCTCGGCCTCGGTGCCGGTCACCGAGCGGGCGAAGCGCACCAGCGCGGCGTCCCGGCTGCCACCCAGGTCGAGGGCGTCGAGCATGAGTTGAGCGATGTGCGCCTCACGGCTGGCCGCCGGACGGTACCGCCAGGCCCGGCCCTCCCGCTCCCGTTGCACCATGCCCTTGCCGGCGAGCCGGTCCAGCACGGTCATCACAGTGGTGTACGCCAGCTCGCGGCCATCGAGCGCGTCGGCCACCTCGCGCACGGTCACCCCGTCCGACGTGCCGGGAACCACGTCCCACAGCACGTCCATTACCGCACGCTCAAGATCGCCCAACCGAGTCACAAATCAATCCTACCCCCGGTAGTAGACCCCCGACCCACCCGACCAGGCACTGCCCCGGCCAAGATCCCCACACAAACAACGATGTAGTGGCCTCCATCCGCCAGGAGGCCACTACATCAACGAAACTGCGCGATCTTGGAGCAGGAGCAGGAGCAGGAGCAGGAGCAGGCGCAGGCAACTCAACCCAAGGCAGAGCCCGTGAGCTGACCTTCCCGACGAACCCGGCCCAGGTCAGGTTTTCCGGGGGAGCCCGCCCACGCAGGGATCAAGCCTGACCGCCCGGAGTGGGCGGGCTCCCCCGGAAAACCCCAAAGGCCGAGCAAAAGACGATCACACTCCCTTCGGGTGCCACACCGTCTTCGTCTCCAACAGTGCCGTCATCCGATCCAGGCCCGGGTCGACCGACCAGTCGTGGTCGGCCGGGGCCGGTCGGAGCACCCGCTTGAGGTTTTCCGCCGCCTTGACCTCGAGGTCGGTGGCAAGGGCGGCGTCGGTGACCCCGGTCAGGTCGATCGCGTTGACGTCCATGTGCGCGGCCAGCGTCGGCGCGGTCTCGGTGATCGCGCCGGTGAGGATGTTGACCACACCGCCGGGCAGGTCGGAGGTGGCCAGCACCTCGGCCAGCGTCACCGCCGCCAGCGGCTCGGTCGCCGACGCCGCCACCACCACTGTGTTGCCGGTGACGATCGCCGGGGCGATCACGCTGACCAGGCCGAGCAGCGCCGGGCGCTCCGGGGCGACCGCCGCGACCACGCCGGTCGGATCGGGCGCGGAGATGTTGAAGTACGGGCCGGCGACCGGGTTGGCGCCGCCGTACACCTGGGCGAGCTTGTCGGCCCAGCCGGCGTACCAGACCCAGCGGTCGACCGCGGCGTCCACCTCGTCGCCGGGGATGCCCAGGGCGACGAACTGCTCGCGGCGGCCCTCCAGCATCTCGGCGGCCCGGTAGAGGATCTGACCCCGGTTGTACGCGGTCGCGCCGGCCCAGCCCTTGACGGCGGCGCGGGCGGCGACCACCGCGTCCCGGGCGTCCTTGCGGGAGGCCAGTGACACATTCGAGGACTGCACGAGATACGACCGTCCCGACTCGCTGCGCGGGAACTTCCCGCCGATGAAGAGCTTGTACGTCTTGCGTACCGCGACCCGCTCAGACATTGAGGTAGCCCTCCAGCCCGTGCCGGCCGCCCTCGCGACCGTAGCCCGACTCCTTGTAACCACCGAACGGCGAGGTGGGGTCGAACTTGTTGAAGGTGTTGGCCCAGACGACGCCGGCGCGCAGCCGGTCTGCCATCCACAGGATCCGGGAACCCTTGTCGGTCCAGATCCCGGCCGACAGCCCGTACGGCGTGTTGTTGGCCTTCTCCACGGCCTCGGCCGGGGTGCGGAAGGTGAGCACCGACAGCACCGGGCCGAAGATCTCCTCGCGGGCGATCCGGTGTGCCTGGGTGACGCCGGTGAAGATGGTCGGCGCGAACCAGAAGCCCCGGTCGGGCAGGTCGCACGGCGGTGACCAGCGCTCGGCACCCTCGGCCGAGCCGGCGTCGGACAGCTCGCGGATCCGCTCCAGTTGGGCTGCCGAGTTGATCGCGCCGACGTCGGTGTTCTTGTCCAGCGGGTCCCCGACCCGGAGCTGAGCCATCCGTCGCTTCAGCGACTCCAGCACCCGGTCGGCCACGTTCTCCTGGACCAGCAGTCGGGAGCCGGCGCAGCAGACGTGCCCCTGGTTGAAGAAGATGCCGTTGACGATCCCCTCGACGGCCTGGTCGATGGGTGCGTCGTCGAAGACGATGTTGGCGGCCTTGCCGCCCAGTTCCAGGGTGAGCTTCTTGCTGGTGCCGGCGACCGACCGGGCGATGGCCCGGCCCACGTCGGTGGAGCCGGTGAAGGCGACCTTGTCCACGCCGGCGTGTTCGACCAGCGTGCGGCCGGTGTCGCCGGCACCGGTGAGGATGTTGACCACACCGGCCGGCAGGTCGGCCTGCTGGCAGATCTCGGCGAAGAGCAGCGCGGTCAGCGGGGTGGTCTCGGCCGGCTTCAGCACCACAGTGTTGCCCGCGGCCAGCGCCGGGGCGATCTTCCAGGCCAGCATGAGTAGCGGGAAGTTCCACGGGATGACCTGCGCCGCCACGCCGATGGGCCGCGGATTCGCGCCGAAGCCGGCGTGCTCCAGCTTGTCGGCCCAGCCCGCGTAGTAGAAGAAGTGCGCGGCGACCAGTGGCAGGTCGACGTCCCGGGACTCGCGGATCGGCTTGCCGTTGTCCAGCGATTCCAGGACGGCCAGCTCGCGGGAGCGCTCCTGGATGAGCCGGGCGATCCGGTACAGGTACTTCGCCCGGTCCCGGCCCGGCATCGGGCCCCAGACCTTGTCGTACGCCTTGCGGGCGGCGCGCACGGCGCGTTCCACGTCCTGGGCGCCGGCCTCGGCGACCTCGGCCAGCACCTCCTCGGAGGCGGGGTTGATCGACTTGAAGCTGCCACCGTCGGTGGGGTCGACGAACGTGCCGTCGATGAACAGCCCGTACGAGGGTTTGAGGTCCACCACCGAGCGGGACTCGGGGGCGGGGGCGTATTCGAACATCGGCTATCAGTCCAGGGTGAAGTAGTCGGGACCGGAGTAGGTGCCGGTCGTCAGCTTGGTGCGCTGCATCAGCAGGTCGTTGAGCAGGCTGGACGCGCCGAAGCGGAACCAGTCCGGGTCGAGCCAGTCCGGGCCGACGGTCTCGTTGACCATCACCAGGTACTTGATGGCGTCCTTGGTGGTCTTGATGCCACCGGCGGGCTTCACGCCCACCTGCCGCCCGGTCGCCTCGCGGAAGTCACGGACCGCTTCCAGCATCACCAGGCTCACCGGCATCGTCGCCGCGATCGGGACCTTGCCGGTGGAGGTCTTGATGAAGTCGCCGCCGGCCAGCATGGCCAGCCAGGAGGCCCGCCGGACGTTGTCGTAGGTGGCCAGCTCGCCGGTCTCAAGGATCACCTTGAGGTGGGCGTCCCCGGAGGCTTCCTTGGTGGCCACGATCTCGTCGTAGACCTCCTTGTACCGCCCGGCCAGGAACGCACCCCGGTTGATCACCATGTCGATCTCGTCGGCGCCGGCCGCGACGGCGGCCCGGGTGTCGGCCAGCTTGATCTCCAACGGCGCCTGACCCGACGGGAACGCGGTCGCCACGCTGGCCAGGTGCACGGCGGAGCCGCGCAGCACCTCGGCCACGTAGGGGACCATCGCCGGGTAGACGCAGACCGCGCCGACGTGCGGGCAGGACGGGTCGGCCGGGTCCGGACGCAGGGCCTTCGCGGCGAGCGCGCGCACCTTGCCCGGGGTGTCCGCCCCCTCCAGGGTGGTCAGGTCGACCATCCGGATCGCCAGGTCGATCGCCTGGGCCTTGGCGGTGGTCTTGATGGAGCGGGTGCCGAGCTGTGCCGCCCGCTGCTCCGCGCCGACCTGGTCCACGCCGGGCAGGCCGTGCAGGAAGGTCCGCAGAGCGGTCTCGGATCGTCCCAGCTCGGAGAGCTCCGACCGGGCCGACGTCGTTGTCGCCGTCATGCCGAGAAGTCTACGCACGAGACCGCCGAGTGATCTTGCTCACGACCGCTCGACGACGTGTCGACGTGAGCGGCGTCCCTGGTCCGACCGCACCCGCACCGCCGCGCGGTACGGACCGGTAGGTTGAGCGATCGTGGACGTACACGTCATTGACCACCCGTTGGCCCAGTCCAGGTTGACTGCCATGCGGGACGCGCGCACCGATTCCTCGACGTTCCGGGCGGCGCTGCACGAACTGACCACCATGCTGGTGTACGAGGCGGCGCGCACCTTCCCCGTCGAGCGGTACCCGGTGCAGACGCCGGTCACCGGCACCGAGGGCACCCGGCTGGCCAACCCGCCGCTGCTGGTCCCGGTGCTGCGCGCCGGGCTGGGCATGGCGGACGCCGCGTTGGGCCTGCTGCCCGAGTCGTCGATGGGTTTCGTGGGCCTGGCCCGCGACGAGGTGACCTACGAGCCTCGCGCGTACATGGAGTCGCTGCCACGCGACCTGGCCGGGCTGCCGGTGCTGGTGCTCGACCCGATGCTGGCCACCGGTGGTTCGCTGGAGCACTCCTGTCGGCTGCTGGCCGATCGGGGCTGTACCGACATCACAGTGCTCTGTGTGCTCGCCGCCCCGGTCGGCATCGAGCGGCTGGAGCGCTCTGGCCTGCCGTTGCGCCTGGTCACGGCCTCGATCGACGAGGGTCTCAACGACCGCATGTTCATCGTCCCCGGCCTCGGCGACGCCGGCGACCGCCAGTTCGGTGGCATGCCCCGCTTCTGAGGCGAAACCCGGTCGGTGCCGGGTCCGGCGGGTCCGTGCGCGGGGTGCGCGGACCCGCTACCGTCTCCGGCCATGACTGGTGTTGCGCTCGCCGAGGAGTTGCTGCTCCTCGCCTACGACGACACGACCGGCAAGGCGACCATGCCACGGATCAGCCTGGACCTGGGCATGGCCGCCGCGGTGCTGGTCGAGTTGGCCCTGGCCGGCCGGATCGCGTACGCCGACGGGTCCCTGACGGTGGTCGACCCGACGCCGACCGGCGAGCCGTTCAGCGACGATGTCCTCGGCCGGATCGCCGGCGACACCCCGCACACCCCGGCGTCCTGGGTGCAGCGTCTGCGGCACGGCCTGCGCGACCGGATCCTCGCCGACCTGTGCCGGCAGGGCGTCGTCCGGGACGTCGACGAGACCGAGCTGGGCTTCATCCACGTGCACCGTTACCCGGTCGTGGACACCTCCGTCGAGGCGGAGACCCGCCAGCGGCTGGCCGAGGCGCTGACCGGCGCGGCAGCCCCGGACGAGCGGACCGCCGCGCTGGCCACCCTGGTCGTGGTGCTCCGGATGGAGTCCGCGCTCGGGGTGAGCGGAGAGGCCGCCGCCGACGCCCGCCGCCGGCTGACGGAGATCGCCACCGGCGCCGGGTTCTCCGGCGAGGTGAGCACCGACAATTCGGTGGTCCGCCCGTCGGTCGGCCTGGTCGTCGCCGCCCTGGCCAGGGCCGTCGACCAGGCCCTCGGCCCGCGCCGCTGACCGTCGGGTCGACCCCGCTCGACGTGCCCTTTGCTCTGCACCCGCCCAGGCGCCACCGGACGACAGTCGAATGGCGCTTCCGCGGGTGCAGAGCAAAGGGCGGACTTGTTGTGGCTGGGTGCTGCGGGGCTCAGATGCCCAGGGCAGCGCTGACCTCGGCGCGGAGCGCGGCGACGGCCGACGCCGCCCTGCTGCGGGCCGTCGGCACGTCACCGTCCACGACCGGTTCCACCACCTCGAGGTACGCCTTGAGCTTCGGCTCGGTGCCGGACGGGCGGATCACCACCCGGGCCGTCGCGGTCCGCAGGATCACCACGTCCGACTCGGGCAGCAGGTCCCGGGCGCTGTCCATCGACTGCCCGAGCAGAGTGGTCGGGGTGTCCGCCCGGATCCGCGCCATCGCGTCGGCGATGACCCGCAGGTCGTCCACCCGGACGGAGAGCTGGTCGGTGTGGTGCACGCCGAACTCGGCAGCCAGCTCGTCCAGCCGATCGGTCAGCGTGCGCCCCTGCGTCTTCAGGCCGGCGGCCAACTCGGCCACGGTCAGCGCGGCGGTGATGCCGTCCTTGTCCCGGACGTGTTCCGGGGCCACGCAGTAGCCGAGCGCCTCCTCGTAGCCGAAGACCAGCGGCGCGCTTCCACCCCCGGCCCGCACGATCCACTTGAAGCCGGTCAGCGTCTCGTCGTAGGGCAGGCCCCGGGCCGCGCACATCGCCCGCAGCAGTGACGACGACACGATGGTGGTGGCGTAGAGCCCGGTCACCCCCCGGCGCATCAGGTGGTCGGCGAGCAGGACACCCACCTCGTCGCCGCGCAGCATCCGCCAGCCGTCGCGGTCGTCCCGGACGACCACCGCGCAACGGTCGGCGTCCGGGTCGTTGGCGATGGCGAGGTCCGCGCCGGTGGAGTCGGCCAGGGCGATCAGCCGGTCCACCGCACCCGGCTCCTCCGGGTTGGGGAACGACACGGTGGGGAACGCCGGGTCCGGTTCGGCCTGGTCGGGCACCACCCCGGGGGTCGGGAAGCCAGCGCGGGCGAAGGCGGCGGTGAGCACCGCAGCGCCCACCCCGTGCAGCGGCGTGTACGCCACCGTCAGGTCCCGTGGCCCGTCCGGGTCGATCACCGCTGTGGCCCGTTCGACGTACGAGGCGACCAGGTCGTCGCCGAGCACCTGACCGGGCTCGCCCAACGGCACCTGGGCCAGCGGCCCGACCGATCGGATGGCCGCCTCGATGCCGGCGTCGGCGGGTGGCACGATCTGGGCGCCGGCGCCCAACTCGCCGCCCAGCTCCGCGCCCAGGTAGACCTTGTAGCCGTTGTCCTGCGGCGGGTTGTGGCTGGCCGTGACCATCACCCCGGCGACACCGCCGAGGTGCCGCACGGCGTACGCCAGCACCGGGGTGGGCAGCGGGCGGGGCAGCAGCAGCGCCGGGCGGCCAGCGCCGGTGGCCACCTGGGCGGTGCGCTCGGCGAACTCCCGGGAGCCGTGCCGAGCGTCGTACCCGATCACCAGCGGGCCGGTGCCGCCCTGGGCCGCGAGCCAGGTGACCAGGCCGGCAGCGGCCTGGGTGACCACGGCGAGGTTCATGCCGTTCGGGCCGGCGCGCAGCGGGCCGCGGAGGCCCGCCGTGCCGAAGGTCAACGGGCCGGCGAACCGGTCGGCCAGCTCCGGGGCGCTCGCCGGAAGCCCGTCGAGCACCGCCGTCAGCTCGTCCCGGCTGGCCGGGTCGGGGTCGTCGGCCAGCCAACGCCGGGCTTGCTCGCGAATGTCGTCGATGTCAGTGGTGTCCGCCGCCATGCCCCTTGATAGCACGGCGACGGATCACCCCTGTGCGTTCCCTCCGGCTCAGCCGTTCCCGGTGAGCTGGAACGTCCGCGTCATCTCGTCGAAGATCGGCTTGCTCTCCGCGAACTTGGCGTCCGTGGCGGTGAGGTAGAACGAGTACGCCTTGCCGTCCTGGGCCACGCCCCGCCAGACGCCGTGCCGCATCGCGTCACCCTCGCCGCAGGTGTATTCGAACTCGGCTGCCGGCTTGCTGGCCAGCTCCGTCTCGGTGGAGGAGATCTGGTTGTACGGCTTGACGCAGGAGGTGCTCCGGGTCTTGAGGCCGTTCTCGGCCGTCTCGGCCCACCGGACGGAGCTGCTGCTCCACTTCTCGGTGATGATGCGGACCTTGCGGCCGCTGTCCGCCGGGTCGATGTAGTCGGTGTACGAGCCACCGGTGGCCTTCTTCCAGCCCTTCGGCACCATGACCTGGATTCCGCGGGCCGTGTGCTCCTGCATCTCGACAGTGGGAGCCGCCGGGGCGGCCGTGGTGGGCTGCGCGGCCGGGGTGTTCGGCGGGGGGTCTTCGCCGCCGGAGAGCGCCACCGCCGTGAGCAGCAGCACGACGACCAACCCGCCGGCTGCGGCGAGCTGCACCTTGCGCGGCCAGCCCTTGACCGTGGTGACGAGCTGACCACCGGTGGCCCGGACCTTGTCCAGCGCGCTGCCGCCCGAAGCGGCGGGCGCGGTGGCCCAGGGCTGGCCGGTGCCCGGCACCGACCACTGGTTGCCGCCGCCGTAGGTGCCGCCGACGCGCTGGGTGGCCTCCGGTGCGCCGCCGTACCCGACCTGCTGGGTGGCATCGGCCGGGCTGCCGTAGCTGACCCGCTGGGTGGCGTCGGGGTGCCCGCCGGCGTCCACCCGCTGGGTGGCGTCCGCGTTGCCGCCGTAGGTGCGCCCGGCCGCCGGTCGGCCCGTAGTCGGCATCGCGCCGGTCGGCGTGTGCAGCGGGCCGGCCAACGCGTCGGCGCTGGTCTCGTCGAGCCCACCGGTGGCGCCGGCCGCGGAAGTCGCCTGCGGGCGCTCGCCCCGGCGCGGCGAGGCCAGCCGGTCGGTCAGGGACTCGCCCGGGGCCAGCATCGCCTTGCCACCGATCTGGCTGTCCGGCTTCGGCTCCGGCTGGGCCGGCGGGAGGACGGGGATGGGGCGCTGCTGCACCGGCACCACGGCGTACGGGTCGGTGACCGAGTGCACAGCCGTCGCCGTGCTGCCCAGCGGGCCGGCGAGCAGCTCGCGCAGCATGGCCCGGGAGGTGTGCACGTCGAGTCGGCGCGCCGGGTCCTTCTCGAGCAGACCCATCAGCACCCGGGTCAGCGGGCCGCTGCGCTGCGGTGGGGCGGGTGGGTCCTCCACCACGGCGTGCATGGTCTCGATCGGGTCGCCCTTGTCGAACGGGGGCCGCCCCTCGACCGCGGTGTAGAGCGTCACACCCAACGAGAAGAGGTCACTGGGCGGGCCGAACTCCTGGCCCATGGCCCGCTCGGGCGAGATGAAGTGCGGCGAACCGAGCACCATGCCGGGGGTGGTGAGCTGCACGTCGGTGGGCATCCGGGCGACCCCGAAGTCGGTCAGCACGCAGCGCCCGTCGGTGCAGATCAGCACGTTTGCGGGTTTGACGTCGCGGTGCAGCACGCCGATCGCGTGCGCGACCTCCAACGCGCCGAGCAGCGCGATGCCGATCTTGGCGACGGCGCGGGGCGCGACCGGCCCGTCCTCGATCACCATGTCGGCGAGGCTGCGGGCGTCCAGCAGCTCCATCACGATCCACGGCCGACCGGCCTCGGTGACCACGTCGTACACCTGCACCACAGCGGGGTGCTGGATGGCGGCGGCGGCGCGCGCCTCACGCAGGGTGCGTTCGTACATCGCGTCGCGGTCGCTGGGGGCCAGCCCCGGGGGCAGGACGACCTCCTTCACCGCCACGTCACGGCGCAGCAGGGTGTCTGTGGCGCGCCACACCGTGCCCATGCCGCCGTTGCCCACCGAGGATCGCAGCGAGTACCGGCCACCAATGGTGGTGCCGGGCGCCGCTCGTCCGTTGGCGGGACTAACTGGTCCGCCGCTCCACGTCGGGATCTGAGTCACAGAAAAGCCACCGGGGGAAATCGAGGGGGGCTGGGACACAACCCCCCTATCTTGCTGGTTCCGACGCCCGATGCGAAAGCCGACGCGACGGACGTTTATCGAAGTCGACAGAACGTGCCCTGTCGTTCACCTGGTGTCGACCGGTCGGGACGCACTGTGCGGTATCCCTCACCCGAGGACGTGGCCAGGCGTCCTACCATCCGGGGATGAACCAACGGCGGTCAAGTGAGTCCGGTTTCCCGATCAACGGCGTCTACACGGAGGCCGACCTTCCGGAGGACCTGGACTCCCGGCTCGGCAGCCCGGGCGAGTTCCCGTACACCCGGGGTGTCTACCCCACCATGTACACCTCCCGCCCGTGGACCATGCGCCAGTACGCCGGCTTCGGCACCGCCACCGAGTCCAACGCGCGATACCACCAGCTGTTGCGGGCCGGCACGATGGGCCTGTCGGTCGCGTTCGACCTGCCGACCCAGATGGGCTACGACTCGGACGAGCCGATCGCGCACGGCGAGGTCGGCAAGGTGGGTGTCGCGATCGACTCCATCGAGGACATGCGGCTGCTCTTCGCCGACATCCCCCTGGACAAGGTGTCCACCTCGATGACCATCAACGCACCCGGCTCGGTGCTGCTGCTGCTCTACCAACTCGTCGCCGAGGAGAACGGGGTGCCGGGCACGGCGCTCAACGGCACCATCCAGAACGACATCCTCAAGGAGTACATCGCCCGGGGGACGTACATCTTCCCGCCGAAGCCGTCGCTGCGCCTGGTGGCCGACACGTTCGCGTACTGCCGCAGCGAGGTGCCGAAGTGGAACACCATCTCCATCTCCGGCTACCACATGGCTGAGGCCGGCGCGACGCCCGCGCAGGAGATCGCGTTCACCCTGGCCAACGGGGTGGAGTACGTACGGGCCGCGCTGGCCGCCGGGCTCGCCGTCGACGACTTCGCGCCCCGGCTGTCGTTCTTCTTCGTGGCCCGCACCACGCTGCTGGAGGAGGTGGCGAAGTTCCGCGCCGCCCGGCGGATCTGGGCCCGGCTGATGCGCGACGACTTCGGCGCCAAGGATCCGAAGTCGATGATGCTGCGGTTCCACACCCAGACCGCGGGCGTGCAGCTCACCGCCCAGCAGCCGGAGGTGAACCTGGTTCGGGTGGCGGTGCAGGGTCTGGGTGCCGTGCTCGGTGGCACCCAGTCGCTGCACACCAACAGCTTCGACGAGGCGATCGCGCTGCCCACCGAGAAGGCGGCCCGGCTCGCGCTGCGTACCCAGCAGGTGCTGGCCTACGAGACGGACCTGACCGCCACCGTCGACCCGTTCGCCGGGTCGTACGTGGTGGAGGCGATGACCGCCGAGATCGAGGCCGCCGCCGTCGAGTTGATGGAGCGGGTGACCGACCACGGCTCGGCGGTGGACGCGATCGAGGCCGGGTTCCAGAAGCGGGAGATCGAGCAGTCCGCGTACCGGATCGCCCAGGAGATCGACTCGGGGGAACGGGTGGTGGTCGGGCTCAACCGGTTCACCGTGGACGAGGAGGAGCCGTACGAGCCGCTGCGGGTCGACCCGACGATCGAGGCGGCCCAGGCCGACCGGCTGGCCCGGCTGCGCTCCGAGCGGGACGCCGACGCGGTCACGCGGGCGCTCGCCGATCTCCGGGCCGCCGCCGAGGGCACGGAGAACGTGTTGTACCCGATGAAGGAGGCGCTGCGGGCCCGCGCGACAGTGGGTGAGGTCTGCGGGACGTTGCGCGAGGTGTGGGGGCTGTACCGGCCCACCGACCGATTCTGAGCACCCCGGGGGCGGCGGCGGCCTCGGGGCGCGGTGTGTCCGGCGCTCTCAGCGGGTATCCGGTCGGTTGAGCCGGGACGCACACCCTGTGCGCCCACGGTGGGTGGGTGCGTGTGAGCGTCCTTATCCGGCTCGTTGCGGTGTGTGGTCGGCTAATTGTCGGAGTGTCAGTTCATCACCCCGACTAATGCGACAATTTGGCAACGGGTCTCCGACCGGCGCCGGGATTCGTGACTGCCGCGCTCGGTTACGCGTTGTAGGAGGTGAGGGGCTGATGACGGCGTTTGACCGTGATCTACCTGCTGTCCCGCGCCTTGACGAGCGCCCCCAGCAGGGCATACGTGACTCTGTGCGGTCCGATCATTACCGTAACGAGGTTGCGCAGCGTCACCGTCGGAGGTCTAGGCTGTCTGCTGTCCCCGATGATCCATCCATTCCTAGTGATCGAGAATTCGACGTGACGAGTGCGTTGACGCTGCCCACAGGCGGCCAGCTGGCGTCGTCCTGGCCGGAGACGCCACCGGGATCCCAGCCCCTGCCCCGCGAGCTGGACCACCTTCTCGCGCTCCGGGTACCGGGGCTGATCGCTACGCGCCGTCACCTCCACTCGCACCCGGAGCTTTCCGGCAACGAGTTCGAGACGGCCGCGCTGATCGCCCGGGAGCTGTCGCTGGCCGGGCTGAACCCGCGCCTGCTGCCCAAGGGCAACGGCGTGATCTGCGACGTCAACGGCAGACCGGACGGCCCGGTCGTGGCGCTGCGCGCCGACATCGACGCCCTACCGCTGGACGATCCCAAGGACGTCCCGTACCGGTCGACCGTGGAGGGCGTCTGCCACGCCTGCGGGCACGACGTGCACACCACGGTCCTGCTCGGCGTCGGCATGCTGCTCGCCCAGCTCGCCGACCTCGGTGAGCTGGACGGTCGGGTCCGGCTCATCTTCCAGCCGGCCGAGGAGATCCTGCCCTGCGGTTCGCTGGAGGTCATCGAGGCCGGCGGCCTGGACGACGTGGTGCAGATCTTCGCGCTGCACTGCGACCCGAACCTGCCGGTGGGCCAGGTCGGCCTGCGGGTCGGCCCGATCACCGCGGCCGCCGACAACGTCACCGTCCGACTCTCCGGCCCAGGCGGGCACACCGCCCGCCCGCACCTGACCGTGGACATGGTCGACGCGCTCGGTCGGCTGATCACCGAGGTGCCGGCCCTCGTCAGTCGTCGGGTGCCGGCCAACAGCGGCCTGCTGCTGGTCTTCGGCCACGCCTCGGCCGGCACCCGCTACAACGTCATCCCGTCCGAGGCGAGCGCGTCCGGCACCCTCCGGGTGATGGACCGCGACACCTGGGAGCAGGCTCCCAAGATCGTCGCTCAGGTGGTGCGGGACGTGATCGCGCCGACCGGTGCGACCGTCGACCTGGAATACCTGCGCGGCAGACCGCCGGTGTGCAACGACGCCCGCGCCATCCAGGTGCTGACCGCCGCCACCGCCGCCGCCCTCGGCCCGGACGGGATCGCCGAGACACCGCAGAGCATGGGCGGCGAGGACTTCTCCTGGTACCTGGAGTACGTCCCCGGCGCCCTCGCCCGGCTCGGCGTGGGTCGCTCCGGCCCCAACGTCGACCTGCACCGGGCGAGCTTCGACGTGGACGAGCGGTCCATCGCGGTCGGCGTCCGCGTCATGGTGCAGACCGCGTTGCGGGCACTGGCGGCGGCGCGCTGACCGGCGCGATCGGAGCCGAGGGCTTGCGCCGTCGGCGCAGCACCACCAGCAGCGCCACCAGCGGTACGCCCAGCGCCACCAGCCAGGGCAGCAGTGCCCCGAGCACCGTGAGCAGGACGGTCATCGAGACGACGAACGCCTTCCAGCCGCCCCTGAGCCCGACCAGGAAGCCGGTCTCGGCCTTCTCCTCGGTGTCCTTCGCCGCCGGCCCGGCCAGCGACACGGTGATCGTGGAGAGGGCGGTCAGGTCGGCCAGGCGTCGCTTCTTGGCCTCCAGCGAGGCCAGGTCGGCCTCCCGTCGACCCAACTCGTTCTCCAGCGACACCAGGTCGGTGATCGAGGTGGCTCGGGACAGCAACCGGCGGGCGCTCTCCACCCGGGCCCGCTGACTGGTGATCCGGGCCTCCAGGTCGACCGTCTCCTCGGTGACGTCCTGAGTGTTGATCTCCCGGCTCTGCTGCCGACCGAGCTTCGCGATCTCCTCCACCACGCCGGTGAACTTCGCCGCCGGCACCCGCAACTCCAACTCCGCCACCGCGTCGGCGTCGGCGCTGTGTCGCTGGTCGCCGCCGACGAAGCCGCCGGCCTGGGTGGCCACGGCGGTGGCCTCGCGGGCGGCAGAGTCCACATCGTTCACCTGCACCCGCATCTTTCCGGTGTAGATGATCGCCCGCTGGTCGACCCGTAGGTCCGGTGCGCCGGCACCGGCCCCCTCCGGTGCGCCTGCGGCGGCGTCCCGGGCCACCTCGCCGCCGTTGGCGGCTGGCGCCTCGGCCGCCGTGCCCGCGTTGTCCTGCGCCCCGCTGTCGCCGGCACCGCACCCCGTCAGCGCCAGGGCCGCCGCCAGTGTCGTCGCCGCCAGCAGCGCATTGCGGCGTCTTCCCACCTGTCCGTCCATCCCCGCTCCCATCGTCGTCAACCGGTGTGGCGATAGCTCGGACGCGACGCGCACACCGGCTGGTTCCGGCAGACTGCGCTGAGGACGTCACGATTCGATAATCGAGGAGTCACGATGCGGCTCACCAAGTACGCCCACTCCTGCCTTCGGGTGGAACACGACGGGGGAGTGCTCGTCGTCGACCCCGGGGTGTTCGGCGACGCCGCGGCGGCGCTGGACGGTGCGGACGCGGTGCTGATCACCCACGAACACCCCGACCACCTCGACCTGGCAGCGGTGCGCCTCCAACTCGACCGACAGCCCTTCCCGATCCACGGGCCCGCCTCACTCGGAGAGACCCTGGGCGACGCGGCCGACGTGCTGCGCCCGGTCAGCGTCGGTGAGTCGTTCACCGCCGCCGGGGTCGCGGTGCGCGCGTACGGGGGGCGGCACGCCGTGATCCACCCCGACATCCCGGTGATCGACAACCTCGGTTACCTGATCAACGACGTGGTCTACCACCCGGGAGACTCCCTGGTGGTGCCCGACGAGACACCCGTCGACACGCTCTTCGCACCGATCCACGCGCCCTGGTCCAAGTTCTCCGAGGTGGTCGACTTCATCCGCGCGGTCGCACCGCGGCGCGCGTACGCCCTGCACGACGCGTTGCTCAACGACAACGGGCTGAGCGTGCTCGACCGGCAGTACACCGCGATGTCCGGCACCGAATACCAGCGACTGGAGCCCGGTAGCCGGGTGGACGTCTGACCCGATGCCCGGCCTCTCCGCGGAGCTGGTGCAGCAGCTCTACCGCACCCCACCGGACCGGTTCGTGGCCGCCCGGGACGCCGCTGTGGCCGAGGCCCGCCAAGCCGGCGACCCGACCACCGCCCGGCAACTGGCCCGGCTGCGTCGACCGACGGTGGCCGCCTGGCTGGTGAACCTGCTCGCCATCCGACGCCCGGAACTGGTCGCCGATCTGGTGCAGCTCGCCGACGCACTGCGAGTCGCCCAGCGGGAGTTGCGTGGGCCCCGACTGCGGGAGTTGTCCGCGCAGCGCCGGGCGGTGGTCGGCGCCCTGGTCGCCGAGGTTCGCAAGCTCGCCGCGGCCGAGCCGGACGCGCCACCGGCGAGCCGGCTGCCCCTGGCCGAGGTGGAGGCGACGCTGAACGCCGCGTTCTCCGACGTCGAGGTCGCCGAGCAGGTGCGGGCGGGCCGCCTGCTGCGGGCGGCCAGCTACGCCGGCTTCGGTGAGGTGCCCCGGCCGCAACTGCGGCTGGTCACCGGCGATGACGAGGAACGTGAGGAGGAACGCCCGGCCCGCCGACCCGGCCCCCAACGGGGCCGTCCCGAGGCGGCACCCCGTACGGACCGGGCGGCCGAGCAGGCCGAACGGGCCGCACAGCGGGCGGCCCGAGCCGAGCGGGCCCGGCAGCGCCGCGCCCTGGACCGGGAGTTGGCGAAGGCCCAGGCCGACCAGGAGCGGGCCGAGACCGAGCTGACCGAGGCGACCGGCCAGGAGCACGACGGTGCGGCCGTACTCGATCGTCTTGAGGCCGAGCTGGCCGAGCTGGAGCGGCGGCGCGCGGTCGCCGAGCAGGACCTCAGCCGGGCCAAGCTCGCCCGGCGTGCCGCCGAGCGGGCGGTCACCGTGGCCCGGCGGCGCGCCGGTGAGGTCGAGGCGGCGGTCGAGGCACTGGCGGCCGAAGAGGGGGATGCGGACGCGGGCGGTGGCGCGGCAGACTGACCATCGATGGACGACGACGAGTGTGCGGGCCGTACACGGCGAGTGGCCCCGGGTCGGGGCGTGGTCGTGGTCGCCGGGTCGGTTTGCCCGAGCGGGGCGGCGCGGTGACTCCGGAGCAGGTCGCGGCCGCAAGTAAGCCCGTCGTGCTCGACCTGGGCGACGCCTTCAGCCGGGACCCGACCACGTTGCGCCGGGCCCGACTGCTCGGCATCTCCGGCTGGGCCTTCTACATCAGCGGCCGGGCCGGCGCGCTCGGCGGTGTGCGGGCCGAGACGGCCGCCGCCGCACTCGGGTTCATCGCCCCGGACGCGGTCGCCGACGGTTGGGACGCCGCCGCCCGGGTCGTTCCGCCGTTCGAGGTGGCCGCCGCGAGCCTCGCCGAATGCTGCCGGTGGGGGGCGCAGCGGCTCGGCCCCCTGCCCGGCACCGAGCGCCTGTCGGCGCTCGTCGAGCGGGCCGTGGTGGCGGCGGAGGCCAGTGGGATGCCGCTCTTCGCCGCGTGGCGGGCCATGCCGCTTCCCGATCTCTCGGCCGGGGCTCGCAGCGCCGCCGGGCTGCGGCTGCTCCGGGAACACTTCACCGGCGCCTACCTGCTGGCGGTACGTGCCGCCGGGATGACCCCGCTGGAAGCCGTGCTGGCCGGGCCGGAGGGCGAGGCCGGGGCGGTGGCCTGTGGCTGGCCGCCGCCGTACCCGCCGATCGGGCCGCTGGTGCGCCGCCGGCTCTGGGCGGAGGCGGTGACCAACCGGCTGGCCGCGCCGGCGTTCACGGCCCTCGGGCCCGCCGATGGCGCGGAGTTGGTGGAGTTGCTGCACCGCACCCGGGCCGACCTCGGCTGAGCCTTTCGTCGGCCGAAAAAATGGGCGGCGCCGCAGCCGAGGGGCTGCCAGGATGTCCTGCCGTGACCCTTCCCGCTGGTTGGACGACGCGCCGACCCACCCTCGACGACGTGTCGGCGATCCTCGCTGTGGTGCACGCCGCCGACACCTTCGCCATCGGCCATCCCGACTTCGACGCCGAGGACGTCGCGGCGTCGCTGACCGCCCCTCACTTCGACCCGACCCGGGACTCCTGGCTGGCTATCGATCCGGACGACACCGTGGTCGGCTGGGCGACGGTGGACAACCCGACCGGCGTGGGTCGGGAGTTCGTGGAGGTCTACGTCGATCCGGTACGGGCCGCCGTCGTCCGCGCGCCGTTGCTGCTCCGCCAACTGGACCGGGTCGCCGAGCGCGCTGCCGAGCGGGGGCTGCCGTCGCTCACCGTCCGCTGCGCGGTCTTCGCCCCGGAACGTGACTGGGAACACGCCCTACGCGGGCTCGGGTTCACCCTCGTCAAGCGGTACGTCCGGATGAGCCGGCCGTTGGACGACCTACCCGACGAACCGGCCGGTCCATCGGCCGTCACGGTGCGGCCGGTCCGCCCGGACGACGAGGCCGACCTGGTGGAGTTCCACCGGATCTACGAGGCCGCCTTCGGTGACACCCCGGACCACGAGCCGCTGTCGTACGAGCGGTGGCGGGCCCGGATCGGCGACCTGACCGCCTGGGACGAGTGGTTCGTCGCCGAGGTGGACGGGGTGCCGGTCGGCGCGTTGCAGTCCTCCGACCAGGCGCTCGATCAGCAGTCGGGCTGGGTGAAGAGCCTGTCGGTGCTGTCCGCGTACCGGCGCAGGGGAGTGGGTGCGGCGTTGCTGCGCCGCGCCTTCGCCCGCTACGCCGAGAAGGGGCGACGGGCGGTCGGCCTGGGCGTCGACCTCACCAACCCGACCGCCCCGCTGTCGCTGTACCGGTCGGTGGGCCTGCGGGAGACCCAGTGGACCGACATGTACGAACTTGCCGTTCCGGCGGCCGGTGTGTGATTGACGACCCCGGTCCGGCCCGGCCGGCGCTCCGCTCGACAGCGGTAGCAGACTGGTGGGGTGCGATACGCGCTGCTACGGCGAGGCGGTGCCGGTGGGGCGGGCCCGCAACTCGGTGACGTAGTCGTCCGGGGCGCCCGCCTTCTCGGCGGCGTTCGCGATCTCCGACAGATACCACGAGGTCGGCAGGCCACCCTCGTACCCGTTGAAGACGTAGATCCACGCGGTCACGTCGCCGTCGAGGGTGGAGACCCGCACGTGCAGCTTGCGGTACGTGCCGGCGGTCACCCCCTCGATCTCGTCGAGTTGGCCGGCGTCGTAGGGGTGGATGTCGTAGAGCGCCACGAAGACCCGGTCACCGGGAGACTCGACCAGGGTGCTCACCGCACCCTCCCAGCCGATCACGTCCGCCCCGGCGAAGGTCAGCCGCCAGCCCTCCAGCCAGCCGGTGCCAACCATCGGCGAATGCGGACAGTAGGCGCGCATCCGGGCAGGGTCGAGATTTGAGCCGTAGGCGGCGTGATGACGCACGGCGATGACGATAGCCCGGCCGACGGGTGGGGGAGAATACGACAGTGCGTGTCGAATGCGCTCGGGAGAAGAAAGTCACTATGAGCATGGACGAAGGGCGAAAGCTGTGAGCCGGATCGTGATCATCGGCGGGGGGCCGGCCGGGTACGAGGCGGCACTGGTCGCCGCCCAGCTGGACGCCGATGTCACAGTGGTGGAGGCCGACGGTGCCGGCGGTGCCTGCGTGCTCTCCGACTGCGTACCGTCGAAGACCTTCATCGCCAGCTCGGGGGTGGTCACCGGCTACCGCGACACCGAGGAGTTCGGGGTGCACTCGGACGGCCTGGAGGCGGTCACCGTCGACGCGCGGGCGGTGCACGGGCGGGTCAAGCGGCTGGCCCTGGCGCAGTCCGCGGACATCCACGCCAAGCTGCTGAAGGCGGGGGTCACCTTCGTGGCCGGCACCGCCCGGCTCGGCGAGGACTCCCTCGGGCACACCCACCGGGTCGTCGTCACCCCCGCCGACGGCGGCGCGGAGTACTCGATCGACGCGTCCACCGTGCTGGTGGCCACCGGCTCGACGCCCCGTCAGCTGCCCACCGCCGTTCCGGACGGTGAGCGCATCCTGACCTGGCGACAGGTGTACGACCTGCCGGAGCTGCCCGAGCACCTGATCGTGGTCGGGTCCGGTGTGACCGGCGCGGAGTTCGCCAGCGCGTACCTGGCGATGGGGGTCCAGGTGACCCTGGTCTCCAGCCGGGACCGGGTGATGCCGCACGAGGACGCCGACGCCGCCTCCGCCATCGAGCGGGTGTTCCGCAACCGGGGCATGGAGATCCTCAACAACTCCCGGGCCGACGCGGTGCGGCGTACCGCCGACGGCGTCGAGGTGGAGCTCTCCGACGGCCGCAAGGTGACCGGCTCACACGCGCTGATCACCGTCGGTTCCATCCCGAACACCGCGAACCTGGGTCTGACCGAGTACGGGGTGGAGCTGGGCCGGGGCGGCTACCTGACGGTCGACCGGGCCTCCCGGACCAACGTGCCCGGTATCTACGCCGCCGGCGACTGCACCGGCGTGCTGCTGCTGGCCAGCGTCGCCGCCATGCAGGGCCGGATCGCCATGTGGCACGCGCTCGGCGAGGCGGTCCGCCCGCTGCGGCTGCGTACCGTCGCGGCGAACGTCTTCACCGACCCGGAGCTGGCCACAGTGGGTGTCTCGCAGGACGAGGTGGACGCGGGCAAGGTGCCGGCCCGGCAGGTGATGCTGCCGCTGTCCGGCAACGCCCGGGCCAAGATGGACGACCTCTCCGACGGTTTCGTGAAGCTGTTCTGCCGTCCCGCCAGCGGCCAGGTGATCGGCGGTGTGGTGGTTGCTCCGAAGGCCAGCGAGCTGATCCTGCCCATCACCATGGCGGTGGAGAACAACCTCACGGTCAACGAGCTGGCCCAGACCATCACCATCTACCCGTCGCTGTCCGGCTCCATCACCGAGGCGGCCCGCCAGCTCATGCTGCACGAGTTGGAGTGACCCAACCGTTCTCGTCGATCATGGGCTCGTGGTGGCCGTTTCACGCTGCCACACCCCTTTTGTGAGGCACCACAACTCCATGATCGGCGTGTGCGGGCCGGGTCAGGCTCGTCGCTACCGTCACCAGGACCGCC
This sequence comes from Micromonospora arida, assembly GCF_042873195.1. Lineage (NCBI taxonomy): Bacteria > Bacillati > Actinomycetota > Actinomycetes > Micromonosporales > Micromonosporaceae > Micromonospora > Micromonospora arida. Next base: position 345,443 of record NZ_JBIALC010000002.1, on the reverse strand, counting down.
ACCTCGGCGAGGATCAGGAGACGTTCGGCCAGGCCGATGAGCATCCGGTCGCCGGGGTAGGCGGACCAGATCATCGCCGCCGCCAGGGCCAGGCTCAACAGGACCAGGGCGCGTAGCGTCCGGGCGGCGGGCGTCAGGTCGGGTCGCCGGGCGAGCAACCAACCGGCGACCGGCAACGCCAGGAAGGCGATCACCGACGCGTACCGGTGCAGGTAGGCGGCGGTGGTCATGGCGGTGCCCGGCTCGTTCGTCGGCACCACGGCGGCCAGCAGCAGCCCACCCACCCATGCGCCGAGCAGCAGCTCGACCGTTCGACCGGAGCGCGGCCGGGGTGGGCTGGCGTGGCGTAGTCCGTACAGCAACGCCACTGTGGCGAGCGCGAGCACCACCATGGCGATGTCGATGACGCCACCCCGGTCGGAGACCGCGAAGTCGCTGATGGTCAACGCCCAGGGGTTGAGGTCGTCGTTGACTTCGAGGTGGCCGATCACGGTGAGCAGCGCCGCCAGGGCGATCCCGACCAGGGCCAGTAGGCCGGTACTCCGGGTAACAGGCATGCCTCAGCCTGTCGCCGCAGACACCCCAGCCGAATCCGGGACAGCCACCGAAATCGACCCCCGGGACCACCCCTAGAGGACTGTTGCCAACCCGCCGCGATCTTGCATCTTCGGTTGTTCGTATGTGCGGCATGCCCCAATTGCCGGGACAGTAAGTGCAAGATCGCGGAGGCTGGGGCGCGACACTCAGTCGATGGGGACGTCGACTGCGGCGGCGGCGGCGCGGGCGTGGCGGGCGCTGACCACTGTCATCGCCCACCCGGCCGCGGCGAAGCCGGCCGCCGCGGCAGTGGCGATGATGGCCAGCCGCCAGGCCGACTCGGTGAGTGCGGTGCCGCCCAGGTGCCCGACCAGCGCGCCGTAGGTGGCCCAGCCCAGCGCGGCGACGGCCTCGTAGAGCACGAACAGGCGGTACGGGTAGCGGCTGCGCCCGGCTGAGAAGCAGGCCGCCATCCGACCGCCGGGCACGAACCGGCAGAGCAGGATGACCAGCGGCCCGGGTTGTCGTAGCCCCTGGGTGACCCGGCTGGCCACCCGGCGGGCGCGGCTCAGCTCGGCGTGCCGGGGTGGCCGCCGGTCCGGTGCGCTGCGCCCGAGCAGGTAGCAGGCCAGGTCGCCGGCGAATACGCCGAGCGCGCCGACGGCGATGGTGACCGGCAGGCTGAGCCCGCCGTAGACGGTGAGCGCACCACTGGTGATCATGACGATCTGGGTGGGGATCACCGGCACGAAGGCGTCCGCGATCAGCAGCGCGAGCAGCACCAGGTACGCCCACGTCGGCGACGCGACGTCAGTCAGAAGTTCGGGCACGCCTGCCACCTCGCCGGATGCGGCCGATTGGGTGTCTTGAGCCTGACGTCGTGTCCGGCGTCACCGTGGACGGCCCCGGCCCGTCGTGACCGTCGACACGACTGGGCCACCCAGCTACAACGAGGCCGATCGCTGCCGGGTGACGGGTTCGGAGGCTGTTCCACCCGTTCGAGGCGGGCGGCAGAACGCCGTTCGTCGGCGTACCGTTGTCGGCGCGGCCACGCCCGTCGGGTCCCCCGTTCCTGACGATTCGGCCGCCAGGGCCGCCGGCGGGTCCCGCGCCGGCGGCCCACCCTTCCGCCGCAAATCCGGGTGCATCCCCGAACGTCGCGCGGGTACGGTCGCCGTATGCGCAGCGCGGTAGTGATGACCACGACGCCGGGTGTCCCCGGCGCGCCGCTCTGACGTAACCACCGTCGACCAGGCCCCGGGGCGATCCGCCCCCGAGGGCAGCGCGCCGAACGGAGCTCAGGTCGCCTCCGGGTCGTACCCGATCCAGGAGCCCGACATGATCGACCACCGTAGGCTCGGCCGCGAGCTGGACCTCTTCGTGTCCGACCCGCTGGCCGGTGCCGGCCTGCCGATCTGGCTGCCGGCCGGCGCCGCAGCCCGGCACGCCGTCGAGGAGTACGTCCGGGAGTTGGAGCGCCGCTCCGGCCACCAGCACGTCTACTCGCCGCCGCTGGGCAAGCGGGAACTCTTCGAACTCTCCGGCCATCTCGGCTACTTCGCCGACGACATGTTCCCGCCGATGCGGCTGAGCGCCGACGACGAGTTCGTGCTCCGGCCGGCGCTCTGCCCGCACCACGCGTTGGTCTTCCGGGCGCGGGGCCGTTCCTACCGGGAGTTGCCGTTGCGGATCGCGGAGCTGGGCGGGATGTACCGCTCGGAGCGCTCCGGGGTGCTCGGCGGGCTGTCCCGGGTCCGCGCCATCTCGCTCAACGACGCGCACACCTTCTGCGCCCCCGAGCAGGTCGGCGCGGAGGTCGTCGAGATCCTCGGGCTGATCCGTGCCGCGCACGCCGCGCTCGGTGTCCGGCCGGCCGGGTTCCGGCTGTCGCTGCGCGGGCCGGGCGAGAAGTACGTCGGCGACGACGCCCAGTGGGCCCGCGCCGAGGAGTTGCTCCGGGAGGCGCTGGCCGGGGTGGAGTACGTCGAAGCACCGGGGGAGGCTGCCTTCTACGGTCCGAAGATCGACATTCAGATCGTGGACGCCGCCGGCCGGGAGTCGACCATCTCCACCATCCAACTGGACTTCGACAAGCCGGAACGGTTCGACCTGTCGTACACCGACTCGGACGGCAGCCGTCGTCGGCCGGTCATGGTGCACCGCAGCCTGGTCGGCAGCATGGAGCGGCTGTTCGCGTACCTCATCGAGGTGCACGAGGGGGCGTTCCCGGCCTGGTACGCGCCCGTCCAGTTGGTGCTGCTGCCGGTCGGCGACGGCCAGGCCGACGCGGCGGCCGGCCTGGCTCGACGGGCGGGCGACGCCGGCCTGCGGGTCGAGGTCGACGCCGCCGGCTCGCTGGGTGCCCGGGTCCGGGACGCGGCCCGCCGCCGCGTCCCGTACCTCGGGGTGTTGGGTGCCCGGGAGGTGGCTGACGGGCACCTCGCGTTGCGCCTGCGCGGCGGCCGCGCCCTGGCTCCGATGCCCGCCGACGCGGCTCTCGCCCTGATCGGCGGGCAGGTCGACGCCCGCGCGACCGACCTGCTGCCGTCGGACTGACACGCCCACCGATCGTCTCGCGCGCACGGCCGCCCGACCTCAGACCGACGCCGGTTGGGCGGCCGGTTCCTCGTCGACCGCCGCGCCGGTGAACTGTGAGCGGTAGAGCCGGTGGTACGCGCCCTGGGCGGCGAGCAACTGCTCGTGGGTGCCCTGCTCGACGATCCGACCGTCCTCCATCATCAGGATCAGGTCTGCGTCGCGGATGGTGGAGAGCCGGTGCGCGATCACGAAGCTGGTGCGGTCCGAGCGCAGCGCGGCCATCGCCCGTTGCAGCAGCACCTCGGTGCGGGTGTCCACCGAGCTGGTGGCCTCGTCGAGGATCAGCAGTGACGGCTCGGCGAGGAACGCCCGCGCGATGGTGATGAGCTGCTTCTCGCCGGCGCTGACGTTGCTGCCCTCCTCGTCGATGACGGTGTCGTAGCCGTCGGGCAGGCTGCGCACGAACCGGTCCACGAAGGTGGCCCGGGCGGCGGCGAGGATCTCCTCCTCGGTCGCGTCCGGCCGCCCGTAGGCGATGTTGTCCCGGATGGTGCCGCCGAACAGCCAGGTGTCCTGGAGGACCATGCCGATCCGGCCGCGCAGGTCGTCCCGGCGCATCGTGGTGATGTCCACCCCGTCGAGCGTGATCCGGCCGGCGTCCAGTTCGTAGAACCGCATCACCAGGTTGACCAGGGTGGTCTTGCCGGCGCCGGTCGGGCCGACGATGGCCACGGTGTGTCCGGGCTCGGCCACCAGCGACAGGTCGTCGATCAGCGGCTTGTCCGGCTCGTAGCGGAACGAGACGTGCTCGAACTCGACCCGACCGTGCGGATCGGTGACCCGGGCCGGCGCGACCGGGTCGGGGGTCTGCTCGTCCGCGTCGAGCACCGCGAAGACCCGCTCGGCCGAGGCCACCCCGGACTGGAGCAGGTTGGCCATCGAGGCGAGTTGGGTGAGCGGCTGGGTGAACTGGCGGGAGTACTGGATGAACGCCTGCACGTCACCGAGGCTCATCGTGCCGGAGGCGACCCGCAGCCCGCCGACCACGGCGATCGCCACGTAGCTCAGGTTTCCGATGAACATCATCGACGGCATGATGATCCCGGAGATGAACTGCGCCCCGAAGCTGGCCCGGAACAGCTCCTCGTTCTTCGCGTGGAACGCGGCCTCGACCTCACGCTGCCGGCCGAAGACCTTCACCAGCTCATGACCGGTGTACGCCTCCTCGATCTGACCGTTCAACTCGCCGGTGTGCGTCCACTGGGCGATGAACTGCTTCTGCGAGCGCTTGGCGATGCGCTGGGTGACCAGCACCGACAACGGCACCGCGACCAGGGCCACCAGGGCCAGCACCGGCGAGATCCAGAACATCACGGCCAGCACGCCGACGACGGTCAGCAGCGAGGTCAGCAACTGGCTGAGGGTCTGTTGGAGGCTGGTGGAGATGTTGTCGATGTCGTTGGTGACCCGGCTGAGCAACTCACCGCGCGGCTGTCTGTCGAAGTAGGGCAGCGGCAGCCGGTTGAGCTTCTCCTCCACCTCGGCGCGCAGCCGCAGCACGGTGCGCTGGACCACCCCGTTGAGCAGCCAACCCTGCCACCAGGACAGCAGGCTCGCCGCGAGGTAGAGCCCGAGCGCCAACAGCAGCACCCGACTCAGGGCGCTGAAGTCGATGCCCACCCCGGGCACCACGTCCATCCTTGCCAGCATGTCGGCGAAGCTGTCGTTGCCGCTGGCCCGGGCTGCCGCGACGGCCTGCTCGGCGGTGGTGCCGGCGGGCAGTTGCCGACCGATCACCCCAGTGAAGATCAGGTCGGTGGCGTGGCCGAGGATCTTCGGCCCGGCCACGCTGAACCCGACACTCACCACGGCCAACGTGATGATCGCGGCCAGGTGCAGTCGGTGCGAGCGCAGCCGGCCGAGCAGCCGTCGGGCCGACGGCCCGAAGTTCATCGACTTCTCGGCGGGCATCCCGGCGCTCATCCATCCTGGGCCGCCGCCCTGACGGCCGGGCGGCAGCCGCTTCGGCGTCGGCGCGCCACTGCCGGCCTCCGGCGCGGATGCCCCGCCGGGTTGCTGCGCGGTCTCATCCGGCGTCCGTCCGTCGCCGCCCGGCTTCTGACTGGGTACGGCCGCGGTGCGCGGCTCGTCACGCTCGCTCACGCCGCCACCTCCGTGGTTTGCTGCGAGGCCACGATCTCGGCGTAGGTCGGGCAGGTGTCCAACAACTCCGCATGTCGTCCCACTCCGACGACCCCTCCGTTTTCCAGGACGATGATCTGATCGGCGTCGATGATCGTGGAGACCCGCTGGGCCACGATCACCACCGCTGCCTGCGCGGTGACCGGCCGCAGGGCCGCTCGCAGCCGCGCGTCGGTGCCCAGGTCGAGCGCGGAGAACGAGTCGTCGAAGAGGTAGATCTCCGGTTGCCGGACCAGGGCCCGGGCGATGGCCAGGCGCTGCCGCTGCCCACCGGAGACGGTGGTGCCGCCCTGCGCGATCGGGGCGTCCAGCCCGCCGGGCATCTGGGCTACGAAGTCCCGGGCCTGGGCGATCTCCAGCGCCGTCCACAGCTCCTCGTCGGTGGCATCCGGGTTGCCGTAGCGCAGGTTGCTGGCGACCGTCCCGGTGAACAGGTACGGCCGCTGCGGCACCAGGCCGATGCGTCGCCACAGCTCGTCCGGCGCCAACTCCCGCACGTCCACCCCGTCGACCAGCACCGCGCCGTCGGTGACGTCGACCAGGCGGGGGATCAGCGACAGCAGCGTCGTCTTGCCCGCGCCGGTGCTGCCGATGATCGCCGTGGTGGTGCCCGGGGTCGCCCGGAAGGAGATGTCGCGCAGCACCGGCTCCACCGCGCCCGGGTACTGGAAGCGCACCCCGCGCAGCTCCAACTCGGCTCGGGTGGGCAACTCGGTGACCGGCGCGGCGGCCGGGACCACTGAGGAGTCGGTGTCCAGCACCTCGACGATCCGCTCGGCGCAGACCGCCGCCCTCGGCACCATCATCAGCATGAAGGTGGCCATCATGACCGCCATCAGGATCTGCATCAGGTACTGCAGGAACGCGGTGAGCGCGCCGACCTGGATCGCGCCGGCGTCCACCCGCTGCGCGCCGAACCAGAGCACCGCCACGCTGGAGACGTTCAGCACCAGCATGACCACCGGGAAGATCAACGCCAGCAACCGACCGGTACGCAGCGCGGTCGCGGTCAGGTCGGCGTTGGCGACGCCGAAGCGGTCCGTCTCGTACGGCTCTCGGACGAACGCGCGGACCACCCGGATGCCGGTGATCTGCTCCCGCAGCACCCGGTTGACCGTGTCGATGCGGGTCTGCATCAGCCGGAAGCCCGGCACCATCCGACGGATGATCGCGCCGAGGGCGATGGCCAGCACCGGCACGCTGACCAGCATCAGCCAGGAGAGCCCGACGTCCTCACGCAACGCCATGAACACGCCGCCGACGCTCATGATCGGTGCGGCGACGAGCATCGTGCAGCTCATCAGCACGAGCATCTGCACCTGCTGCACGTCGTTGGTGTTGCGGGTGATCAGCGACGGTGCCCCGAACCGGGCCACCTCGCGGGCGGAGAAGCGGTTGACGTGCCCGAACAGTTCGGCGCGTACGTCGCGGCCGAAGCCCATCGCGACCCGGGCGCCCAGGTAGACGGCGGCGATCGAGCAGACGATCTGGATGAGGCTGACCAGCAGCATCCAGCCGCCGGTGCGCACGATGTAGTCGGTGTCGCCCCGGGCCACACCCTGGTCGATGATGTCCGCGTTGAGGCTGGGCAGGTAGAGCGAGGCCATGGTGCCCACGAACTGGAGCAGCACGACCGCCAGCAACGGTCTCTGATAGGTGCGCAGTTGGCCGCGCAGGAGTCGGATCAGCACGCCGGGTCCTTCGTTTCGGTAGGGCGTCCGGTCATCCGCGGGTCGTCTCCGCTACCGATGACCTCAAGCAGGAACTCCCGGATCACCTGGGCCTTCGCCGGGTCGGCGTCGACCGAGGTGAGGGGCCGTCCGGAGTGCATGAGCGCGCCGAGCGCGGCCACCCGTTCCCGCCCGGCGGGGGTGATGGCGAGTCGGATGCTGCGTCGGTCGTTGTCGTCGCGCTGGCGCTCGACCAGACCGTCGCGCTCGAGCGTGTCGACGATGCCGGTCAGGGTCGCCGGCCGGACGAAACCCTTCTCGGCGACCGCCCGGTGCGGCAACTCGCCGTGTCGGGCGAGCGTCATCAGGGTGATCATGCCGGCCTGGGTGAGGCCGTGCTCCTCGGCGAGGTAGCGGTTCCACCGCTGCCCGACCAGGTGCCCGGCCACCACCAGCAGCCGGCCGAGCGGCACGTCCTGGAGGGTCACGAGTTCCACGACACGTAGGTTAGCCCCCTGATAGTCAGGGGCCAAACGAAATTGCCGCAGCGGTGGCCACGAACACGACCTGCAAGATCGTTCGCTGTGCGAGCGGGGTGACCGGGCGGCCGGCGAGGGTCAGTTTGCGGCGGGCGGCCGACACGTTGGCCGGGAACATGGCGAGCATGAGCAGGCCGAGCCCGGCCGCTGCGACCCGCGCGGTCGCCGGCACCAGGAGGCCGACCGCGCCGACAAGCTCCAGCACGCCGGTCATGGTGACCAGCAGCTCCGGCCAGGGCAGCCGGGGCGGGACCATCGCGATCAGGTCGGCGCGGCGCTGGCCGGCGAAGTGCGCGACGGCGGTGAGCGTGAACATCACGGCCAGCCCGACGCGCAGCGCGGGATGCCAGCCGTCCAGTGCGGAGATGCCGACCAGGCCGGCGATTCGGGCCAGCGCGGTGCCGACGATCAAGGCGATCAGGGGTGCCATCGGAATCCTCCTCCGTGAAACTTTCCAGTGACAAGATTGCGCGTCTAGGGTGCATCTTGTCAATGGCAAGATAGGATTCGCCCATGACCGACACCCGCGCCTACCACCACGGCGACCTGCGCCGCGCCCTGCTCGCCGCGGCGCTGGAGGCCGTCGGCGAGGTCGGCCCCGCCGCGCTGAGCCTGCGCGACCTGGCCCGCCGGGCCGGTGTCTCGCACGCCGCACCCGCACACCACTTCGGAGACAAGGCGGGCCTGCTCACCGCGCTCGCCGCGCAGGGCTTCGACCTGCTGGCCCAGACGTTGACCGAGGCGGATGACGACCTGTTGGAGGCCGGCGTCGCTTACGTCGACTTCGCCGTCACGCACCGTGCGTACTTCGAGGTGATGTTCCGGCCGGAGCTCTACCGGGCCGACGACGCCGAGCTCATCGCGGCGCGGGGCCGGGCCGGCGCCGCGCTCCGCTCCGGAGTGGCGGCGCTGCCCGGCGGCGGCGCGCCCGCCGACACCGACCGGGACTCGCTCGCGGCCTGGTCGATCGCGCACGGCTTCGCCACCCTCTGGCTGGCCGGCGCACTGCCCGACCGCGTGGGCGACAACCCCCGCGAGGCAGCCCGCGCCGTGCTGCGCCGGCTGTCGACCTGACAGCGAGGTCCCCCCGCCGACCCGGCCGACCCGGCCGACCCCGGCCCTCCTCGGTTGATCATGAGGTTACCGCCACGACACGCCGATGCGAGACGCGACAACCTCATGATCAACTTTGCCGAGGTCGGGGGTGGGGGTTGGGGGGTGGGGGGGTTACCAGCTGGTGGGGAGGGGCATTCCTTCGGTGAAGCCGGCGGCGCTCTGCACGCCGACGATGGCCCGCTCGTGGAACTGGGTCAGGTCCCGTGCGCCGGCGTAGGTGAAGGCGCTGCGTACCCCGGCGATGATCTCGTCGATCAGGTCCTCGACACCGGGACGGGCCGGGTCCAGGTGCATCCGGGCCGAGGAGATGCCCTCCTCGAACACCGCCTTGCGGGCGCGGTCGTACGGGCTGTCGTCGGCGGTTCGGGCGCTGACCGCCCGAGCCGAGGCCATCCCGAAGCTCTCCTTGTACCGCCGGCCGTCCGCGTCGGTGTAGAGGTCACCGGGGGACTCGTAGGTGCCGGCGAACCAGGAGCCGATCATCACGTTCGACGCGCCGGCGGCGAGCGCGAGCGCCACGTCCCGGGGGTGCCGCACCCCGCCGTCGGCCCACACGTGCCGGCCCAGTTGGCGAGCGGCAGCCGCGCAGTCGAGCACGGCGGAGAACTGCGGTCGACCCACGCCGGTCATCATCCGGGTGGTGCACATCGCCCCCGGGCCGACGCCGACCTTGATGATGTCCGCCCCCGCCTCCACCAGGTCGCGTACGCCCTCGGCGGTGACCACGTTGCCGGCCGCCACCGGCACCCCCGGGTCCAGCTTCCGGACCGCCTGAAGTGCCGAGATCATCCGTGCCTGGTGGCCGTGCGCGGTGTCCACGACCAACGTGTCCACCCCCGCCTCCAGCAGCGCCGCGGCCTTGCCGGTCACGTCCCCGTTGATCCCGACGGCCGCCGCGATCCGAAGCCGACCCCGGTCGTCCACGGCCGGTGTGTAGAGGGTGGCTCGCAACGCGCCCTGTCGGGTCAGCACCCCGACCAGCCGACCCTCGGCATCCACCACCGGGGCGAGTCGGCGACGGCCCGCCGAGAGCAGATCGAAACCGGTACGAGGATCCGCGTCCGCCGGGACGGTGTGCAGTTCGGTGGACATCACGTGCCGCAGTTGCGCGAAGCGGTCCACGCCCGCGGTGTCCGCCTCGGTGACCACACCCATCGGCCGACCGGCGTCGTCGACCACGATCACCGCACCGTGCGAGCGCTTGGGCAGCAGGTGGATGGCATCGCCCACGGTTTCGGTCGGGCCCAGCGTGATGGGGGTGTCGTAGACCAGGTGGCGCTGCTTGACCCAGGCGACGACATCCGCCACCACCTCGATCGGAATGTCCTGCGGAATCACCGCGATGGCACCCCGGCGGGCGACCGTCTCCGCCATCCGCCGTCCGGCGACCGCGGTCATGTTCGACACCACCAACGGAATTGTGGTGCCGGTGCCGTCGCCGGTGGAAAGGTCGACGTCGAGTCGGGAGCCCAGGTCGGAGCGGGCCGGCGCCATGAAGACGTCGGTATAGGTCAGGTCGTGCGCGGGAGCCGCGCCGTGAAGGAACCGCACCCGACAATCATTCCCGCTCGCGGCCAGTTCCACCGCTGGTGGTCGCGGAAAACACTCGCATCGTCGTCGGTCCTGGTCCCGGTGGCGTCGTCGGCGCTTGCCGAACGTGCCGGGTAGCCCGGTGGAAGTGCCACGGCGAGCCCGGCCGGGTACGAACCGGTCAGCCCAGCAGGAGTGCCACGGCGAGCCCGGCCATCACGACGGCGATGACCGCGTCCAGCACCCGCCAGGCGACGGCGCGGGCGAGCAGCGGTGCGAGGCGCTGCGCGCCGACGCCGAGCGCGGTGAACCAGACCACACTGGCCAGGGCGGCGCCGGCGCCGAAGACCCACCGGTGCGGGTGTTGCTGGGCCACGCTGCCCAGGAGCAGCACGGTGTCCAGGTAGACGTGCGGGTTCAGGTAGGTGAAGGCGGCGCAGGCGAGCAGGGTCGCCCCCAACGTGGCCGGCGGCCGCTCGGTGGGCAGCAGAGTGCCGGGACGCAGGGCGCGGCGGGCGGCGAGCCCCGCGTAGCAGAGCAGGAAGGCCGCACCGCCCCAGCGGATCGCCATCAGCAGGCCCGGTCGGCCGGTCACCAACGAACCGACCCCGGCTACTCCCGCCATGATCAGCAGCGCGTCCGACGCGGCGCAGGTCAGCACCACGGGCACGACGTGCTCGCGTCGCAGGCCCTGACGTAGGACGAAGGCGTTCTGGGCGCCGATGGCGACGATGAGCGCGATGGAGATCGAGAAGCCGGCGACGGCGGAGGTGAGCACGGAGTCGACGCTAGGACCGTCGACAGCCACCAGTCCAACTAAAGATTCTCACGCAACTTAAGCTCAACTAATGGACGGTCTCGACTCGGCGCAGCTGCGGACACTCGCAGCCGTGGTGGCGGAGGGCAGCTTCGACGCAGCGGCCCGGCTGCTGCACGTCACGCCGTCAGCGGTGAGCCAGCGGATCAAGGCGCTGGAGGAGACAGTCGGCCAGGTGCTGGTCCGCCGCGCCCGTCCGTGCGTGGCAACCGACGCCGGCCGCCCGCTGCTGCGCCTGGCCGGCCAGCTCGCGCTGCTCGAACGGGAGGCCCTCGCAGATGCCCGCGGCCCGCTGGCCGGCGGTGGCCGGACCCGGGTCGCCGTGGTGGTCAACGCGGACTCGCTGGCCACCTGGTTCCCCGCCGCGCTGGCCCGGTTGCCGCAGCGGGCCGGGCTCTCGTTCGACCTGCGGCAGGACGATCAGGACCACACCGCCGAGCTGCTCCGCGACGGTTCGGTGACGGCGGCGGTCACCGCCCAGCGGGAGGCCGTGCAGGGCTGCCGGGTGCTGCGACTCGGGGCCATGCGCTACCGCGCGTTGGCCACGCCGGAATTCGCGGCGTCCCACTTCCCCGCAGGATTCGCCGCCGCCGCGCTGGCGAGCACCCCGTTGTTGGTCTTCGACCGGAAGGACCGTGTGCAACATCGGTTCATCCGGGCGGTGGTCGGTCGACCGCTCGACCCGCCGGTGAACTACGTACCGTCGGTGCCGGCTTTCAGCGAGGCGATCCGGCTCGGGTTGGGTTGGGGTCTGGTGCCGGAACAGATCGCCCAGGCCGACCTGACCGCCGGTCGCTGTGTCGACCTCGCGCCGGGCCGACACCTCGACGCTCCGCTGTACTGGCAGCACTGGCGGCTGGAGTCGGACGTGCTGAACGCCCTGACCGTCGCCGTCCGCGCGGTCGCCGCCGAAACCCTGCGCTGATCGTCCGCCGGACGGCTCAGGCGATGGTGCAGATGGGGGCACCGGCGGTGATCACGGCGCCGACCTCGGCGCTGAGGCCGCTGACCGTACCCGCCTTGTGCGCGTGCAGCGGCTGCTCCATCTTCATCGCCTCCAGCACCACGACCAGGTCGCCCTCGGCCACTGTGTCGCCGTCCGCCACCGCGATCTTGACGATGGTGCCCTGCATCGGCGAGGTGAGCGCGTCGCCGCCGACCGGAGCACCGCCCTTGGCACCGCCGCCGCGCCGGGTCGGCTTGCGGGCGGCGGGTGCCGCGGTGGTCGTACTCCCGCCGAAGCCGGCGGGGAGGCTGACCTCGATGCGCTTGCCGCCCACCTCGACCACGACGGTGTCGCGCTCGGCCGGCGCCTCGGCGGCGCCGGCGGCGGCGGTGAACGGCGGCACGGTGTTGTGGAACTCGGTCTCGATCCACCGGGTGTGCACAGTGAACGGCTCGGCGGTGAACGCCTCGTCCCGCACGACGAGCCGGTGGAACGGCAGCGCGGTGGCCATCCCGTCGAGGACCATCTCGTCCAGTGCGCGGCGGGCGCGCTCCAGCGCCTCGGTCCGCGTCTCACCGACGATGATCACTTTGGCGAGCAGTGAGTCGAAGTTGCCGCCGATCACGTCGCCGGCCGAGATGCCGGTGTCGACGCGCACACCCGGCCCGCTGGGCAGACGCAGCGCGGTGACAGTGCCGGGGGCGGGCAGGAAGTTGCGGCCCGGGTCCTCGCCGTTGATCCGGAACTCGATCGCGTGCCCGCGCGGCGTCGGGTCCTCGGTGATCCGCAGCTTCTCGCCGTCGGCGATCCGGAACTGCTCGCGGACCAGGTCGATGCCGGCGGTCTCCTCGGTGACCGGGTGCTCGACCTGGAGTCGGGTGTTGACCTCCAGGAAGGAGATGATGCCGTCGACGCCGACCAGGTATTCCACAGTGCCGGCGCCGTGGTAGCCGGCCTCGCGGCAGATCGCCTTGGCGCTGTCGTGGATCTGCGCGCGCTGGGCGTCGGTGAGGAACGGCGCGGGCGCCTCCTCGACGAGCTTCTGGTGACGCCGCTGCAACGAGCAGTCCCGGGTGCCCACCACGATCACGTTGCCGTGCTGGTCGGCGAGGACCTGCGCCTCGACGTGCCGGGGCTGGTCGAGGTACCGCTCGACGAAGCACTCGCCCCGACCGAACGCCGCGACCGCCTCCCGGGTGGCCGACTCGAACAGCTGGGGGATCTCCTCCATCGTGCGGGCAACCTTGAGGCCGCGCCCGCCGCCACCGAAGGCGGCCTTGATGGCGACCGGCAGGCCGTGGTCGACGGCGAAGGCCATCACCTCGTCCGGGCTGGCCACCGGGTCCGGGGTGCCGGGGACCAGCGGTGCGCCGGCCCGCTGGGCGATGTGCCGGGCGGTGACCTTGTCGCCCAGGTCGCGGATCGCCTGCGGGGTGGGGCCGATCCAGGTCAGCCCGGCGTCGATGACGGCCTGGGCGAAGTCGGCGTTCTCACTGAGGAAGCCATAACCCGGGTGTACGGCGTCGGCGCCGGCCCGAGCGGCGACGTCGAGCAGCTTGTCGATGCGCAGGTAGGTCTCGGTCGCGCTGTCCCCGCCGAGCGCGTACGCCTCGTCCGCGAGGGTGGCGTGCAGGGCGTCGCGGTCGGAGTCCGCGTACACGGCGACGCTGCCCAGGCCGGCGTCGCGGCACGCGCGGATCACCCGGACGGCGATCTCGCCGCGGTTGGCGATGAGTACCTTGCGCACCTTGGTGGCTCCTCCCGGGCAGGTTACTGACGGGGAGTGTATCGGCCGCCCTCGGCGGCCCTAACGATCGCTCAGTGTGGGATGCCGCACTGCACCCGCCACGGTTTAGTCAAACTTGGCTATTACGCTTATCGGGTGTCTTCGACTCGGATGATGATTCTCGGTCTGGTGCGGTGGATGCAGCCCGTGCACGGCTACGACGTGCGCCGTGAGCTGCTGAGCTGGAGCGCCGACAAGTGGGCGAACATACAGCCCGGATCGATCTATCACGCCCTGCGCAAACTCACCGAGGAGGGGCTGCTCCGCGCCGTCGCGACCGAGCAGGTGGGCGCCCGTCCGGCGCGGACCACGTACGAGGTGACGGTCAAGGGGGAGGACGAGTTCGAGACGCTGCTGCGCAACTCCTGGTGGACCATCAGCGAGCCCCCCGACCCGTTCGTGGCCGCCTTCTCCTTCCTGCCGGCCATGCCGCGCGCCGAGGCGGCCGCCGCCCTGCGTAACCGGGCCAACCTGCTGCGCGCCGGCGTCGAGTCCATGCGGGCCTCGCTGGAGTCGGACTGGGTGCGCAACCGCAAGCCGGCGCACGTGGGCTGGATGTTCGAGCTGTGGTCGGCCCGGGCGGAGGCGGAGATGACCTGGTGCGAGCGGATCGCGGAGCGGATCGATTCCGGAGTGTCGTACCTGCCTGCTGAGCTGGATGAAGCGCAGGGTTGGTCGGGGTGGCGGGACGGCGTGGAGCCGCGCGACACCGACGCGGAATAATCAACGTTGACTAAAAAAGCTATATCGCGTTAGCCTGCTGGCGGCACAGCGGGGGAGTGCGCCGTCCGGTGCCGTCCCACCCGACGGCCGGCCCGACCGGCCCGAACGACCAGGAGCAGAGATGATCGAGACCAGGGGGCTGCGGAAGTCGTTCCGCTCCCGCGCGGGTCGAGAGACGAAGACGGTGGACGCCGTGCGGGGCGTCGACCTTGACGTTGCCAAGGGCGAGATCTTCGGCTTCCTCGGCCCGAACGGCGCCGGCAAGACCACCACACTGCGGATGCTCGCGACGCTGATCGAGCCGGACGGCGGCGAGGCCACCATCGCTGGCGCCGACCTGCGCAAGGACCCGGCCGAGGTGCGCCGCCGCATCGGGTACGTCCCGCAGGGCGGCAGCACCTGGGACGAGTCCACCGCCCGCGAAGAGTTGGTGCTGCACGCCCGGATGTACGGCATCAGCAAGGCCGACGCACAGCGGCGCGCCGCCCGCGCCCTGGACGCCTTCCAGCTCACCGAGTACGCCGACCGCAAGTGCAAGACCTACTCCGGCGGCCAGCGTCGCCGGGTGGAGATCGCCCTCGGCATCATCCACGAGCCGAAGATCGTCTTCCTGGACGAGCCGACCACCGGCCTCGACCCGCAGAGCCGCGCCCACATGTGGGACGAGATCCGCCGGCTCCGCGCCGACGGAATGACCGTCTTCATCACCACGCACTACCTGGACGAGGCCGACGCGCTCTGCGACCGGATCGCGATCATGGACAACGGCGAGGTGGTCGCCGAGGGCACGCCAACCGAGCTCAAGCGGGAGATCTCCGGCGACGTGGTGCTGGTCGGCCTCGACCTGGCCGCCACCCCGCAGGCCGCCCAGACGCTCGACGGCGAGCCGTACGTCAACAAGCTGGAGACGGTCGACGAGGGCGGCCTGCGCCTCTACGTCGACGAGGGCGCCACCGCCATCCCGCAGGTGCTGCGCCGACTCGACCACGCCGGGCTGGAGCTGCGCTCGATCGAGCTGCACCGACCCAGCCTGGACGACGTCTTCCTCACCAAGACCGGCCGCTCGCTGCGCGAGTCCTGACCACCGGAGACGACTCTCATGAAATTCGCCCGTGACACGTGGCTGATCTTCCAGCGCCAGACCCAACTCCTGCTACGCAACCCGGTCTGGGTCTTCGTCGGCGTGTTCCAGCCGGTCATGTACCTGCTGCTCTTCGCCCCGCTGCTCAAGCCCGCGCTGAACGCGCCCACCCAGGCCGCCGCCTACAAGATCTTCGTACCGGGTCTGCTGGTGCTGCTGGCCATCTTCGGTGGCCTGTTCCAGGGCTTCGGCCTGATCGCCGAGCTGCGAGCAGGCGTCATCGAACGCTCCCGGGTCACCCCGATCAGCCGGCTCGCCCTGCTGCTCGGCCGCTCGCTGCGCGACGTGGTCTCGCTCATGGTGCAGGCGGTCATCATCACGCTCCTGGCGCTCATCTTCGACCTGCGGGTGTTCATCGGGGACCTGCTGCTGGCGTACCTGATGCTCGCCCTGATCGCCCTCATGACCTCGGCCGTCTCCTACGGCGTCGCCCTCAAGGTCAAGAGCGAGGACGCACTGGCCCCGCTGATGAACACCGTGGCGCAGCCGGTGCTGCTGCTCTCCGGCATCCTGCTGCCGCTGACCTTCGCACCCGGCTGGTTGCAGGGCATCGCCAACTGGAACCCGTTCTCCTGGGCGGTCGACGGCACCCGGGCGCTGTTCGCCGGTGACCTGGGCAGCGACAAGGTCTGGCAGGGCCTCAGCATCACCGCTGTCCTCGCCGCGCTGGGCGTCTACTGGGCCGCCCGCCAGTTCGCCCGCAGCGTCCGCTGACCCAGGCCTTCGCTGTTCCTTGATATTGGGGTGTCCCCTGCTGGGGACACCCCAATTACCGTGTTCGGCGGTTGCCGACGGTCAGCTGTTTTCGGCGGTCAGCGGACCCGGGCGAGGGTGAGGCCGTCCGCGATCGGCAGCATCACCGGGTCCACCCGTACGTCCGCGAGGACCTCGTCGTTGAACGCGGCGATGGCCCGGTCACCAGCGTCCTGCGGGGCGATGACCCGCCCGCCACGCAACACGTTGTCGACGGCGATCACCCCACCCGGACGCATCCGGGGCACCAGCTCCGCCCAGTAGATCGGGTAGCCGGTCTTGTCCGCGTCAATGAACGCGAAGTCCAGGTGCCGCTCGTGCGGCAACTCCCGCAGCCCGTCCGCGGCCGGGCCGATGCGCAGGTCGATCAGATCCTGCACGCCGGCCCGCGCCCAGTAGCGCCGGGCGATGCCGGTGAACTCCTCCGAGATGTCGAAGCAGGTCAGGCGCCCGTCCTCGGGCAACCCGCGGGCGATCGCCAGCGACGAGAGCCCGGTGAACGTGCCGACCTCGACGGCCTGCCGCACGCCGAGCAGCCGGGTGAGGAACGTCAGGAACGCGGCCTGCTCCGGAGCCACCTGCATGGTGGCGTGCTCGGGCAGCACCGACCGGGTCTCCTCGGCCAGGTCACGGATGATCTCGTCCGGCGGGGAGCCGTGTGCGACCAGATAGGCGTGCAGCTCGTTGGTGAGCGGGATCGACTTGGTGGTCATGACCGGACGTTACCGAGCGGCTCGACCGTTTGGCCGCCCGGCGCGACCTTCGTCCACAGGTCGGTGATCCGCAGATCCAGCTCGGCGAGGAGCCGGCGCAGCAGCGGCATCGAAAGCCCGACCACCGTCCCCGGGTCACCCTCGATCCGTTCCACGAACGGCCCACCCAGCCCGTCGATCGTGAACGCACCGGCCACCGCCAGCGGCTCACCCGTAGCCACGTACGCGGCGATCTCGTCGTCACTGACGTCGGCGAAGTGGACAGTGGTCGACGCGACCGCCTCCGCACGCCGGCCCGCAGTAACGTCGACCAGGCAGTGCCCGCTGTGCAGAACGCCGCTGCGTCCCCGCATCCGCAGCCACCGCCGGGTCGCATCAGCCGCATCCGCCGGCTTGCCGAGGATCTCCCCGTCGAAGGCGAGCACCGAGTCGCAGCCGATCACCAACGTCCGCTGATCGGCGGTCGGGTTCAGCCGGGTCAACACCGCCTGCGCCTTCAGGCGAGCCAACTCCAGGCACAACTCCTCGGCCCGCTCGGTCACCACCAGGGACTCGTCCACCCCACTGACCAGCACCTCCGGCTCGACGCCGGCAGCCTGAAGCAACTTACGACGGGCAGGGCTCGCCGAAGCGAGCACGAGGCGGAGCGGCAAAGTCTCAGACACCAGCCCGACGTTACCGCCCAACCCTCCACCAAGACCGACACCCCGCCCAGCACCCACCCGCTCGGCCGCCCGCCGTGGTGGCGGTCGGGTGGTCGGGCGGCCCGGTGGTCCGGCGGCCGGTGGTCCGGCGTCCTTGATCCACTCGACTTTCAGGAAAACGCGGTATCCCCTCGCCCCGGACACCGCAGTTTCCTGAAAGTCGAGTGGATCACCGCTTCGTTGATCGATCAGCGACTGATTCTGGGCGGCGGATCATCACCACGCCGGCGTCGCCGCGCTAAAACGGCCCACCCAACCCCGGCAGCCACGAGCACCCCGAGAGTGGCCAAGCCGCGCGCGGTCGCGCTATCGCTCTCATCACCCCGCTGAGCGCCAGCCGTCGTGGTCGGGCCAGCACCGGCCGGAGCACTCACCGATTCAAACCCCAGCGGCGGTACGTCTGCCGTCAGCGCCGCCACAAGATCGATCACTCCGTAGCCGTACTCGTCGTCACGCCCAGGAGGTCCCTTGTCGACGGCGGTGGCCGTGAGCCGGTGCGCCACCTCCCGGGCCGGCAGGTATGGGTACTTGGACCTGATCAACGCAGCCGCGCCCGCCACGATCGCCGTCGCGCTCGACGTACCAGTCCCCTTCGAGTATTTCCCGCCGTAGCTGGTGCTATAGATGTCAACCGCAGGAGCGACCACATCGATATTCGGTCCAGTGACCGAGATGGCGGCATGTTGTCCAGCGCGATCCACACCCCCAACCGCGATAACACCCTCTGCGCTTGCGGGATAGCGCACGCCCGTGTCGGAAGGTGTATTACCTGCTGCGGCAACCACTACGATGTCAGCATCCTGGGCCGCCCTGATCGCGCGCTGAAGTCGTATGCTGGCACCGGCGACCGCTGAAATGCTGATAACGTCGGCGCCCTCGGCGATGGCGAATTCAATGCCAGAGGCTAGTGCGTCCGGACTGCCCACACCATTAGGTGGAGTATCCAGGATTGGAAGGACCTTTGCTCTTGGCGCAATGCCGAGGGCGCCTTGGTTGTTCGTCCTTCCATGTGCGACGATCAGGCCAGCCATTGAAGTTCCATGACTATCCCGATCCCGGTGCCCGTCACCACTTCCGCCAGGAATAACGTCGGTCCCTGGGAGTAAGTTCCCGCGCAGGTCGGGATGGGGGTCGACTCCAGTGTCCGGCACTGCGACAATCACGCCGGACCCTTGACTGAATTTATGTACCTGCTCGATCCGTAGGAATGGTAGGTGCCATTGATCGCCTCGTATTAGGTCCGCATTTTGAGGCGGGGCGGCAAGGCTGGCAGGAAACAGGGCTCCGACCAGAGCTAGTCTGGAAAAGCCCGCCAGGGTTGACTCAATCACCTGCCGAAACCAATTGCCGGACCGGGGTCGATCGGATTGTCTCTGTCTGGTGGGCGAACCACCGGAGGGACGCCCTGGTCGGTTTCCCATGGGTTGTCCGGATCCCAGTAGCGAGAGTTTTCCTCGCCCTCTGTCCCAAGCTTTGGGCGGCCCCCGGTTCCAGGCAGACCGGGTGCACCGCCAATTGGGAAACCGTTCGCACCTCCATTGAGGCCACGTCCCCCGCCCGGCCGACTTCCAGCCGAACCGGTGGGCGCTGTCCCAGCGCCGCCGCCGCCGATGACCCCGCCTACCGGATTGACCCTTCTAGGGGTGCCAGAGTTGTTAACCGGATGGCCTGGGGCTGGTCCTGGGACGCCGCCGATTAATCCTCCGGCGGAAGGGGCCGGGCGGGCGGGCGTTGCGGGATGTGCGGTGCTTCCCTCGGTGCCCCCGCTGACTGGTTTTGACAGGCCCCCAGGTTGGGGTGTTCGCGTGGGAAGCGTTGGAGTCGCGCCAATGGAAGCAGCGGGCATCCTTGGCGTAATGCCAGGGCCAATGGCAGCTGGTGGGCCTCCCGCTCCCGGTGCTTGAACGGTTGGCGACGTCGTCCCAGCGGGCGGCGAGGAGACTCCAGCGGCCGCACCCCCGAGGACTGGACCGATCCCCGACGTCGTGAGGGCGGCGGAACTCAACCGCTGAGCACTTGCGCCACGAGGGTGAGTGGTGGAGGTGGGCAAGGGCACTGGAACTATCGGAGGAATAGCGGGTGCCAGATAACCGTCATACACATCGGGGTCGTCCGGCTGCCGCACGTTCCTGGGCGCCGCAGGTGGTTTTTGTAGGGTTGCCTGGGCTTGTTGGAGTTCGCCGCTCAGGTTGTACATCATGGATCGGGCCTGCACGTTGAGCCGTTCCAGCTCCCCATCAGCAACAGGCGGCGTAGTGGTCCGGTTGCCCATCACCGCTTTCGGGTCGGCGACCATCGACTCGTACGCCTGCTTTTGTTGGAACTTGGTCGCGTACTCCTCGTAGATCTTGCCGAGTGCGGCGCGGGTGGTGCCGATGGCCTGGGTTGCGGCGGAGAGTGCGGTGTAGTTCGCGGCGGCGGCGTCGTGGGTGCGCTGCACCTTGTCGATGAGTTCGTCGAGTTCGGCGAGGTACGTGCGGGAGGCGGCGCTGGTCTCGGGGGGCCATGCCTCGGCGAGTCCGCGTCGGTACTGCTGGAGGCGGCCGAGGTGGGTTTGCGCCAGGTCGCAGACCTTGCGCCACCCGGCGACCTGTTTCCAGTGGTTGGCGGTGTCGTGGTCCTGGAGGCAGGCCCACATGCTGTTGACGTCCATGAGGTGCCAGTCGGTGAGGCCGGAGGTGCGGCCGGTGCCCCGTTCGATCACGGCAGAACCACCGGCCCTTCGGCGTCGGGGCTGGTCGGGTCGGTCAGGGTTGGCGTCGGGCCGCTGGCGAGGACGCTGGCCGGGTTGGCGAGGGCTCGTTGCACGTCCGCCACTCGGGCGGCGGTGAAGGCGTCGCTGTCGGCGTAGTGGGTGGCGACCTGATCGGCGGCGGCGGCCAGGTGGCCGGTGGCGCCTCGGACGGCGTACACCATGTCGGCGGTGGCCTGCTGCGTCTCGTGGTGCGCGTGCAGGAAGGTGACCAACTCGATGAAGGCGTCGCAGGGGTTGGGCAGCTTCGCGGACATGTCTTCGGCGATGTACGACAGGTGCGGCGCGTAGTTGCTCTCGACCTCGGCGGCGAGCCGGTCGGCGAACTCTCTGAGCTGGCTGATGTCGGCTTCGATGCCGCCGTAACCGCGTAGCCAGGGTGCTGGCCGGTCCTCTTCGGGGATCATGGATCCTCCCTACCCGTAGCGGCACCGTTTCCCTGAGTGAGGTTAACGGCTCAACGCCACCCTGACAGCCCCCGCGCGACAGGTCTCGGGCTAGCGGGGCAGGCCGGCGGCGCGCCAGCCGCGGGAGCCGCCGGGTCGACCGCTGCGCGCCCAGGCGGATGCGGTCGCCGGGACGGGGGCGGCGGTTGGGCGGGTTCGGACGATGATCGCCCCCACCAGAGCGGCCAACTCCTCGGCGGTGGGCACGCCGCGGACGACCCGGAACAGCGGCTCTTCGGCAGACATGCCGCCAGGGTACGCGCCGCGAAGTTACCCGAAGCGCACAGTGGCGTGCCGGCGGTGTGAGCGTCAGCCGGTCCGGGTACCGTCTCACCGATGTCGAACGCGCTTCCCCAACTCGTCGCTGACCGATACCGGCTCCTGTCGCCGCTCGGCCAGGGTGGCATGGGCCGTGTGTGGAAGGCGCGCGACGAGGTGCTGCATCGGGACGTCGCCATCAAGGAGTTGGTGCCGCCGCCCGGTCTCACCGATGAGGAACGCCGCGAGATGCGCGAGCGCTCGTTGCGGGAGGCGCGGGCCATCGCCCGGCTCAACCACGCCAACGTCGTCCGCATCTTCGACGTGCTGCGCACCGACGGCGATCCGTGGATCGTCATGGAGTACGTGGCGTCGAAGTCGTTGCAGGACACTCTCGCCGAGGACGGCCCGGTGTCGGTGGCCCGCACGGTGGAGATCGGCCTGGGTGTGCTGGGTGCGCTCAGCGCCGCGCACAAGGCGGGTGTCATGCACCGCGACGTGAAGCCCGGCAACGTGTTGCTCGGCGACGACGGCCGGGTGGTGCTGACCGATTTCGGTCTCGCCACGATCCCCGGTGACCCCAACGTGACCCGCACCGGCATGGTCCTCGGCTCACCTGCGTACATCTCGCCCGAGCGCGCTCGGGACGGCACCGCCGGGCCGGAGGCCGACCTGTGGTCGCTGGGCGCGACGCTCTACGCGGCGGTCGAGGGCAAGTCGCCGTATGCCCGGCCGTCGGCGATCGGCACCCTGGCTGCGTTGGCCACCGAGCCGATTCCGCCGCCGAAGAACGCCGGTCCGCTCAAGGCCGTCCTCAACGGCCTGCTGCGCAAGGACCCGAACGAGCGGATCACCGCCGAGGTGGCGGAGCGGTTGCTGCGCCGCGCCGGCGGCAAGCGGTCGCGCGGGATCTCACTGCTTGATGGCGTACGCCGGCCTGGGCCGAACGGTCCGCGCGAGCCGCGCCTGCCGGTGGTGCCGGCCCCGCGACCGGCCGAGAGTGTCGACCGGCCGGTGTCACCGCCGCCGGTCGCTGCCCCGACGACGTCCGCCGCCACCTCCGCTGCCGCCGCGACTCCGGCCGCCGATGCCACTCCGACGGCCGTCGTCTCCTCCGGTGCGGTCGCCGACCCGACCGCGGTTGTGCCGGCTGAGCCGACCGCAGCGGCGCCGGCCGAGCCGACCGCCACGATCGACCGCCCGGCGCCGTCCGCTGCCGACCCGTCCGATGCCGAGCCGACCGCGAAGGTCACGGCCGCGCCCGACACGAGCGGCGACGGTACGACGAACGTGGACGACGAGCCGACGGTTGTCGACGGTCCGCCGGTCGCTCCGGAGCAGCGCAAGCCGACCACGCCGACGTCGCTCATGCCGCCGGTGAGTCCGGCCGGTCGCGCGGCGGTGCCGCCCTCGGACGGCACGAAGCCGAACAACACCCGACGTAACCTGCTGATCGGCGCGGTGGTCGCCCTGCTGCTGATCGGCCTCGTGGTGGTCGTGCCGATGCTGACCAAGGGTGACGGCGACAAGACCCCGCAGGCCAACCCGACCGGTGCTGCCGCGACCTCGGGGGCCGCCCCGACTTCTGCTGCGCCAGCGCCACCGCCCTCCGCCACAGGTGCTCCCAGCCCGTCGGCGTCGGCCACCCCCTCGGTCGACCCGAACGCGCTGCCAGCGGGGTGGAAGCTGCACAAGGATCCCGGAGGCTTCTCCCTGCCGATTCCCAATGGTTGGGTGCGTCGATCGGGCGGCTTCAACACTGTCGTCTTCGAGGATCCCGAAGGGCCGGGCGAGCTGCTCGTGCAGTGGACCTCGAACCCGAAGAAGGACGCCTACGCCGACTGGAAGAGCATCGAGGGCGGCCGCAAGAACGAAGTTGACAACTACCAGTATCTCGGCATCGAGCGCTGCACCTTTTGGAAGACCTGCGCGGACTGGGAGTGGCTGGAGACCCGGGACGGGGAGCGGATCCACGTCCGCAACCGCGGGTTCGTTACGGCCAAGAACCGCGGTTATGCCCTGCGGTGGGAGATCGCCCAGAAGGACTGGCAGGCCAACCTGCCGAACTTCGACCGGATCGCCAAGGGTTTCGTGCCCGACCGTCAGGACTGAAAATCCTTCGCATGACCTTGCGCCGTCGTGGGTAATTGACATTCGACGACGGAAGGAGGCGCGACATGGGTTACCGACGGAGGGACACTCGGCCCCGGCTGGCACTGTGGATGCTCGTGGCGCTCGGCGACGCGATCCTGCTGCTGGTCAGCGCGGGGGTTTCGGTGCTCATCGCACTGCTCGGCGTCGTGATCGTTGCCGGCTTTGGCGTTGCCGCCTGGCGGTTGACCCGCAGGGGCGCGCTGGCTCGTGAGGATGCTGTGGTGCCGGCCCTGAGCCGGCGGCGGGCCTGACCCGTACCCGGTGGTGTGGCGGCAGCCGGACCGATTGTCGACCGTGTGGTGACCGTCGATCCCGCTGCCGCCAACGGCGCGGTCAGGTGTTGTTGGCCAACGCGATCAGGCGGCTCCGGTCACCGTTCCAGTAGTTGCGGTCCACGTTGCCGCTGATCCCGGAGACCGCGCCGGTGCTGGTGTACTGCCAGAAGCTCCACACCGACGCACCGGCGGGCAGGGCGCCGGGTGTGCTCGACCAGCGGGCCAGCCAGAGCGGGTGGTTCGCCCACGGGCCGGTCCAGCTGCCGGTGCACTGGTTCCACCAGCTGGTGGTGGTGTAGATGACCGCGTACCGGCCGGTGCGGGAGCGGTAGGTGTTCAGGAAGTCCTGCACCCAGTTGCGCATCCCGGTCGTGCTGAGCCCGTAGCAGTAGCCGCCGGCGTACGGGTTGCCCTCGATGTCCAGCGCCGCCGGCAGGGTGCGGCTGTCCGCCGACCAGGCGCCGCCGTTGGAGGCCAGGTAGTTGGCCTGGGTGGAGCCGGCGGAGATGTTCGGGCGGGCGAAGTGGTACGCCCCGCGGATCA
Source organism: Micromonospora arida (assembly GCF_042873195.1). Taxonomy (NCBI): domain Bacteria; kingdom Bacillati; phylum Actinomycetota; class Actinomycetes; order Micromonosporales; family Micromonosporaceae; genus Micromonospora; species Micromonospora arida. The sequence continues at coordinate 321,300 of NZ_JBIALC010000002.1, read as the reverse complement.
CCCCGGCGTTGTACGAGTTGACGTAGTTGGCGTTGAAGTTCGGGTCCTTGTAGCTGGTGCCCTCGGTCGCCTTGATGAAGGCGAACTGGATGCCCGCGTTGCGGACGCTGGTCCAGTTGATGGTGCCCTGGTAGCGGGAGACGTCGACACCGGGTGTGGTGGCGGCGGCCGCCGGTCCGGCGGTCGCGACCAGGGCCGCCGCCGCGGTGGCGAGGACGGTGAGGCCGGCCGCGAGCGCGCGGCGCAGCGATGATCGGGTACGGGTCATGAATGCCTCCAAGAGGATCGCTCTATCGACAATCATCTTTGGAGCTAAGTGCCCTAGATCGCAAGGGTGGCTGAATAAAAGCTTCAACGGCGGGTGTCAGTCACCCCGCTGGCCGACATGCGAGCCGGTGCCTCGGGAGCGACACGGAACGCCGCCGGTAGGCTCGCGCCCCATGATGTCGATCGACGGGCTGGGCGACCTGTGGGACACGCTGTTCGGCGCGCAGCCGGACCCGCCCGCGCTGCTGGTGCTGATCACCGGGGTCGTAGCGCTGGTGGTGGTCTCCACCCGGCTGCCGTGGCGGATCGCCCGTAACGCCATCACCATCGCGCACGAGGGCGGGCACGCCCTGGTCGCCCTGCTCACCGGCCGTAAGCTGCGCGGCATCCGGCTGCACTCGGACACGTCCGGGCTGACGCTCTCCGCCGGCCGCCCCACCGGGCCGGGCATGATCCTCACCCTGCTCGCCGGATATGTCGCACCGCCGCTGGTCGGGCTGGCCGGCGCCTGGCTGCTCGGTGGTAACCGGATCACCCTGCTGCTCTGGGTGGCCGTGGCGCTGCTGCTGGCCATGCTCGTCATGATCCGCAACGCCTTCGGCGTGGTGTCGTTGCTGATCACCGGGGCGCTGGTGTTCGCCGTCTCGTGGTACGCGACGCCGCAGGTCCAGGCCGCGTTCGCGTACACCGGGGTGTGGTTTCTGCTGCTCGGTGGGGTGCGGCCGGTGGTCGAGCTGCAACGGCTGCGTTCGCGGGGCCGGATGCCCGCCTCCGACGCCGACCAGCTCGCCGGGCTCACCCCGTTTCCGCCGCTCTTCTGGGTGGGTGTCTTCGCCCTGGTCAACCTCGCGGCGTTGGTCGCCGGCGCGCTCCTGCTCACCGGCCCGTTCCTCCCCGCGTCGTCCTAGCCGCCTCTCTCCGGCGATCATGGAGTTGTGGTGGGCCGTAAAAGCGGCAACCCGCTCACAATCGGGCACCATAAGTCCATGATCGACGGCGGGTGGGGTGGTTCAGCCGTGCGCGGGCTGGAGAGGCGCGGGCGGGCAGAATGAGGCAATGCGATACGTGATCATCGGCGCGGGTGCGGTCGGCGGGACCATCGGCGTACGGCTGGCCCAGGCCGATCGGGACGTGACAGTGGTGGCCCGCGGTGCCCACCTGGACGCGATCCGCGCGCGGGGTCTGACCCTGCGGCAGCCCGACGGTGAGGTCACCGCCCGGCTCGCGGCGGTGGACCGGCCCACGGACGAGCCGCTGCCAGCGGACACCGTGCTGATCCTCACCGTGAAGTCGCAGGACACCGCCGGGGCGTTGGCCGCGTGGGTGGACGCGCCGGTGGTCGGCGGCGGCACTGCGGGCGAACGTCTGCCGCTGGTGACCGCGCAGAACGGGGTGGCCAACGAGCGGGCCGCGCTGCGCCTCTTCGCCGACGTGCACCCGGTCTGCGTCTGGCTGCCGGCCACCCACCTGGACCCGGGTGTGGTGGTCGCCAACGGGTACCCGCATCCCGGGATGCTCCACATCGGTCGGTACCCGGGGGGCGCCGACGACACCGACCGGGCGATCGCCGCCGACCTGACCGCCGCCGGCTTCGTCGCCCCGGTCCGCACCGATGTGCTGCGCTGGAAGTACGGCAAGCTGCTCAGCAACCTCGGCAACGGCCTACAGGCGTTGCTCGGCCGGGACATCCCGGACGCGCTGGTCGAACGGGTACGCGCCGAGGGCGTCGCCGCGCTCGCCGCCGCCGGCATCGCGCACACCTCGCCGGAGGAGGAGAAGGCCGAACGCGGCGACCTGGTGGGGCAGCGCCCGGTCGACGGCGAGGAGCGCTCCGGCGGCTCCACCTGGCAGAGCCTGGCCCGGGGCACCGGCTCGACCGAGGTCGACCACCTCAACGGCGAGATCGCGTTGCTCGGCCGGTTGCACGGCGTACCGACGCCGGTCAACGTCGCGGTGCAGCGGGCCGTACGCCGGGCGGTCCGGGAGCGAACCGGGGCCGGGGCGTTCCCGCTCACCGAATTGCAGAAGATGATCACCTGACCGGGGCAACCGACGACCCCGCCCGGTGCGTGTTCCCAGCGACCGACACGGGGAGGTAGCGGGTGCCGGACGTCGACGGGTTCGACGAGTTCTACCGGGGGAGTCGGCAACGACTCCTCGGGTTCGTCTACGCCCTCACCGGCGATCGGGGTGAGGCGCAGGACGCCGTGCAGGAGGCGTACGTCCGGGCGTGGCAGCGCTGGTCGACGGTCGGCGCGTACGACGACCCGGAGGCGTGGGTGCGGGTGGTGGCCAGCCGGATCGCCGTCAGCCGGTGGCGCAGCCTGCGTAGCCGCGCCCGCGCCTACCTGCGACACGGGGCCACCGAGACCGTTCCCGGGCCGGGCACCGACACCGTCGCGGTGGTCGCCGCCCTGCGTCGACTGCCCGAGGAGCAACGCGTCGCCATCGCCCTCTACTACCTGGTAGGCATGCCGGTCGCCGAGGTCGCGCGGGAGACCGCGGCCCCGGTGGGCACCGTCAAGGCCCGTCTCTCCCGGGGGCGTACCGCGCTCGCCGGCCTGCTCGCCGTCTCTGATCTGGAGGAGGCCACCGATGCGTGACGACCCGACGTTCGTCGAACAGATCCAGCAGGACCTGCGGGACGTGCGGTGGCTCGGCCCGGAGGAGATCCGCTCCCGGGCCCGCCGCCGCGGCCAGCGCAAGGTCGTGGTGGCCACGGTCGTGCTGGCCCTCGCCGGGGTCTCCGCCGTGGCGGTCGCCGCCCCGAGGAAGTCTCCGCCGCCGGTCCTGCCGGCCGCCGCGCCCTCCGCCTCGCCGACCCGGCACGAGATCACCACCGACGCCCTGTTGCAGCCAGCCGACCTGCCGCAGCAGGTCGATGTGCAGCTCAGCCAATCGGGGCTGGGCGAGCCGGTCCTGCTGGACCACATGCTCGGCTACTGCCGGACGAGCCAGGGACGGTCGGAGGGTTGGCAGACGTCGATCCTGTCTCGTTCACAGACGTTTGTGCCCAAGCGCGCTGCGCCGATCCTCACCCAGTCGGATGGTCTGGTCACGCAGGATCTCTTCCGACTGGTGCCCGAGACGGCCCGACAGATCTTCGCCAGTCTGGACGACCTGGTCGCTCCGTGTACCGAATGGCTGAGCGTTGGGCCGATCCTGACGGCAGGGGGGACCCGCACGGGGGAAGCACTGCACCGGTGGTCGGTGGTGCAGCGAGGCTTCGCCGGTGACGACGCCGCCATCCTGCGGGACTCACTCACCGTCACCCGGGACCTGGAGACCGGGCAGCCGCTGGGCGACCAACCGTCGCCGATCCTGGTGGCGGTCGTCCGGGTCGGCGACACCGTCTCGGTACTCCGCCTAGGCTACGACGGCACCGAGGCCGAACTCGTGCAGCTCGCAGTGGCGGCGGCGGCCCGGATGTGCGCCGCCGCCAACCCACCCTGCTGACGCGCCAGGGGCGATGATCCGCACAACATCTGTTGCTGCCTCCTGTCGCCCGGAGGCAGCACTTTCCCCGAAGTTGCGCGGATCAAGGCGGCGAGTTCAGAGCGGGATGTTGCCGTGCTTCTTGGGCGGCAGGGTCTCCCGCTTGGTACGCAGGACGCGCAGCGCCCGGACGATCTGGGTGCGCGTCTCGTGCGGCGGGATCACCGAGTCGATGTACCCGCGCTCGGCGGCCACGTACGGGTTGGCCAGGGTGTCCTCGTACTCGGCGATCTTCTCGGCCCGGACCGCCGCCGGGTCCTCGGCCCCGGCCAGCTCGGAACGGTAGAGGATGTTCACCGCGCCCTGCGCCCCCATCACCGCGATCTGCGCGGTCGGCCAGGCGAAGTTCAGGTCCGCACCGAGGTGCTTGGAGCCCATCACGTCGTACGCCCCGCCGTACGCCTTGCGGGTGATCACGGTGACCTTGGGGACGGTCGCCTCGGCGTACGCGTAGATGAGCTTCGCGCCCCGGCGGATGATGCCGTCCCACTCCTGACCGGTGCCGGGCAGGAAGCCGGGCACGTCCACGAAGGTCAGCACCGGGATGTTGAACGCGTCGCAGGTGCGAACGAAGCGGGCGGCCTTCTCCGAGGCGGCAATGTCCAAGGTGCCGGCGAAGTGCATCGGCTGGTTGGCCACCACACCGACCGGTCGCCCCTCGACCCGGCCGTAGCCGACCACGATGTTCTGCGCGTAGAGCGGCTGGACCTCCAGGAACTCCCCGTCGTCGAGGACGTGTTCGATCACCGTGTGGATGTCGTACGGCTGGTTGGCCGAGTCCGGGATGAGGGTGTCCAGTTCCCGGTCCTCGTCATTGACCTCAAGCGAAGCGGGGGCGTCGACCACGACCGGCTCGTCGAGGTTGTTCGACGGCAGGTACGACAGCAGGGCCTTGACGTAGTCGACCGCGTCCTCCTCGTCGCTGGCGAGGTAGTGCGCGTTGCCGCTGCGGGAGTTGTGCGTACGCGCGCCGCCCAGCTCCTCCATGCCGACGTCTTCGCCCGTCACCGTCTTGATCACGTCGGGGCCGGTGATGAACATGTGCGAGGTCTGGTCGACCATCACGGTGAAGTCGGTGACCGCCGGGGAGTAGACCGCGCCGCCGGCACAGGGCCCCATCACCAGCGAGATCTGCGGGATGACGCCGGACGCCCGCACGTTGCGGAAGAAGATCTCGCCGTAGAGGCCGAGCGAGACGACGCCCTCCTGGATTCGCGCGCCGCCGGAGTCGTTGATGCCGACCACCGGGCAGCCGATCTTCATGGCCAGGTCCATCACCTTGACGATCTTCTCGCCGAAGACCTCACCGAGTGAGCCGCCGAAGACCGTGAAGTCCTGCGCGAAGACGCACACCTGCCGGCCGTCCACCGTGCCGTAGCCGGTGACCACACCATCGCCGTACGGGCGGTTCCGCTCCAGCCCGAAGGCCGTGGACCGGTGCCGGGCCAGCTCGTCGAGCTCGACGAAGGAGCCCTCGTCGAGCAGCATCTCGATCCGCTCGCGGGCGGTCTTCTTGCCGCGCGCGTGCTGCTTCTCCACGGCGCGGGCCGACCCGGCGTGCACCGCCTCGTCGACCCGGCGCTCCAGGTCCGCCAGCTTGCCCGCGGTGCTGTGCATGTTGGTCCCGGTCTCGGTAGTCACCCAGGGAATATAACGATGGTTCAGGTGGGTGCCGCTGTGCAGTACGCCTCAGTGTCGACCGGAGCACCGCCGTAGGCTGGCGGAATGTCGGGCTCCCCGTACACGAATCTGGACCGGCCGCCGCTGTCGGCGGCCCGGCTGCGCCGTGCGTTGACCGCGCCGAACGGGCCGTGGGCCCGGTTGGAGCTGCGTGCCGAGACCGGCTCCACGAACGCCGACGTGGCCGAGGCCGCCCGGGCCGACGAGCCCGAGGGCCTGGTCGTGGTCGCCGAGCGGCAGACCGAGGGGCGCGGCCGGCGCGGTCGGGTCTGGCAGTCGCCGGCACGGGCCGGCATCGCGACGAGCGTCCTGCTGCGGCCCGGCGAGGCCGTGCCGGACCGCGGCTGGCTGCCGGCGACACCCACGGGGTACGGGTGGCTACCGTTGCTGGCCGGCGTGGCGCTGGTCGAGGCGGTGGCCCGGCTGGCCGAGCTGGAAGCCACCCTCAAGTGGCCGAACGACCTGCTGATCGACGACGCGAAGTGCGCGGGCGTGCTGGCCGAGGCGGTGCCCGGACGGGCGTCGGACCAACCGCCGGCGATCGTGCTGGGCATCGGGCTCAACGTGACGTTGCGCGCCGACGAGCTGCCGGTGAATCCGACCGGGCTGCCGGCCACCTCACTCCAGCTGGCCGGCGCGGTGGCCACCGATCGGGATCCGCTGCTGCGGGCATTGCTGCGGGCGGTCGCCGACTGGTACGACCGTTGGCGTTCGGCGGGCGGCGACGCGGTGGCCAGCGGCCTGCGCGACGCCTACCTGGCGGCCTGCGCGACGATCGGCCGCGAGGTACGCGTTCTGCTCCCCAACGGCGACTCCCTGACCGGCACCGCCACCGGGGTGGACCCGGACGGCCAACTGATGGTCACCACGTCGACCGGTGCCCGAACCCTGGCCGCCGGCGACGTCCTGCACCTCCGCTAATACCCCACCCCGCCCCACCCCCGCCCCGCCCCCGCGATCTTGCAGTTTCTGTCGCGGCTAGTCGGGCGAAAGCCGCGCAACGGCGACCGAAAGTGCAAGATCGCGGACAACGGGTGGGGCCGCGTGGCGGATGTTGTGCGAGGGCTTGGGGGGTTTACCGTCTGCGCGTCTAGAAAATCGCGTTGGAGGTTCCCGTGGCGTTTCCTGAAGACGTGCTCACCGAGGACGAGCACGTCGTGCTGCACCTGCATCCGCACTGGAAGGCGTTGATCCGGCCGATCGCGGTGCTGGTGCTGGCCATCGCCGCGGTGGTGGTCGGCGTGCTCCTGTTGCCCGAGAGTGGCGGCGGTTCGATCGTGCTGGCCGTGATCGGGGCGATCGCCCTGGTCGCGGTGCTCTGGCTCGGCCTGTGGCCGTTCCTGGTCTGGCGCACCACCCACTACCTGTTCACGAACGAGCGAGTCCTGCTTCAGCAGGGTGTGTTCTCTCGGGACCGGCGGGACCTCCCGCTCGCCCGGGTCAACGATCACTCGATGAACCAGCGTTTCGTCGAGCGTCTGCTCGGCTGCGGGACGCTCACCATCGAGTCGGCGGGTGAGCGCGGCCAGTCGGTGCTCCACGACGTGCCGGACGTCGGACGGGTGCAGACCACCCTGTACGAGCTGGTCGAGGCACAGCACGACAAGCACTCGCTGGGCGATGGCGAGATGCGCGACATGCTCGCCGACATGCAGGACGGCAAGCCGCTGCGCGACACCACTACCTGAACCGGACGGTGGGGACCCGCCCCTGCCGCACTGTCGGGGGCGGGTCAGTCGGGTCGTTGAGCCTCGGGTGAGCCGCTGCTCTCCGTCAGGTCGGCGTCGGTCGACCCGACGGTGGACGGGTCCGCTGCGGTCGGGCCGCTGTCCGGCTGGTCAGCTCCGCGCTGGTCCGCGTCGGTCGGGGCGGCTTCGGCTTCGGCGGGGTCGGCCTCGACCGGTCGGACGGCGAACCAGCCACGGAAGCGGGTTCGCAGCACCTCCTGCTCGGGCCGGTCGTCCGGGCCGAGGCGCAGCATGGTGCCGGTGAGGCTGACGGTGCCGAGCCCGGGGCGGGCGGTCGACGGCCGGGCACCCATCACGTCGACCCGGACCGCGAGCCGGTCGCCGGCCCGCACCGGGGCGAGCCAACGCAGCTCCTCCAGGCCGGGGGACGCGTCCGCGGCGGCCCGGGACAGCAGGTGGTCGACGTACGCGCGCATGAACAGGCTGACCGTGTAGAAGCCGCTGGCGATCAGACCACCGTGTCGGCTCTCAGCGGCCAGGTCGGGGTCGACGTGGTACCACTGCGGGTCGAAGCGGCGGGCGAAGGCGACCATCTCGTCGGCGTCCACGGTGACCACGCCGAGGTCGACGGTGAGCCCCGGGACGAGATCCTCGAAGAACAGCTCGGCCGGCCGCCCCGTGCCGGAGCGGGCGTCGGGGGTCGTCACCGGCGGGGCGCGCGGCGGGTGCTGACGTGCAGCTCCGCGGCGAGTTCCGCGTCCAGGTCGACGGCGGGGCTGACGCTCAACTGCGGGGGCCGGCCCTGAGCCGGTGCGCCGGCTGGGGAGTCGAGGCGTTCCGCCTCCTCCAGCTCGGACACCGATTCCGCCAACTCGGCGACCGGGTCCATCTCCGCCATGGTGTCCCACTCGTCGCGCGGAATGTCGTGCCAGGTGGAGTCGGGCTTCGCGGCCTCGTCCTCGGCCGGTGCGACGGGCTGGAAGACGAAGGTGCGGTATGACCAGAATCGGAACAGCGTGGCCAGCAGGACGCCGACGGTCTTGGCCAGATTCAGCGCCAGCAGGCCGTGTACGCCGAGACCGTACTTGGCCGCCGCCACGGCCCCCAGCTCAATGAGCAGGCCGGCGCCATTGAAAAGGAAGAAAAGGAGATATTCCCGGCGAAGTGCCGATTTCGGGCGATCGCGGTACGTCCAATGCCGATTCATGAGGTACGACGTGATGGTCGCGACGATCGTCGCGATCACGGTCGCCTTCAACTGACCGTTGACGAAAACGGTCAGTGCAAGGGCATTGAACACCGCGTAATTGATGACGGTGTTGATGCCGCCGACGATGCCGAACTTGAGCGCCTCGTGGATGAACTTCTGCCAGCGCTCAGGCAGCAGGCGGACAAGACGCATGCGAAACACCTTAGGGCAGTCGGTGCGGCCGGCGATCACCGGCCGAACGAGGTGGGCGGCAGGTCACGCCCCGTGGTCCCGGTCGGGATTCACCTGCGGAAGGGTCGGGGTTCCCGCTTCGACGAAGACGAACCGCCGGTACGACCAGAATCGAAACAGCGTGGCGAACCCCGTGCCGACGATGTAGCTGGCGAGATTGTCCGCCAGGCGCGTCTGGAACACGGCCGGCCAGATGGCTCCGAGCCCGTAGCGGCTGAGCGCTAGGCAGGCCACCGTGATGCCGAGACCGACAGCGTTGAAGAAGAAGAAGAGCGCGTACTCGCGGGCCGCGTTGTTGCGCTGGCGGTGCCGCCACGTCCAGAACCGGTTGCCCACGAAGGCGACGGACGCCGCGATCACGGTGGAGATCGTTTTCGCCGTCAGCTCTTCGACGCCGTGCTTGCTCGTCAGGTAGTTGAAGAGCGCGAAGTCGACAAGGAAGGCGAAACCACCCACGGTGGCGAACTTGCTCATCTCGCGGATGAGGTGACCGAAGCGGTCGAGGAGTACGCCGACGAGACCCCGCCGGGTCTGCCGGGGACCCGGTTGTTCCCCGGTCATCGTGGCGGCCACGGAGGGATCCTACCGGCTGCCGGCCAGTCAGAGGGGTAGCAACGGCAAGCGGGCGTGGTCTCCCGGAGGGGCCCAGCGCCGTGTACGTAACCACCGCACAGCGCGTAGCCAATTGGGAGGACTGAGCCGCCGCGGAACGGGAATCACCGCACCGGTCGGCGGGGCAGGTCCACGGCCCGACCGCAACAAGCTTCCGCCGGGGTGCACAACAAGATTTGCGTGAAACTGCGCGGGAAAGCGGGTATCAGCTCGTGATGCCGCAGCGAGGCCGTAGCTTGTGCAGTTCTTCACAACCTGTCCCACTGACTCGGAAGGCTGCCCGGTTTACGCTGAGGCCAATCCCAGGTTTCCACGAAGGCGACGCATCGCGCCGCCGAGTCTCGTGCATCCCATAGATCGGTCAGCGTCGACCACAAGGAGATGTGTCATGGTTGCTCCGGCTGTTGTGCGGGGTATTGATCAGGCCCCGACGTCCCATCCGAAACTGCTCGCCTGGGTCCGTGAGGTCGCGGAACTGACCACCCCCGACCGTGTCGTCTGGGTGGACGGGTCCGACGAGGAGTGGCGCCGCCTCACCGATGAGCTGGTCGAGTCCGGCACCCTGATCCGGCTCAACCCGGAGAAGAAGCCCAACTCGTTCTACGCGCGCACCGACCCGACGGACGTCGCCCGGGTCGAGGAGCGCACCTACATCTGTTCCGTCGACGAGGCGGACGCCGGCCCCACCAACAACTGGATGGCGCCGGCCGAGATGAAGCGGACGATGACGGATCTGTACCGGGGATCCATGCGCGGTCGCACCATGTACGTCATCCCGTTCGTCATGGGGCCGGTCGAGGCCGAGTCTCCGATGTTCGGTGTCGAGATCACCGACAGCCCGTACGTGGTCGCGTCGATGCGCATCATGACGCGGATGGGCGCCCGGGTCCTCGAGGCCATGGGTGACAACGCGGACTTCGTGCACGCGCTGCACTCGATCGGCGCCCCGCTCGCCCCCGGCCAGCAGGATGTGGCCTGGCCGTGCAACGACACCAAGTACATCTCGCACTTCCCGGAGAGCCGGGAGATCTGGTCGTACGGCTCGGGTTACGGCGGCAACTCGCTGCTGGGCAAGAAGTGCTACTCGCTGCGAATCGCCAGCGTGATGGGCCGGGACGAGGGCTGGCTCGCCGAGCACATGCTGATCCTCAAGATCACCTCGCCGGAGGGCAAGACCTACCACATCGCCGGCGCGTTCCCCTCGGCCTGCGGTAAGACCAACCTCGCCATGGTGGAGCCGACGATTCCCGGCTGGAAGGTCGAGACCATCGGCGACGACATCGCCTGGATGCGGTTCGGCCCGGACGGCCGCCTCTACGCCGTCAACCCCGAGTACGGCCTGTTCGGCGTCGCGCCCGGCACCGACTGGAAGACCAACGCCAACGCCATGCGCACGCTGGACCGGGGCAACTCCGTCTTCACCAACGTCGGCCTCACCGACGACGGCGACGTCTGGTGGGAGGGCATGGGTGAGCCGCCGGCGCACCTGATCGACTGGAAGGGCAACGACTGGACGCCGGAGAGCGACAGCCTGTCCTCCCACGCGAACAGCCGGTTCTGCACCCCGATCACCCAGTGCCCGATCCTCGCCGACGAGTACTTCGACCCGAACGGCGTGCCGATCGACGCGATCCTCTTCGGCGGACGCCGCAAGGACACCGTCCCGCTGGTGACCGAGGCCCGCGACTGGGTGCACGGCGTCTACATGGGTGCCACGCTCTCCTCGGAGACCACCGCCGCCGCGTCCGGCGCCGTCGGCGTGGTCCGGCGGGACCCGATGGCGATGCTGCCGTTCATCGGCTACAACGCCGGGGACTACTTCCGGCACTGGATCGAGATGGGCAAGGGCGCCGACGGCGACGAGGCGAAGCTGCCGAAGATCTACTACGTCAACTGGTTCCGCAAGGACCCGGACGGCTCGTTCCTCTGGCCGGGCTTCGGGGAGAACTCCCGGGTGCTCAAGTGGGTCGTCGAGCGGATCGAGGGCACGGCCGACGCGGTCGAGACGCCGGTCGGCATGGTCCCCGCGCCGGACGCCCTGGACGTCGAGGGCCTGGACATGACCCCGGAGGACGTCCGGATCGCGCTGAAGGTCGACCCGGACGAGTGGCGCAACGAGCTGCCGATGATCACCGAGTGGTTCGAGAAGTTCGGTGACAAGCTGCCCGGCGTGCTCTGGGCCGAGTTGGACGCGCTGCGCGCCCGCCTGGACGCCGCGCAGCCGCAGCGGTAGGTGTGAACGAGCCCCATCGCGGGCAACATCGGATTTCATGAGGACGGCCGCCGAGACCCAGGTCCGGCGGCCGTCCGCCGTCCGGGTGCTCACCACCCTGCTGGCGACGACGGCGGCGGCCACCGTCGTGGTCGAGCTGCTCAACTGGTGGTACGCCCCGGAACAGGGATTCGGGCTGGCCGTACGGACCGGCTGGGCCATGCTGCGCTCGTTCGGCTTCCTGCTGCTGATCGGGCACGTGCGACGGGGTCGTACGGTGGCCCGCCCGTTCGGGCTGATCCTCGCGGTCACCACGATCTTCGCGGTCGGCCGGCTCATCGTGCCCCGGCAGGGGGTGCCGCCACTGCCCGGCCTGCTCGGCTTCGCCATTCTCACGGCGCTCTGTGTCGCGGTGGTCTGGTTGCTCTACCGCTCGTCGGCGTTGGCCGGGCACCTGGTCCGGCACCGTCCACGCCTCGTCATCGACCGGGACGGCATCTCCTGGCGGGAGACCCCGCCACGCCGACCACAGGCCAGCGCCTGGCTGTTGACCAGCCGGGTGGCGGCCTTCACCTACAGCCCGTTGATGCTGGTGCCGGCCCTGGTAGCCGGAGGCTCCATCCTGGACGATCGACTGACCGCGGTGCCGGCCGTGCTGTTCTGGTTCGGCGCGGGCATCACCGCCAGCTACGCCGTGCTGTTCTGCACCGCGTTCCTGATGCGGGGCAAGGACTGGGCGCGCGGCGTGCTGGTCGTCGTCACTGTGGCCGTACTCGCCGTGGATCTGCCGCTGTGCTGGTGGCTGCTGGGTGTAGACGGCCTGGTCCGCGACGGAGGCCCCCTGGTGGCGGCGGCAGGGCTGACCCTGTACGGCCTTCGCCGCGCCGCCCGCGCCCCCGACGACGCACGACCTGAACCCCGACCCTGACCGCGGTTGGAGCCCCGCACCGACGCCGCTGGGTGCCGACCCGGCGGCCGACCGCGGCCCAGCACCTGCCCGTCCCCCCTCCTCTGCTCTGCACCGTCCTTTGCTCTGCACCCCGATAGGCGACAGTCGCGGACGGTGACCGTCGCATCCGCGGGTGCAGAGCAAAGGGGGGGTGGGTGAGACCGGCCGGCCCGGTGCGGGAGCGGTCTTCGCGCGCGGGCAGGGGGCAGGATGGCGGGTGGCGTCGGTCACAGCGGCCGGCGCCGGGACGGCTGCGGAGATCGTCGGGCGGCCGGCCGCAAGGCCGACCGGGTCGCCCGGCGAGAGCGGCCGCGCCCCGTCGGACTGGAGGGAGGCGCATGGTGGGCGACGAGTTCGACGTGGTGGTGGTGGGGGCGGGGCCGGCCGGGGCGGCAGCCGCGCTGACGGCGCGCCGGGCCGGTGCCAGCGTGCTGCTGCTGGACCGGGCCGATTTTCCCCGGGACAAGGCGTGTGGTGACGGGATCGCCGCGCACTCGGTGGACGTGCTCGCCGAGCTGGGGGTGACCGAGGCGGTGGCGGGCTACGCGCCGCTGCCGGCGTTGCGCATGATCTCGCCCGGTGGCGGTGCGGTGGCTCGGGCGCTGCCCCGACCCGCGTACACAGTGCCCCGGGAGGTTTTCGACGCGCGGCTGGTGGCGGCCGCGGTGGCCGCCGGTGCCCAGCTGCGCCGGCACACCGTGCGCCAGGTCGAGCCGCGCGCGGACCGGGTGGTGCTCGACGGGCAGGTGTCCGGTCGGGTGGTGATCGGCGCGGACGGCGCCGGTTCGGTGGTACGCCGGGCGCTCGGCCACCAGCCGAACCCCGACCGGCACCTCGCGCTGGCCATCCGGGGGTACGCCCCGGCTCTGCCCGGCCCGTCCGAGCAACTCATCGTCACCTCGAAGGCGCGTTGGCCGGCGTACGCCTGGTCGTTTCCGATCGGTGACGGACGGGCGAACGTCGGGTACGGGGAGGTCCTGCGCGGTGAGCCGCTGAGCCGCGCGTACCTGCTGGACCGACTGGCCGCTCTGCTGCCCGGCACCGATCTGGCGACCGTGACCGCGTTGCGCGCGCATCATCTGCCGCTCTCCACCCACCGACCGTCGCCGGGGCGAGGGCGCACCCTGCTCGCCGGGGACGCCCTGTCACTGATCAATCCGTTCACCGGGGAGGGCATCTTCTACGCGTTGCTCTCCGGCGCGCTCGCCGGGTCGGCGGCGGCCCGGTCGCCCGAGGGCGCGGCAGGCCGCTACGCCGACGGGTTGCGTCGTCGCCTCGGGACCCACCTGCGGCATAGTTCGGTCGCGGCCTGGTTGGCCCGGCGACGACGGGTGGTGGACGCGGCGGTCCGGGCCGCCCGTCGGGACGACCGGGTGTTCTACGACGTGGTCGAGTTGGGACTGGGTGACGGACGCCTCACCGCTCGTACGCTCGCACTGATCGGTGCCGGTCTGGGCGGTGGGGATGGGGCTCCGAGGCAGTGAACTGGCCGAAGGGTCGCTACGCTGCTAGGTGATGACGCTGCGGAACCTTATCTACTCCGTGTACGAGCGCCGGCTCACGGCGAAGCTCGCGGGTAAGCCGGTGCCCCGGCATGTCGGGGTGATGTGCGACGGCAACCGCCGATGGGCGAGGGAGATGGGTTTCGTCGACCCGAACGACGGGCACCGGGTCGGCGCGGCAAAGATCAAGCATGTCCTCGGCTGGTGTGACCAGGCCGGCGTCGGGCACGTGACCCTCTACCTGCTGGCCACCGACAACCTGCGCCGTCCGGCCGCCGAGCTGGACCCGCTCCTCAAGATCATTGAGGACCTGGTGGTGGAGCTCTCCGAGGAGGGCAACCCCTGGCGACTGCGCATCGTCGGGGCGCTCGACCTGCTGCCGGCGCAGACCGCGGCGGCGCTCAAGGGCGCCGAGGAGCGCACCCGCGAGCGCACCGGCGGCGCGGAGGTCAACATCGCGGTGGGCTACGGCGGTCGCCGGGAGATCACCGACGCGGTCCGTTCGCTGCTGCTCGAGCACGCCGCCACCGGGGGCACGATCGAGGAGTTGGCCGAGGTGCTGGACGTCGAGCACATCGCCGAGCACCTCTACACCCGGGGCCAACCCGACCCGGACCTTGTCATCCGCACCAGCGGCGAGCAGCGGCTGTCCGGTTTCATGCTCTGGCAGTCCGCGCACTCGGAGTTCTACTTCTGCGAGCTCAACTGGCCGGATTTCCGGCACATCGACTTTCTGCGGGCCCTGCGCTCGTACGCCACCAGACAACGCCGCTACGGGGCCTGACCCGGCGGCGACGTCGTCGGTCGCCGCCCGATCAGGTCAGGGCAGGTGGGTCAGCGCCCGGGTGAGGAAGTCGCCCAGGGCGGCCGGCGACTCGATGGTCAGGTCGGCGGCGTTGGCCACCTCTTGTCCGGTCTCCGGGTTGGCCACCGCCACGCAGACACCGAGGAAGTCCGGGTCGGCGGCGGCGCGAGCGCGCAGCGCGGCGAAGGCCTTGATGTCGGAGACATCGTCGCCGAAGTACCAGGCGCCGGTGGCGCCCTTGATCGCCTCGCCGATCACCATGCCCTTGTCCCGGTCGACCGGTGGCTTGAGCTCCAGCACCATCCGCCCGGCCTGCGAGCGCAGCCCCAGACGGTCGGCCTGTGCCTGCCCCCACTGCTGCACGGTCGCGCCGAGTTGCGGGGCGGTACGCCAGTGCAGCGCGACCGAGAGCCGCTTGTACTCCACAAGCGTGCCGGGCGGCAGTTCCGCCCGAGCCAGGTCGGCCAGCTCCGCCATGGTCGGCACCCAGGGCAGCGCGGCCGGTTCGGTGACTGTCTCGCCGCCGGAGTGGCTGTGCTCCAGCCCGTAGAGGCCGTAGAGGTCCACGCCGACGAGCCCGCCGAGCTGATCCCGAAGGAACTCGACGGGTCGGGCGGAGACGATCGCGACCCGCTGCACGACCGGGGCGAGCGCCTCGATCGCGGCCAACGCCTTGGGCGCCGGGCGTACCGCGGTCGGATCGTCGTCGACGGGCGCGAGCGTGCCGTCGAAGTCGAAGAAGAGCACGGTCCCGGCCGCCCGGCTGGCGGTTGTCCGCCAGGCCTGGTCGGCGTTCAACGGGGTTCTCGGCTGCTGATTGCCCAGATTCAACGGCGGCACGCGCGTCAGCGTACCCCGGCGATCCAGGCTCATTCCTGGCCGAGCGGGCCCATTCAGCGGTACGCGATCAGCGTTCGGCGGCTCCTCGTCCGCGCCGCCCGAACGGCACCACTGCCGCCTCCTGGCCGTGGCTCAACAGGTAGCCCTCCACGAACCCGGTGTTGCGATCGCCGGTGTGGTTCTCGATCTCGGTGAGCCGGGCCACCAGGAACTCGGTGAGCGCGCTGATTCGGTTGTTCAGACGCTCGTGCAGCTCGGCGACGACGGCCAGGACGACCGCGGTGCCGGCGGTGACGAGCGCAAAGAGGTTGACGAGCAGCGGCAGCTGCCCGCCGTCGACCGCGAGGGTCACCGTGTTGCCGGTCGCCCACAGTGTCACCGACACCGTTGCGACCACGACTGCCAACCACTTCAGGGTCATGGACAGACCCCTCCTTCTGTCCCGCAGGGCTGGGTTCGGCCTTGTCCCGTCCCCCCGCCGATGACGAGCCCAAGCAGTACGAATAGGGACGCTAGCGTGCCCGTTCCAGCCCCGGAGGCAAACGAATGAACCTGACCAGGCGTTCTTTCGCTATCTGAGGAACTAGCCTGCCTGATTGCCCCTTTTTCGGACATCGACCGGCAGCGTTGGGCGGTATGCGAGATATCTGATGGTTTCCCGGATGTGGAACTTCTCCGCGTCCGACACCTGCGGATCGACCAGACGGCGCAGCAGCGCCTCCACGTCGGGGTCCATCGGAGGGGCGGCCTGGCCGGTGCGGGGGCCGGTCGCGGCGCGGTCCCAGCCGAGCGCGGCGAAGGCGGCGGCCGGGTTCAACCCCAGGCCCTCGCAGAAGGCGACCACCCGCTCGGCCTCCGGATCGCTGGCCCAGTCGCCCCGGACCCAGCGGTTGATGGTCTGCCGGGAGACGCCGGTGCGCCGGGACACCTCGGTGCCGCTCCAGGCTCGGGTCGCCCGTGCCTCGTCCAGGGCTCGCCGGACGAAGGTGGCGAAGGCGATCTTCCGCGCATTGGCCGTCTCGGTCACCCCGTGACGGTACGGCCAGCCGACTGCGGGTGCGCGGCCCGCCTCGCCACTGTCACGCGGACGTGACGAGGGGTTCGGATTTCCGGTAAACGAGTCAGTGCCACTGTTGAGGGGTGTCACGCGGGCAGAATAGATGAACGTAGTGGCAAACGTAACCGGACGAAAAGCTGATACTGTCACGCCCATGGGACAATCTACGGTGTGTCACGTGCATGAGACGATTGGTGCTCACATGCGTCACGCCCCCGGTGCCGGGGGGTCGTGGTGACCGAGCTCGCCACCCGCGCCCAGGCCTTCGGGCTGATCGCCGAGGGGGTCGCCGCGGGGCTTACCGCCCCCTGGCGCCTCTACCTGGCCCGAGGCTGCCGCTACCTGTCGCTGAGCGTCGGTGATCGTGCCGAGTGGAACGCGTGGCGTACCCATCTCGGCTGCCCGGAGCTGAGTGTCCGGGTCTACGACGCCGGCGGCGAGATCCGCCGGTCGTCGGTGGCCGAGGTCGTGCTGGACGGCTGCCGGATCAGCGTCGAGCTGGTCGAGGAGGTCAGCACCGACGACCTGGACCGGCTGCTCGTCGCCGACCCCACCACGATCGAGCCGGAGGAGCGATGACCTGGCGTCCCGGCTGGGCCGGAGCTGCCCGATGAGCCCTTTTCTCGCGGTGTTCCTCGTCCTGGTGCTCGGTGCCACCAGTTACGCGGCCGGCCGTCTGCACGGGCAGCTCAGCTACCGCATCGGCTACCGCTTCGGTTACCGGCAGGGCTACTTCGACGGTGACCGGGGCGCCTGGAACCGGCGTCGTCGGGACGCCCAGGCGGCGATCGCCTCGGCCCTGTCGGTCTCGCCCGCTGGCGTGGTCCGCTCCGCCGGTGCGGTCGAACGCCCTGGCACCACGTACACCGGCTCGTCGTTCAGCGCGCCGGCCGCCCCGATCACCGGGCGGCACCCGACCGGCACGCTTGTCCGACGTAGCGGGTGAGGTCGGTCGGCGGGCTGCCCCGCCGACCGGCGCCACGAGCGCGGTGCGTCGTCCGCGGCGGACACGCACCGTCGGGGTCACGTCAGACCGGTGACGGTGGCCCCACCGGCCGGGATGCGCGCAGGGGGCATGCATCCCGGCCGGTTCCGCCGCGTTCACGACAATGCCTTTCGGCTGGTGCGGGCGTCGGCGGAGGGCTGTTCATGAGCGCGTCTTGGGAGATCCACGTTCGGCCTCTAGCCGGGAAGGTCAGGCGGGGCTAGCGTCTAGGCATGGCACGGGGTTCTCCCGAGCCAGCCGGTTCGCCCGGATCTGCGACCTCGCGCATGGGGTTCCGCATCCGACCCCGTGTCCCCGGGCACCGGAGGAGGCGGAACACGGGTGGCGGGTGCCCATCCGTCGGAGCAGGCCTGTGACGACTCGCCGTACCATCGCCGGTGCCGACCAGACCCCGGCCGCGACTGCCACGCCCCGCCGAGCCACCAGGAGCCGCCGTTCGGCGGCCACCGCGCCGGCCGACCCCAAGGAGCCACGACCAGCCGGCCAGGCCTTTGTCCTGGACACGTCGGTGCTGCTCTCCGATCCGGCGGCGTTCCACCGGTTCGCGGAGCACGAGGTGGTGCTACCTCTGGTGGTCATCACCGAGCTGGAAGGCAAGCGGCACCATCCGGAGCTGGGCTGGTTCGCCCGGCAGTCGTTGCGGATGCTCGACGACCTGCGGGTTCGGCACGGCCGACTCGACCGCCCGGTGCCTGCCAACGACGTCGGCGGCACCCTGCGGGTGGAGCTCAACCACACCGACGACGGCGTCCTGCCGCCCGGTTTCCGCACCGAGAGCAATGACGCCCGGATCCTCTCCGTCGCGCTCAACCTCGCCGCCGAGGGGCGGGAGGTGACCCTGGTCAGCAAGGACATGCCGCTGCGGGTCAAGGCGGCCTCGGTGGGTCTGCGTGCCGACGAGTACCGCCACGGCCAGGCCAGCGACCCGACCTGGACCGGCATGTCGGAGATGGAGTTGAGCGAGGAGCAGATCGGCCAGCTGTACGCCGGCGAGACGCTCGACCTCGACGAGGCGGCCGGGCTGCCCTGCCACACCGGTCTGGTGCTGCACTCGGGGCGTGGTTCCGCGCTCGGTCGCGTGCTGCCGGACAAGTCGGTACGTCTGGTCCGGGGCGACCGGGAGGCGTTCGGGCTGCACGGCCGCTCGGCCGAGCAGCGGATCGCTCTCGACCTGCTGTTGGACGAGTCGATCGGGATCGTCTCGCTGGGTGGCCGGGCCGGCACCGGCAAGTCGGCGCTGGCGCTCTGCGCCGGGTTGGAGGCGGTGATGGAGCGCCGCCGGCACAAGAAGGTGATCGTGTTCCGCCCGCTCTACGCCGTCGGTGGCCAGGAGTTGGGCTACCTGCCGGGCTCGGAGTCGGAGAAGATGTCGCCGTGGGCCCAGGCGGTCTTCGACACGCTCGGCGCGGTGGTGCACGAGAACGTGCTGGAGGAGGTCACCTCGCGGGGCATCCTGGAGGTGCTGCCACTGACCCACATCCGTGGGCGCAGCCTGCACGACGCCTACGTGATCGTGGACGAGGCCCAGTCGCTGGAGCGCGGGGTGCTGCTGACCGTGCTGTCCCGGATCGGGCAGGGCTCCCGGGTGGTGCTCACCCACGACGTGGCCCAGCGGGACAATCTGCGGGTCGGCCGGCACGACGGGGTGACGGCTGTCATCGAAGCGCTCAAGGGCCATCCGCTCTTCGCGCACGTCACCCTCAGCCGTTCGGAGCGGTCGCCGATCGCCGCGATGGTCACCGACCTTCTGGAGGACATTCCGATCTGACGGCCCTTTTGTGGGTTTTCGTCCCCATTTTCGGTGTGGCGCAGATCACAAACGGCCTGGTTGGTTTCCCATCAGCCTCACTGTGCGCAATCGTGTCTCACGAGCGTCCATGCACCACCGGAATCGTTGGCGATCGTTCGTCCCGAGACGGACGACATCGGCGAAGGTCGGTGCGTCGGCGCGACCGGCAACCGGTCGGGGCGCTCGTGGCACGGCTGACGGCCCACCTGTGGTCTGCGCCGCGCCACGTCCTTGCTCCCGACGAAGGGACCACTTCGTGAGTCGGCTGTGGAGCCGGTTGGGCGCCCGTACGGCTGCTGTAGCGCTGCTCTCCGTGGGCGTTGCCGGTGGCTTCTACCTGGGCGAAGACCGGGAAACCCAGCAACAGGGTCTGACCGAGCAGGTCAGTCTCGAGGTCGACCGGGCCGACCTCGCGTACCAGCGCGAGCGGCAGGCCGCCCACCAGGTGCAGTTCTCCAAGCAGCGGGCCGCCGAGTACCAGGCCAAGCTGCGGGCGAAGCAGGCCGCCAAGGAGGCCGCCGAGCGGGCCCGCCGGGCCGAGGCCGCCGCGGCGTCCCGCAAGCGCGAGCGTGCCGCCGCCAACGCGCCCGCCAAGCCGTACGACGGGCCGATCCCGGCGTCCTGCGCCGAATACAGCGGCAACCGCAAGACCGGCTGCGCCCTGATGATCAGCGCGGGTTTCGGCATCGCCGAGTTCCCCTGCCTGGAGAAGCTCTGGACCAAGGAGAGTGGCTGGAACCACAAGGCCAGCAACTCCTCGTCCGGTGCGTACGGCATCCCGCAGTCTCTGCCGGGCAGCAAGATGGGCTCCGTCGCGTCCGACTGGCGCACCAACCCGGCCACGCAGATCAAGTGGGGGTTGGGCTACATCAAGGGCAGGTACAAGACGCCCTGCGGCGCCTGGACCTACTTCCAGAACAACGGGCACTACTGACGGCTGTCGAAGGCGGGGCAGGTGGCTCTTCACCGCCCCGCCTTCGCGCGTACCCGGACGGGACGTGAGTGGCGGTCGGCCGCTTTTGCTGATAGCAGTTGTGGAGTGACCCTGCACCCGTCAAGCGGCGACCCCTACCGGTTCGGCACCGAGGCGTTCTACGCCGCGCTCGGCCGGGCGTTCGTCGCCATGTGCGCGGTGGTCCCGTTCCTCTTCCTCATCGAGGCCGTCGACCAGGGGCTCGCGTTCGGCCTGGACGCCACCGCCGGCATCATCCCGAAGCGCATCGACGGGCTGGACGGGGTCTTCTTCTCCCCGTTCCTGCACCACGGCTTCGACCACCTCTACAGCAACAGCATCCCGCTGATCCTGCTGGGCACCTTCGTCCTTGCCGCCGGCGCCCGCCGGTTCCTCTGGTCGACTCTGATCATCATCCTGGTCAGCGGGCTCGGCGTGTGGTTCACCGGCTCACCCAACTCGGTGGTGGTCGGCGCCAGCGGTGTCATCTTCGGCTACCTGGGCATCCTGCTCACCCGGGGCATCGTCGAGCGCAGCTGGTGGAACTTCGCGGTCTTCCTCCTGGTCGGCCTGCTCTACGGCTGGCAGCTGGTCGGCATCCTCCCCACCGACGAGCGGATCTCCTGGCAGGGGCACCTGTTCGGCCTGCTCGGCGGGGTGGTGGCGGCGATCCTGTTCCGTCGGCGGCGACCCGCCGTGGGCGGCCCGGACTACTCGGGGTCCACGCTCAGCCTGCCCTGAGGCGATTCTCCGGCGCGCCTCTGGGACGTGCTTGCCCGACCGTCGCCGCCCGCTTACGGTCGAGATCAGCACGCGTTGATCCGTGAGCGGAAAGCGACGGTACGCCATGCGCGAGGTCGATGTCGCCGTGATCGGGGCCGGTCCGGCCGGCCTCTTCGCCGCGTACTACGCCGGGTTCCGAGGGCTGTCGGTGGCGGTGATCGACGCGTTGCCCGAGCCGGGCGGTCAGGTCACCGCCATGTACCCGGAGAAGCTGATCCTCGACGTCGCCGGCTTCCCCGCGGTCAAGGGCCGCGACCTGGTGGCCAACCTGGTGGCCCAGGCCGCCCCGTTCGGTCCGCAGTACCTGCTCGGCACCCGGGCGGAGAAGCTCGCGTACGCCGACGGTCGCCCGGTGCTCGGCCTGGCCGGTGGCGAGCAGCTTGCGTGCGGCGCGATCGTGGTCACCGGCGGGCTCGGCAGCTTCAGCCCTCGGCCGTTGCCGTGCGCCGACGGCGCCCCCGGCTCCGGGATCGTCTACTTCGTGACCGAGCCGACCGAGCTGACCGATCGGGACGTGCTGATCGTCGGTGGCGGCGACTCCGCCTTCGACTGGGCGCTGGCGCTGCAACCGCTGGCCCGCTCGGTGACCCTGGTGCACCGCCGGGAGAAGTTCCGGGCCCACGCCTCGACGGTCGCCCGGGTGCTGTCCCTGCCGGTGCGGGTGGTGGTCAACGCCGAGGTCACCAGACTGCTCGGGGACGGGGTGGTGACCGGTGCCGAGGTGACGGTGCGCGGCGGCGCGACCGAGACGCTGCCGGTGGACACTGTGGTGGCCGCCCTCGGCTTCACGGCCGACCTGGGCCCGCTCGCCGAGTGGGGGCTACGGCTGGACCGCCGGCACATCCTGGTCGACAGCGCGATGGCCACCAACCTGCCCCGGGTCTTCGCGGCGGGTGACATCACCGAGTACCCGGGCAAGGTCCGGCTGATCGCCACCGGCTTCGGTGAGGCGGCGACTGCGGTCAACAACGCGGCAGTGGCCATCGACCCGAGCGCGCACCTCTTCCCCGGGCACTCCTCCGACGCCGGCTGAGCGTCGGTACCGGACCCAGGCCGACCTGAGTCCGGATCGAGACAGCTCGACCGGATCCTGAGGGGATGACGGGCTCCGAGACACCGCAGGACGGCGCACCCACCACGCTGTCCTGGCTCTGCCACCCCGCCACAGTGTTCGCGCTGGTCCTGCTGCTGGTCAACGACCATGTGCTGAAGGCGGCTTTCCCCGGCCTGGTGACCGGCAAGCTGAGCGACGTCGCCGGCCTGGTGCTCGCCCCGCCGTTGGTCGCGGTGCTGCTGACCCTCCTGGTGCCACGGCTGCCGTCCCGGGCCGCCGCGGTGGCCGGCCTGGTCGCGGTGGGCGTCGGGTTCGCCGTCGTCAAATCCAGCGGGTACGCCGCCGAGCTCGCCTCCTCGGCCTGGACCGTGCTGGCCGGGCCGTCGCTGGTCCGGGCCGACTGGACCGACCTGCTCACCCTGCCGGCACTCGGCCTGGCCTGGTGGAGTTGGACGCGGTCACGTCGCCGCCCGGTACGTCAACGGACCGCCCGGCTGGTCCGGCTGCTGGTGGTGCTGCCACCGGCGGTGTTGGCGGTGGCCGCGACCAGCGCGATCCACTATCCATACGCAGTGAGCACCGCGACGCTCGACGGCCACCCGGCGATCTCGGTCGGCAGCGGCTACAGCTCATCGGACTGGCCGGCCGGTCCGACGGACGGGCAGTGGGCGGTCAGCGAGGACGGCGCGACCACCTGGCGGCCCGCCACGGAGGAGGAGCAGCGGCGACTGTCCGGCCAGGAGGTCGGGCAACAACAGGCGTGCGCTGCGGATGAGCCCCGGCGCTGCTACCGGGTCGTCACCGGGCACCTACGGGTCGAGGAGAGTGACGACGCCGGTGCGACCTGGCGGGTGGCCTGGGAGGTGCCCGACGGGCAGCGCGAGGAGTTGGCCCGGCGGTCGCCGAACCCGGGCGACATCCACCGGCACTTCGCCTCCCGCGATCTGGTCGTCTATCCCCACACCAACGGTGGTCACGAGGTGCTGGTCGCCAACGGCCGGGACGGGTTTCTGCGCCGCCTGCCCGACGGTGGCTGGCAGCGCGACGGGTTCCTCTTCGAGGAGGGGCAGATCGCCACGTCGTGGGACAAACCGCGCCGGCTGAGCGGTGGCGGACCCGGCGACCGCGAAACCGACCTGCTGCTCGCCGTCGCGCTCGCGCTCACCCTCGGCTGCGCGGTCACCGTGCTCGCCGGCCACCTGGCGATCCGCCGCGGCGGAGGTCCCCGCTGGTGGGGGATCGCCGGCAGTGCGTCGATGCTGGTCGCGGGGATCGTGTTGGCCGCGGTGTGGGAGCGCGACGACGACAGCGGGACGTCCCTGGCCCTGTTGTTCCTCGTCCTGCCACTGGGGGTCCTGACGGCGGCGGCCCTGATCGTCCGAGGCTCCTACCAGGGTGCGCTGCCCCGATGGGTCCGGTGGGTCCTGCTCGGGCTCCTGTTCACCGCGCTCCTGGCCGGGCTGCCGCTCGTCGGTTGGCTGTACGGCACCCCGTCGCGGACCCGGTTCGCGGTGGCGCTCGCCCTGCTGGCCACGGTGCCGGGCGTGCTGCTGGCCACCCGGATCGCGCGGCTGGTGGACCCGGCCCGTGGGTTCGAGCGCCGGTACCCGCCGCGCCCGCCCTATGCGCCCTATCCGCCGCACGGGCCCTATCCGCCTGCGCCCTACCCCACGCGTCCACCGACGGTGCCTGATCCGCCGTACCCGTCGCAATCGCCGCCGCAGTGAACCTTCGGGGTGCGGCTGAACTCTTGGCGGGCGCTGGTCGGCGGCGGGCGGCTGGTCAGCGGCGAGCGGCTGGTCAGCGGCGAGCGGGTGGCGCCAGCGCGGCGATCAGCACCGCCACCAAGGTCAGCGCCGCCCCGAACAGGGTTTTCACACCCGGGTGCGAGGCCGCCGTGGGGAGGATCAGGTCCAGCAGGACGGCGCCCACGATCTGCCCGGCGATGGTGGCCAGACCGAGCAGCAGAACGCCGGTGAAGCGGACGATCGCGGCGGCGATCGCGATGAACACGATGCCGATCGGGCCGCCCAGGTAGAGCCACGGCTCGGTCGGCAGGTCGCCGCCCGGCCAGCCGCGTACGGCGATGTCGATCGCGAACGCGACGAGCAGGGTGACCGTGCCGACGGCGAAGTTGACAAGGGTGGCGGTCAACGCACTGTCGGCCGCCGCTCGGACCCGGCCGTTGACGGCCTGCTGCCAGGCGATACCCACCCCGGCGAGCAGCGGTAGCAGGGCCAGCGCCAGCGCGCCCAGGTCGCCAAGACGGTCGCCCACCGCCAGGCCGACCGCCAGCACGGTGAGCACCGCGCCGGCCAGCCGCTGTCGGGTGACCGGCTGCCGGCCGGTCGGCCCGATCCCGGCCCGGTCCACGGCGAGGCTGCTGCCGGTCTGACCGGCGACCACCGCCACGGTGAAGACCGCCACGCCCAACGTGCCGATGGTGAGGCCCTGGGTGGCCACCAGGAAGGCTCCGCACATCCCGCCGAGGCACTGCCAAGGCCGCAGCGCGCCGGTCCGCAGCGCCCGCCGCGTCGCGGCCAGCCCCCGCCGACCACCGGGGGTCGCGGGCACCAGCACCAGCAGCACCAGCAGACCGACGCCGAACGAGATGACCGCGGCGGCGAAACCGTCGTCGAGGCGTACCCCCAGCTCGCCGTTGATGCGCGACTGCACCGCCACCGCGACCCCGGAGGCCGACGCCAGCGCGACGCCGGTGATCCGGCGGGCGGCCGACAGGGTCTGCGGGGTCGCCGTGTCGGTGGCTGTCACTCCTGCTCGGCCAGCGGACGACCGTCGAAGTCGACAGCGGAGTAGAGCGCCAGCTTCTCCAGCCGGTGGTACGAGTCGATCACCCGGATGGTGCCGCTCTTCGAGCGCATGACGATCGACTGGGTGTACGCGCCGCCCGCCCGGTAACGCACCCCGCGCAGCAGGTCGCCCGAGGTGACCCCGGTCGCCACGAAGAAGCAGTTGTCGCCGGTGACCAGATCGTCGGTGCCCAGCACCCGGTCCAGGTCGTGCCCGGCGGCGATCGCCTTCTCCCGCTCCTGCTCGTCACGCGGCCACAGCTTGGCCTGCATCGCACCGCCCATGCACTTCAGCGCGCACGCGGAGATGATGCCCTCCGGGGTACCGCCGATGCCCATCAGGACGTCGACGTCCGACTCGCCCCGGGCCGCCGCGATGGAGCCCGCGATGTCGCCGTCGGAGATGAACCGGATCCCCGCCCCGGTCCGGCGGATCTGCGCGACCAGGTCGTCGTGACGGCTCCGGTCCAGCACGCAGACGGTCACCTCGGAGACGTCGGTGCCCTTGACCTTGGCGATCCGGCGCAGGTTCTCCGCCACACCGGCGTTGATGTCGATCACGTCGGCGTACGCCGGCCCGACGGCGAGCTTCTCCATGTAGAACACGGCGCTGGGGTCGAACATCGCACCGCGCTCGGAGACGGCCAGCACCGCCACCGCGTTCGGCATGCCCTTGCTCATCAGGGTGGTGCCGTCCACCGGGTCGACGGCGACGTCCACCTCCGGGCCCGTGCCGTCGCCGACGTGTTCGCCGTTGAAGAGCATTGGGGCGTTGTCCTTCTCGCCCTCGCCGATCACCACCACACCGCGCATCTGGATCGAGTTGATCAGCTTGCGCATCGCGTCGACCGCGGCCCCGTCGCCGCCCTCCTTGTCGCCTCGACCGACCCACCGGCCGGCGGCCATCGCCGCGGCCTCGGTGACCCGGACCAGGTCGAGGGCAAGGTTTCGGTCGAGATCCTGTGGGATCCGCGTCCTGGTGTTCGTCATGACGGCTACTCCTCCTCGCGACGGTGCGGGGACGACCGGCGGCGGGGAGGCCCCCACTGACGGCTTTGTCGCTGATCCTCACACGATGGCCGACCGGGCGTCGGCGCGGGGCGGTGATGGCCCGGATACCGCCGGTCGGGCGGCTGCGAAGATAAGGGGGTGGAACCCGCACAGCCAGCCGACCGTGTACCCGCCGACAGCACGCCGCCCGACGGTCAGCCGCCGGCCGACGTCCCCGCCGGCCGCGGTGGTGAGCCCGCCGCAACCGACCCGACCCCACCGCCCCGGGCGGTGTCCGGCAAGTCCGAGCGGTCGCCGAAGGACATGGCGATCTCGCTGCTGGTGCTGCTCGTCCCGATCGCGCTGCTGCTGGCGTTCTACCGGGGATTCCTCGGCGGCGACCAGGCCACCACCGTCGATCCGGCGCCCGCCATCGAGCAGGCCCGTTCGGCGAACGTTTTTCCGGTGAGCCAGCCGCAGGGGCTCAGCGGCGACTGGAAGACGGTCAGCGCCCGTTACCAGACCGTCGAGGACGGTGCGAACCTGCGACTCGGCTACCTCACGCCGGAGGGGCGGGGCGTCCAACTGCTGCAGAGCAGCGTTCCGGCGGACCGCCTGCTCCCCGCCGAGCTGACCAGTCAGGGCCAGCCGCAGGGCCCCACCGAGCTGGCCGGGCGCACCTGGCAGCTCTACACGGCCCGGGGAAACCAGCAGGCGCTGGTCCTGCTGGAGCCGACCCGCACGGTGATCGTCGTCGGCGACGCCCGGGACAACGAACTCCGCGAACTGGCCGGCTCGCTGCGCTGACCGACCCGGTGGGGTGGCCCCGCCGGCGCCGAATCTGGGCAACAGGCCCGAAGGGTGATTGTCCGACCCGTCGACAGGGAACAAGGAGGGCGTGACCCGGGCGCGTTGCTCGGCCCGGGTCGCGCGACGCAGCCGACGGTGCTGCTGCGTCGCCGGAGTTTCCGGCGCCGTCCAGGTCGTCGGGTGACCCCCTTGGGAGACACGTATGACTGTTCGACGACTCGGCGCCGGCCTGGTAGCCGCCGCTCTGATCACGCCCGCACTGGCCGCCTGCGCCAGCGGAACCGGCACCGCCGGATCGACGCCGTCCCCGACGGTGAGTGCGTCCGGCACGGCGAGCGCGTCCGGTGCTCCGGTGGCGGGTGACGCCAAGCAGGCCCTGCTCGACTCCACCAAGGAGATCAGCAACGGGAACTTCCGGTTCACCCTGGCCGGCGCCGGTTCGACGGCGGAGGGGCTGGTGCACCAGCCGAGCCAGAGCGCGGCGATGAAGATCGCGATCGGTGGCCCCTCGTCCGACCTGGCGATGAAGCTCGACGTGGTCCACTTCAAGCCGGACAGCTGGGTCAAGCTGGAGCTGAGCGGCCCCACCGCCGACAGCCTGCCCGCAATCAAGCAGCTCAACCTCGGCAAGTACCAGCACCTGGACCAGAACCGGATCAAGGGCAACCGCAACCTCGGCTTCGACTTCGAGAAGGTCGACCCGGCCGGTAGTGCGGTGCTCACCCAGGGCATCACCGAGGTCCGCAGCACCGGCACCGGCGCGTACGCCGGCACCATCGACGTCACCAAGGCCGCCGAGGCGGGCTCGTTGAACGCGGCCACGATCGCCGCGCTGGGCACCCAGGCGAAGACCGTCCCGTTCACCGCGAAGGTGGACCCGCAGGGCCGGCTCAGCGAGTTGGTGCTGCAGTTGCCGGCGGCCGGGCAGACCGCCGCCCAGGAGATCAAGATGACCTACTCCGACTACGGTGCCGCCACCGCCGCGCAGAAGCCGCCGGCGGACCAGGTCGTCGAGGCGCCGGCCGAGCTGTACAGCCTGTTCAACTGACGTACCGAGGTGGGGCGGCTCCGGCCGCCCCACCGGCGGTCGGTCAGGAAGCGGGCTCCTGCCGGGCGGCGTCGATCCGCGCCCGCGCACCATCCAGCCAGCGTTGACAGATCACCGCCAGCGCCTCGCCGCGCTCCCAGAGTGCCAGCGACTCCTCCAGGGACGTGCCGCCGGCCTCCAGCCGTTCCACCACCGAGGCCAGCTCGGCGCGGGCCTGCTCGTAACTGAGCCGTTCGTCCGGCCCGGCCTTCGTGTCGTCAGTCATCGCGTTCATCTCAGCACACCACTCCCCACCGCGCCGCGTCGCCACTCAGCCATCGACCGTCGCGGCCAGCTCGCCGTCGGCCAGTCGTACCCGCAGCGGGTCGCCCTTGCCGACCTCCGCCGCCGCGCGGACCACGTGGCCATCCGCGCGCTGCACGATCGCGTACCCCCGGTCGAGGGTGGCGGCGGGGGAGAGGGCGCGCAGGCGGGCGAGGGTGTGCCGCAGGTCATCCTCGGCGGCGGTGAGCCGATGCTCCAGGCAGCGGCCGGCCCGCTGACGCAACGCGGTCAGCTCGGTCGCCCGATGCTCCACCATCACCTGCGGCCGGGCCAGCACCGGCCGGGAACGCAGCCCGTCGAGCCGGTGCGTCTCCCGGTCGACCAGGTTGCGTACCGCCCGTTCGAGGCGGTGCCGGGCCTGACCGATGAGGCGTACCTCCTCGGTGAGGTCAGGGACGACCCGCTTCGCCGCGTCGGTCGGGGTGGAGGCACGGACATCGGCGACGTAGTCGATCAAGGGCGCGTCCGTCTCGTGGCCGATCGCGCTGACCACCGGCGTACGACAGCCGAACACCGCGCGGCAGAGTGCCTCGTCGGAGAAGGGCAGCAGGTCCTCGATGCCGCCGCCACCCCGGGCGATGATGATCACGTCGATGCTCGGGTCGGCGTCCAGCACCTTGAGCGCGTCGACGATCTGTGGCACCGCGGACGGGCCCTGCACTGCCACGTTGACCGTCCGGAACTCCACCGCCGGCCAGCGCCGCCGGGCATTTGTCAGCACGTCCCGCTCCGCCGCCGACGCACGACCGGTGATGAGCCCGATCCGGCCGGGCAGGAACGGCAGTCGACGCTTGCGGGCGCGGTCGAAGAGCCCTTCGGCGGCGAGCAGCTTCTTGAGCTTCTCCAGTCGGGCCAGCAACTCCCCGAGCCCCACCTGGCGAATCTCGTCGGCCCGCAGGCTCAGCGTGCCCCGGGCGGCGTAGAACTCGGGCTTGGCGTGCAGCACCACACGTGCGCCCTCGCGTAGCTCCGGCGCGCCGGAGTCCAGGACGTCCCGGTTGGTGGTGACGGTCAGGCTCAGGTCGGCCGATGGGTCACGCAGGGTGAGGAAGACCGTGCTGGCCCCGGGGCGGCGGCTGATCTGCGCGACCTGCCCGTCCACCCACACCCAGCCCAGCTTGGCGATCCAGGCCCCCACCTTCTGGCTGACCACCCGTACCGGCCAAGGCTCCTCAGCGCTGCTCGCCCCGCCGCCCCCGCCCCCGCCGCCCCCGCCGCCGCTCCCGCCGCTTCCGCCGCTTCCCGCCCGCCCACCCTCGCTCACCCGCCCACCCTACGGACCTCCCCGGTGATCAAGAGGTTTGCGTCGGCGTTGGGCGCGTTTCTGACGCAAACCTCTTGATCACCGGCGGCTGGGGGTGGGGTCGGGGTGGGTTGCGGGCCGGTGCCGGATGGGAGGGCGGCACGTACGATGGGGTGGTGACTGAGGCTCAGGCGACTCACCGGACCGGCAAGCGCGTGCTCCTGGCCAAGCCCCGCGGCTACTGCGCGGGTGTCGACCGCGCGGTGCAGACCGTGGAGGAGGCGCTGAAGCTCTACGGCGCCCCGATCTACGTGCGCAAGCAGATCGTGCACAACAAGCACGTGGTGCAGACCCTGGAGGCCCAGGGCGCGATCTTCGTGGAGGAGAACGAGGAGGTGCCGGAGGGCGCCACCGTCGTCTTCTCCGCGCACGGTGTGGCGCCGGAGGTCCACGAGCAGGCCAAGGCGCGGTCGCTCAAGGCGATCGACGCGACCTGTCCGCTGGTCACCAAGGTGCACCACGAGGCGCGGCGCTTCGCGGCCGAGGACTACGACATCCTGCTCATCGGCCACGAGGGGCACGAAGAGGTCATCGGCACCGCCGGTGAGGCCCCCGCGCACATTCAGCTGGTGGACGGCCCGGACGGCGCCGACAAGATCACCGTACGTGATCCGGAGAAGGTGGTCTGGCTCTCCCAGACCACGCTCTCGGTCGACGAGACGCTGGAGACGGTGGCCCGCCTCAAGCAGCGGCTGCCGCTGTTGCAGTCCCCGCCCAGCGACGACATCTGCTACGCCACCTCCAACCGGCAGCACGTGGTCAAGGAGATCGCCGCCGACTGTGACGTGGTGATCGTGGTCGGCTCGACGAACTCCTCCAACTCGGTCCGCCTGGTAGAGGTCGCCCTGGACGCCGGCGCCCGCGCCGGTCACCTGGTCGACTTCGCCCACGAGATCGACGACGCCTGGCTGGAGGGGGCCACCACGGTCGGTCTGACCTCGGGTGCGAGCGTCCCGGACGACCTGGTCCAGGAGGTGCTGGTCCACCTCGCCGCCCGCGGCTTCGCCGACGTCGAGGAGATCACCACCGCCAACGAGCGGCTCACCTTCTCGCTTCCGCAGGAGCTGAGGCGGGACATGAAGGCCGCTGCGGCGCGCGGCTGAAGCAGGGGAACGAACTCGGTTCGGCGTACGTCAGATTCGGCATGAGGACTCTTCGGCTCGCCGTCCCCGCGCTGGCCGTCTGCGTGGCGCTGAGCGCCTGCGGCGGCCAGGGTGTCGGGGGCGGCACACCCACCCCGACACCGACGGGAGCGCAGCCGGTGACCAGCCAGCCCACGCCCGACCCGACGCCCTCGCCGACGACCGGCACCCCGACCGTGCCGCCCGGGGTGAAGACCCCGAAGCCGGGCGGCCCGAGCACGCCGCCGGGCGTCGGAGCCACCACCCTGAGCGGCACCCTGCAGAGCGGCGTGGAGCCCGGGTGCGTACTGCTCGACGGTTACCTGCTGCTCGGCGGCCCCCGTGACGTGTTGATGCCGGGCGCGCGGGTCGAGGTCACCGGCCGGGTGGAGCCCGGCATGATGACCACCTGCCAGCAGGGCACCCCGTTCGTCGTCACGGCCGCCCACCGGTCCTGACCACTCACCCCTGACACGCGGGAGCCCGCCCCCGAACGTGGGGACGGGCTCCCGCCGGTGTCACGAGCGGATCAGTTCACGGCACCGATGGACACGTTGCCACGACCCACGATCGCACCCTCGCTGGTGACGATCGCCAGCTCACCGGAGAGCTGACGCCCGTCGGCCGGAACGGCCACCGCGGTCACCGTGCCGGTGATGGTGGCCGACTCGCCGTGCATCAGCGGCACCGCGGTGGCCGGGGCGGTGATCGTGCCCAGCGACGCGGACGCGAACGCGTCGTAGTAGTCGTAGGCGGTGCTGGTCCCCGGCCCGTCAACCCCGTACGGCTCCACCACGACGCGGTAGGTGCCGGCGGCCGGGTTGGTCAGCGTGACCGCCTCCTCCGAGTCGCCGTCCGCGGCCCGGCCGACCTCGGTGGTGCCCCGGTAGACGAACAGGTCCAGGTCGGCTCCCGCGTTGGCGGGGTTGCCGATCCGGGCGGTGAACGTCGACGTACCCGCCGGGATCTCGACGGTCCACTCCTGGTTGGGACCGCCCTCGGTGATGGTCGGACGCTCGGTCCGCACACCGGTCAGCGCGCCACTGCGGCCGCTGACCGAGACCGGACCGAAGGCGTTGGTGACCTTCCAGCTCACCGGGGTCGGCTCGCCGGCCTCGACACTGGGCAGCTCGACCAGCGCCGGCTCGACCGTCAGGCCCTGCACCCGCGCCTGGAGCTTGAACGGGTTGTTCAGCGCCGGTGACGTGCGCCGCGACTCCACCTCGATCTCCCAGACCCCGGGAAGCGGGTTCTGGTAGTCACGCTCCTGCGGCTTGCAGACGTTGACGTCGGAGAAGTTGGTGTAGCAGGCGGTGCTCGCGGTGCTCTCCACCGGCACACCCAGCGGGTTGATCGCGATGAACCGGGTCTGCGAACCGGTCGCGATCCCGGAGAGGTTCACCTGGAGGGCCTTGGCACCCTGCGGCACCGTGACGAAGTACGACGTGAAGCCGTTGCGGTCGACCGAGCCCTCGTTGGCGTACGAGAAGTTGGGCTTCTTCACGTCGTTCGAGGCCACCACCACGGTGGACACCTCGAAGTCGACAACGTTGGTGGCCGGGTCGTCGATCCGCACGATCGCGCCGTGCGCACCCTCGGTGGCCGGCTTGGCGGTGACGCTGACGGTGACGGCCTTGTTGAGCGGCAACGCGACGGTCTTCGGCGCCTTGAAGGTGCCGTCGTTGCCCTGGAGCGTGATGTTGTGCTTGATGGTGCCGGCCGGGCCGCTGGTGCGGGTGAGCTTGACCGGGTACGTCTTGCTCTGGCCGATCTTGTGGCCGCCCTCGGCCGAGGTGCAGCGGTTGTAGACGCCGGTGCCCCGACCCGGGTTCGGCACGAACTTCACACCGTTCCAGATGGTCAGCTGCTCCGCCAGCGGGCTGCAGACCGGCGCGTCGGAGACGTACGACCGGGTTTCGACGCCCTGGCGCAGCAGCTGCCAGGCGCCCGGAACGTTGACCATGCCGTAGCCCTGCGCGTACGTCGGCACGTCCGCGATCGGCTTGGCGGAGCTGAACAGGGCCCGCCGCAGTGCCGCCGGGCTGACGCCCCGGTCGGTGGCCTTGGCGGCCGACAGCAGCAACGCGCCGGCGCCGGCGGTCTGCGGAGACGCCATCGAGGTGCCGTTGAGCATCGCGTAGCCCGGGGGCAGCGCGTATCCGGCCTCGGGGACCGGGGCGCCGAGCTGCCAGGTCGGTGCGGTGGAGATGGCCGAGCCGGGGGCGGCGATGTTCGGCTTGAAGCCGCCGTCCTCGCGCGGGCCACGGGAGGAGAAGTTGAACAGGGCGTTCTTCTTCTTGACGACCGAGCCGTAGTTGGCCAGCCAGGTGTCCTTGCTGATGTTGGCGGCAACGCTGATCACGTTGCTGGCCACCGACGGGTCGCCGACGGTGTTGAGACCCGGGCCGGAGTTGCCGGCCGAGATGACCAACTGCACGCCGTACGTCTCGATCAGTTCGTTGTAGAGGTTGGTCCGCGCGTTGTTGCCGTCGTTCAGGCCCGGAAGGCCACCGATCGACATGTTGACGATGTCGACGCCACGGTTGGCCACCAGGTCGATCATGCCGGTGGTGAGGGCCGCCGCGGTACAGCCGCCGCCCCAGGAGCAGGCGCGGGCGGAGACCAGCTTCGCGCCGGGCGCGGCGCCGTCGAAGGCCCCGTTGCCGAGCATGTCGTTGGCGGCGGTGATGCCGGCGACGTGGGTGCCGTGGGTGCTCTCGACGATGCCGATGTTGACGTAGTCGTAGGTGCCCGGCAGCCCGATCGGCGTGGTGTTCACGTTCTTGCGGAACTCGACGACGAAGGGCTGCCGCTCGGCGACCGGGGTCGCCGGGTTGTCGGTACCGAAGTAGCCGATGTCGTACTTCTCCTTGTACGGCCGCATGATCGGGTCGTCGGTGAAGTTGAGGTTCTGGTTGGCGTCCACCCGGATGTTGTTGGTGGCCGGGTCGAAGAGCACACCCCAGGTGTCGGTCGTGTCGCCGTCGCGGTTGACGTCACCGCGGGCGTCGCTCGCGGTGGTGACCGACTCGCTGAACAGGTTGAACCGGTACGCGCCGGCCGGCGCAGTCCAGGTGCCGCCAGCGATGGTGAACGACGGGCCGGTGACCTCGGCCTGCATCCGCCGCCACGAGCCGTCCTCCAGCGGATCGGTCGCGGTGACCCAGTCGACGATCTTGCGCTCGCCGGTGGTGGTCTGCTGCAACGCCGGGTGGGCAAGGTCCACACCGGAGTCCATGATGCCGATCGTGACGCCTCGGCCGTCCCACTCGGGGTGGGCCGCGGTGAACGCCACCGCGCCGGTCTCGTTCGTCGGCATGTAGGGGTTGTCGGCCGGGGTGGTCTCTCCCGGTGCCCCGACGGTGGCCTGCCGCGCGCCGGCGGTGCCGGTGGGGGTGTTCTCCGGGGCAGGGTCCGGCAGTTGGATGACCTCGTCCAGGTCGACGGCCGAGACGCCGGGCAGCCGTGCCGCCTTGAGGACCCGGTCGGTCGGGACCTTGGCCAACACGAAGCCGACCCGGTCCTGCCGCTGGCTGACCGTGCCGCCGAGCTTGGTGAGGCTGTCCGCGACGTCCCCTGCCTCACCCTTTTCGGTGGCGACGATCAGGGTGACGGTCGGGGCCTTCTTGGCGCGGGCCTCGCTGAGCAGTTTGGCGTCGTGGGCGCCCAGCGTCTCGGCGGCGGTGGCCGAGGAAGGGTCCGGTGTGGTGGCGGGAGCGGCGGTCGCGGTGGCGGCACCACCGATCGTCGTCATGGCGCTCGCCGCCAGGACCGACGCGAAGAGCGCGGCTGAGGTGCGCCGGCTCAGGTTTCGAAGTCTGCTCACGTTCTCTTTACCTCCAGAGAACAAGGCGCCCTCAGAGAAGGGCGCTCGGGTGAGCAGAATCTTTCGTGGTATCGACGAGCACTGTCACTACTGGTCAGTCCCTTGTGACCACTTCGTGACATGCGGGCATACCCACTGTCACATGCTCGGTGAGCGGTTCGAGACCTCGTCGCCGGCCGGATCGGCCAGCTCGGGGGCCTGCGGTTGCCGGGGCGCCAACTCGACCTGGGCCGGGGTGGCCAACTCGTCGTCCGAGACGCCCAACTCGGCGAGTTTGCGGGCGCTGACCAGCACCCGGGCCTCCAGCGAGCCGACCGCCCGGTTGTAGGCGGTCACCGCACCGGCCAACGAGGACCCGAGCTTGCCCACGTGGTCGCCGAGGGTGGAGAGCCGGCCGTACAGCTCCCGGGCGAGGGTGTGCACGGCGAGCGCGTTGCGGGCCAGTGCCTCCTGCCGCCAGGAGTAGGCCACCGTGCGGAGAAGCGCGACCAGCGTGGCCGGCGTGGCGAGCACCACGTTGCGGGTGAAGGCGTGCTCCAGCAGCGTCGGGTCCCGCTGGAGCGCGACGTCGAGGAACGGATCGGCGGGGACGAACAGCACCACGAACTCGGGTGAGTTGTCGAAAGCCGACCAGTACGACTTGGCGGCCAGGGCGTCGACGTGCCCCCGCAGGTGCCGCGCGTGCGCATCGAGGTGGGTGTCCCGGCCGCGCTCGTCGCGGGCCTCCATGGCTGTCAGGTACGCGTCGAACGGGGCCTTGGCGTCCACCACCACCGAGCGGCCGCCGTGCAGGCGGACCACCAGATCTGGTCGGACGACCTGCTGGTCCGTGGTGGCGGTGACCTGCTCGGAGAAGTCGCAGTGCTCCAGCATGCCGGCAGCCTCGACGATCCGGCGCAGCTGGTGCTCGCCCCAGCGGCCCCGCACCTGCGGTGCGCGCAGCGCCGCCACCAACTGCTTGGTCTCGGTGCGCAGCTCACCGGAGACCGCGGTCATCGAGCGGACCTGCTCACGCAGCTCGGCGTACGCGTCGACGCGGTCGTGCTCCAGCTCGGCCACCCGCTGCTCGTAGCGGCGCAGGGTGTCGTGCAGCGGCGCGACCGCCCGGGCCACCGCCTCCTGGGACTGCGCGGTGGCCTCGTAGCTCAACGCCCGCATTGACTGCTCCAGCCGACCCTCGCCCTCCCGGGTGGCGGCCAGGGTGGCATCCAGGCGGGCGATGTCAGCGGCCGACCGGGACCGGGCCGCGAGCCAGCCCACCGCCCCGCCGGCGCCGAGGCACACGATCACCAGGAGCAGGGTCGAGACGTCCATCACCGGAGCTTGCCAGACGGATACGACGTGCGACCCGGGGGTACGTTCGATGACATGGAACTTGTGCTCTGCCTCGCCGTTGTCCTGGTCGGCGCGCTGGGCGCCGCCGCGCTCGTCCGCGCTCAGGCCGGTGCTCGTCGGCGCACCGAGCTCGGGGACGCCCGCGCGGAGGCGCAGCGGTGGTACGAGCGCCTCGGCGGCCAGTTGATGAACCTGCACGGCGACGACCCAGCGGTACGCCAGGCGCTGGCCGACGCCGGTGAGCGGTACAACGCGGCGGGCTCCCAGCTGGAACAGGCGTCCACGCCGCACCAGTTCGGGCTGGCCCGGGAGACCGCGCTGGAGGGTTTGGCGTACATCCGGGCGGCGCGTACGGCGCTGGGCATCGATCCGGGCCCCGAGGTGCCGACCCTGGCCGCCGCCCGCGGCGTCGGGCAGCTCACCAAGGAGCGCGAGGTCGATGTGCAGGGGCAGACCTTCCGGGCCGGGCCGCAACCCGGCCGAGAAACGCCCTACTACTACCCCGGCGGGCGTTATCAGGGTCGCCCGGTGCCCGCCGGCTGGTATTCGACGCCCTGGTGGAAGACGGCGTTGGGTGCCGGCGCTGGTGTCCTCGGCGGCATCCTGATCGCCGACGCGCTCTTCTCTCCCGCCTTCGCCGACCCGGGGTACGGCTACGACGCCGGCTACCAGGAGGGCTTCGGTGACGGTGTCGATCAGGGCGGCGACCAGGGCGGTGACTTCGGCGGCGGCGACCAGGGTGGGGACTTCGGCGGCGGCGACTACGCCGGTGGGGACTTCGGTGGTGGCGACTTCGGCGGCGGCGACTTCGGGGGCGGGGACTTCGGCGGCGGCGACTTCTGATCGTCGTTCAGAGCTACGACAACGGGCCCCGGTCGCAGCGACCGGGGCCCGTTTCCGTACCTGTTGATCAGCCGGTGTTGCGCATCCCGGCGGCGATGCCGTTCACGGTGGTGAGCAGCGCGCGTTCCAGGGCGGTGCCGTCGCTCGGTGCGCGTCGGCCGCCCGGGGCGGTGGCGATCGCCCGTCCGGCGGCGCCCGACTCCCGGTACTGCCGCAGCAGCGCCACCTGGAGATGGTGCAGCGGCTCCAGGTAGGTGTCGCGGACGGCCAGGGTGCGCTGGAGCACCGGCGAGTTCTCCAGCAGGGCCGGTGCGGCGGTGATCGCCAGCACCTCCCGCTTGGTCAGCTCGTACTCCTGCTCGATCTGCTCGAAGATCGGGTGCAGCTTCTTCGGCACCAGCGTCTCGACGTACCGGCGAGCGATGCTCAGGTCGGTCTTGGTGAGCATCATCTCGACGTTCGACAGGAACGTGCGGAAGAAGTGCCAGTTGCGGTGCATCTCGGCCAGCACGTCCGCCAACCCCGCCTCGCGGGCGGCGGCCAGCCCGGAGCCGACGCCGAACCAGCCCGGCACGATCTGCCGGGTCTGCGTCCAACCGAACACCCACGGGATGGCCCGCAGCCCGGACAGCCCGGCACCGGTGTTCGGGCGCTTCGCCGGCCGGGAGCCGATGTTCAGGGCGCCGAGCAGCTCGGTGGGGGTGGACGCCCAGAAGTACGCGGGCAGGTCCGGATCCTCCACCAGCGACCGGTAGGACCGGAACGCCGACTCGGAAACCACGTCCATCGTCGCGTCCCAGCGCTCCAACATCTCGGCCGGCTGCCGGGGTGCGGTGTGCAGCAGGGTCGCCTGGAGCACCGCGGCGAGGGTGAGCTCCAGGTTCTCCCGGGCCAGCGAGGGCAGGGTGTACTTGTCGGAGATCACCTCGCCCTGCTCGGTCACCTTGATCGCGCCGTCCATGGTGCCGTACGGCTGCGCCAGGATCGCCTCGTGCGTCGGCCCGCCGCCGCGCCCGACCGTGCCGCCCCGGCCGTGGAACAGCCGCAGGTGCACACCGTGCCGGGCGGCCACGTCGCGCAGCGCGCGCTGCGCCCGGTGGATCGACCACTGGCTGGTGGTGATCCCGGCTTCCTTGTTCGAGTCGGAGTAGCCGAGCATGACCTCCTGCACGTCACCCCGCGCCGTCACCAGCGCCCGGTACGCGGGCAGCGACAGCAGCTCGTCGAGGAGCTCGCCGCCGGAGTTCAACTCGGCCGGGGTCTCCAGGAGGGGCACGAACCCGATCCGGGCCCGCCCGCTGTGCACGTCC
Organism: Micromonospora arida; assembly: GCF_042873195.1. Taxonomy (NCBI): domain Bacteria; kingdom Bacillati; phylum Actinomycetota; class Actinomycetes; order Micromonosporales; family Micromonosporaceae; genus Micromonospora; species Micromonospora arida. The sequence goes on along the minus strand of NZ_JBIALC010000002.1, from coordinate 283,448 downwards.
ACCAGGCCGGCCTCGCGGGCCAGCACCACGGCGGCCAGCACGTCGTCGACACCCAGGGTCATCGAGATGATGTACGACTCGATCACCTCGGCGCCGAACCGGTCCTGTGCCTCCCGGATGGTCCCGAACACGTCGAACGTCTTGCGGGCCGGCTCGGACAGCGACGTGTCCACCGTCGACAGCGGGCGACGACCGGTCAGCTCGTCGGCGAGCAGCTTGGTGCGTTCCAGCCGGGTGAGCGCCGGGTAGTCGGAGACCTCGCCGACCGCCTCGTAGAGCTGCGCGAGCACCGCGTGGTGCGCCTCGGCGTGCTCCCGGACGTCCATGGTGGCCAGGTGCAGGCCGAACGCGGAGACCGTACGGATGGTGGAGGCCAGCCGGCCGACCGCGGTGAGCTGCCCGGAGTTGCGGGCCAGCGAGGCGCGCAGCAGGTCCAGGTCGGCGATCAGTTCGGCGGAGCCCCGGTAGTCCCGGCCCGGTACGTGCGCCGTGCCCTGGCGCAACCTCAGCCGGGTGTTGGCGAGCTTCGCCTTCACGCAGCGTGCCTTGAGCCGGTACGGCTCCTCCGCGTTGACCCGGCGGAAGCGCTGCGCCACCTCGGGCAGCGCGTCCAGGTCGGCGGCGAGGCTGGCGGAGAGGTCCAGGGACACCCCGCGCAGTCGGCGGGACACCGAGACCTCGTTGATCAGGTGGTCCATCGCCTTCTCGGTGGCCGCGATGCCGTGCTCGTGCTGGATGGTCAGCACCTCGCGGGTGACCGCCGGGGTGACGAACGGGTTGCCGTCGCGGTCGCCGCCGATCCAGGTGCCGAAGCTCAGCGGCCGGGCCGTCGGTGAGGTCTCCACGCCGAGCGTGCGTAACGTGTCGGCCAGGTCGTCGAGCACCTGCGGGGCGGCCTCGGCGTACAGGTCGCGCAGGTAGTAGATGGCGTTGCGGGCCTCGTCGGTCGGGTCCGGCCGGTCGAGCCGCAGCTCGTCGGTCTGCCACATCAGGTCCAACAACTCGGCCAGCCGGCGGTTGGCCGGGCCCTCGTCGCTGGCGCCGTAGAGGATCGCGTTGGCGGTCTCGGTGTCCAACTCGTCGGCGATCGCCCGCAACTTGGACAGGATCGAGCGACGGGCCGCCTCGGTCGGGTGCGCGGTGAAGACCGGTCGTACCGCCAGCCGGCGAGCCGCGTTGGCGATCTCCTCGGCCGGCACCCCGCGCTCGGCGATCATCTTGGCGGCCTGGTCCAGCCAGCCGCCCTGCACCGCGCGGCGGCGGCGCAGGTCCCGTGCCCGGTGCACCTGCTCGGTGATGTTGGCCAGGTGGAAGTAGGTGGAGAAGGCGCGGGCCAGCTTGGTGCCGGTGGTCACGTCGAGCCCGCCGAGACGCTGGGCGGCCGCGGGGGCGTCGGAGCGGACCTGGGCGCGGATCTCCTCGACGAGGTCGAGAAGCGGGCGACCCTCCTGGCGGGCCAGGGTCTGGCCGAGCAGGGTGCCGAGTCGGCGAATGTCGGCGCGCAGTGCGGCGTCCGGGCCGTCGTGGTCGTGCTGGTCGGTCACGATGCGCTCCCTTACGTGGGTACGAAGGACAGCGCTGTCCGACTTACTGGATGGTATCCGCGTGCCGGGGATGTCTGGAGGGCCCCCTGGTGATCCACTGCCCTCGGGAGGGTGTTTTCCGGAGTGATCTCAACCACCGTCGTGGTCCCGCGCGGGGCCGGGGCGGGTGGTCCCGGGGCCGGAGGCGGCGGCCCGGCGACCTCGGACCAGGCTCGCGCTGACCAACCCGAGCCCTCCGAGCACCGTCCAGATCCCGAGGGCGGCAGCCGGCCAGCCGGCCGACCGCCAGTCGAAGTACACCGCGGCCTTGGTCAGGTCGTTGGCGAGCCCGGGGATGTTCCAGCGGTGCATGCCGCGCAGCACCCCGGGCAGGAACTCGGGTGCGTAGATGCCGCCGGAGCCCGGGTTGCCGAGCACCACCAGCAGCAGGATGACCAGCGCGGTACCCGCGACGCCGAGCCAGCCCTGGATGGCGCTGGCGAACATGGCGGCGGCGAAGACGGCCAACGCGCCGATGGCGGCGATCGTCGGTACGTCGTGGTGCCAGATGTCCAGGACAGGCCCGACCACTACCGCGCCGGCGATGCCGAGCAGCACGCTGTAGACCGCCAGGGCGGCGATCCGCAGCCCGGCCCGTCGCGCCGTACGGGGGGTGGTGCCGGCGGATATCCCGAGCACGGTCGAGCCCAGGTAGCCGCCGAGCACGTACCCGACGTTCAGGTAGAAGGGCACCACCCCGCGCGGGTCGGCCGGGGTGACCGGCACCTCGTCGACGATCTGGAGCGGGGTGCCGGTGCGGGTGGTGGCGGTGCCGAGGACCTCCTTGATCGCGCTGGTGGCGGAGGGGCCGGAGGCGCTCGCCACGGTGAGGAGCAGGCCGTTGTCTCCTCCGGTGCTGAGCACGGCGTACACCGCGCGGCTGAGCAGCCCGTCCTCGGCGGCGGCCGGGTCGTCGTACTCGATGGGTTTGAGGATGTCGGTCTGGCCGCGCACGGCGTCGAGCGTCGACCGGGCGCGTTGGTCGCCGGAGACGACGCCGATCGGCACGTCGCGGGGTGTGGGTTGGTGCAACGCGCCGACGTAGGCCGCGATGAACGCCGTGGCCAGCACGAGGGTGCCGAGGAGCAGTCCGATGCTGCGCGGTGCCCAGTCGCGAGCTGTGCCGTGCGATTCTTCGTCCACGTTGTCAGCCTATGGCCGGTTTTGTGGACAGGCGGGCGGAACGGGTGGCCGGGCGGCTGACTGATCGCCACGGAGACCGGCCCGGCCGCCGGCCGTGCGTCGACGGCGTCGCGGGTGGCGTCAGAGGCGGGTGGCGTCAGGGGTTGACGACGGCGAAGGCTCGGACCGGGAAGGTGCCCATGCCGGCCACCATCGGCGGTGCCGCGGTGAACCGGAACCCGCTCGGCGGCAACGCGTCCAGGCCGGTCAGGTGCTCCACGATCGGGATGCCGGCGGCGAGCAGTGCGCTGTGCGCGGGGCGTACGCCGACGGCTGCCGGGCTCATGTCGTCGATGTTGATCGAGTCGATGCCGACCAGGGCCGCCCCCGCGTCGACAAGCGCCTGGGCGGCGTCCCCGGTCAGGTACGGCGCGTCCGGCGCGGCGTACCGCTCGGTGCCGAAGTGCGTGTCCCACCCGGTGTGCAGCAACACTGCCTGGCCGGCCACCTCGTAGGGGGCCAGCATCAGCCGGTCCACCGCGCGGATGCCGGCCGGCACCCGGACCACCACCCCGGGCAGATTGGCGAGACGGTCCAGCGACACCCCGGTCAGGTCGTCCCGGCCGGCCCAACGGTGGGCGGGCGTGTCCAGGTACGTGCCGGTGTTGGCGATCATGTCGATTCGGGCCACGTGGAACTCGGTGCCCGGTGCGTACCGCTCGCGGGATGCCGCGAAGGTCAGCCACTCGGTGATCCGGGGGCCCGGCCAATCCGGCAGGGTGGTCATGCCGTCGCTGATCACGTGGCTCAGCTCGACCAGCCGACGATCGGCGTCGGATCCGTCGACCGCGACACCCCGGCCGCCCTTGTGCGGCTCCTCGATGATCGTCTTGGCGCTGATCCGAACCTCGGCGACCATCAGCAGCCCGAGGTGCCGGACGAACAACGCCGCCAGGTCGTCGTCGGTGATCTCCCGACCGGGAATGTCCAGCCGGAACCCCTCGGTACGCAGCCCGCCGCCGTTGGCGAAGCTCACCTCCGCGTCGAACTGTGCCCGCCACTGCTCACCCATCCCGAAACCCGACCACGCCCGCCGGCGGCGGTCAAGATCCCTGGCGGCGGCCAGGGCCCGATAGGCAAGATCGCGCAACATCCAGGATGTAGTGGCATCGGTGCGCCGCTGAGGCCACTACATCCTGGTTCGAGCACGATCTTGGCGCGGGGCGCCGTGCGCGGCGCGCGCGGCGCGGACCTGGGCGGAAGGGGGTGTGTGTCGGTGGACGGGGATAGGCTTGCTGTCGTGCACCCCCCGTCCGACTGGACGAGGGGCCGCCGTCGTGTGCGTCGACTCCCCGGGAAGGATTTCCCTTGCTCACCGGTCTGTTCACCGCCGCCCTGGCCGACCCCGGGCTGACCCGGGCGCGTGACCTGGCGCGCTCCGGTGCCGCCCAGGTCGACGGCCTCGACATCACCGCTCCGGCGGCGCTGCGCCCGTTCGCCGTCGCGGCGGTCGCCGCGGACAACGACGGCGCCGGGCGACCGGTGCTGGCGGTGACCGCCACCACCCGGGAGGCCGACGACCTGGCCGCCGCGCTGGGCGGGTTGTTGCCGGCCGAGCAGGTCGTGGTCTTCCCCTCCTGGGAGACCCTGCCGCACGAGCGGCTGTCCCCCCGCTCCGACACGGTCGGCCGGCGACTGGCAGTGCTGCGCCGGCTGGCCCACCCGAAGGCGACCGACGCGCACGGCGGCACCGGGCCACTGCGAGTGGTCGTGGCCCCGGTCCGTTCGCTGCTCCAGCCTCAGTTGAAGGGGCTCGGCGATCTGGAGCCGGTGCAGCTCGCCGCCGGCGAGGAGGCCGACCTGGAGGAGGTCGCCCGCCGGCTGATCGACATGGCGTACGCCCGGGTCGACCTGGTCACCAAGCGCGGTGAGTTCGCTGTGCGCGGCGGCATCCTGGACGTCTTCCCGCCCACCGACGAGCACCCGTCGCGGGTCGAGTTCTGGGGCGACGAGGTGGAGGAGATCCGCACCTTCGCCGTCGCCGACCAACGGACCATCGAGCAGGTTCCGCTGCTCTGGGCACCTCCCTGTCGGGAGCTGCTGCTCACCCCGGCGGTCCGCGACCGGGCCGCCGCGCTCGCCGAGCAGCACCCCGAGCTGGCCGAGATCCTCGACAAGCTGGCCGAGGGCATCCCGGTGGAGGGGATGGAGTCGCTGGCACCGGTGCTGGTCGGCCCCGACTCACTGGAGCTGCTGCTGGACGCCATGCCGGCCGGCACCCACGTCCTGCTCTGCGACCCGGAACGGATCCGCACGCGGGCGCACGACCTGGTGCGTACCTCGGAGGAGTTCTTGCAGGCCAGCTGGGCCGCCGCAGCGGTCGGCGGCCAGGCCCCGGTGGACGTCGGCGCCGCCGCCTTCCGCACCCTCGGCGAGGTACGCGCCGCCGCGGGCAGGCTCGGCCAGCCGTGGTGGACGCTGTCCCCGTTCGGTCTCGTCCAGGGGGAGACCGCCGAGACGCGGCAGCCCTGGGAGGACGCGCCCGAGCAGGCCGCAGTCACTCCGGACGACGCCATCGCGGTGACCCTGTCCGCCCAACCGGCGCCGCTCTATCACGGCGAGACCTCGCGGGTGGTCGAGGACCTCAAGCGCTGGGCCGGCGAGGGTTGGTCGATCGCGCTGGTCTTCGAGGGGCACGGCCCCGCCCAGCGGGCGGTGGAGGTGCTGCGCGACGCCGGCCTCGGTGCCCGGTTGACCGAGGAGGTGCCGACCGCGCCGGTCCCCGGCGAGCTGGTGGTCACCTGTGGTGCGCTGAGCAGCGGTTTCGTCGACGAGGCGTCCCGTTTCGTGCTGCTCACCGGCAACGACGTGACCGGCGGTCGGGGCACCTCGACGCGGGACATGCGCAAGATGCCGAGCCGGCGGCGCAACACCATCGACCCGCTGGAGTTGAAGACCGGCGACCACGTGGTGCACGAGCAGCACGGCATCGGCCGCTACGTCGAGCTGGTGCAGCGCACCGTCAACGGCGCCAGCCGGGAATACCTCGTCATCGAGTACGCGGCCAGCAAGCGGGGCCAGCCCGGCGACCGGTTGTTCGTCCCGACCGACCAGCTCGACCAGCTCTCCCGCTACGTGGGCGGCGAGCAGCCGACCCTGCACAAGATGGGCGGCTCGGACTGGCAGAAGTCCAAGGCCCGGGCCCGCAAGGCGGTCCGGGAGATCGCCGCGCAGCTCATCCAGCTCTACGCCGCCCGCAAGGCGTCCAAGGGGCACTCGTTCGGCCCGGACACCCCGTGGCAGCGCGAGCTGGAGGACGCGTTCCCCTGGCAGGAGACGCCGGACCAGCTCGCCGCGATCGACGAGGTCAAGCGGGACATGGAGCAGACCGTTCCGATGGACCGGCTGATCTGCGGTGATGTCGGCTACGGCAAGACCGAGATCGCGGTCCGGGCGGCGTTCAAGGCGGTGCAGGACGGTAAGCAGGTGGCGGTGCTGGTGCCGACCACCCTGCTGGTTCAGCAGCACTACAACACGTTCGCCGAGCGGATGAGCCAGTTCCCGGTCCAGATCCGGCAGCTGTCCCGGTTCCAGACGGCGAAGGAGACCGAGCGGACGCTGGAGATGGTCGCCGACGGCACCGTCGACATCGTCATCGGTACGCACCGGCTGTTGCAGACGGCGACCCGCTTCAAGCAGCTCGGTCTGGTGATCGTCGACGAGGAGCAGCGCTTCGGTGTCGAGCACAAGGAGCACCTGAAGACGCTGCGTGCGTCGGTCGACGTGCTCAGCATGTCGGCCACCCCGATCCCGCGCACCCTGGAGATGGCGATCACCGGCATCCGGGAGATGTCCACCATCGCCACCCCGCCGGAGGAGCGGCACCCGGTGCTCACCTTCGTCGGCGCGCAGGACGACCGGCAGGTGGCCGCGTCCATCCACCGTGAGCTGCTCCGCGACGGGCAGGTCTTCTACCTGCACAACCGGGTCGAGTCGATCGACCGGGCGGCACGGCGGCTGCGGGAGCTGGTGCCCGAGGCGCGGGTCGCGGTGGCGCACGGCCAGATGGGCGAGGACGCCCTGGAGAAGGTCATGGTCGGCTTCTGGGAGAAGGAGTTCGACGTCCTGGTCTGCACCACGATCGTCGAGTCGGGCATCGACATCCCGAACGCCAACACGCTGATCGTGGAGCGGGCCGACCTGCTCGGCCTGGCCCAGCTGCACCAGATCCGGGGCCGGGTCGGTCGGGGCCGGGAGCGGGCGTACGCCTACTTCCTCTACCCGCCGGAGAAGCCGCTCACCGAGCACGCGCACGAGCGGTTGGCAACCATCGCCCAGCACACCGAGTTGGGCGCCGGCATGTACGTGGCGATGAAGGACCTGGAGATTCGGGGCGCCGGCAACCTGCTCGGTGGCGAGCAGTCCGGGCACATCGAGGGCGTCGGCTTCGACCTGTACGTGCGGATGGTCGGCGAGGCGGTCTCCGCGTTCAAGGGTGAGCGGCCGGAGGAGGAGACCGATGTCAAGATCGACCTGCCGGTCGACGCGCACCTGCCACACGACTACGTGAGCGTGGAGCGGCTGCGCCTGGAGATGTACCGCAAGCTCGCCGAGGCGCGCGACGAGGAGCGGCTGGGCGAGGTGATCGCCGAGATGACCGACCGGTACGGCGAGCCGCCGGCCCCGGTGCAGAACCTGGTGGAGGTGGCCCGGTTCCGTCTGCTGGCCCGCCGCTACGGCCTGACCGACGTGTCGATGCAGGGCAAGCACGTACGGTTCGGCCCGCTGCCCCTACCGGACTCGAAGCAGTTGCGACTCAAGCGCTACCACCCGGATGCCGTCTACAAGCAGGCCACCGACCAGGTCAGCGTGCCCCGACCGACCACCCGTCGGATCGGTGGCGAGCCGCTGCGTGATCAGGCGCTGCTCCAGTGGTGCGCGCAACTGCTCTCCGATGTGCTCGGTGCTCCCGCCCCACTCGCCGTCGCCGCGAGCGCCTGAGCCGTCACCGTGGCCCGCAAGCGCCTGAGCCGGCGGTGTGCTCTCGACCAGGGGCGGTCAGCGCGTCGCCGCCGTCCCTGGTCGTGGGATGAGCGAAGGTGGGGGGTGTCACAACCCCGGGTGACGGCGTGAGAGAGTGACGGCTATGCGTGCTCGCCGTCTTGCCGCCGTCGCCACTGTGGCGCTCGGCCTCGTCGCCCTCTCCGGTTGCCGTGCTGAGCCTGGTATCGCCGCTTACATCGGTGACCAGCGCATCACCGACGTTCAGGTCTCCACCGCGATGAAGGACCTGCGGACGAAGAACCCGGCGCCGGAGTCAGCCGCCAGTGGGCAGCCCGCGGCGCCGCAACCGGCCCTGCCCGAGGTGGCCGACGTGGTTCGGACCATGGTGCTGACCAAGGTGTGCGAGAAGCTCTCCGCCGAGAAGAACTACCAGCCGCGCGGCCAGGTGGCGGCCGACCAGGCCGCCCAGCAGCTCGGTCTCGACCCGGAGACCGGGCACGTGCGGGAGGTGGCGAAGCTCTTCACCTGCCTGTCCGGGTTGCCGGCCGAGCCGGTCGAGCCGACCAAGGAGGAGATCGCCGACGTGATCGCCGCCGGGCGTGCGGCCGGCAAGATCCCCGCCGAGGTGACCGATGCGGACGCCGCCCAGCAGCTCGACGGCGAGCAGCTACGCGGCGCGCTGGCGACCAAGCGGATCCTGGCCGAGGCGGTCGGTCGTTACGACGTCACCGTCAGCCCTCGGTACCGTCCGCTTGAATTCCCGCTGCTCAGCTTCGCCGATGACGCACCCGCGGTGAGCGTGCCGTTGGGTGAGCCGGGCTCCGACGCGGTCACCGACATTTCCACCCCGGAGGGGCCGACCGTGACGCCGGAGGCCGAGGGCACGGCCAGCTGAGCATGACCGCACGGATCGTTCTTCTGGTCACCTCACCCCGGTTGCCCGCCGGCCTGTTGACGGCTGCGGCCTGGGACGTCGTACGCCAACACCCGGTGTTGACCGGCGCGGACAGCGAGTTGACCACGGCCGTGCGCCAGGCGGGCGCCGAGGTCACCGTGGTGGACGGCCCGGCGACGCAGCCGTTGCTGGACGCGGTGGCGACGCACGGCACGGTAGTGTGGCTGGCCGGTCCGGCGGGTGACGAGGCGCTGGCCCGGGAGTTGGGTCTGCGGCTGGCTCGGCAGCCGGGGTTGGCCGAGATGGAGTTGATGTACGGCTCGTGGGATCCGCCGGGTGCCCGGCTGCTCGACGCGGTGGCCGTGCTGGATCGACTGGCCTCTCCGGGTGGCGACCCGTGGAAGCGGGCGCAGACGCACCGTAGCCTCGCCGGTTACCTGCTGGAGGAGAGCTACGAGGCGTACGACGCCATCAGTGCCGACGACACCGACGCGCTGCGCGAGGAGTTGGGCGACGTGTTGTTGCAGGTGGTGCTGCACGCGCGGCTCGCCGAGGAGTTGCCCGAGGACGAGCGGTGGACCATCGACGACGTGGCCGGTGGTCTGGTCGACAAGATGATCCGGCGTAATCCGCACGTCTTCGCCGGTGCCGAGGCGGGCACCCTGGAGGAGATCACCGAGAACTGGGAGCGGATCAAGCGCGCGGAGAAGGCCCGGCACTCGGTGTTGGACGGCGTGGCCCTGAGTCAGCCCGCGCTGGCCCTGGCAACGCAGATCCTGGACCGGGCCGCCCGCCGGGGCGTCGACGTCCCGCCTCCGCCGGCCGACACCCAGGCCGACCCCGAGGCAAGACTGGGCGCCGACCTGCTGGCAAGGGTGGCAGCGGCCCGCGAGGCGGGCATCGACCCCGAAGCCGCCCTCCGTCGCACCACCCTGGCCCACGCCGAAACCATCCGCCAAGCCGAACCCCCACCCCCACCCGCCAGCCCCCGGTGATCAAGAGGTTCGCGTCAGGATTCGGCTCGAGCCTGACGGAAACCTCTTGATCAACCCGCTGGTGCAGACGCGGTGGGCGGAACCGACGGCGGGGGGTGGGGCGGTCGGTAGGGTGGGGCGGTGGAAGCGTTTGGGGTGCTGGCTGAGCGGGTTGTCGAGGCTTTACTGGAGTCGCGGCCGGGGGTTGCCACCGCCGCCGGGGACCACCGGTTCGACGACCGACTGCCGGACCTGTCCGCCGACGGGTTGACCGCCGACCGGGCGATGCTCTCCGACGCGGCCAACGCACTGTCCGAACTGGACCCGGACTCGCTCGACGTCGACGAGCAGGTCGACCACGCGCTGCTCACCTCATTCGTGGACCGGGCGCTGTTCGAGCTGACCGAGATCCGCTCGCACGAGTGGGATCCGCTGCGGCACAACCCCGGCCCGCTGCTGCACCCGCTGCTGGCCCGCCCGTACGCCCCCGCGGACGTGCGGCTGACCCAGCTGGCCGGCCGGCTCGCCGCCGTACCGGACGCCCTCGCCACCGCCCGCGCGACGCTGCGGGACATGCCGCGCATCCACGCGGAGACGGCGGTCGGGCAGTTCACCGGCACTGCCGCGCTGATCCGCGACGAGCTGCCGGCGTTGCTCGCCCAGGCGCCGAGCCACCTCGACCGGGTCGAGCCGGCGGCCACCGCCGCTGTCGCCGCGCTGGACGAGTTCGTCGCCTGGCTGCGCACGGGCCTGGCCGCCGATGCCGGCCCCGGCCGTGACCCGCGACTGGGCCGGCGTCGCTGGGAGGCCCGGCTCTGGCACACCCTCGACACCGAGTTGGGCGCCGCCGAGATCCAGCGTCGCGCCTGGGCCAACCTGGACCGGGTCACCGCGGAGATCCGTGAGGCGGCCGTCGAGCTGGTCGGTGGCCCGGCCGACGACGCGACAGTACGTCGGGCGCTGGACCTGCTCGCCGCCGAGCACCCGAACGACGCCACGATCGTCGAGCTGGCCGGGGTGACCCTGGACGAGGCGACCGACTTCGTCCGCGCACACGACCTGGTCACAGTGGTCGACGACCGGTGCGTGATCCAGGAGATGCCGGAGTTCGCCCGGGGGGTCGCGGTGGCGTACTGCGACGCGCCCGGCCCGCTGGAGACCGCAGTCGTGCCGACCTTCTACTGCATCGCGCCCACCCCGTCGGACTGGCCGGCGCAGCGGGTCGAGTCGTTCTACCGCGAATACAACGACCACATGATCCGCAACCTCACGGTGCACGAGGCGATGCCGGGGCACTTCCTCCAGCTCGCCCATGCTCGCCGCTACGTCGGTGGCACGCGGGTCCGCGCGCTGGCCGAGTCCGGCCCGTTCATCGAGGGCTGGGCGGTCTACGCGGAGGAGGTGATGACGGGGCTCGGCTTCGGCGGTCTGCCGGTGCGGTTGCAGCAGCTCAAGATGCAACTGCGGATGACCATCAACGCGCTCCTCGACCAGTTGGTGCACGCCGAGGACCTGCCCGAGGCCGAGGCGATGGCGTTGATGACCGGGCGCGGCTTCCAGGAGGAGGGCGAGGCGGCCGGCAAGTGGCGGCGCGCCCAACTGACCTCGACCCAGCTCTCCACCTACTTCGTCGGGTACAGCGAGGTGGCCGAGATCGCCGCCGCCCGCCCGGACGGGGTGTCGGTCCGCGACTGGCACGACGCGATGCTCGCCCACGACTGCCCGCCCCCGCGCCACCTGCGCACCCTGCTCGGTCTCTGAGGGGCGCGGGCGGTCACGAGCCGCCGGGGCGGCGGTCGACGACGGCGGCGCCGGAGGGCGGTTCGAACGCGCCCTCGTCGACGGCTGCGGAGTAGTTGCTCAGCGCCAGCTCCATCGGCTTGCCGTCGACCGGCCCGGTGAAGCTGCCGAGCACGCCCTCGGTGGTCACGCAGGCGGTGAAGTCGCCGGACGACGAACTCTGCACCGCGACACAGGCGGCGTGGTGCCCGGCGACTGTGGTGTCACTCTGCTTGATGACCGCCTGTGGGTCGAGCGCGGCGGCGGTGAGCAGCCCGACCACCACCGGCGGCGTGACGAGGCCCTGCTGGTTGGCCTCGCCGAACAGCGTCACGGTGGGCTTGCTGCCCGGGGTGGGCGGGGTGATCAGCGTGCACTGCGGGCGGGCACCGGTCGTCGTGCACCGGGTGATGGCCTCCGGGGTGACGGTGAGTTGCCCGCCCGGATAGGTGTACGTGGATCGCGCCGGGTCCTGCGCCTGCACGATCGCGGCGCGTTGGCCACCGGGCAACTGGTAGTCGGCCGAGTAGGTCAACTCCAGTGCCCGATCGAGCCGGGCGGCGAGGTCGTTGACGAGTTCCGAGCGGCCCATGGCGACTCCGGCGTCCTCGAATGTCTGACAGCCGGTGACCGTGAGCGACGCGATGACCGACACGGCGAGCATGCGGAGGGTGGTCGAGGCGGCGGGCATGGCGACCAGCCTGGTGGATCTGGTCCGCGCAGCGCAAACCAGTTGCCGGTTGACGCCCGGAAATCCGGGAATGTCCGGCAGTGCGGGGTCCCCCGGGTGCGCGGGCGACGCCGTGCCCGTTCGCGCCGCCCGATACGCTGCGTTCAACACCTGCCTCAGCCGCACCGTCGCGGCCCACCCACGGACCGGATCACAACAACGAGGAGCGACTTAGTGGCAACCATCGAGGGAATCGTCGCCCGGGAGATTCTCGACTCGCGGGGCAACCCGACGGTCGAGGTCGAGGTCGGTCTGGACGACGGCACGGTAGCCCGCGCCGCCGTGCCGTCCGGCGCCTCCACCGGCGCCTTCGAGGCGATCGAGCTGCGCGACGGTGACGCCGACCGCTACCAGGGCAAGGGCGTGGAGAAGGCGGTCTCCAACGTCGAAGACAAGATCGTCGACCAGATCATCGGGTACGAGGCCAGCGAGCAGCGGCTGATCGACCAGAAGATGCTCGACATCGACGGCACGGAGAGCAAGTCGGAGCTGGGCGCGAACGCCATCCTCGGGGTCTCCCTGGCGGTGGCGAAGGCCGCTGCCGGCAGCGCCGAGCTGAGCCTCTTCCGCTACCTGGGCGGCCCGAACGCGCACCTCCTGCCCGTGCCGATGATGAACATCCTCAACGGTGGCGCGCACGCCGACTCGAACGTCGACATCCAGGAGTTCATGATCGCGCCGATCGGCGCGCCCACCTTCCGTGAGGCGCTGCGCTCGGGCGCGGAGGTCTACCACGCGCTGAAGTCGGTGCTGAAGAAGAAGGGCCTCTCCACCGGGCTCGGCGACGAGGGTGGCTTCGCGCCGAACCTGCCGACGAACGCGGCGGCTCTGGACCTGATCGCCGAGGCGGTCGAGAAGGCCGGTTACCGGCTCGGCACCGACATCGTGTTCGCGCTCGACGTGGCGGCCACGGAGTTCTTCGACAACGGCACCTACACGTTCGAGGGTGCCGCGAAGTCCGCCGAGGAGATGAGCACCTACTACACGAAGCTGGCCGACGAGTACCCGATCGTGTCGATCGAGGACCCGCTGGCCGAGGACGACTGGAGCGGCTGGCAGACGCTGACCGCCTCGATCGGCGACCGGGTGCAGATCGTCGGTGACGACCTGTTCGTGACCAACCCGCAGCGCATCGCCCGCGGCATCGCGGAGAAGGCGGCGAACGCGGTTCTCGTCAAGGTCAACCAGATCGGCTCGCTGACCGAGACCCTGGACGCGGTGGACCTGGCCCACCGGGCCGGCTTCAAGTGCATGATGAGCCACCGCTCCGGCGAGACCGAGGACACCACCATCGCCGACTTGGCGGTGGCCACCGGCTGCGGCCAGATCAAGACCGGCGCCCCGGCCCGCTCGGACCGTGTCGCCAAGTACAACCAGCTGCTCCGGATCGAGGAGGAGCTGGCCGACGCGGCGCGCTACGCCGGCGCTGGCGCGTTCCCGCGCTACCGTTCGGCCTGAGACGCACGAAGCCTCGGGGGAGGGGTGTGACGATGCAGCAGCGCCGCACACCGGGTGGTCAGCGTCCCGCCCGCCGGCCGGGTCAGTCCGGTCGGCCGGGCGGCGGGCGCGCCACGCGGGGATCGGTCCGGGAGGCCGGCGTACGCGCCGAGCCGCGCGCAGCCGGTCGCGCGCCGGGTGCTGCCCGCGGCGCCGAAGGCGTGCGCTCCGCGAATCGTCCCGCCGCCGCTCGGCGTACCGCCGCCGGTGGTGCCGTGAAGCGGCTCGCCGCACCCAACCCCCGTCGCTTCACCGGTCGGGCCACCGTGCTGTTCGCGGTCCTGATCGCGCTCGCTCTGGCCTACACCTATCCGGTCCGGGTCTACCTGGACCAGCAGGCCGACATCGAGCGGATGGAGGCGGCCCAGGCGGTGCAGGAGCGGGAGATCGCGAAGCTCGCCGCCGAGGCCGCCAACTGGAAAGACCCCGAGTACATCAAGACGCAGGCTCGGGAGCGGTTCTTCATGGGCCGGCCCGGCGAGAAGATGATGGTGGTGCTGCACGACCCGGAGGGCGCCGCCCGGGACGCCGGGAAGTCGGCCGGTTCGGCCCCGCCGGCCGGGCCGGTGACCTGGTACGACACGCTCTGGTCGAGCGTGCGGGCGGCGGACAGCCAGCAGCCGGGCCAGTGATCCACCGACCAGCACACCAGGAGAGATGGGCACCGTGACTGTCGTACCACCGTCGGAGCCGGCGGCGGATTCCGTTCCCCTGCCGCAGCGCGAGCCGGCCACCGAGGCCGACCTGGCCGCGGTCGCCGCGCAGCTCGGCCGGACACCCCGGGGCACCCGGGCGGTGGCCCACCGGTGCCCGTGTGGCCTTCCCGACGTGGTGGAGACGACCCCCCGCCTCGCCGACGGCACCCCGTTCCCGACGCTCTACTACCTGACCTGCCCCCGGGCCACCGCTGCGTGCAGCCGACTGGAGTCGGCGGGGCTGATGAAGGAGATGGCGGACCGGCTCACGACGGATCCGGAGTTGGCCGCCCACTACCGTGCCGCGCACGAGGACTACCTCACCCGCCGGGAGGCGATCGGCGAGGTGCCGGAGATCGCCGGCATCTCGGCCGGCGGGATGCCGGGCCGGGTGAAGTGCCTGCACGTGCACCTGGGCCACGCGCTGGGCGCCGGCCCCGGGGTGAACCCGTTCGGTGACGAGACGTTGGAACTGGTCGAGCCCTGGTGGTCGGCGGGGCCGTGCGTGGACGTGCCGGCGGCCGAATGAGCACGCAGGCCGCAGATCAGATCACGGTACGGCGGGCCCGCACCGGGGACGTGCGGGGTATCCGACGACTCGTCGACACCTACACCGACGACCGGCGGCTGCTGAGCAAGGCCACCGTCACCCTCTTCGAGGACGTGCAGGAGTTCCGGGTCGCGGTCCGGGCCGAGGACGACGTCGTGGTGGGCTGCGGCGCGCTGCACGTCATGTGGGAGGACCTGGCCGAGATCCGCACGGTGGCGGTGGACCCGTCCTGCCGGGGCCGACGCATCGGTCACCGGCTGGTCGGTGAGCTGATCGACGCGGCCCGGGAGTTGGGCGTGGCGCGGATCTTCGTGCTCACCTTCGAGACCCGGTTCTTCGGCTCGTTCGGTTTCCGCGAGATCGACGGCGCTCCGGTGCCGCAACCGGTCTACGAGCAGCTGCTGCGCTCGTACGACGAGGGTGTCGCGGAGTTCCTGGACCTGGAGCGGGTCAAGCCGAACACGCTGGGCAACACCCGGATGTTGCTGCGCCTGTAGGTCACGCCTTGCGGGGGTGGGCGGCGAAGAACTCCCACATCAGGTCCGTGGCGGACAGCCCCGCGGAGGATGCGGCGAGTTGGCCCGTTGTGGCTCCCGGCCAACTGTGGCCCATGTCGGCGATCGTGTAGACGCTGACCTCGCTGCCGTCCGCGCAGCCCGCCACCGTGTGCGTCACACCCGGCACCCCGGACGCCTTCGGGCTCGGCCGGCAGCCGAGCCGCTGCTGCCAGGTCTGCATTCCGGTCTGGAAGATCGAGGCGTAGCGATCCTGGCCGCCAATGAAGGTGATCACGGAGACCGGGCTCTTCGGCACGTAACTGTCGGCGGTGGTCAGATTTCCGCTGTAACCACCGCTGACCACCCCGATCGCGGCGAACCTGCCCGTGCTCTCCACCGCCGCCCGGAAGCTCATGTCGCCGCCGTTCGAGATGCCGGTGAGGAACACCCGGTTCGGGTCTGCGTGCCAGGTCTGCACCAGATGGTCGGTGAGGGCGTTGAGGAAGCCGACGTCGTCCGCGCCGCCGCAGCAGATCAGCGCGTTGAAGCCGCCGCCCTGCCCGTCGGGGTAGGCGACCAGCACATTGTCAGTGTCGGCTTTGGCGTCCAGGCCCGCCAACTCCCGCATCGAGGATCCGAGGCCGGGATAGAAGTGCAGCGCGATGACCAGCGCGGAGGGCCTGCCCGGGTCGTACCCCGGTGGCGCGTGCAGCAGGTAGGTGCGGTCGAGTCCGTTGTGATGCAGGGTGAGCTGGTGGTCCCCGGTCGCCGGTCGTTCGCTCGACGCGGACGGTGCGGCTGGCGGGGCCGACGAGGGTTGCCCCCGCTCACCACAAGCTGCGGCAACGACCATGAGGCAGAGCCCCGTCAACACCGCCACCGATCGCCGCACGCCGGCCACCCCCCGTCGACCCCGCAGTCCACACTGGAAGGCGTTCGGCCGCGGATCAACCCTTTCGGTCCTGGGCGAAGGCAGGCAGGCTGTTGCCATGCTTCGCCTCCAGCTCGGGTCGGCCGACCTGTGCCGGGTGCGGTTCGCCGATCGGCTGCATCCGGTCGGGACAGCGTTGCTTGCCGGTCAGTGGCTGCGCGATCCCACGGTCGCGGCGATGGCGCCGACCCTGGCCGAGCGTGCGGCAGCGGCCGAGGGTACGCCTGCCGCCCAGGCTGCCACCGCGGTCCTGCGTCATCTGCTGCCCGACCGGGGACGTCTGCCGGACTTCGTCACTCCCTTCGACGGCTTGGAGTCGGTGGAGGCCGGGCTGGAGGCGATCCGGGCCACCCCGGCGCGGCGGGTCCGCGCCGAGGTCACCCTGGCGTACGCGGACACGTCGGCCAGCCCGCTGCGGCGGCGGTTCGCGGCGGCCGACCCGGAGGTGCTGGACCTGTTCGGCGGGGCCGTGCGGACCTGGTGCGACGCGGTGCTCGAACCGCACTGGGCCGAGTTGGTGTCCGCGTACCGTCAGCAGGTGACGTCTGCCAGCCAGCGGCTGGCGCAGCACGGCCTGGCCAGTCTCTTCGCCGGTCTGCACCCGGGGATCCGGTGGCGGGAGCCGGTGCTGGAGGTACGGACGTGGTGGGACGGCGATCTCCCCGGCACCGGCCACGGGATCATCCTGTTGCCGTCCCCGTTGGCCGGGCCGCGGCCCCGGGTGCTTGTCGAGCAGGGTTACCCGATCCTGCTCGTCTACCCGGTGGTCATGCCGGCGGGCAGGGCTCCCGCCGACGACGATGCCCTCGGTCGGCTGCTCGGCGTCACCCGGGCGCTGGTGCTGCGCCGACTGGCGACCGACGGTGGGTTGACCACCACCGTGTTGTCCCGGGCGGTCGGGATCAGTCTCTCCTCGGCCTCGGAGCACGCCCGCGCGCTGCGGACCGCCGGTCTGGTGACCAGCGAGCGGGAGGGCGGGGCCGTCCGGCATCACCTGACCGCGCTCGGGTTGGGGTTGTTGCGGGGCCGGTCGGGCGACCTGGGCGAGTCGTGGCCCACGCCCGACCAAGCCGCCGGGTGGCCGCCCGTCCTGCCGTAAGGTTGCTGCAGTGACGACGCGTGTGGCGGCCATCGACTGCGGGACCAACTCGATCCGACTGCTGGTCGCCGACCTGCCCGACGCCTCGGCCGGGCCGCGGGCGCCGCTGGTCGACCTCACCCGGCGGATGGAGATCGTCCGGTTGGGCCAGGGCGTGGACCGCACCGGCCGACTGGCGCCGGAGGCGATCGAGCGGACCCGGGTGGCGTTGGCGTCGTACGCCGCCGACATCGAGAAGCTGGGTGCGCAGCGGGTGCGGATGTGTGCCACCTCGGCCTCCCGCGATGCCGCCAACGCCGCCGACTTCACCGAGATGGTGCGGGCCACCCTCGGTGTCGCGCCCGAGGTGGTCAGCGGCGACGAGGAGGCCCGGCTGTCGTTCACCGGCGCGGTGCGCGGGCTGCCCGCCGACGCGAAGGAGCCGTTCCTGGTCGTCGACATCGGTGGCGGTTCCACCGAGTTCGTGGTCGGTGACCGGGCCGCCGGGGTGCGGTCGGCGATCTCGGTGGACATCGGCTGCGTCCGGATGACCGAGCGGCACCTCCCCGGTGACCCGCCGACGCCCGAGCAGGTCGATGCGGCGCAGGCCGACATCGCGGCGGTGGTGGACCGGGCGCTCGCCGTGGTGCCCGGTCGCGAGGCGGCCACCCTGGTCGGCCTCGCCGGGTCGGTCACCACAGTGGTCGCGCTCGCGCAGGGCCTGCGGGAGTACGACCCGGAGCGCATCCACCACGCCCGGGTGTCGTACGAGGAGGTCGCCCGGGTGACCGCGGAGCTGCTGGGTCAGACCCGCGCGCAGCGGTTGGCGAACCCGGTGATGCACCCGGGCCGCGCCGACGTGATCGGCGCTGGTGCCCTGGTGCTTCGTGTGATCATGGAGCGGGCCGGGATGCCCTCGGTGGTCGCCTCGGAGCACGACATCCTCGACGGCATCGCCTGGAGCCTCCAGCCGACCACGCGGCGCTAGCCAGCCATCTTGATCGACTCGTTTTCATTGAAACCGCGCTGTCCGAGCGGCTCGGACAGCGCGACTCCCTGAAAACCGAGTCGATCAGCATCCCGCGCGGCCCGGCCCGGCCAGGCCAGGCCGTGCTTGCGTCGGTTCGGATCGGTCCGGATCGGTCCGGCACGGTCCGGCACGGTCCGGTCCGGCACGGTCCGGTCCCGCACGGTCCGGTTTGGCGCTTGGCGCTTGGCGCTTGGCGCCTGGCGCTTCGTGCTTGGCGCTTCAGCCCAAGATCCGAGCAACTTCCCGGATGTTGCTCCCTGTGGGGCGCGGGAGACAGCAACATCCCTGATGTTGCGCCGACCTTTCTCGTTGCGTGGGCCTCGGCGGGCCCTCCGATCTCACCGCACGCCAAGATCGCGCTCGTTCATGGATGTAGTGGCATCCTCCTACGCGGAGGCCACTACATCCTGGATCGAGCGCGATCAAGGGGCGTCCGCCCCCGGCGAAGGCCCGCCCCGCGCCCGCGCCTGCCCGGCGTGTCGGAGCCATCTCGTTGACGCTACTTCGCATTACGCACTAGTGTGCAATGCGTGGACACCACACAGTTGTTGAAGGGCGTGCTCGATCTGGCCGTCCTGGCCGTGCTCCGCGAGGAGGACGGTTACGGTTACGACATCCTGCGCCGGCTGCGCGAGGCCGGCCTGGAGGAGGTCGGTGACGCCTCGGTCTACGGGACGCTGCGCCGCCTCTTCGCCGCCGGCCTGCTCACCACCTACGTCGTGCCGAGCGAATCCGGGCCGCACCGCAAGTACTACTCACTCAACGCCGCGGGGCGTGACCAGCTGACCCGCTCCGGCAAGCTCTGGCGCTCGTTCGCCACCACAATGGACAGTCTGCTCGACGATCGGGGGATGGCGGCATGACCGTCGCGGAGCAGGAGATCACCGACTATGTGGCGCGGGTCCGGGCCGCTCTGGCCGACCTGCCGCCCGGGCAACGCGACGAGTTGACCGAGGATCTCGCCGACCACCTCACCGAGGTCGCCGCCGAGGCCGAGGGCACCCTGGTCGAGCGGTTGGGCGAGCCCGAGACGTACGCCGCCGAGCTGCGCGCCGCGGCCGGCGCCGCGCCGGGCAGCGGGCGCAACCTCGACCAGCGGGTGGCGAGCGCGATGGCCCGGGTCCGCGGCCGGCTGCGCACCGTGGACGCCCGGCTCGGCCCACCCCTGGGGTACGAGACGGCCAGCGACTTCCTCCGACTGTTGCGCCCGGCCTGGTGGGTGCTGCGCGGCTATCTGGCGGCGATGCTGGTCACGGTGATCACCACCGGTGGCGAATTCGGGCTACTGCCGAGGTTCGGCGGTGAGCTGCTCGCCGGCCTGATCATGCTGATCGGCTTCGTGCTCGGCTCCATCTGGATCGGTCGCCGTTCGGCCCAGCTGACCCGCTGGCCGCGCTCGGTCGTGCAGGTCGCCAGCGTGGTGCTGGTGGTCTTCGCGTTCGCCGCGCTGATCCAGGCCGAGGACCGGATGCGCTACGGCGACTACGGCTATGACCAGACCGCTGTCGACAGCCAGTACGACCGGGTCCGGGATGTCTTCGTCTACGACAGCGAGGGCCGCTTGGTGGAGAACGCCCGGCTCTTCGACCAGAACGGCAATCCGATCCGACTCGGCTACCCGGACTGCGCGGAAGAGGTCTACGACAAGCCGATCCTGCGGTCGTACCCGTACTGCCCGGAGCAGGCGCCCTTCGTGCCCCGCGCACCGGGCGCGCCCCTTCCACCCGCATCACCAGCCAGCACGCCGGACCCGGCAAGCACGCCGGACCCGAGCGGTACACCCGGGGAGACCGGAACGCCGCTGCCGACCGGTACGCCAACCCCTACGCCAACTCCCACCCCGACGGGCTGAGCCGAGATGTGAACTGGATCATGTGGGTGAAGCTGGGAAATAGCTGAACGGACGAGGCGAGCGGGACGGCACCGGAAATCAATGATCGTTACGGTGTCGTCTGCTCATCAACCCCTCGGAAGGAACCCCCGTGCCAGAGCAGGTCGCACCGCCCCCCGCGCCCGACGCCGCAACCCCTGAGCCGGCCGTCGAGACGCCGCAAGCGGCCGCGCCGCAGCCTGCCGCGCCGCAGCAGCAGCCGCAGACGCCCGAGCAGCAGCCGGCCGCCGAGCAGCAGCCGCAGACGCCCGAGCAGCAGCCGGCTTCCGAGCAGCAGCCGGCGGCCGAGCCGAAGGCGGAGAAGTCCGGTGCGAAGAAGGCCATCGGCATCGTCGGTGCGGTCCTCGCCGTCGTCGTCATCGCCGGCCTGAAGTTCGGTGTCGCCTCGGCGATCGGCAACTACTTCAACAAGGACGAGACCGCAGCCGCCAAGACCGGCGACTGCATCGCCGAGCTGCCCGAGATCACCGGCACCGAGCAGGAGGAGGTCGACGGCGCCAAGGTCGTCGAGTGCACCTCCACCGACGCGGCGTACAGCGTGGTCGGTCGGGTGGACGGCCAGAGCGAGGCTCAGGCCAAGGCCGACACCACCTGCACCCAGTTCTTCAAGGAGGGCGAGGAGGGGTACGTCTTCTCCAGCATCGAGCCGGGCAAGACGGGCTACGTGCTCTGCCTGACCAAGAAGGTCTGACCACAGCGGTAGCTCGGCATCGACGGCGGCGGGAGCAGACCCCGCCGCCGTCGGCGTACCCGGAGTCAACGGGGGGCTAACAGGAGGTGAATGCCACTGTTCCGGCGTCTTCCCGACGGCCGCGTGGCGTGGCAGGCTACCGGCACGTAGGACCACTGGGCGACCAGCCAACGATGACTGACCGCTAGGAGGACGGCCCATGGGCGAAATGGTGAGCTACCGCAGCAACGGGGGCACGAGCGAGGGGTATCTCGCGATACCCGCCAGCGGCACGGCCAGCCCTGCCGTCATCGTCATTCAGGAATGGTGGGGTCTCGTCCCGCACATCCGGTCGGTGGCGGACCGGTTCGCCGAGGCCGGTTTCGTGGCCCTCGCCCCGGACTTCTACCACGGTGAGACGACCAGCGAGCCGGACGAGGCGCAGCGGCTCCTGCTGGCGATGCGGATGGACGAGGCGGCGAAGGACATCGCCGGAGCGGCCGACTATCTCGCCGGGCGGCCCGAGGTCACCGGTAAGGTCGGTGCCGTGGGCTTCTGCGCCGGTGGCAGCCTGGCCCTCTGGTCGGCCACCATCTCCGAGCGGATCGTCGCGACCGCCGGTTTCTATCCCGTGCTCCCCTGGGAGTCGATGCGCCCCGACTGGGCCGACTACGCCGGCAAGGCAGCGGTCATCCACTGCTCCGAAGAGGACGGCACCTCCGCCGACGAGGGCGTGCAGACCGCTCGTCGGGCCATCGAAGAGGCGGGCGGCGACTGCCACCTCTACGACTACCCGGGCACCTCGCACGCCTTCTTCAACGACGACCGGCCGGAGGCGTTCGACCAGCGCGCCGCCGCCAGCGCCTGGGCCCGCACCCTGGAACTCTTCCGGGCCAAGCTTGGCTGAGACGCGTACCCCCGCACAGGTGGTCGCCCGCGCAGCGCGGGCGACCGACCTGGCCGACCTCGACGCGGCGGTGAGCGACTGTTTCGCCTGCCCACGGCTGGTCCAATGGCGGGAGGAGGTCGCCCGCACCCGGCGGGCCGCCTTCCGCGACCAGGAGTACTGGGGTCGGCCGGTGCCGGGCCTCGGCACCGGTGACGCGCGGATCGCCATCCTCGGGCTGGCGCCCGCCGCGCACGGTGGCAACCGCACCGGCCGGATCTTCACCGGCGACCGGTCGGGTGACGTGCTGTTCGCCGCGCTGCACCGGGCCGGGCTGGCCAACCAGCCGACCAGCGTCGCCGCCGCCGACGGGCTCAACCTGCGTGACCTGCGGATCTTCTCGGCCGTCCGGTGTGCGCCTCCGGACAACAAGCCGACCCCGGTGGAACGGGACACCTGCGCACCCTGGCTGCACCGCGAGGTCACCCTGATCCGGCCCACGCTGCGGGTCGTGGTCGCGCTGGGCGCGTTCGCCTGGGCCGCCTGGTGGCCGGTGCTCCGCGCGGTGTACGGGCAGCGCCCGCCCAGCCCGCGACCGGCGTTCGGTCATGGGGCACACTGGTCCGGCACGAACGCTCCGGACTTGCTGGGCTGCTACCACGTCAGTCAGCAGAACACCTTCACCGGGCGGTTGACACCAGGGATGTTGGACGACGTCTTCGGCCAGGCTAAACAGCTGGCCGGAGTGGACTGAGACGACGCGTGGGGTGGTGGCGATGACAGACGGAACACGCCCGCCCACACCGGTACCGTCCGCCGAGCCGGGTGTGCTGCGGCCGGCGCTCGGCCTGCTCCGCCGGTGGTGGCCGGTCGGCGCGGTCGCCGCCCTGCTCGCCGGTGCCGCGCTGGCGTCCGCTCACTCGTCGATCGGGGCCAGTCGCATCCCGCCCGCCGCGGACAACGTTCCCTGGGTTCCCGAGTACCCGACCGTTGAGCCGTCGCCGTCCATCCCGATCGAGCCCCGCGACGCCGGCGAGGCCACCCAGGCGCACATCCCGCAGTGGGTCGGCACGGTGGCTGTGGTCCTGCTCGGGCTGGCCATCCTCGCCGCGCTCGGCTACCTCAGCTGGGTCCTCATCCGGGGCGCACTGCGCCGCACCACCCGGGCACTACCGGCGCAGCGGGCCCGCAGTACCGCCGAGGGCACCGCCCGCGAGGTGGTCGCCGCCCTCGACGCCGGCCTGGTGGAGCTCGACGACCGGGACACCGACCCCCGGGTGGCGGTGATCGCCTGCTGGGTGCGCCTGGAGGAGACCGCCGCCGCGGCCGGCGTGCCGAGGCTCGCCGGAGACACCCCCACCGACCTGGTCAGCCGACTGTTGCAGGGTGACCCTGCGGCGGGCGTGCCGGCCATCGCCAGCACCGACGTGCTGGCCGAGTTCGCGCACGTCTACCGGGAGGCCCGGTACGCCACCCACCCGGTCGGCGAAGGCACCCGGGACCAGGCCCGCGCCGCGCTCGGCCGGCTGCGCGGAGAGCTCACCGCGGCGGTGACCTCATGAGCAGCACCAGCATCGACGATCTGCTCGCGTTCGAGGAGGAGGCGGCCGCGCCGGCCGGTCCGCAGGCGCGGCCGTCCCGATGGCGTCCGGTGCTGCGCTCGCTCGCGTGGGCCGCCGCGGTGGTGGCTGTCCTGCTGGTCGGCCTCCGCGCGGTGGGCCTCCAGGTCTCGCTGCCCGTACTGATCGCCGGGGTGCTCGCCGTGCTGGCGGTCCGCCGGGTCACCGCCCTGCTGGCGCCGCCACCCCCGCCGCCGCCTCCTCGCCCGGCCGGCGCGGGCGAGGAGGACGGCAGCTACAACTGGGGCGCCCGGGACGCGCTGCGTGGCGCGATCAACCAGTGGGAACGGCCCCTGGACTGGTCCTCGAACCGAACCGAACGTTTCACCGAGGTGGTCCTGCCCCGGATCGGTGAGTTGGCCGACGAGCGGATGCGGCTGAAGCACGGCGTCACCCGTGAGTCGGATCCCGCCCGCGCCCGCGTCCTGCTGGGTGACCGCCTGTGGACGTTCCTGGAGACCCCGCCTCGCCGCACCCCGTCACCGCGCGACCTCGCGGTGATCGTCGCCGAACTGGAGAGCATCTGATGAACGACGTGGACCGGAGCATTGCCCCCGCCGAGGTCGGGCACCTGGCTCGGGCGGTCCTGGACGCGGTCGGCACCGTCGTGGTCGGCAAACGGGACGCGTTGGAGCTGGTCCTCGCCGGCATCCTCGCGGGCGGGCATGTGCTCCTGGAGGACCTGCCGGGGCTCGGTAAGACGCTCACCGCCCGCTCGTTCGCCCAGGCCCTCGGGTTGGACTTCCGTCGGTTGCAGTTCACCCCCGACCTGCTCCCCGCCGACGTCACCGGCTCCTTCCTGTACGACCAGCGCAACGGTGACTTCACCTTCCGGGCCGGTCCGGTCTTCACCAACCTGCTCCTCGCCGACGAGATCAACCGGACGCCGCCGAAGACCCAGTCCGCGCTGCTGGAGGCGATGCAGGAGAAGCAGGTGTCGGTCGAGGGTGTGACCTACAAGCTCGACGAGCCGTTCCACGTGCTGGCCACCGCCAACCCCATCGAGTACGAGGGCACCTACCCGCTGCCGGAGGCGCAGCTGGACCGGTTCCTGCTGCGGGTCTCGTTCGGTTATCCGCAGCACGAAGAGGAGTGGGAGGTGCTGCGCCGTCGGATGAGCCGTCGCCGGGAGGAGGCGGACATCAAGGCGGTGGTCGACGCGGCCACGCTGCGGGCCATGCAGGCCGCCCTGGAGGACGTGGTGGTGGAGGACTCCATCGGCCGCTACATCGTGTCGCTCACCGCGGCCACCCGGGAACACCCGTCGGTGCTGGTCGGTGCCTCACCTCGCGGTTCGCTGGCGCTGCTGCTGCTGGCCCGGGTCCGTGCCGTGTTCGGCGGACGGGACTACGTGGTGCCGGAGGACGTCAAGTCGGTGGCAGCCCCCGCGCTGGCCCACCGGATCACCCTGCGCCCGGAGATGTGGTTGCGGCGCGTCGATCCGGCGTTCGTGGTGGGCGAGGTGCTGGAGGCGACTCCCGCCCCGGCCAGTGGCGCGCTGCCCAGCTACGCCGCCGGCGGGCCCCGGCACTGATGACCGGACCGACCGTGCCGAGGGACACCGAAGCGGAACCGGCTGCCGGCTGGGCGCCCACCCCGGCGCTCGGCCGCGCGGTGCTGCTCGCCGGTCTGCTGCTGGTGGCCGGTGTGCTGCTGGGCCGGGTGGACCTGATCGTGCTCGCGGCCCCGTTCGCGTTGGGCACCGCGTACGCGCTGCGTCGCCGGCCCACGGCACTGCCACAGGTGTGGATCACCCAGGGTGACGGTGGGCCGCTGGTCGAGGGCGGTGACGTGGCGGCGGCGGTGAGCGTCGGCAACCCGGACACTGTCGACTACGACCTGGTGGTGATGCGTACCCGCGTGTCGCCGTGGCTGCGGGTCGAGCGGGCCGGCTTCGCCCGCGACGAGGTCGTCGACTCCGGGCCGCCGAGCGCCACCCCGGAAACCGGTGCGACGACGCAGGGCTTCGGCGGGCGTCGTTCCGTCGCGGACCGGCCGTTCGTGACGTCGGTGCCGATCGGCGCCGCGGTGGACCTGGGGCTGGCCGGCAAGGCCCTGCGCTGGGGCCGGCACCCGGTCGGCCCCGCCGGTGCCCGGGTCGCCACGGCCGGGGGTCTGCTGGTCTCCCGGGCGGTGATCACCGAGCCGGTCCGGGTGCGGGTGTACCCCCGTACCGAGCCGTTCGAGGCGGTCGAGGCGATGCCCCGCGCCGCCGGCCTGGTCGGGGCGCACCACTCTCGCCGACCGGGAGAGGGCGGCGAGCTTGCCGGCGTACGCGTCTTCGCCCCGGGGGACCGGCTGCGCCGGATCGACTGGCGGGTCTCGTTGCGGGCCCGGCAGCTGCACGTGGCCGCCACCCTCTCCGACCGGGACGCGGAGGTGGTGGTGTTGCTCGACGTGCTCGCCGAGGCCGGCCGCTCCGGTGGGGTGGACGGCGCCGCCTCGGTGCTGGACACCACCGTCCGGGCCACCGCCGCGATCGCCGAGCACTACCTGCACCGTGGTGATCGGGTCTCGCTGCTGGAGTACGGGCCGGCCGCTCGCCGGCTCCGGCCGGCCGCCGGGCGGCGGCAGTACCTGACCGTGCTGGAGTGGTTGCTCGACGTCCGGGTCCACCCGTCCGCGCACGAACCGTACGACCAGGTCTTCGGCCCGCAGTTGCTCTCCTCGGACGCGTTGGTGGTGGTGCTCACCCCGCTGCTGGACGAACGGTCGGCGCAGATGCTCGCCCGGTTGGCCCGCGGTGGGCGGTTCGTGGTGGCGGTCGACACGTTGCCTACCGACCTGGCGTCGCCGAAGGACCGGGGTTGGGCCGAGGTGGCGTACCGGCTGTGGCGCCTGGACCGGGAGATCATGATCGGGCAGCTCCGGGAGCACGGCGTTCCGGTGGTGCGCTGGGCCGGTGCCGGCAGCCTGGACCAGGTGTTGCGGGACGTGGCCCGGTTGGCGACCGCCCCGAGGGTGGGTGGCCGGTGAGCGCGAGGAGTGAGCTTGCGAGCCCCGCAGTCGCGAACGGAAGGCGGGTGCGGTGAGCGCGAGGAGTGAGCTTGCGAGCCCCGCAGTCGCGAACGGAAGGCGGGTGCGGTGAGCGCGAGGAGTGAGCTTGCGAGCCCCGCAGTCGC
>NZ_JBIALC010000002.1:0-256797 GCF_042873195.1 Micromonospora arida | reverse complement strand
GCGAACGAGAGGCGGGTGCGGTGAGCGCTGTCGTGGAGCGGGTTCGGGCGGTGCAGTACGCCGTCGCTCGCGTCAGCGTGGCCCCGCTGCTGGTCCGGGCCGGGATCTTCGTCATCGTGTTTGCCGGGTTCGCCCTGGCGTTTCCCGCGGAGGTGCTTTCCGGCCGGCCGATCTTCTTCCTGGCGGTGGCTGCCCTGTTGCCCGCGTTCGGGCCGCGCAGGGTCTGGACGACCTTCACGGCGTTGGTCACGGTCGGCGGCTGGCTGCTCGCCACCGACGGGTACGGCCGTCCGGTCGCCCTCTGGCGGCTGCTCGCCGTCGCGGCCCTGCTCTACCTGGGTCACACCCTCTGCGCGCTGGCCGCGCTGCTGCCCTATGACGCGAGGGTGGACCCCGAGTTGATCACCCGTTGGTTGGTGCGGTCGGCCGCCGTGCTGTTGGGTTCCGCCGTGCTCGGCGTGCTGTTGTTGCAGGCGACGGGGACGGGTGGGGGCGCCGGATACCAGTGGGTGACAGTGCTGGGGCTGCTGGTGGCGGTGGGGATGTCAGTGTTGCTGGGCTGGCTGCTGCGGCGTCGGTGACCACCGCGACTTGAGGGTTACGCAGGTCACATGGGTTGTGCTCCGTCACAGATGGGGGGCGCGAGCGGGATTACCTGAGCCGGCCGGGGAAAGATAGACAACGTGAATCCGAAGCGGATCCTTGTGGTTGGTGCCGGGCACGTCGGTCTGTACGCGGCCCTGCGCCTGTCGAAGAAGCTCAGCTCCCGTGAGGCTGAGGTCATGGTGGTTGACCCCCAACCGCACATGACCTATCAGCCGTTCCTGCCCGAGGCGGCGGCGGGCAACATCTCCCCGCGGCACTCAGTGGTGCCGCTGCGGCGGGAGTTGCGCCGGTGCAAGATGGTGGCCGGCACGGTCACGCGGATCGAGCATGACCGCAAGGTGGCCACCGTGCAGCCGATCAGTGGCCCGGCCCGGGAGATCACCTACGACCACGTGATCGTGGCTCCGGGTTCGGTCTCCCGCACCCTGCCGATCCCCGGTCTGCACGAGCAGGGCATCGGGTTCAAGACCATCGGCGAGGCGATCTACCTGCGCAACCACGTGCTGGATCGGCTCGACGTGGCGGCCGCCACGCCGGATCCGGACGTCCGCCGTTCGGCGCTGACCTTCACCTTCGTCGGCGGTGGGTACGCCGGCATCGAGGCGCTCGCCGAGATGGAGGACATGGCTCGCGACGCCCTGCGTTACTACCCGGAGCTCAAGCAGGACGAGGTCCGCTGGGTGCTGGTCGAGGCCACTCAGCGGGTGCTGCCCGAGGTCGACCGGGACATGGGTGCGTACACCGTGCAGCAGTTGCTGAAGCGCAACATGGACATCCGGCTGGACACCCGCCTCGAGTCCTGCGTCGACGGGGTGGTCAAGCTCTCCGACGGTGACAGCTTCCGCTCCGACACGATCGTCTGGACGGCCGGCGTGAAGCCGTCGCCGATGCTGGACTCGACCGACTTCCCGCGCGACGACCGTCGACGGATCACCTGCCTGCCCACGCTCCAGGTGGTCGACGGTGACCAGGTGCTCGAGGGTGCCTGGAGCGCCGGGGACTGCGCCGCCGTGCCGGACCTGACCAAGGAGCCGGGCAACTTCTGCTCGCCGAGCGCTCAGCACGCGGTGCGCCAGGCCGCCCGGATGGCCGACAACATCGCGGCCGTGATCCGGGGTCGCGAGCCGGTGAACTACAAGCACAAGCACGTCGGCAGTGTGGCGAGCCTCGGCCTGCACAAGGGCGTGGCCCAGGTGTACGGGATCAAGATGACCGGTTGGCCGGCCTGGGTGATGCACCGGACGTACCACATGAGCCGGATCCCGTCGTTCAACCGGAAGGTCCGCGTGGTGGTGGACTGGTCGCTGGCGTTCTTCCTCAAGCGTGAGGTGGTCGCTCTGGGTCAGCTGCACGACCCGCGCGAGGAGTTCGTCGAGGCCTCCCAGCCGGTCGGCGCGCCCCGCGTCTGACCAGAGACCGACGCCAACCCCGTCGATCTTGCACTTTCGGATGTCGTGATGCGCCTTCTGGTGCGTTTTGTCCGGGCAGAAAGTGCAAGATCGGCGGGGTTTTTGGTGTCTAGACCCGCCACGTCCACGCGTCGGCGATGCGGGTGGGTGGGCCGTAGAGCTGCTCCAGGGTGGCGCGCAGGCTTTCCGCGTGGGGGGCGTCGTCGGTGAGCGCCACGCAGGAGGCGCCCCAGAAGTCGGCGTCGCGAACGGCCTGGCGGCGCTGCTCGTCGCCGATGGCCGGCTGGTCGCCGCGCCGTGCGACATCCGCCAGAAGCGCGGAGGTGGGCTGTTTGAAGGTGCCCATCGCCGCGGTGCCACCCCTCCCGTACGGGCCGATGAAGAAACCTTCCGGCAGCCCGAAACCGGCGCCGGCGGCGGTCGCCCAGCGCATCGGCCAGGGCTCCTTCGGGGTGGGCAGTGGCACCGGGACCAGCACCCCGCCCGGCGGTACGCACTGCCGCCAGTGGCCGCCGGTGATGAACTCCGGTACGGCGGGTCGTCCGGCGGTCGGCAGGGGGGTCGGGAAGATCGGCAGCAGCGCCACTCCGACGGCCAGGGGCACCAGCCGCCGTGCCCGACCGGAGCTGCGCAGGGCCCGGTCGACCGCGAGCACCAGCAGCGTCGCGACGATCGGCAGCAACGTCAGCGCGAATCGCATCGGCAACGCCCCGTCCACCACCGGCAGCCCTCCGATCAGGGCGTACGGGCCGGGGATCGCCGTCCTGGTGCCGCCGAGCACCACCTCGGGGCCGAGCGAGAGCGCCCCCATCACCAGGCCCGCCGCGACGCAGGCGAAGACCAGCCGGCGTCGCCCGGCCCAGATCGCGCAGACCGCGGTGACCAGCAGCAGTGGCCAGCCGAGGAACGTGTTGTATTCGGCGGGGCCGGTGGTCAGCCGGGCGGACTCGTCGCTGCCGGCCACCGACAGTGGGGAGAGCGTCCACCAACTGCTCAGGTCGGCGGAGAAGTAGGCCGGGGTGAACATCCCGTCGGCGACTCCCTGTGGCCCGGCGAACTGGAACCACAGCGGGTAGCCGAGCACCAGCAGGGCGAGCCCGGCGGCGATCGCCAAGCCGCCGGCGAACCCGGGGAGCGCCCGACGGGCCAGGTCCCGGTCTGCCACGGCGTAGCTGATCGCCATCACCAGCAGCGTGATCGCGGCGAGGAAGAGCACCTCCTCGCCGATGAAGACCTGCGCGCTGATGGCGCCGGCCAGCCCCGCCGCGGAGGTGAACAGCCGACGACGGTCCGGCCCGGTGGCTCGGGTATTGCCGGCCTGGTCAGGGGTGCCGGGCCCCGGGTCGGCCGCACGGAGCAGCCGCACCACCAGCCAGACGATCACCGGCACCAGCCACTGGGCGGTCATGTGCAGGTGGCTGTTGGTCTGCGACACCATGCCGGGTCCGAATCCGCACAGCCCGCCGCCGAGTGCGGCGGCCACCCGGCGGACGCGCAGCGTCCGGTGGAAGAGCAGGTACCAGGCGAGTGCGGTGCCGGCGAGGTTGCCGGCGGCGAGCAGCGCGAAGGTGACAGGTGCGCCCAGCAGCAGGGTGACCGGCGCGAAGAGGACGCCGAGGGCGATCACCGTGGTGTTGGCCATCAGGTTCACACCGTCGGGAGCGTTGAGCCGGTCGGTGAGCAGGTCGAAGTCTCCGAGCAGCGCGCGGGCGTCCACCGCCAGGAACCACTCGTAGAGGGTCTGGTCCTCCGGGTTGAGCGCCAGGATGCGGGCGCCCGGGTCGGGCCACAGCCCGTGGGTGAGCCAGCCGGCCAGCACCGCGAAGATCAGAGCGGCCAGAAGGTCCGCCCGGTGGCGGCGGACGGCGGCCAGCAGCCGGGTGGCCCGGGGTCGGCGGTTGACCTGATCGGCGAGGCGGAATGCCTGCTCAGGCGCGGCGTCGGGGGCCGTGGGGGCTGCGCTGCTCACGGCATCGACCCTAGTGCGGCCAGGCCGGCGGGGTACGCCGGGTCGCCGCAGACCGGCTACGGTGACACTGCACCAGGCGTGTCGGCGCGCCGGTGCCACTCGCCCGGGTGGTGGAAAGGCAGACACGGCCGCCTTAAAAGCGGCTGCCGAAAGGCGTGCGGGTTCGACCCCCGCCCCGGGCACCGGCCGACTCACACATTCTCATTCGTGATCTCCAGGACTTGGGTGTGCCGTCTACTCTTGGAGGGCACGTTCACGTGCAAACGACCCCCTGAGGGAGGCCAGACAGTGAAGACCTCGAACCCGGTGCTCGCCCGGCTCGGCCAAGCGGCCGAGCGGGAGCGCTCCGCCGGGTACGCCCCGGCCGGGCCGTACGGACAGCCCGGCATTCCCCAGCAGTACCCGTCCCAGGCCGGTTACCCGGCCGCGCCGCCGACCGTGGCGCCGATGACCGTCGACGACGTGGTCGTCAAGACGGTCGCTCTGCTCGGCATCCTCGGCATCACCGCCGCGGCCGCCTGGGTGCTCGTGCCCGACGCGCTGGTCGGTACCGCGTGGATCGGCGCGGCGGTGGTCGGCCTGGTCCTCGGCTTGATCATTTCGTTCTCCCGGATGGCCAACCCGGCGCTCGTGATCGCGTACGCGGTCGTCGAGGGTGTCTTCGTCGGCATGGTCAGCAAGGCGTTCGAGACGCGTTACGACGGCATCGTGCTCCAGGCCGCCGTGGCCAGCTTCGGCATCTTCTTCCTGATGGCGATGCTCTACAAGGCGAAGGTCATCCGGGCCACCCCGGCCTTCGTCAAGGGCATGATCGCGGTGATGGTCGGCCTCTTCGCCGTCATGATGATCAACCTGGTGCTGGCGCTGTTCGGCGTCAACACCGGTCTGCGTGACGGCAGCCCGTTGGCCATCGGCTTCAGCCTGGTCTGCATCGTGGTCGCCTCGCTGAGCTTCGTGCTCAGCTTCAAGGAGATCGAGGACGGCGTCCGGATGGGCCTGCCCCAGCGCTACTCCTGGGTGGCCGCGTTCGGCATCCTGGTCAGCCTGGTCTGGCTCTACATCGAGATCCTGCGCCTGCTGAGCTACTTCCAGGGCGACGACTGACCTCGTCCGCACTGTCGACCGGCGCCCGTCCCCACTCCGGTGGGGGCGGGCGCCGTCGTCCGCGCCGTTTGCCCGCCGCCGCCGGTCCGCCCGGGGCAGAGTGACTTCGGGGGGTACGCGGGCGAAGGAGGCGGCGGTGCGCAGCAACAACCCGGTGCTCAACCGGCTGGATGAGCCCGGCCGGGTGGAGGCACGGGTGCTCGGCGCCCGTGACGTCGAGCCGATGACCGTCGACGACGTGGTGGTCCGTACCGTCGGGTTGCTGCTCGTGACCGGCGCGGCCGCCGCGGTGTCCTGGGCGGTGATCCCCGACGCCGTGTGGCTGGGCGCCGCCCTGGCCGGCAGCGCGCTCGCCTCGATCGCGCTGGTCCTGGTCATATCGTTGCGAGCGATCACCAACCCGGTGCCGATCATCGGCTACGCGGTCCTCCAGGGCCTGCTGCTGGGGGTGGCGAGCCGCACCTTCGAGCAGGTCTACCCGGGCATCGTGGTGCAGGCGGTGGCCGGCACCTTCGGCGTCTTCCTCGGCATGGCGGCGCTCTACCGGGCCCGGGTGATCCGGGCGACGCCTCGGCTGGCCCGCCTGGTGATCGGCACCCTGCTCGGCATCGCCGTGCTCAGCGTGGTCAACCTGGTGTCGTACCTGATCAGCGGGCGACCGGGCCTGGCGGGCTACAGCGTCAGCGGGGAGGTCGGCTGGCTGCCGTACGCCATCTCGGTGGTGGCCATCATCGCCGGGGCGTTCAGTTTCATCCTCGACTTCGATCTCGTCGAGCGCTCGGTGCGCGACGGCCGAGCCCGTCGGTACGCGTGGCTGAGCGCGTTCGGCCTGCTCACCGGGTTGGTCTTCCTCTACTGGCAGTTGCTGCGGCTGCTCAGTTACCTGCGCCGCTGACCGGCCCCACCCGGCGCGGTCGGTGCCGGCCGTAGACTCGGCGGCGATGAGCGCAGCGGAGTTGGACAAGGCCGTGCAGTTGCTGGTCCGTCAGATCGCGCACTGGCAGCAGCCCCGGTGGGCGGCGGTCGCGACCGCCGGCAACGTGTCCCGCGCTGACCTGGTGCACCGCCTGGTGCAGGAGATCGCCAACCTGGCTGCCGACGCCGAGGGGGAGCCCCGCCGGGTCGTGCCCCGGCTCGACAACGACCTGGCCCTGCCCGACCAGCTGCGGGTGGTCACGGCGGACCTGCTCGCCGCCGACCCGGGGGCCGAGGCGCTGAGCCGGGCCGCCGCCGAGGTGACGGCGACCCGCAGCGCGCTCTGAGGCAGCTCGGCTCAGTTGAGCCGTTCGAGCACCATGGCCATGCCCTGGCCACCGCCCACGCACATGGTCTCCAGACCGATGGTCTTGTCGTGCCACTCGAGTGCGTTGAGCAGGGTGCCGGTGATCCGGGCGCCGGTCATGCCGAACGGGTGGCCGACCGCGATGGCACCGCCCATCACGTTCAGCTTCTCCTCCGGGATGCCCAGCTCGCGGTAGGAGGGGATGACCTGCGCGGCGAACGCCTCGTTGATCTCGACGAGGTCGACGTCGTCGATGGTCATGCCGGCTCGGCGCAGGGCCTGCCGGGACGCCTCGACCGGTCCGAGACCCATGATCTCCGGCGACAGGGCTGTCACACCGGTCGAGACGATCCGGGCCAGCGGGGTGAGCCCGAGCTCCTCGGCCCGCTGGGCGCTCATCACCACCACGGCGGCGGCGCCGTCGTTGAGCGGACAGCAGTTGCCGGCGGTGATTCGACCGTCTGGGCGGAACACCGGCTTCAGGCCGGCGACCGCGTCGAGGGTGACACCGGCCCGGGGCCCGTCGTCGGTGCTCACCACGGTGCCGTCCGGCGTGGTGACCGGGGTGATCTCCCGGGCCCAGAAACCGTCGGTGATGGCCTTCTCGGCGAGGTTCTGGCTGCGTACGCCGAACTCGTCCATGTCGGCGCGGGTGACGTCGTACACCTGGGCCAGGTTCTCTGCGGTCTGCCCCATGGTCAGGTAGATGTCGGGCAGTTCGCCGGCCTCACGCGGGTCGGTCCACACCTCGGCACCGCCCTGTGCGCGGCGCTTCGAGCGCTCATTGGCCGGCCCGAAGCGGGGGTTCTCCCAACCGCCGCCGACCAGGGCCTGCGCCTCGGGCGGCAGCCCGTCGGAGCTGCCCCGGGCGTAGCGGGAGACCATCTCCACCCCGGCGGAGACGAACACGTCGCCCTCGCCGGCACGGATCGCGTGCATCGCCATCCGGGTGGTCTGCAACGAGGAGGCGCAGTAGCGGGTCAGCGTGGCGCCGGGGACAGTGTCCAGACCGAGGAGGGTGGACACCACCCGGGCCATGTTGAAGCCCTGCTCGCCGCCGGGCAGGCCGCACCCGAGGTAGAGGTCGTCGATCGTGGTCGGATCGAGCGCGGGGATCTTGTCCAGTGCGGCCTGGACGATGGTCGCGGCGAGGTCGTCGGAGCGGACGTCGCGCAGGGACCCCTTGTGCGCCCGGCCGATGGGGGAGCGGGCGGTGGCGACGATGACGGCGTCGCGGGACGACTCAATCGGCATGGACCAACGTTAACCCGCCGGTAACATGGCGCGGAAGAAGCCGGGGTGGCGGGAAATGTCACCCGTCCTGGGGTCTGAAGGCGCGGTCCGTGGCTTGGGGTGTCCAAGACCGAAGGGCACTTCTGTCCGGACTATGACTCGCGCTTGCGTACGGCACGCGTCGTGCTCGGGCTGTGACATGATGTCGCTCCGTCGATCGGCGTCCACCCCCTCGGAGCGACTTCGTATGCCGGAACGTCACGCGCTACTCATCGGAGTGCCGGGCTGCGACGAAGACCTGCTCGGCCCGATCCCGGAAGCGGTGGTGGCCGCCGACGTGACCCGCATGCGAGACGTGCTGGTCGACTCCGACTACGAGGTGACCACGCTGGGTGTCTCACCGGAGCCGCCCGGTGGCGAACGTCGAATAGAACACTCAAGCGCGAGCTGGATCAAGGCCGAGATCAAAGAGGCGTGCCGTCGGGTGCCAGCCGGCGGCACGGTATTGGTCTATTTTTCCGGTCACGGAGTTAACCTTGGCGGTCACGACTATCTCGTACCTTCGGATGCGCGGCAGCTGAGCGGGGACGACGACTTCGATCCCGACACGCTGGTGCCGCTTGACCCCGCCCGTTACCTGGATCGTTCTCGGGCGCGGCTGGTTGTCTTCGTAGTCGATGCTTGCCGGGATAACAGGGAGTCCGGATTCGGAGGCCAGGCCCTGGCAGCGACTCGGGCCAACGTCGCCGCGCGGCCCGCCGAGGGAGCCTTCGTGCTAATCACCGGCTGCGCTCCCGGTCAGGTGTGTGGCTACGACGACCACGGGAGCTACTTCACCCAAACGCTTGGCGACATCCTCGACAAGCGGCACCGAGCGCGCACCGTTGAGGAGATCTTCCGGCACGTCCAGGAGCGGATGCGACGACGATCGCAGCGCTCGGAGGGGCCCGGACAACTGCCGGAGATGAGCGTGGCGCTCTCCGATGCCAGTCTCGACGTGCCCGCTGGTCTGCCGATCTGTTCAGGCGAACAGGTCTTCGAGGCATGGCAGGAGGCGATTCGTGAGTCTCCATTGTGGCAAATGTGCAGGGAGGAGGGGGGGCGACCGGCTGGACCGGCTTCGGATCGGTCTAGCCGAGTTGGTCGAGGATTACGCACGGCAGTGGCGTGATGCTCAGCATCAGTTGGCGCGAGCGGGCCTGACCGACGACTGGGTCGACCACGACTATCCGGTCCGGGTCACCGAGCGTGTGTGCCAACTTGTAGAGGTGACCGGCGGCGAACCGCCCA
Organism: Micromonospora arida; assembly: GCF_042873195.1. Lineage (NCBI taxonomy): Bacteria > Bacillati > Actinomycetota > Actinomycetes > Micromonosporales > Micromonosporaceae > Micromonospora > Micromonospora arida. Next base: position 247,904 of record NZ_JBIALC010000002.1, on the reverse strand, counting down.
GAATTTCCATAGCGGAATTGGGGCTGCTGGTGGCGGCTCCTTTCCTCCGCGAGGCGGTGCTTGCCGAAGGGCTGGCCGAAGCAGCGATGATTCAGCCTGCTGACTTCAGCCGCAGCCATGCCGCCGGTGCACGTTCTGACCTGGAAATAACTCACTCCATCCACCAGCACACCTGCCACCGGGCGGAGGGTTTGGCCAGCCGTGGCCGGGACGCCGAGCGGGACATGCTGGCGATGTGGCTGGTGCACCGGTGGCTCGCCGGTCGTCAGGACATCTGGGAGAGCCGACGCTCCTCAGAATTGTGCAAAGGCCTCGCGGCACTGGTACTCGACGAACCGCCGACCGGTCAGGGGCTCTGGACGGCGACTCTGGCTGGCCTCCTGGTCGATGTCCTCTCCGGGCTGGGGTCGGTGCCCGGCGGTCAGACCGGGTACCCCGCCGGCTCCGAAGTGCCTGGCGTCCGGCCCGCTGCCCTCGGAGCGCTGCTCTCCCTCGCGGGCGTACTGGCGGTGGACATCCGTCGTCTTGCCCCGGTGGTCGCCGACCATATAGGCATCCGAGACGCGATTGACCTGGACGAGCTCCGGACCACCGTGACACGGCTCATTTGGGAACCGGCAATGGAGGGGGACACCCGTACGCTCGACCTGCGGACGGTCTGCGCCCATCCAGCTTCCCATGCCGCCCTGCTGGAGGTGAAAGCTCAGGCCGAGCAGGTAAGGGCCGCCGCGGCCCGGCTGGCCACTCTGTCGGATGTGGACGCCGTCTTGCTGGGCGGTCTTCCAACTGCGATCACGGCCAATGGGGTCGTCCCCGCCGGGACCGACGTACGCGGTCAGCGACGCTACGAGACGCCCCTGCTGCGCTTCCGGCTCTCGAACGACAAGATCAAAGAGCTTCTGATGGGACGCCAGCTTTACGGTGATCCGGCCCTGGCGCTACGCGAGCTGTACCAGAACGCACTCGACGCCTGCCGGTACCGGCAGATGCGGCACCGTTACCAGCAGGCGATTGGTGGCCCGCTGCCGCGCTGGCGCGGCACCATCGTGTTCAGGCAAGGGCTGGAGAATGGGCAGCCGTACATCGAATGCTCCGACAACGGCGTGGGGATGGACGCCGAGACCCTGAAGAACACCTTCGCCCAAGCGGGTCAGCGGTTCATTCACGGCGAGACGTTTCGGCAGGAGCAGGCACGCTGGCAGCGTGTCGACCCTGAGCTGCGACTCATCCCCAACAGCCAGTTCGGCATCGGTGTGTTCAGCTACTTCATGCTGGCGGATGAGATTTCCCTGCTCACCCGCCCGACTGACGAGTTCGCCGAGCCGGTGGGCGAGACGCTCAGGATCGACATCAGCAGCAGCGGCAGTCTGTTCCGCCTCCAGCGAGGGCGTGGGGTGCCTGAGGGTGGCACCACCGTACGGCTCCTGCTCACCGGCGAGGAACCCGTCTCCGTCCGTCGTACGCTCGGCGACCTGGTGTGGCTGCCGGAGTTCGACGTAGAGATCCACGAGGCGGGGCGGGGAGTTGAGCGGTGGCGCGCCAACGAGCTGCGACACCGCTCCGGGTTGCCGCCCGTCAAAGTCACCGAGCGGATTTGGTGGGTTGCCGGTGACGGCGGCCTTACCGCCGACGGCATCCGGACCGAGGAGACCGGGTACGGCTATGTTGTGGATCTCCGGGACCAGCAGCGCCCTCGATTCAGTGTGGACCGCAAGACCCTGCGGGACTGGGACCGCGCCTGGGTTGCAGAGGGCTTGAGTCGCGGCATGCCGCGACTCAAAGGGTGGCCTGGCCTGACCCTGCGATGGTTGTGGCACGTCACCGAATCCCGACCCGAGGTGGCTCAGGACATTTATGAGTGGATGACCGCGGAGGGGATGAAAATTTCTCTCGGCGGCGGGTTCGTGACTGGAGGCGTCGAGGTCGATCTGGGTGAGATGGGTTGCGTTCCTGCAGACCGGCACGTGTTGGTGGAGGAGGAGGAGTTGCAACGGTCGATCCCGATCTGGCTCCGTCGGTGGCGGCGTGCCCTTTGGGCGCAAACGGCGCAAGACGGCTATTCGAACGCGATCCAAGATGTGTCGCGTTTTCCAGTGCTGGACCCCTTCGATGGTCACCTCCTGTCAAGGCTCCCCTCGGAGGCAGAAGTCACCCTTGAGGGGTTCGCCAGCCTGGTCAGCGAGGTCGGTTGGCCGGCGGGCGTCGTCCATCGCCGGCTGCTCCGGTATGTCATGGCCGGTCTGGACCTTTCACCCCTGCGCGGGGTGCTGGCCGTCGACTTGGACAACTGTCCCGATCACCTGCTCGACGTTGTGTTAGCGGCGGCAGTCCGTCCGCCCCGGGAGGCCGAGACCGCTTCTGTTCCGATGGCCGTGAGCCTGGTCCTTGCCTCCGCGCGGGAACAGATGCCGCTTCGGGAGGTCATTGAGGAAGCGCGTCCGCTGCTGCCACCGGAACACCCACTGCTCGAAACTGATCTCGGCGTTCTCGGTGATCACATTTGCGAGCAGACGGACGCAGAAATGCTCTCTCAGGACCTGGACGGGTTCTCCCCTTGGATTGGAAGCCAAGTGTCCTTCGTGCATCTGCTGCACGTGGCCTCGCTGACTGGCCAGGTTCTTGAGGATGTGTGGGCGAATTTTGAACGGTTCCGCCCGCTGGGCTATCGGACCCCGATTCCAGCCGAGGTTGTGGCGAGTCTGACCCGAGTGGAGCGACGGGCACTGATCAACGCGGGGGCGACAGCGACGCTCAGCCCTCTCGCCCTCTTCGTCACCGCCGGCCTCGTCGGAGTGAGCACCCACGACGTCTCCCGCCAGCTGAGCCGGCTCGAGTCGCTCGGGATGTTACGCCTCCCAGACCCGTCGACTTTGCCCGACCTGATCCCGGACCCGGCCGCATCCAACTTCGTGCAGGCGATGGGCACTGCGAGCCTGGGGAGGTGGCAGACAGCCGGCGCGGTCGTCGCCTCACTCCTGCTGGAGGACGAGGATAGCGGCGCGTCAATCGGAAAAGGTGGTAAGCGGACAATCCTGGCTTTTGCCCTGCCGGACTGGACGGTGTCGGGAGCCCAGCTGATCTGGCTGGCGGCCTACACCGAGCTTCCACTGTTCGAGTGTCTTGATCGGCTTCAGGAACACCGCGGCCGGGGGGTAGTGCCCGAATCGCTAGTCGACCTCGTGAACCAGGATCCGGACCTCCGGCCACGGCGTCAGGATCTCGAACTGCTTTTCGTGAATGACGCGGCCGGGCCGGTATGGCAGCTTGTCAGTCCGGCGCAGCTGGTCCATGACGCCGTGCGATCGGGCACCACCGTTGGTGAACGGCTCAAAGTCCTTCAGCGGTACCGGCATCTCGGCGCTCTGCTCCCGCAACCACCGGCAGATCGGTTGGCCGCCCTCCACGAGCTCTTGCCGAACAGCCTGGATCTCAATCTCCTGCGAATTAAAAAGGGGGAGGATCGATTCCGAATCTCGCCGCTTACCCTGTTGCGGCGGGCCGGGAGCCTGGGGCTGAGGCTCCGGCAGGCGCAGGAGCGGTTGGACCTCTACACGCTGCTCGGCCTTGAGTTCGACTATGACCCCGCCGACGTTCCGGACGACCTCGTCGGATGGGAGGACGTGATTCTGCTCACCACGCATCTTGACGGTGCCGCGCCTGCCGTCGAGGGGCCGGTCTCAGAAGAGCATATATGTCGCGCAGCGGACCTGCTCGGGGTTTCTCGGGACTGGATTTCTGAGCGGCTCCAGCATTACGCCCCACTATTCGGGCTCTCCGTGCCGGACGGAAAGGATATCGATGGCTAACCCGATTCCCGCCCATCGTGACGTCTGCTATGCCGAGCAGGCGTATGGCCTGCTACCTGGCTTTGAGGTCCTGGTGGACGACAACGGGATTGGCGTCAGCGGCACCTGTCCCGCCTGCCAGGGGCGGACCAGCAGCGACCACGAGGTCGGTAGCCCGCAGGGTTACAAGGGGGTGTTCCCGCGTAGTCGCAACGTCGTCCCGGTCCTGCCCCCTGGCTCCTTCACGGTCATTTGCGCCTGCGGCTATCCGCACGCGGAACGCCCTGCCGAGGCCGGCGAGTCCGGATGTGGGGCGTACTGGAAGGTGAAGGTCGAGTGACCATCGCGGAGAAGCGGTGGGCGCAGTTGGCGCAGGAGGCCCAGTTCCATCAGTTGGCGACGGCCCGCAAGCAGGCGGAGGGGTGGCGGACAGGGCTGGCAGGGCTGACCGCCCTGCTGGGTGCCGTGTTGATCGTCAAGGGGCGGAGCGACATCGGCGATCTCCGTCCGGGGGTCCGCTATCTGGTCGTGGTTCTGCTGGCGGTTGCCTTCGTCCTGCTGGTCAGCGCCTCGTTGGTGGCGCTGCGGGCCGCCTCCGGCTGGCCGGACGAGCGGATCTACCTCACCGGAGAGTCGCTGCGAGCCTGGCACGGCGTGGAAAGCTGCCGGATCCAAGGGCGGGTACGCGATGCTGCCCGGCTGATGGTCGTCGGACTGCTCGTCCTCGCGGTCGCAGTCGGGACCACCTGGCTCGGGCCGGCGGAAACGAAGACCGGTGTGCCGCTGTTACGGCTTGACACCCCAAGCGGCCCGGTCTGTGGCGCGCTGGTCGGAGCTCGGGACGGGCAGATCGTGCTGACGGTACCGGCGGGCGGGAAGGGCAACGCTCGGGTTGTCCCGCTTGCAGAGATCGCGCACTTGACCGTCGTCTCGGCTTGCTGACCCGTCTGCCTAGCGCCGCGTCGTGGCCGCCGCCGCGGCGACGACGGCGGGCAGCAGCGCGTGCGCCCACACCCGGTAGCCGTCGGCGGAGGGGTGGAAGCCGTCCCGGCAGAGCGTCCCGGCGTCGGCCCGGAACACCGGCCCGGTCTCGGTGGCCAGGTCGACCACCGAGCCGCCCGCCTCCAGCACGGCCGTGGTCTGCGCGCGGGCCACCCGACGCCCGGACCAGCCGACCACCTGGCGTAGGGGAGGCGCGATGGCACGCACGGCCCCGAGGTCGGGGCAGGTGCCCACCACCACCTCGACGCGCGCCTCACGCAGGCGGTGCACCGCCGCGCCGAGATAGGCCGCCGCGTCGGAGGGTCGGCGCAGCCCGGTGGCGTCGTTCGCGCCGATCAGGATCAACGCCACGTCGGGCCGCTCACCGAGCAGGGCCCGGGCCACCTGGGTGGCGAGGTCCGTCGAGCGGGACCCGGAGACGCCGACGCTGGACAGGTGCACCCGGCGGCCGGTCGGGCCCTCGGCGAGCAGGTTGGCCAACTGCCCGCCGATGGTGTCCTCCAGACGGTCGACACCGACGCCCAGTGCCGACGAGTCGCCCAGCAACACCAGTCGCAGCGGGGCAGCGCCCGCCCGCCCGATCGTGGCGCGCAGGGCCAGACCGAGCTCCGGTTCGGCGTAGCGTCGGTGCCGGGCGATGAACGCCTCACCAGCGAGGACGGCGGCGCCTCCGACGGTGCCGGCGAACAGCGAGATCGCCGCCGCCCGACCCAGTCGGCCGGCGAGGCCGGAGGTCACGCTCCGTGCGCTGCGCTCGTTCATGCCAGTCCCTCCACTGTCGAGGTGTCCGAGGCGGACCCGTGCTGAGGCACCGCGCCGACACCGAAGAACGCCCGTCGGCGCAGCTGCGCCCACCGGCCGGCCGGCCCTCGGTCGCGGCCCCGGACCTGGACGCCACTGACCTCCGTGCCGGCGTGTCGAGCCGCCTCCTGCGCGGCCTTCGGCAGCGACCGTACGCCGTCGCCGAGCCTCAGTGTGGCCCGTCGTTCCGGCGTCGCGCCGAGGGCGGAGAGCATCGTCGGTAGGAGCGCGGCGGCGGCCATCGCGTACCCCTCGGCGGAGGGATGGAACCGGTCCCAGGCGAACATCCGGGTCGGCTCGGCCGCGAACCGGGGGCCGAGCAGGTCACCGAGGGAGACCGTCCGCCCGCCCGCCTCGACCACGGCCACCGTCTGGGCGGCGGCGAGTTGGCGGCTCCAGCGGTGCGCCAGCCAGCGCAGAGGTGGCTGGATCGGTCGGATGGCGCCCAGGTCGGGGCAGGTGCCGACGACCACCTCGCACCCCGCGTCGCGCAGGGTGTGCACCGCCTCGACCAGGTAGCGCACCGCCAGGCCGCGCGGGGTGCGGTTGGTGATGTCGTTGCCGCCGATGAGGATCACCGCGATGTCGGGTCGGCACTCCAGCGCCGCCTCCACCTGGTGGCGCAGCGCCGCCGAGATGGCGCCGACCACCGCGAAGCGGTGCAGCTGCACCGGCCGGTGCAGTCGACGGGACAGGCCGGTGGCGAGCAGCGCCCCGGGCGTCTCCCGCCGGCGGTGCACCCCGTAGCCGGCGGCGGACGAGTCACCGAGCACGACCATGGTGAGCGCCGGGCCGGGGAACTTCGCGCCGTACATCCCGTCGCAGCGGGGCGGCGGCGCCTCGGCCATCGGGATGGTCCGTCGAGCCTGGCGTGCCTGGCCGACCAGCACCCCGCCGGTCGCCACCGCCGCCGCCGCGGTGGCGCCTGTCCCGATGGCGGCCAGCCGGACGAACCGCCGGGCCTGCCGCCAGCGCTCACCACCGGGTACGACGGAATGTGCCACCCCCATACCGCGACATTATCGCGCTGGCCCGACACACCGCTGTCGTCGTGACGGCACCGGGGTGCCTGGAAACCGACGCGACGGGGTATCTGGGTTCCAGAGGCCGGCCGACTTGCGCCGACCCGCCACGCTGATCCGGCGGAGAGGAGCGCGACGATGGGTAAGACACTGAAGCGCAGCGCGGCGTTCACGGCCCTGGCGCGGGCCCTGGCGGCAGGGGCGCGCAACGGGCCGTCGATCGGCACGCGGTTGGCCGCGCTGCCCCGGATGATCCGGGCCACCACCAAGGGGGAGTACGACGGCGGCCTTCGGCTGGCCCTGATGACCGCGGCGACGGCGTACATCGTCTCGCCGATCGACCTGCTCCCGGAGATCCCGCTGGCGATCTTCGGGCTGGCCGACGACGCGGTCATGGTCACCTGGTTGGCCGGCAGCGTGCTCGCCGAGACCGACCGGTTCCTGGAGTGGGAGGCCCGCCGCAGCTCGGTCATCCCCGGGGGGCTGGTGCCCTGACGACACGTACGCTGGGCGGTGAGCAAACGTCTTCCCGGCCGCCCACCGCCGGCGCCGCAACGAAGGGCACACCGTGCAGTACTACGACAACGTCGTCGACATGATCGGAAACACCCCGCTGGTGCGTCTGCGTAACGTCACCGAGGGCATCCAGGCCACCGTGCTGGCCAAGGTGGAGTACGTCAACCCGGGCGGCTCGGTGAAGGACCGGATCGCGCTGCGGATGGTGGAGGACGCCGAGGCCGCCGGCCTGCTCAAGCCCGGCGGCACCATCGTCGAGCCGACCAGCGGCAACACCGGCGTCGGGCTGGCCCTGGTGGCCCAGCTAAAGGGCTACAAGTGCGTCTTCGTCTGCCCCGACAAGGTCAGCCAGGACAAGCAGGACGTGCTCCGGGCGTACGGCGCCGAGGTGGTGGTCTGCCCGACCGCCGTCGCGCCGGAGGACCCGCGCTCGTACTACAACGTCTCCGACCGGCTGACCCGGGAGATCCCCGGCGCCTGGAAGCCCAACCAGTACAGCAACCCGGCCAACCCGCGCTCGCACTACGAGACGACCGGCCCGGAGCTGTGGAAGCAGACCGACGGCGAGCTCACCCACTTCGTGACCGGCGTCGGCACCGGCGGCACCATCTCCGGCATCGGCCGGTACCTCAAGGAGGCGTCCGACGGGCGGGTGCGCGTCGTCGGGGCCGACCCGGAGGGCTCGGTCTACTCCGGCGGCACCGGCCGGCCGTACCTGGTGGAGGGCGTCGGCGAGGACTTCTGGCCGGAGACGTACGACCGGGGTGTCGCCGACGAGATCGTGGAGGTCTCCGACAAGGCGTCCTTCGAGATGACCCGGCGACTGGCCCGCGAGGAGGGGCTGCTGGTCGGCGGTTCCTGCGGAATGGCGGTGGTCGCCGCCCTGGAGGTCGCCCGCCGGGCCGGCCCGGACGACGTGGTGGTGGTGCTGCTGCCCGACGGCGGTCGTGGCTACCTTTCCAAGATCTTCAACGACTCGTGGATGGCCCGGTACGGCTTCCTCGACAACTCGGGCGCAGAGCCGACGGTGGCCGACGCGCTGGCCAGCAAGCCGGGCGGGCTGCCCGAGCTGGTGCACGTGCACCCGACCGAGACCGTACGCGACGCGATCGACTACATGCGCGAGTACGGCGTCTCGCAGCTGCCGGTGCTCAAGGCCGAGCCGCCCGTGGTGACCGGTGAGGTCGCCGGTTCGATCGCCGAGCGGGACCTGCTCGACGCGCTGTTCACCGGCCAGGCCCACCTGCACGACACCATCGAGCGGCACATGGGCGACCCGCTGCCGATGATCGGTGGTGGTCAGCCGGTGAGCGAGGCGGTGGGCATGCTGGAGAAGTCCGACGCCGCCCTGGTGCTGGTCGACGGCAAGCCCAAGGGTGTGCTCACCCGCCAGGACCTCCTGTCCCACCTGGGCGCCCACTAGTACCCCCACCCGCCCCGTCGCTCCCGCCCCGCCCGCCGCCGCCGCCGATCTTGCACTTACTGTCGCCTGAACGTCGCTATTGCGGCGCTTTGTCCCGACAGGAATTGCAAGATCGGCGAGGTGGGGGCGGGGTGGGGGCGGGGTGGGGACGGGGTGGGGGCGGGGTGGGGCGCTCAGAGGGGGCGGGTGTAGCGGAGTTGTCGGGTCGGTGCTGAGCCGATCGCCTCGTCTCGTTCGTCGCCGGTCGGGGTCCAGCCGCCCCGCTCGTAGAACGAACGGGCGTGGGCGTTGTCCCGCAGCACCCAGAGCACGGCACGCCGCCAGCCTTGCGCCCGCATGGCGTCCAGGGCGTCCACCATCAGGGTGCGGCCGACGCCGCGCCCCTGCTCGGCCGGGTCGAGGTGGATCGCGTTGAGCAGCCCGGTGGCGGGGTCGTCCTCGTCGTCCGGGCCCAGGTGGCTGAACCCGACCAGCGCCCCGGCCCGCTCGGCCACTGTCATCCGGTGGGTGTCCCGCTCCCAGATCCACCGCTCGACCCAGTACCGCCCCATCGCCTCCGGTGTCGGGTCGGCCAGCGCCTCGGCCGGCAGGAAGGCGGAGTACGCGGCGACCCGGGAGCGCTGGTGCAGGGCACCCACCGCCATCAGGTCGCCTTCGGTCGCTGGGCGGAGCGTGACGGTCACCCGGCCGAGGCTACCCGGCGCGGCGGGAGCTGCACCGTGGTCAGATCCTCGGCGATGATCAGATCACCGTCGAAGTGCGCGCGCGCCTCGTCGTGGAACCGGCGCGGGTCCGGGTAGCGCTGGGAGAAGTGGGTGAGCACGAGTCGGCGTACCCCGGACTCGGTCGCCACGCGCGCGGCCTGCCCCGCGGTCAGGTGGCCGACCTCGGCGGCGAGCGCGGCCTCCGACTCCAGGAACGTCGACTCGATGACCAGCAGGTCGGCGTGCTCGGCGAGGGCGTACACCCCGTCGCAGAGGCCGGTGTCCATCACGAACGCGAACCGCTGCCCCGGCCGGGGCGCGCTCACCTCGGCCCGGGTGACGCGGCGTCCGTCGAGGTCCAGGTGCCCGACGCGGATCAGCTCGCCGACGGCCGGTCCGGCGATGCCGTACGCGGCCAGCTTCTCCGGCAGCATCCGGTGCCCGTCCGGCTCGACCAGCCGGTAGCCGTACGTCTCGATGGGGTGCCGGAGCCGGCGTGCCTCCAGCGTGCCGCAGCGCAGGGCGATCCGCTGCCCGTCCGCCTCGATGGGCTCGACCCGCAGCTCGGCCGTCTCGTAGAAGGAGGTGGCGTACCGCAGCCGGGCGAAGTATTCGGCGCCGCCGGCGGGGAAGTGCACGGCGACCGGGTGCGCCACCCGGTCCAGGGAGAGTCGCTGGATGGTGCCGGGCAGGCCCAGGCAGTGGTCGCCGTGGAAGTGGGTGACGCAGATCCGGGTCAGGTCGGTGGCGGTGACCGTCGTGTGCAGGAGCTGACGTTGGCTGCCCTCACCCGGGTCGAAGAGGATCACCTCGTCGTCCCAGCGCAACACGTACCCGTTGTGGTTGCGCTGACGGGTCGGCGCCTGGCTGGCCGTCCCCAGCACCACCAGCTCGCGCATGGACATGGCCACTCCCGCGGATATGGAGCGACCCCCGGGGCGCTCCGCGCATGTGCGCGGGCCGGCTGGACTTGGCCGGCACCCCGGGGGTCGGGTGGCTGTCGTGGATTCGCCGCACCGCTGCCACACGGTCTCGACGATGGTGCTTTTTGCCCGCCTCGCGGCAGGCCGATCACTGTCGAGGACAGCGGCTAGCTGACAGCCACCTCACGAGTCCGATTGCTATACAAGTCTGGACCACCTCCTTTCACGTGTACGGCCACGTTATCGAGTTCTCGTCGGGCTCGGCAACGGATTTCGATCACAGGCCGAACGGGAATGCCCGGCACACCTCATCGGCGGCCGGGCATCACACGTGTGGTGGTACGTCGTGGTCAGCCGCCGACTCGGGCGACTCCGACCGGGCAGCTCAGCCCGTTCGGGCCGTGGTTGCAGTACCCGTTCGGGTTCTTGGTCGGCGCCAGGTACTGCTGGTGGTAGTCCTCGGCGAAGTAGTAGCTGCCGAGCGGGGCGATCTCGGTGGTGATCTCACCCTTGCCGGCCCGCGTCACGATCGGCTGGAACGCGTCCCGGGACGACTCCGCGATGGTCCGCTGCTCGTCGGTGGTCGTGTAGATCGCCGAGCGGTACTGGGTGCCGACGTCGTTGCCCTGGCGCATCCCCTGGGTCGGGTCGTGGTTCTCCCAGAAGACCTTCAGCAGATCCTCATAGTTGATCTTGCTGGGGTCGTACACCACCTGGACGACCTCGGCGTGCCCGGTCCGGCCGGAACACGTCTCCTCGTACGTGGGGTTCTTGGTGATGCCACCCGCGTAACCGGCGGAGGTGGTGTAGACGCCAGGCAGCGTCCAGAACAGCCGCTCGGCACCCCAGAAACAGCCCATGCCGAAGACCGCGACCTGAAGGCCCTCAGGGAACGGGCCCTGCAACGGGGTGCCCAGCACCTCGTGGCGGTCGGCGACCGGCATGGCGATCGGACGGCCCGGCAGGGCCTGGTCGGGCGAGACCATATCGGCGTTCATTCGGCGCAAAAACACGGTGGGATCTCCTCTCGTACCACTCCCAGCGTGTAACACCGGAGGGTCCACCTTCCTTACCCGCGTGACCGTCAGTCAGGCCCACCGGGGAGCGCCGCCGCGATCCGGTCCGCGTACGTCTGGGCCTCGGTGTCGTCGCCGTACCGGGTGCGCGGCCAGAAGAAGCCCCGCAGTCCGTCGCCCTTCGTGCGTGGGACCACGTGGGTGTGCAGGTGGGGCACCGATTGGGACACCTTGTTGTTCATCGCCACGAACGTCCCACCGGCACCGAGAGCGGTTTCCACCGCCACCGCCAGCCGCTGGACCATGGCGAAGTAGTCGGGCAGCAGGTCGGCCGGCAACTCCGCCAGGGTCACCAGGTGCACCCGGGGCACCACCAGGACATGCCCCTTGAACACCGGCCGGGTGTCCAGGAACGCCACCCCGTCCGGGGTGTCGGCCACCCGGAACGCCGGCACCTCGCCCGTCACGATCCCGCAGAACACGCAACCGCTCATCGGGCCAGGCTATGTCGGCGGCCTCGCGGGTCGCGGTGCCCCCCACGCGTCAATCGACTGTGGTACTCATCTACGTGAATGGATGAGCTCGGGCGATCCCGGCCATCGGCTCCCACCGGGAGCGCGGGTTCCGTTCCAGCCCTCGGGACGGGGCACTAGCCTCACCAGAATGAGTCACGGCTTCGAGACGCTCGCCATCCACGCCGGTCAGGACCCCGAGGCCCGCACCGGCGCGGTGATCCCACCGATCTACCAGACCAGCACGTACGCCCAGGACGCCGTCGGCGCACCTCGCCTCGGCTACGAGTACAGCCGCTCCGGCAACCCGACCCGTGATGCACTCCAGGAGTGCCTGGCGGCGCTGGAGGGCGGGCCGGTGGGGCTCGCCTTCGCCAGCGGCCTGGCGGCGGAGGACACCCTGCTGCGGGCCGTGTGCCAGCCCGGCGACCACGTGGTGATCCCGGACGACGCGTACGGCGGCACGTACCGGCTCTTCGCCCGGGTCGCCCAGCGCTGGGGCCTGGAGTTCAGCCCGGCCAAGGTGTCCGACCCGGACGCGGTCCGGGCGGCCGTGCAGCCCGGCCGCACGAAGATCGTCTGGGTGGAGACGCCGACCAACCCGCTGCTCGGCATCGCCGACATCGCCGCCCTGGCAGCCGTGGCACACGATGCGGGCGCCCTGCTGGTGGTGGACAACACCTTCGCCTCGCCGTACCTCCAGCAGCCGATCGCCTTCGGCGCGGACGTGGTGGTGCACTCCACCACCAAGTACGTCGGCGGGCACTCCGACGTGGTCGGTGGCGCTCTCGTCGTCGCCGACGCCGGGCTCGGCGAGGAGTTGCGCTACCACCAGAACGCGATGGGCGCGATCAACGGTCCGTTCGACGCCTGGCTCACCCTGCGGGGCATCAAGACCCTCGGGGTACGCATGGACCGGCACTGCGACAACGCCGAGCGGCTCGCCGCGTACCTCGACGGTCACGCCAAGGTCGCCCAGGTGCTCTATCCGGGGCTGCCCTCGCACCCCGGTCACGAGGTGGCCGCCAAGCAGATGCGCCGGTTCGGCGGCATGATCTCGTTCCGCGCCGCCGGTGGTGAGGACCACGCCGTGGACATCTGCAACCGGGCCAAGCTCTTCGTGCTCGCCGAGTCGCTGGGCGGTGTGGAATCCCTGATCGAGCACCCGGGTCGGATGACACACGCAAGTGCTGCCGGCTCGCCGCTTGAAGTTCCCGGCGATCTCGTGCGACTGTCTGTCGGCATCGAGACGGTCGACGACCTACTCGCCGATCTGGAGCAGGCGCTGGGCTGACCGCTGGGGGAGGATGGCCGTGCAGGACATCATGGCGACCTGGGTCGGAGCGACCGCAAAGCAGATTGCCCGGGGCGTACGCCGAGGTGACGTCTCGGCGACCCAGGTCGTCGCCGACCACCTCGAGTACATCTCCCGAGCCGACCGTGAGCTGGCCGCGTTCCGCGCCGTTCGCGGCGGTGAGGCGATCACCGAGGCGGAGAAGGTCGACGAGCAGGAGGACCTGGCCAACCTGCCGCTGGCCGGGGTTCCGGTGGCGGTCAAGGAGAACACCCCGGTCGCCGGCCTCCCCACCTGGAACGGGTCGGCCGCCGCCCGCACCGACGTGGCGGAGGCCGACCACGAGGTGGTGCGTCGGCTGCGTGGTGCCGGTGCGGTGATCCTCGGCGTGACCCGGATGCCCGAGCTGGGGCTGTGGGCACTGACCGACGACGACAGCGCGGTGACCCGTAACCCGTGGGACAGCACGCGTACCCCCGGTGGGTCCTCGGGTGGTGCCGCCGCCGCGGTCGCCGCCGGGCTGGTCCCGATCGCGCACGCCAACGACGGTCTCGGCTCGATCCGGATTCCCGCGGCCTGCTGCGGGCTCGTCGGGCTCAAGCCCGGTCGGGGCGTGGTCCCCTGCCAGCTCGGGGCGGACGACTGGTTCGGTCTCACCGAGCACGGCATGCTGACCAGCACCGTCGCCGACGCGGCGGTCGGCTTCTCGGTGCTCGCCGGCCGGCGTCCCGAGAAGCTGGTTCCCCCGCAGCGGCTGCGGGTGGGTGTCTCGCTGCGCTCCCCGGTGCGCGGTGTCGCACCGGACGCGCCCAACCGGGACGCGGTCGCCGCCGCCGGTCGGCTCCTCGCCGCCGCCGGGCACGACACCGTGCCGGCCGATCCGGTCTACCCGACCGCGCTCGGCCTGCAGGGCATCGCCACCTGGTTCGCCGCTGCCGCAACCGACGTCCGGGCCTCCGGTCTGGACCGGCGTGGCCTGCAACGGCGTACCCGGCGGCACGTCGCGTTCGGCGAGTGGGCGCAGCGTCGCGGCTACGTGCGGGAGGCGGACCGGGCCGCCTGGCGGCAACGGTCGGTCGACTTCTTCACCGATCACTCGGTCGACCTGCTGCTCACCCCGGCGCTGGCCAGCGCGCCACCGGAGGCGGCCCGCTGGTCGGAGCGGTCCTGGCGGGCGAACATGACAGCCAACATCCGGTACGCCCCGTACGCCGCACCCTGGAACATCGCCGGCCTGCCGGCGGTCGTCGTGCCGGTCGGCCGCCGCCCGGACGGCCTGCCGGTCGCCGTGCAGCTGGTCGGTCCGCCCGGCTCGGAGCTGCTGCTGCTCGGTGTGGCCGGTCAGTTCGAGATGGCCGCCCCGTGGACGCGCCACGCTCCCGGTTATCCCCGCGTCGAAACGGGGTCGTCGGCCACCGCGTGATCGTCTCCCGCACGCCTCGCAGCGGTGTCGCCGCAGGGTGCCCCGGGGGCGAATGGCACGATCGGGGCATGACGGAACTGGTCGGTCTCGACGACGTGCGGGCCGCACGGGAGTTGCTCGCTGGCGTCACCCGCACCACCCCACTGGAGCCCTCCCGGCCGCTCAGCGCGGCGCTGGGCGGGCCGACGTGGCTCAAGTGCGAGAACGTGCAGCGCGCCGGCTCGTACAAGGTGCGGGGCGCCTACGTGCGGATCTCCCGGTTGTCGGCGGCGGAGCGGGAGCGCGGCGTGGTCGCGGCGAGCGCGGGCAACCACGCGCAGGGAGTGGCTCTCGCCGCCGGCCTGGTCGGCACGCACGCCACCGTCTTCATGCCGGTCAACGCGCCGCTGCCGAAGGTGGCCGCCACCAAGGGGTACGGCGCGCAGGTCGAGTTGGCCGGGAACACCGTCGACGAGTCGCTGGTCGCGGCGCACACGTACGCAGAGCGCACCGGCGCGGTGCTGATCCACCCGTTCGACCACCCCGACGTGATCGCCGGGCAGGGCACGGTGGCGCTGGAGATCCTCGAACAGTGCCCGGAGGTGAAGACGATCATCACCGGGGTGGGTGGCGGCGGTCTGATCTCGGGCATGGCGGTGGCGGCGAAGGCGTTGCGCCCGGACGTCCGGATCATCGGCGTGCAGGCGGCCGGTGCGGCGGCGTTCCCGCCCTCGCTGGTGGCCGGGGAACCGGTCCGGCTGCCGGTTTTCTCCACCATCGCCGACGGCATCGCGGTCGGCCGGCCGGGCGAGATCACCTTCAATCACGTGCGCAAGCTGGTCGACGAGATCGTCACGGTCTCCGAGGAGGACATCTCCCGGGCCCTGCTGATGCTGCTGGAGCGGGGCAAGCAAGTGGTCGAGCCGGCCGGTGCGGTCGGTGTGGCCGCGCTGCTGGCCGGTGTGGTCGAGGTGGAGACGCCGGTGGTCGCGGTGCTCTCCGGCGGCAACATCGACCCGCTGCTGATGATGCGGGTGATCGAGCACGGGTTGGCCGCGGCGGGCCGCTACCTGCGGGTGACCGTGCGCTGTTCGGACCGGCCGGGGCAGCTCGCGTCGCTGCTCAGCCAGATCGCCGAGCACCGGGCCAACGTGGTGGACGTGGAACACCAGCGGGCCAACCCGCACCTCGGCCTCGGCGAGGTGGAGGTGGCGCTGTCGGTGGAGACCCGTGGTGTCGAGCATTCGGACACCCTGATCAGCGCCCTGCGGGCCAGCGGCTACCAGGTGGTCTTCGCGGCCGAGGCGTGACACCTGTGGGTGCCACGCCTCGGATGCGCAGTGTGTCGGCAGCGGGGTGCCGGCGTCGGTCGACCCGGCCAGCAGCGGGTGACGCGATCGGCGACGGTCAGCCGGAGAACGGCTCGAAGCTGACCACTGTCACCTTGATGTCGGCGCCGCTGGGCGCCGTGTAGGTGCAGGTCTGCCCGGCGCGGCCGCCCAGGATCGCCTTGCCCAGCGCGGACTCGGGGCTGTAGACGGTCAGGTCGGTGGTGGCGGCGATCTCCCGGGAACCGAGCAGGAAGGTCTCGGTGTCGTTCGTGTCGTCGTCGAAGTAGATCGTCACCACCATGCCGGGCGACACCGCGTCCGCCGTCGGCGCCGCGCCGACCTTCGCGGTGCGCAGCAGCTCCTGGAGGTAGCGGATGCGGCCCTCGGCCTTGCCCTGCTCCTCGCGGGCGGCGTGGTAGCCGCCGTTCTCCTTCAGGTCGCCCTCCTCGCGCCGAGCGTTGATCTCAGCTGCGATCGCCGGACGGTTGGCGATGTGCTCGTCGAGCTCGGCCTGGAGGCGGTCGTACGCGTCCTGCGACAGCCAGGTGGCGGGCGCCTCGTTGCCAGTGGACACAGGCGTTCTCCTCAGTTGTGCGTGGCTGGCTGACAGGTGAACTACCAAGTTACCAGTGCGGAACGACACAGCGTGTCGGCCAACACCGCCGGTGTCCGGATCCGACACCGCCGCTAGGCGCCCCGTCAGCCCCGCTCTTGGCGCTGTTCGGGCAGCTCAGGACGGTGGTAGGCAGCGCAGGACCTCGCCGATGAACGGCCGCGCGGTGGTGGCCAGGCGGTGCTGGGTCGTGACGTGCCGATCCCCGGGATCGGCGGTCACGGTGACCTGTTCGCGGCCGACCTCGGCACCGGCACGGTCCCGGGCGCGCAGCACGCAGACCGCTGATCCACCGGCCGGGACGGTCACCCGAAAGTCGACAAGCACCTGCTTGTCGGTGATGTCGGTGTACGTGATCACCTGGGCGTCGTAAACCGGGTCGCCGTACTGGTGGTAGAGCCGGACCGAAATCGCGGTCAGCGTCGCCACGAGCGCCAACAGCGCCAGCGCGGCCAGCAGCGTACGGCGGCGCTTTCCGCCCGGCGCCCGACGGCGGCCGTAGCGTCCGGCCGGGAATACCGGCGCGCCTGGTGAAATTGTGGCGTGCGTCTCGGTCACCGGCGGGTATCTCCTGGCGTTGTTGTCGGCGGCATCGGCAAGAATGACAGAGCCCCATCCTCCCACCCCGTCCAGCGGCAGGAATGGCAGGTCATGCCCGGCGCTGGTGGCCGGTGACAGGGTGCGGTGAGGAAAGATCCCGGCAGGTCAGCCGGTCGAGCCCGGTCGGGTCCACCGTCCGGCACAGACGAGGAGCGCCGAAGTTGGCAGAGCAACTGCGTCTCATGGCCGTGCACGCGCACCCGGACGACGAGTCGAGCAAGGGCGCGGCGACGACGGCGAAATATGTCGCTCAGGGGGTGGACGTCCTGGTCGTGACGTGCACCGGTGGCGAGCGCGGGAGCGTGCTCAACCCCAAGCTCGACCGACCCGACGTGTGGGCCAACATCGGCGAGATCCGGCGCGCCGAGATGGACGCCGCGCGGGCGATCCTCGGCGTCGACCAGGCCTGGCTGGGCTTCGTCGACTCGGGTCTGCCCGAGGGTGATCCGCTGCCGCCGCTGCCCGAGGGCTGTTTCGCCCTCCAGGACGTCGAGGTCGCCGCGGGCCCGCTGGTGCGGCTGATGCGCGAGTTCCGTCCGCACGTGGTGACCACGTACGACGAGGAGGGTGGCTACCCGCACCCGGACCACATCATGTGCCACAAGGTGAGCGTGGCCGCGTTCGAGGCCGCCGGTGACCCGGAGCGCTACCCGGAGCTGGGCGCGCCCTGGCAGCCGCTGAAGCTCTACTACGACATCGGCTTCTCCAAGGGCAAGATCATGGCTCTGCACGAGGGCATGCTGGCCGCCGGTCTGGAGTCGCCCTACGAGGAGTGGCTCAAGCGGTGGGAGGATCGCCCCGACAAGGGCCCGCGGATCACCACCCGGGTCGAGTGCGCCGAATACTTCCCGGTCCGCGATGACGCGCTGCGCGCCCACGCCACCCAGGTCGACCCGGACGGCTTCTGGTTCCACGTGCCGATGGAGCTCCAGAAACGCGCCTGGCCGACCGAGGATTACGAGTTGGCCCGCTCGATGGTCGACAGTCCGCTGCCCGAGTCCGATCTCTTCGCCGGGGTGCGGGAGACGGCGCACGCGCGCTGATTCCCGGCAGGGCTACCCTGGTTACCAACCGCACATCGGAGGAACGCCATGCTGACCGCTGCCCAGGTGCTCGCGGAGAACAACTTCGGGGACACCCGCACGGGTGGTCTGGCCGGGCCGATGGGCCTCTTCCTCATCCTGCTGCTGGCCACCGCGACCATCCTGCTGATCCGCAACATGAACGCTCGGCTGCGCCGTCTGCCGGACCGTTTCCCCCAGCAGTCCGGGCCGACCGACCCGACCAGGGTCGATGCGGCAGTCGTCGATCCGACAGACGGGACCGGGGGGCGTGATTCATCCCCGCCCGCTCCCGACGGGCACCAGCAGCACCTGAACGGGTAGTCCGCGCGTGAATCACGCTGAACCGGGTGGTCGCCCCCTGTTGCGGCCACCCGGTTTGGCTTAGCCTTCCGCCGGGGGGACCAAAAGTCTCCGAGCCGTGTGCGGGAGGGGGCGCCGATGACCAGCACAGCACCGGCCGCCCACCGCGACGTCGGTCGGTCGGCTGACGGGGGAGGTCGATGACCTCCGGTCCGGCCGACGACCCGTTCGATCGGCTCGGGGTGCGTGGCACACCGGGCCGGCTGCTCGTGCTCACCGCCGCCGTCACGCTGACCGCCCTGGCCGCCGCCGCGGTCGGGTTGACCCTTCCGGTCCGGCTGCCGGCCGACGACCCCCTCGGCGGTCCGGCCCGCTTCGGCATCGCCGTCGCCGTCCTGGCCCTCGCCCAGCTCGCCCGGCTGCGCTTCCGCTCGGCCGCGGGCATGGTCAGCATCACCTGGGGCGAGGCGGCCCTGATCGTCTGCCTCTACCTGACTCCAGCCGGCTGGCTCCCGTCCGCCACGCTGCTCGGCACCGGGCTGGCCTGGACGTTGCTGTCACTGCACAACGACCGCCGTCCGGCCCTGGAGATAGTCCGGATCGCCGCGTCGCTGGCCGCCGCGTCGGCACTGGCCGTCTCCGTGACCACCGCGCTCGGGCGGCCGCTGCTCTCGCCACCCACCCCGATCCTGGCGCTGGCCGTGATCGCCGGTTCGGTGACGTACCTCCTGGTGACCGCCTGGCTCGGCGGCGTGACGCTGGGCCTGCGGCACGGGCTGCCGATCGGGCCACCGCTGCTCGCCGCGCTGCGCGGCAAGCTGCTGATGTTCGTCGGCAACGTGGCGGTCGGCCTCGTTGTGGTCGCCCTGCTGGAACTCGACCCACGCTGGTTGCTGTTGCTGCCGCCGCTGCTGTGGCTGTTGCAGCAGACCTACCGTTACCGGCTGCGCTCCGATCAGGAGCGCCGCACCTGGCGTGCCTTCGCCGAGGCCACCGCGGCCCTCAACCAGCTCGACGAGCGGGGCGTGGCCAGCGCGGCGGTCACCGGGGCGCTGACGCTGTTCAACGCCGAGCTGGTGGACGTCGACGTGGCCCGGGCCGACGGCCGGTGGCACCGCTACCGGGGCGACGCCAGCGGTCAGCTGGTCGACCGGGAGACCGGCTCACCGGACCAGTCGGAGCCGGACGAGCACGAGCTCAGCCGGGCGCTGTCGGTCGGCGCCACGCCGGTCGGTCGGCTGCGGGTGCGGTTCCCCCGCTCGGCCCCGCCCACGGCCCGGGAACGTGACGCGGTGGCCGCGTTCGGCGACGCCCTCGCCGCCGCGCTGCACGACGCCGCGACCCACCACGAGCTGCGGCTGGTGACCGCCCGTTCGTCGTACGAGGCGGTGCACGACCCGCTCACCGGGCTGGCCAACCGGGCGGCGATGCTGAGCAAGGGCGACCAGTCGCTGCGACAGCTCAGCCACGACCACCCGGTGGCGCTGCTGCTGCTGGACATCAACCAGTTCAAGGAAGTCAACGACACCCTCGGCCACGCGGCGGGTGACCAGCTGCTGCGACTGACCGCGAACCGACTCAACGCGCTGGTCCGCGCCGGTGACCTGCTCGGTCGACTCGGTGGCGACGAGTTCGCCCTGCTGCTCACGGCGGTGCCGGTGCTCGGCGATCGGACCGCCCCGATGGCCCACGCGTTGCGTCAGGCCCGCGAGATCGCCGAACGGCTGGCCGCACCGACCGAGGTGGCCGGCGTGCGGATGTCCATCGAGGTCTCGGTCGGGGTGGTGGTGGCCGCCGCGGGCACTGCGGACCTGACCGAGCTGCTGCGTCGGGCCGACATCGCGATGTACCAGGCCAAGGAGGGCGGCGGCAACGTCGCCGCGTACGACGGCGCGCGCGACGCGGCCAGCACCGACCAGCTCGCCCTGCTGGCCGAGCTGCGTGAGGCGTTGAAAGTCGACGATCAGCTGGTGTTGGCGTTGCAGCCGGCGGTCGACCTGGCCACCGGTGCGCCCACCGGGGTGGAGGCGCTGATCCGCTGGCAGCACCCCCGGCGTGGGTGGCTGAACCCGGCCGACTTCATCCGGCCGGTGGAAAACAGCGAGCAGCTCGGCACCTTCACCCGCTACGTGCTGAACAAGGCGCTCAGCGTGGCCGCCAGTTGGGCCCGGGAGGGGTTGGACGTCCCGATCTCGGTCAACCTCTCGGCGCGCAGCCTGCTCGACCCCCGGTTACCGGCGGAGATCGCCGAGGCGTTGCGCCGCCACCAGGTGCCGCCGCACCGGCTCGTTCTGGAGATCACCGAGACGGTGGTGATGAGCGAGCTGGAGGTCATCGACGAGGTGCTGGCGACGCTCCGGTCGATGGGCGTGCAACTCGCGGTCGACGACTTCGGCACCGGCTTCTCGTCGCTGACCTTCCTCACCCGGATCGCGGTGGACGAGTTGAAGGTGGACCGTTCCTTCGTCATCCGGATGGCCGACTCGCCGGAGGCCGCCGCGATCGTCCGGACGACCGTCGGCCTCGCTCACGAGCTGGGGCTGCGGGTGGTCGCCGAAGGGGTGGAGACCGCCGAGCAGCGGATCGCCCTGGCCGAGCTGGGTTGCACCTCCGCGCAGGGCTACCACTTCTTCAAGCCCATGCCGGCGGACAAGATCGGCGCGGTGTTGGGGTCGCTGCGCGACTCGGCGGAGTCGAACGTGTTCCGGCTCCGCGCCGACGGCGCGTCCTGACCGTCCGGGTGGACCCCGCGCGGTCCGCGCCGAGGCTGGCTATGGTCGTCAGGTGAACCGACTCGCCGACGCCACCAGTCCGTACCTGCTCCAGCACGCCGACAACCCGGTCGACTGGTGGCCCTGGTCGGACGAGGCGTTCGCCGAGGCGAAGCGGCGGGACGTACCGGTGCTCATCTCGGTGGGCTACGCGGCCTGCCACTGGTGCCACGTCATGGCGCACGAGTCGTTCGAGAACGAGCAGGTCGGCGCTCTGATGAACGACAACTTCGTGTCGATCAAGGTGGATCGTGAGGAGCGCCCGGACGTGGACGCGGTCTACATGACCGCGACCCAGGCGATGACCGGCCAGGGCGGTTGGCCGATGACCGTCTTCGCCACCCCGGACGGCACCCCGTTCTTCTGCGGCACCTACTTCCCGCGACCCAACTTCGTCCAGTTGCTCCAGTCGGTCGCCACCGCCTGGCGGGAGCAGCGCGAGGCGGTGCTGGGCCAGGGGGCCGCCGTGGTCGAGGCGATCGGCGGCGCGCAGGCCGTGGGCGGCCCCACCGCGCCGCTGGACGCCCCGCTGCTCGACGCGGCGGCCGCAAAGCTGGCCAGCGAGTACGACGCCACGAACGGCGGGTTCGGCGGCGCCCCGAAGTTTCCGCCGCACATGAACCTGCTCTTCCTGCTGCGCCACCACCAGCGCACCGGCGAGCCGGGCAGCCTGGAGATCACCCGGCACACGGCCGAGGCGATGGCCCGGGGCGGCATCTACGACCAGCTCGCGGGCGGCTTCGCCCGGTACTCGGTGGACGCGCACTGGACGGTGCCGCACTTCGAGAAGATGCTCTACGACAACGCGCTGCTGCTGCGGGTCTACACCCAGCTGTGGCGACTCACCGGTGACCCGCTGGCCCGCCGGGTGGCCCGGGACACCGCCCGGTTCCTGGCCGACGAGCTGCACCGGCCTGGGCAGGGGTTCGCGTCCGCGCTGGACGCCGACACCGAGGGCGTCGAAGGGCTCACCTACGCCTGGACGCCCGCCCAACTCGTGGAGGCGTTGGGCGAGGAGGACGGCCGGTTCGCCGCCGACCTGTTCACCGTCACGGACGACGGCACCTTTGAGCACGGCATGAGCGTGCTCAAGCTCGCCCGGGACGTGGACGATGCCGCGCCCGAGGTGCGTGCCCGCTGGCAGCAGGTGGTCGGGCGGCTGCTCGCCGCCCGGGACACCCGCCCCCAGCCGGCCCTCGACGACAAGGTGGTGGCCGCCTGGAACGGTCTGGCGATCACCGCCATCGCCGAGTTCCAGCAGGTCGCCGCCGTGTACGTGTCCCCGCAGGACGAGGACGCCAACCTGATGGACGGCGTCACCATCGTCGCCGACGGGGCGATGCACCAGGCCGCCGAGCACCTGGCCACCGTGCACCTGGTGGACGGCCGGCTGCGCCGGGTCTCCCGGGACGGCAAGGTCGGCGAGCCGGCCGGTGTACTGGAGGACTACGGCTGTGTTGCCGAGGCCTTCTGCGCGCTGCACCAGCTCACCGGTGAGGGCCGCTGGCTGACCCTGGCCGGCGAACTGCTGGACACCGCACTGGCGCACTTCGCCGCGCCCGGCGGCGCCTTCTACGACACCGCCGACGACGCGGAGCGGCTCGTCGCCCGGCCGGCCGACCCGACCGACAACGCCACCCCGTCCGGCCGGTCGGCGTTGATCGCCGGGCTGGTGGCGTACTCGGCGCTGACCGGGGAGACGCGCTACCGGGAGGCCGCCGAAGCGGCCCTCGGCACTGTCGCGCCGATCGTCGGCAAGCACCCCCGGTTCACCGGGTACGCGGCCGCCGTCGGGGAGGCGTTGCTCTCCGGGCCGTACGAGATCGCCGTGGTCACCGACAACCCGGCCGGCGACCCCCTGGTGGCCGCCGCCCGCCGGCACGCGCCGCCCGGAGCTGTGGTCGTCGCGGGGCGTCCGGACCAGCCGGGTGTGCCGCTGCTCGCCGACCGTCCGCTCGTCGAGGGGCAGTCCGCCGCGTACGTCTGCCGGGGTTTCGTCTGCCAGCGGCCGGTCACCTCGGTCGAGGAGCTGGTCGCCGAGCTGGGCTGAGCGCACGGCCACGCCCGGTAGTCGCCCGCGTCGCCCGTCGGGTGGTCCCGCCAGCGCAACCGATGCGGGTCGCCGGCCCTCCCGGTGGGCCCGTCGGCGGCCCGGATAGGCTGGCCGCGCTATGGATTCCCGTACCGGTCTGCCAGTTGTCGGAATGGTGGGTGGCGGCCAGTTGGCCCGGATGACCCACCAGGCCGCGATCGCCCTCGGCCAGTCACTGCGTGTGCTCGCGACCGCCCCCGACGACGGCGCGGCGCTGGTCGCCGCCGACGTCCAGTACGGCGACCACACCGACCTGGCCGCGCTGCGCACCTTCGCCAAGGGCTGTGACGTCGTCACCTTCGACCACGAGCACGTGCCCTCCGAGCACATCCGCACGCTGGCGGCCGAAGGGGTGTCCCTCTACCCGCCGGCGGACGCGCTGCTGCACGCCCAGGACAAGCAGGTCATGCGGGAACGCCTGACCGAGCTGGGTGCGCCCAACCCGGCCTGGCGGCCGGTCGGGGAGCCCGCCGACCTCGTCGGCTTCGGCGAGCAGGTCGGCTGGCCGGTGGTGCTCAAGGCGGCCCGCGGTGGGTACGACGGTCGGGGCGTCTGGATGGTCGACGACGCCGCCCAGGCCACCGAGTTGGCGACCACACTGCTCGCCGGCGGCACCCGGCTGATCGTCGAGGAGCGGGTGCCGCTGCGGCGGGAGTTGGCCGTGCAGGTGGCCCGTTCGCCGTTCGGTCAGGTGGCCGCGTACCCGGTGGTCGAGACCGTGCAGCGCGACGGCATCAACGTGGAGGTTCTGGCCCCGGCGCCCGGCCTGGACGAGGAGTTGGCGGTCGCCGCTCAGCAGCTCGCCATCGACCTGGCCACCGCGCTCGGTGTGATCGGCCTGCTGGCCGTGGAGTTGTTCGAGGTGCGCGACGACGCCGGCCGGCCCGCGATCGTGGTCAACGAGCTGGCGATGCGTCCGCACAACTCCGGGCACTGGACCATCGAGGGTGCCCGGACCTCGCAGTTCGAACAGCACCTGCGGGCCGTGCTGGACTACCCGATGGGTGACACCGCGCTGACCGCCCCCGTGGTGGTGTCGGCGAACGTGCTCGGCGGTGAGCCGGGCGGAATGTCGATCGACGAGCGGTTGCACCACCTCTTCGCCGCCGAGCCGGGTGCCAAGGTGCACCTGTACGGCAAGCAGGTGCGACCCGGCCGCAAGATCGGGCACGTCACGGTGCTCGGTGACGATCTGGACGACCTGCGGGCGCGGGCCGCGCGGGCCGCGCGCTGGCTGCGCGAGGGCCACGAGTGAGTCACGGTTTCGGGAACGAGGAGAGGGCCGCAGTGAGCACGGTTGGCTTGATCATGGGCAGCGACTCGGACTGGCCGACCATGCGGGCCGCGGCCGAGGTGCTCGACGACTTCGGTGTGACGTACGAGGTCCGGGTGATCTCGGCGCACCGGACTCCGGTCGCGATGATCGAGTACGGGCGCGACGCCGCCCACCGGGGCCTCAAGGTGATCATCGCGGGGGCCGGGGGTGCCGCCGCGCTGCCCGGCATGGTCGCGTCGGTGACGCCGCTGCCGGTGATCGGTGTGCCCGTGCCGCTGAAGCACCTCGACGGCATGGACTCGCTGCTGTCCATCGTGCAGATGCCGGCCGGGATCCCGGTCGCCACCGTGTCGATCGGCAACGCCCGCAACGCCGGCCTGCTCGCCGTACGGATCCTCGGTGCCGGCGACGAGGCCCTGCGCGCCAAGATGACGACCTACCAGCAGGACCTTGAGAAGCTGGTGGCAACCAAGGAAGCCGCCCTCCAAGCAACCCTCCCGTAGCCTTCCCGCGCACCCCATCGCATCCGCGATCTTGCACTTTCGGTCGATGCTTCGCGGCTTTTACCCCTAGTGTCGCAACAGAAAGTGCAAGATCGCGCGAGAGGGACGCGGGTGACGCGAGCCCGGCCCACTCACCGCGCCCACTCACTCAGACCGCCGTGACCCTCCGATTCATCTCATGCCGCGCAGGGCGGTCTGTAGGCGTTCCTGGGCGCGGCGGCGGCGCTCGTTGCTCGCGCCGAGCACCAGCAGCAGGATGCCCACCGGGATCAGCGCCAGCCAAGGGCCCAGGCTGAACAGGGCGTGGATCGCCGTGATCGCGGTGACCGACGCGCCGACGATCACCGGG
Organism: Micromonospora arida; assembly: GCF_042873195.1. NCBI lineage: Bacteria > Bacillati > Actinomycetota > Actinomycetes > Micromonosporales > Micromonosporaceae > Micromonospora > Micromonospora arida. Next base: position 222,605 of record NZ_JBIALC010000002.1, on the reverse strand, counting down.
GCCTGCTGCTGGCTGGACGAGCCGAAGATCAGCACCGCTACCGCGCCGAGCAGCAGCAGCATCTGCCGCAGCGTGCTGGACTCGGTGGCCAGCACGATGGCCAGCGTCGGCACGAAGGCCGCGACCAGCGCCGGCCCGTACGCCACCCAGCTGCTCATGTCGGGTCGGTGGCGCAGCTCCAGGACTCCGACGAGGAGGGCCAACACGGCGAACGGCAGCGTGTACGCCTCGGGCAACGCCACGTCGGCGACTCGCATCAGGATCCACCATGCGGTGATCTCACACACCACCACGGCCCAGAACAGGATCCGGCGTTCCACCGGCCGGCGACCGGGTCGGGTCGCCGCCACCCCGAGGACAGCCCCCCAGGCAGCCAGCAGGGCGGCGATGTGGCGGGGCGAGTCGAAGGCGAGGGCCAACGCGATCAGCGCGGCAGCGTACCCGGTCCACTCCACAGTGGAGGCCTCACGCTGCGCCTCGGGGCGACGCAGCCGGGGCAGGGTCGCGGCGAGCACCTGTAGGACCGCGCCGACGGCGAGCACCCCGAACGCGGACCAGACCGCTGCCAGCCCGGCGACCAGGCCGGCGGTGAGCACGAAGAGCTGCGCCATGAGTGAGGCGAAGAGCCAGCCGAGGATGCGCGCCCGCTGGGTGGTGCCGAACAACGCCGCCACCGCGCCCACCCCGACCGCGCTGCCGAGGGTGAACAGGGTCATCTGCCGGTCGGCCAGGCTGCCGGCGAGCCCGGCGCTGCCACCGGCCAGACCGATGGCGAACACCAGCACCCGGGCCAGCCGCAGTGAGCGGGCCCGCTCGACCAGCGGCGGCGGTGGGGTCAGTGCGAGACCGAGCATCGCGATGGTGAAGACGGAGAGTGCGGCAACGGTGCTGGCGGGCCAGCCCTGGCCCAGCGCGATGGGTGCGATCAGCAGCGTGACGGCCGCCCCGGGCAGCACCACCGGCACGGCCCGGGACCGTCGCCCACCGCTGAACCCGGTGGCGGCCAGCGCGGCGGTCGCGGTGAGCAGCAACGCCGTCAGCACGTGGGTCGGGTTGACCACGTCCGACGGTGGGGTGAGCAGCTCCGGCGGCGGGCCCTGCCAGATCCGGGTCAGTGTGCGGTGCGGCTCGACCAGGGCGGTGACCAGCGCGGGTGCGATCGAGGCGAGCGCCAGGGCGGTCGGCAGCGCCGCCGCGCCCAGCGCGCCCGCGGCCGGGTTGACCCGCCACCGTCGGCGCTCCGGGTCGTCCGGCAACCGCCGTAGGGCGCCGTCGAGTCGTACCGCCCAGCGCCGGACCGGCTGGGCCGCGCCGGTGGGCGGCACGGTGGCCGCGCGGATCAGCTCGGCCAGTACGCCGAGCAGGGCGGCGGCGGCCGCGTAGACGCCGGCGGCGAGGCCGGTGGGGATGGCGGCGAGGGCGCTGATGGTGGCCCCGCCGACCACCGCCACGCTGACCCAGGGCAGATATTGCGGCACCAGCCGGCGGACCGCGGCCACGGCGGCCAGACCGAGGCTGGTCGCGGCCAGCGCGGCGGTCAGCACCACCTGCGCCGAGTGCTCGAACTCGGCGGACAGTGCCGCCACCGCACCGGGGAGGGCCAGCAGGGCGGCACCGATCGCCGCGCCGCCGATCTGCGCCAGGTGCGGCGGCATCCCCTCGGTTTCGATGTCGGCGACCTGTGGACCGGCGAGGACGCGGGCCAGCGTGGCCACCACCACGCCGATCAGGGCGATGCTGCCCAGCGCCAGGGCCGTGGTCCACGGGCGGACCAGTCCGGCTCCCGCGGCATGCAGCGCGACGACCCCGGCCACGGTGGCCCGGGACAGCCCGGCGCGCGCCTCCTCCGTGGCCACCGCGGCCATGCCGAACACGGTGGCGACCATTCCGCCGACCAGGACCGGTGACCACCAGGCCAGATCGAATGCGGCCGGCGCGCCGATCGTGGCGAGCACCACCGCCACGCCGGACACGTCCCAGCGCCACGGCGGCGGGAGCAGGATGCCGGCGGCGAGTGCCAGCAGCGCCAGCGCGACGGGCGCCTGCCAGGTGGCACCGCCGACGGGGGCGGCTGGCCAGCCGCTCAGGTCGCCCTTCCAGATCGGGCCGGGGGTGGCCAGCACGCCGACCCCACCGCGGATCGCCGACCAGCCGGCGAGGACGCCGATCAGGGCACCGCCGACGGTGAGACCGAGGATCGGACCGCGTCGCCACTCCTCCGGCATGCTGCGGGCACCCACGGCGACAACCAGGAGCAGGGCGGAGGCCACCGCCAGCTGCCCACCCGGGGCGAGTACCGCCCCGATCCGTACCAGCGTGGCGATCAGGGCGGTGGTGACCGCCGCGGCGGCCAGGTCCGAGCCGTCGAGGGTGAGATCGGCTCGACGGCCGGCGTCGATGGAGGGGGCCAGGAAGAGCAGCACCGCCGCGACCAGCAGGAGCGCGCCCACCCAGGCATCGGCGACGGTAGCGCCGGGCGCCCCGAACGCGGCGGCGGTGACCATCAGCGCGCCCAGCCCGGTGCCGACCGACAGCGGGGCGGGGATGTGGCGCTGGGAGACCTGCACGACGGCGGCGTAGCCCAGGGTCACGCAGACCGCCAGGAAGCTGGCCGCCAGGATCGGGACGGTCACCTCGCGGAGGCTCGCCGGAGTGAGGGTCGGGTCCTTCGGCATGGTCGCGGCCACGAACGCCGCCACCGCCCCGGGCAGCGCGAACGCGGCGCCACCGGCGGCCCAGGCGGTGACCGTGTCGGAGGCGGCCGAGGCGATCCGGATCCGGGGCGCCAGTGTGACCAGCGTGCCGGCCACGAACAGGGTGATCAGGACCGCGGCGGTGAGGGTGGGGCTGGCCAGGCTGGCCCCCGCGCCGAACAGGCCGACCACGGCCGCCCCGATGGCGTGGGCCACCGCGGCTCGACCGGTGCGGGCGGAGAGCCCGATGACCCCGATGCCGATCGCGGCGATCACCATTGGCCAGGGTGCCGTCGCCCAGCCGAGACCGAACGAGGCCGGGACGGCGAGCGCGGTCAGCGCAGCGCCGGCGACCGCGAACTCCCGGCGGATCTCGGTGGGCAGGGCCAGCACCGCCGCGATGGTGAGCAGGAACGCGGCCGCCGCGAGCTGCCAGGTGGTCGGCCCGACGGCGGCGGCCAACTCGCCCGGGTATCGGCTGAGGTCGGGGTTCCAGGCGGGCAGTGCCGCCCGGACCGGTGCCACCCCGGCGCGTAGCGCGCCGCCGGCCACCACCAGACCACTGACTGTCAGCGCCACCGCGGAGGCCAACTGTGGGCCACGTCGGGCCGCCTCCGGGACCGCGCGCACCGCCAGCCCGGTCACCGTGATGACCGCCGCGATCAGCAGCAGCGCCCGACCGGGGAGTGCCACCGAGGCGATTCGGCTGAGCGAGCCGATCACCGCCAGGGTGACGATGCCGGCCGCGACGTCCGGCAGCGGCGGGCGACGCAGCACCAACGCGCCGGCCAGCCCGATCATGGCGGCCAGCAGCAGCACCACCCCGGCGCCGGTCGCGGTCGGCACGGTCTGGGCCCGCAGCAGGGCGGTGACCGCGTACGCCAGGGAGACGGCGACCGCCAGGGCGTGCAGCAACCAGGTCAGCTCACGCAGGCCGGGCACCGGCCGGGTCGGCCGCGGGTCAGTGGCGCCGGCGCTGGCGTCGATCAGCTCGGCGGCCTCCTCCGGGTCGCCCTCCGGTCGGCTCTCCGCGTCGCGTTGGCGAGGCGCGGACGGCGTGCCCGGCGATGGCAGGTCCTGCCGGACGGGGCGTTCGACGGTCACGCCGGAGCGGGCCAGGCCGAGGTCGACGAGGGCGACGAGGGCCAGCACCAGGGCCCAGCCGCCCGGGCCGGTGATCTGGTCGTACGCGAGCAGAGGCAGGACCGGCTGCGCGGCGAGCACGGTGGCGAAGCGGGGCGCGCGCAGACCGGTCCAACCGGCGTACCCGAACGCGACGGCGGCGGTGACCGCGAAGATCACCCCGGCGAAGACCGTGCCGGAGCCGCTACCGGCGCCGATCCGGTCCACGGCCCAGAGGGCGTTGCCGGCGAGCGGCACCAGCAGCAGGCCGACCGCGGCGATGGTCTCGGCGGTCGAGGTGAGCCCGCGCCGGGCCAGGGCCGGTGGGGCGAGCAGCATCAGCACGGTGGCCAGGAGCAGGATGCCGAGCCGGGCCAGCGCGTCCATCGAGCTGGTGGCCACCGCGGCGAAGACCACCGCGGCCACGCCGAGCAGCAGCGCGCCCAGCCCGAGCGGGATGTTCTGCACCTCGCGCGAGGACGCCTCCGGCGGGTGCTCCGGGTCGTCCACGTCCAGCCAGACGCCCCGGGGCGGGGGCGGCGGCGGATCCTCCGGGGCGGACGGAGTGCCCTGGCGGGGCACCCGGGGCGGCGTTCCCATGGTGGCCGTCGGTGGCCGCCGGCCGGGGCGGCGACGCAGCACCCGGCGCGGCCGGGTGGCCTGCTTGATCCGCTCCTCGCCGGCGTGGGCGAGGATGTCCCGCTGGAAGAGCGCGGCCTGCATCTTGGCGGCGATCTGCCGTTGCTCGCGGGCGATGGCGGCGTCGCGCGCCTTCATCTCCGCGATCGAACGCTCAATGTCGGCCAGGTGCTCGACCCACTGTGGTTGATCTGCCCCACAGTGCGGGCATCGGACGGCCGGCTTGATCTCCCGGCCGCACGAGGAGCATTGAAAGGTCGCCACGACACCCCTCCACCCGCACTGTGGACTCCCACTGTCGCAGCATGCCCAAAGCTGGCGCGGATTTCGACTCTTGTCGGCGGGTCCGGGGCAAACAACGACACCGGCCGACCACCGAGATGCTCGATGGCCGGCCGGTGGTGCGTCGGTGGGATCAGGGGCGACCCATGCCCCGGTACTCCCAGCCCGCCTGGGCCCACAGTGCCGGGTCGAGGCAGTTGCGGCCGTCGACGACCTTGCGACCCTTGACCAAGTCGCCGAGGGCGACGGGATCAGCGTTGCGGAAGTCGGCCCACTCGGTGAGGACGCAGACCAGGTCGGCGTCGTTGACCGCCTCGTTGATGCTGTTCTCGTAGGTCAAATCGGGAACCGCACGGCGGGCGTTCTCGGTGCCCTGCGGGTCGTACACGTGCACGTCGGCGCCGGCCTTGTGCAGCAGTGCGGCGACGGCGAGCGCCGGGGCGTCGCGGACGTCGTCGGTGTTGGGCTTGAAGGTGGCACCGAGCACGGCGATCCGGGTGCCGGAGAAGTCCGGGCCGGCCGGGCCGGAGCGGCGGCCGAGCAGGTCCGCGGCGAGCTGGAGGACCCGGGTACGACGGCGGAGGTTGATCAGGTCGACCTCGTGAAGGAAGCGCAGCGCCTCGCCTGCGCCCAACTCCTGGGCACGGGCCTGGAAGGCCCGGATGTCCTTGGGCAGGCAGGCGCCTCCGAAACCGAGACCGGCCTGGAGGAACCGGTTGCCGATCCGCGGGTCGTAGCCGATCGCGCGGGCCAGTTGGGTGACGTCGCCACCGGAGGCCTCGCAGACCTCGGCCATCGCGTTGATGAAGGAGATCTTGGTGGCCAGGAAGGCGTTCGCGGCGACCTTGACCAGCTCGGCGGTGGAGAAGTCGGTGACCACCAGGGGCACCTCGCGGTCCTCCGTGGCGGCCAGGTCGAACACGCCCTTGTGCGCGGCGTAGAGCATGCCGTTGGCCCACTCGCTCTTGACGCCGACCACGATCCGGTTGGGCCGCAGGACGTCGTCGACGGCGAAGCCCTCCTGGAGGAACTCGGGGCTCCACGCCACCTCGACGTCCAGGTCGTTCGGGGTGTGCTTGCCGACGAGCTGCTCGACCCACTCGGCGGTGCCGACCGGCACGGTGGACTTGCCGACGATCAACGCCTTGCGGGTCAGGTGCTGCGCGAGACGGGTGACCGACGCCTCGACGTACGACAGGTCGGCGCCCATGCCGTCGGCCCGCTGCGGGGTGCCGACGCAGATGAAGTGCACGTCACCGAACTCGGCCGTTTCGGCGATGTCGGTGCTGAACCGGAGGCGGCCGGCGGCGAGGTTGCGCCGGAGCAGCTCGTCCAGGCCGGGCTCGTGGATCGGCACCTGACCGGCGTTCAGCATCGCGATCTTGTCGGCGTCGACGTCGAACCCGAGAACCTCGTAGCCCAGTTCGGCGTAGCAGATGGCGTACGTCGCACCGAGGTAACCAGTCCCTAGGAACGTCACCCGCGGCCGGGGTGCGCCCGAGGGCGGGGTCACCGCGGCGATGGCGGGGGTCGGCTGGATGGTGGGGTAGGGGATCGTCACGCCTGTCTTCTCCGCTCGCGCTGGCGCCGCGTCGTCGCGTCGCATTCTGCTGCGGCGCCTGGGCGGGGGCACCGGAGGTGGCTCACTGTCTCAATCTCCATCATCGCTGAGCGCGTTAGGTGCACCGTCCTGCCCATGCCTACGCGCCGGTAACATCACCTGAACTGCAGTCGCTAGTCTTCAGTCTGCGCGGTCGGCGGTCAGGAGTCGTCACAGACTGCGCATGATAGTGGTGAAGGGGAGGGCCGAGATGGCCGCAGGGGAGTCGTTCGACGTCTACCGGTTGCCCGAGGAGCACCAGGCGATCCGGGAAGCCGTGCGGGAGGTCTGCGCCGCGAAGGTGGCTCCGCACGCCGCGGAGGCCGACGAGACGGGGGAGTTCCCCAAGGCGTCCTACGACGCGCTGCGCGCGGCCGACTTCCACGCACCGCACATTCCCGAGGAGTACGGCGGCGCGAGCGCGGACGCGCTGGCCACCGCCATCGTGATCGAGGAGGTGGCCCGTGCCTGCGCGTCCTCCTCGCTGATCCCGGCGGTGAACAAACTCGGCACCATGCCGCTGCTGTTGTCCGGTTCCGCCGACCTCAAGAGTCGTTACCTGACGCCGGTCGCGGCCGGTGACGCGATGTTCTCGTACTGCCTCTCCGAACCGGAGGCGGGCAGTGACGCGGCCTCGATGACCACCAGGGCCGTACGTGACGGGGATCACTGGGTGCTCAACGGTGTGAAGCGCTGGATCACCAACGCCGGGGTGTCCGAGTTCTACACCGTCTTCGCCGTCACCGACCCGTCCGCCCGGTCCCGGGGCATCTCAGCCTTCGTGGTCGAGAAGTCCGATGTCGGGGTGAGTTTCGGCGCGCCGGAGAAGAAGCTCGGCATCAAGGGCTCGCCCACCCGCGAGGTCTACCTCGACAACGTGCGGATCCCGGCCGACCGGATGATCGGTGCGGAGGGCACCGGCTTCGCGACCGCGATGAAGACCCTGGACCACACCCGGGTCACCATCGCCGCGCAGGCCGTCGGGATCGCGCAGGGCGCGCTCGACTACGCGAAGGGGTACGTGGCCGAGCGTCGCCAGTTCGGCAAGGCGGTCGCCGAGTTCCAGGGGATCCAGTTCATGCTGGCCGACATGGGCATGAAGCTCGAGGCGGCCCGGCAGCTCACGTACGCGGCTGCTGGCAAGTCGGAGCGTGGCGACGCGGATCTCACCTACTTCGGCGCGGCGGCGAAGTGCTTCGCCTCCGACGCCGCCATGGAGATCACCACCGACGCGGTGCAGTTGCTCGGTGGCTACGGCTACACGCGGGACTACCCGGTCGAGCGAATGATGCGGGATGCCAAGATCACCCAGATCTACGAGGGCACCAACCAGGTGCAGCGCATCGTCATGGCCCGACAGTTGCTGGCCGACGTCGTCTAGGGGCGCGGTGCCGCCGGTGGTCCGGTGCGCCGACAACGGCGTTCCGGACCACCGGCGGTGTCGTCACCGGTCGGGGGCCGTCTCGGTGGCGGGTCGCAGCGGGCCGCCACGCAGCGCGTACGCGAGCAGACCGGTCACCGCCAGTACGGTGGCGCAGGCGGTGGCGGCGGTGGTGCCGGCGGGCTGGGTCAGCCAGCTGGCGACCTGTACCCGCACGTCGGTGCTGGGCCCCAGGAACGGCAGAACCGCGATGAGGGTCCAGGTGAGCGGGGCGATCCAGGACAGCGCGGCACCGACCACTGCGGCGCCGAGCGCGGTCAGCCCGAGCAGGCCGGCGGTGTTGCGCAGCACGAGGGCGAACGGCTCGTAGCGCGCGTCGGTGAGCGTGCTGAGCGACAGCAGGGCGGTGATCGCGGCAGTGGCGAGGAGCAGGTGTCCGGCACGTCGCAGCGGCCAGTTGACCGACGCGGTGTGGTCCAGGGCGTCGTCCGCGCCGCTGAGTGTGGTGCCGAACGCGACCACCGCCAGCATGATGGTGAGACTCGCCGTCCGAACGTTGATGGTGGTCGACTCCGTGTAGACCAGCGACAACACCCAGGCCAGCGTGATCAACGCCGCCGCGCTGCTGACCGCGAGGGGAACCCGGCGCGACCGCAGGTGGAGCCGGAACCATCTCACGGCTTTTCCGCCAGGATCGCCAGGAGGCCGTCGCTGCGACAGTCCAGCACCGCCTCGCGTGCCGCCGCCATCCGATCCCGTTGCTCGGCCTGCGGCAGGCTCACCAGCGCCTGGTAGGCGCCCTGCGCCCGCTCGACATCAGCGGGTTTCCACCAGCTCTGCGGGATCGGTGGCTGACCGCTCAGCCAGGCTGTGGCGATGGTCCGAGCCAGGAATTCCTCGTCGCCCCCCGACTGGTCGCCGCAGTCCTGCAGCCAGGCGGCCTCGAGCAGGGATGGCAGGAAGTGGCCGTCGGACAGGTCGGCGCGGCCGGCGGGGTCGATCGCGGGAGCGTCGAAGACGATCGTGTCGTCGGCGTGCCGGGTCGGTGCCGCGCTCACGCCCAGCCGTCCCCAGTAGGCGATCTGTCGGGACTGCACCGCCCGGACGGGTGCGTTGGGCAGCTTCGCCGCCATCATTCCGAGTGCCTGGCGGGCGGGGCCGACGACGTCGGGCAGCAACGTGGCGTGCGCCCGTGCCATGCAGACCTGCGGGCCGTCGTCGTCGCAGACCAGCTCGATGGCGACCGGGTCGACGACCGCCGCTCCGCGGGTTCCGCCGACGGGCAGGAGCGGTACGGCGACCGCGCCGCCGAGCACCGCCGGAAGCACGGCGAACGCGATGGCGCGGCGGCGGACCGCGCCGAGCAGCAGCAGCCCGGTCGCGGCGAGGGACACCAGCCACAGCGTCTGGAGCAGACTGACCCGGGTCGCGATCGTCTGGAAGTCGTCCAGGCCGTTGAAGGTCGGTACGAGCAGCAGCGCCGACGGCTCCCGCCCGACTCTGGTGAGACTCGCGTCGATGTGGGCCATCGTGACGAAATCCGGGACCAACCCCACCAGGAAGAAGCCGACCACGGCGAGGATGGGTGCGGTGACCACCCGGGGCACGGCGCGGCCGGCGGCCATGCCGAGCCAACCGGCGGCGACCAGCGCCGGGACGCCCACCGCGGCGACGACGATGGCGCTGGCCGGGAAGTATCCCGCCGTCGGCACCACCCATCCGGCCGCGATGAGGAACACCAGGACGTACGCGGTCGCGACCGCGACGGCCAGCGCGCTGGCGGTCGGGACGACGCGCTGCCAGCGCGGCCGGAGGGTGCTGGCGAACAACTCGTTGACCCGGTAACGCGCGTCGCGCTGACCCAGCCACGCTCCGCCGGCCAGCGCGAAGGGCAGCGACACCATGAGCATCGACCGCGAGAAGATCGCCAGTTGCATCCACCGCCCGACGAAGGACTGGGTGGCCGTGAGCAGCAGCACCGCGCCGATCACCAACGACAGCAGGCCGATGCTCAGCGCAGCCGAACGGCGCAGCTCGATGCGGAGGATTCGCCCGGTCATGCCGACACCCGGCCACGGTGGGCGCGCAGCAGCGACGAGTAACCGCGTTCGGTGGCGCTGTCACCGGCGTCGTCGGTGCCGCCCTGCTGGGCCAGTTCGCCGGCGCTGCCCTGCCACACCAGCCGACCCTCACTGATCAACACCACGTCGGTGCAGGCCACCGCGACGTCCTCGACCAGGTGGGTGGAGACGAGTACGCAGCTGTCCAGACCGATGTCGCGCAACAGCTCGCGGAAGTCGAGGCGCTGCTCGGGGTCCAGGCCGACCGTCGGCTCGTCGAGCAGCAGCACCGCCGGATCGTTGACGATCGCCTGGGCGATGCCGGCGCGGCGCAGCATCCCGCCGGACAGCGTCTTCATCCGGGAGTCGGCGCGGTCCGCCAGGCCCACCCGCTCGACGGCCCGCTGCACCGCGCCAGGGATGACGGCCTTCGGCATCTCCTTGAGCCAGGCGATGTACTCGACGAACTCCCGGACGGTGAAGCGCGGGTAGAAGCCGAAGTGCTGCGGCAGGTAGCCCAGGCCGCGGCGTACCTGGCGGAGGTCGGCCCTCCCGGTCACCTCGCCACCGAGCAGGGTCAGTCGCCCCCCGGCCGGCTTCAACACCGTCGCCAGGGCCCGCATCAACGTCGTCTTCCCGGCGCCGTTCGGGCCGAGCAGCCCGTGCACACCGGTGCCCAACCTCAGGTCGAGCTCGTTGACCGCGAGGTGTCGGCCGGCCCGGACCTGTAACTTCTCGGCGTGCACCGCCCACGGGTAGGTGGACGGAGCGGTCTCCGCCACGCTGACCGTACGCATCATGATCTCTCCATTCGGGCCCGACTCGACGTCGTCATCGGTGCAGCAGGTTCTGGTGCGGTTCGTCTGGCCGTCGCCGGGCCTGACCAAGGACGACGGCCGTCAACGCCACTGTGGCGAGCGCCCACCCCGGCAGGCTGCTGCCGGTGAGGATCGCCGGGAGTTGGCCGTCGGCGAGGCTCGGTACGACCACACCGGCGGACCAGGCGACGGTCAACGCGAGTGCGGCGCGCTCGACCCCCACCACCGGGCCCAGCGCCAACGCGCCGGCGGTGAACCCCAGGACGGGCAGCAACCAGAGCCCGGGGGAGTGCCCGGTGAACCAGCCCGCCACGGCCAGCACCGGTAGGACCGCCGACAGCACCCCCAACGTGCGGCGCATCAGCAGCGGCAGGCCGGTACGGGGCATGGTGGCCGTCAGTTCCCAGGCCGGGTCCAAGCGTCGGCTCCAGACCGCCGCCACCGGCAGCAGCGGCGCCACCGGCGCGATCAGCAGCACCAGCGACGGCAGGCTGTCGAACGTCCACTCGAACAGGGCCGCGGCCAGCATCAGCCCGGTGGCGGTGACCAGCCAGGGCAGCACCCGTGCGGCGACCCCGGTGCGCAGCTGCCGGCGACGGCGTACCGGACGCGGGCCGGTGGCGATCCCGGTGGCGATTCCGTCCGCCACCCGGTCCAACAGCTCCTGCGTGCCCGGGTCGACGGCGTCCGTCAGCACCGCCCGGCAGGCGGCGCAGGTCTCCAGGTGCGCCTCGACCGCCCAGACGGTCGCGTCGTCGACGCCGGCGCCAGCGGAGGCGTACTGGGAGATGAGGGTGGGAGTCGGGTGAGTGGTCATGACAGCGCCTCCCGGAGTGCGATTCGGGCCCGTCTCGCGCGGGTTTTCACGGTCCCCTCCGGCATGCCGAGCAGCAGAGCGGTCTCGCGCGCGGTCAACCCGTCGAGGACCATCGAACGCAGCACCTGACGAAGTTCCGCCGGTAGTTCGTGCAGGGCACGCTCCAGGTTGGCGTCCATCCCGCCGGCCAGCGCCTCCTCCTCGGCGGCCGGGGCCACCGTTTCGAAGGTCTGCACCGCCGGGATCCGCTCGCGCCGGGCCCGGTGGCGGAACGCGTCGATCAACCGGTGCGCGGCGATCGTCCACAGCCAGCCCACCGCGCTGCCGGAGGCCCCTGACGACTGCGCCTGACTGCCGGCGGACCGCCAGACGGCCAGGTACGTCTCCTGCAACACCTCGGCCACCACGTCCTCGTCGGCGCAGCGCCGGCGCAGTCGCGCGGTCAACCACGGGGCGGTACGCCGGTACAGCGCGTCGAACGCGCGCCGGTCGCCCCGAGCGACGCGGCGAAGGAGTTCACCCTCGTCGAGCCCGTCCAGACTTCGTTTCACACCAGGCAAGACGACGCGTACCCCGGTCCCGGTTCTGATCCTATTGTGACCCCGGTCACAGTGGGCGCGGCCGGGTGGGGCGGGGTGACTCCCCACACACCGGGAACGTCACCCGCCGCCGAGGTGTTGCCGACCGACAGAATCACCCTTGGATCATCGCCGACCCGGCCGTCCCCGCCGCGACCCCTGCCTCGTCACATACACGCAGCCCACCGCCGAGCACCGCACACCGTGCCGCCTCCGCGCGGTCCCGGTGACGCCCCGCGCCGCCGCTCGTGACGACGCATCAGCTTCCGCAGAGAGATCGAGATGATGAAGCAGTTGGTGGAGAAGACCGAACGCGATTCCACCGTCGCGCGAGAGGTGCTGCCCGGCGACGCGATGACCAACCGTCAGCGGGCGCAGCTCGTCCTCGTGCTGGGCGCGTTGATCGCGATCGGGCCGTTGACCATCGACATGTACCTGCCCGCGCTACCAGCCATCACGGCGGGACTGCAGACCACCGAGACCGCTGTGCAGTTGACACTGACCGGCACGCTGGTCGGCCTCGCGTTGGGCCAGTTGCTGATCGGGCCGCTCTCCGACGTGGTCGGACGGCGGGTGCCGCTGCTGGCTGGGCTGGCCACGCACATCGTGGCCTCCGTCCTGTGCGTCTTCGCACCCAACATCGCGGTGCTCGGCGGCCTGCGCGTACTCCAGGGTCTCGGCGTCGCCGCCGCCACGGTGGTCGCGACGGCCGTGGTCCGCGACCTGTTCAGCGGCGCCTCCTTCGCCCGGATCTTCTCCCGGCTGATGCTCGTCATGGGCCTGGCGCCCATCCTCGCGCCGACCTTGGGCAGCGGCCTGCTGAGCTGGACCGACTGGCGGGGCGTCTTCGCGGCCCTGGCGGTGCTGGGCGCGCTGCTGATCGTCGTGGCCGCTCTCCGGCTCCCGGAGACCCTTCCGGTGACGCGTCGGCGGCACGGCGGGGTGCGCGCCACCCTGCGCGACTACCGGGGGTTGGTCAACGACCGGGCGTTCGTCGGCCTGGTGCTGGTCGCCGGGCTGGCGATGGCGGCACTGTTCGCGTACGTCTCGGGTTCGTCGTTCGTGCTCCAGCAGGAGTACGGCCTCGACGAGCAGCAGTTCGGCATCGCCTTCGGTGCCGGCGCGGTGGGCCTGATCGGGGCCACCCAGTTCAACGTGCGGCTGCTGCGCCGCTACACCCCGCAGCAGATCCTGGTCGCCGCCCTGATCGCCGGCACGGCCGCAGGACTGCTGCTGGTCATGTTCGCGGTGACCGGCTTCGGTGGCCTGGCCACCCTGCTCGCGTCACTGTGGCTGGTCCTGGCCGCCGCCGGCCTCGCCCTTCCGAACGCGCCGGCGCTGGCCATGAGCCGGCACAGCGAGGCCGCTGGCACCGCCGCGGCGCTGCTCGGCGCGGTGCAGTTCGGCATCGGCGCGGTGTCGGCGCCACTGGCCGGTCTGTTCGGCACCGGGAGCGTACCGATGGCGATCGTCATCGCGGGCGGCATGGCCGCCGCGCTGATCGTCATGCTCCTCGTGGTGCCCCGCGCCAGCCTCGGCACCGTCGACCCGGATCTGGCGGTCGCGCTGCACTAGCTCGAAAGAGACGAAAGGGGCGGGCCGGTCCCCCGGCCCGCCCCGACGATCAGCGGATCTCGGTGGTGTCCTCGGGGCGCGGCTGGCCACGCGGTGGGGCGGACCAGGGTGATTCGCCGCCCACCCGTCGGGGCAGCGGATCGGTCGCTGTCGGGTCGGCCGGGTAACCCAGAGTGAGGGGCGCGGTGTCGCGCTCCGCAGGCGCGGGGGCCGGCCAGTCGGTCAACGTGAAGTCGTCCTTACGGGGGCCTCCGTCCGGTGCGGGGGTGGGTGCAGTGGCCGGTTCGGTCGCCGGGCTCGGCCACTGCCGCCAACGCTGTTGGCTGAAGGTCGCCATCAGCAGCAGCAGGCCGAGCAGGAAGAGCGTGCCGTTCTCCACGGGCAGTCGCAGCGGCAGAGGATCGCCGAACACCTTCCACTCGTGCGGGATCGCGTCCCGCACCGAGAAGGGCGCCACGAACATCCCGATGTACGGGGTGACCAGCAGCGCACCGGCCACCATCGGGCCCAGCGGTGAGAAGCGCAGCGTGCCGAGCAGGCCCAGCAGAACACCGCCGACACCGAGGTACACGGCCGGCTCGATCAGGTTGGCGGTGTTGAACGTGCCGATCTCCACCCAACGGTCAACCGTCCGGCTCGACCCGTCCTGCCCCAGTGTGACCAGCACCCAGGTGATGGGCGCCACCACCAGCCCGGCGAGGAAGCTCCAGAGATGTCGCATCCGCGCACCGTACCGTTTTCGACATGACTGAGCACCTCTCCGCCGCTCCAACCGGCAAGCCGACGTCGTACTCGCGCGTCACTCTCAGCAAGATCATGACCGCGGTGGACGTCAACCTCTACGGCACCGTGCACGGCGGGGTTCTGATGAAGTTCGTCGACGACGTGGCCGGGGCGGCTGCCGCCCGACACAGCGGCGGGACCGCGGTGACCGCGGCGATCGACGAGATCGTCTTCTCCGAGGCGGTCCGGGTCGGCGATCTGGTGCACGCGCACGCCCAGGTGAACTGGACCGGCCAGACCTCCATGGAGGTGGGCGTGCGGGTGGTCGCCGAACGGTGGGACTCGGCCGAGGATGCGCCGGTCCGGGTGGCCACCGCGTACCTGGTGTTCGTCGGCGTGGACGTGGGTGGGGCGCCGCGGGCGGTCCGCCCGGTGCTGCCGGAGACGGCGGAGGACGAGCGCCGGTACAAGGAGGCGGAGATCCGCCGTGCGCACCGGCTGGCCCGCCGCCGCGCCATCCAGGCCCACCGCGCCGGCTGACCCACATGAGGTGGCAGGTTGGAGTGTGGGACGGGCACGCGTCGGTTGGCCTACCCGGTGCGCAGAATGGCGCTTCGAGGTAGGGCAAGATGGCGCCACGGCCCAGTCACAGTGTCGTGTCGGGCCAGGGGGAGGGTGGAGCAGTGGGTGACATGCTGTGGACGCCGCCGGCGGACGTACGTGAGCGGTCCCGGATCGGTGCCTACCTGCGCTGGCTGCGGGAGCACCGCGGGTTGGACTTCGCCGACTACGACGCGCTGTGGCGCTGGTCCACCACCGATCTGGACGGGTTCTGGCGCTCGATCTGGGACCACTTCGAGGTGATCGCGCACACCCCGCCGACCGCCACCCTGGCCGAGCGGGGGATGCCCGGCGCCCGTTGGTTCCCCGACGCCACGCTCAACTACGCGGAGAACGTGCTGCGGATGCCGGGGCGGGCCGACGACGACCCGGTGGTGATCTCTCACGGGCAGACCCGCCCGCCGGTCACGTTGACCGCCGGTGAGCTGCGCGAGCAGGTCCGCCGGGTGTCGGCCGGGCTGCGCCGGCTCGGCGTCACCGCCGGTGACCGGGTGGCGGCGTACGCCCCGAACATCACCGAGACGTACGTCCTGCTGCTGGCCACCGCAAGCCTGGGCGCGATCTTCTCGTCCTGCGCGCCGGAGTTCGGCACCCGTAGCGTCACCGACCGCTGGCAGCAGATCGAACCGACCGTCCTGGTCGCCGTGGACGGCTACCGGTACGGCGACAAGCCGGTGGACCGGCGTGCCGAGGTCGCCGCGATCCGAGCCGCCCTGCCGTCGTTGCGGCACACCGTCAGCATCGGCTACCTCGACCCGACGGGCCCCGCGCCCGAGGGCGCGCTGGGCTGGGCCGAGCTGGCCGCACCCACCGACGAGCCGTTGACGTTCACGCCAGTGCCGTTCGACCACCCGCTCTACGTGCTGTACTCCTCGGGCACCACCGGGCTGCCGAAGCCGATCGTGCACGGCCACGGCGGCATCCTGCTGGAGCATCTCAAGATGCTCGCCCTGCACCACGATCTGGGCCCGGCCGACCGGTTCTTCTGGTTCACCACCACCGGCTGGATGATGTGGAACTTCCTGGTCTCCGGCCCGGCGGTGGGGGCGGCCATCGTGCTCTTCGACGGCAACCCGGGGGTCCGGGCGGAGCCCGGCCGGCCGGCCGAGCCTGACCTCGGCGGGCTGTGGCGGCTGGCGGCGGAGACCGGCACCACGTACTTCGGCACCTCCGCGCCGTACCTGCTGGCCTGCCGTAAGGCCGGGTTGGTCCCCCGGGAGGTCGCCGACCTGTCGGCGCTGCGCGGCGTGGGTTCCACCGGTGCGCCGCTGCCCGCCGAGGGCTTCCGCTGGGTGTACGAGACCGTCGGCGACCACGTCCAGCTCCAGTCGCTCTCCGGTGGCACCGACGTGTGCACCGGTTTCGTCGGCGGGGTGCCGCTGCTGCCGGTGTACGCCGGTGAGATCGCCTGCCGGGCGTTGGGCGCCAAGGTGGAGGCCCGTTCCGCAGACGGCACGCCGGTCATCGGCGAGCTCGGCGAGCTGGTGATCACCGAACCGATGCCGAGCATGCCGGTGGGCTTCTGGAACGACCCGGACGGCACCCGCTACTCGGAGGCGTACTTCGACGTCTACCCGGGCGTCTGGCGGCACGGCGACTGGATCACCATCAACGAGCGGGGTGGTTGCGTGATCACCGGCCGCTCCGACGCCACCCTCAACCGCGGTGGGGTGCGCCTCGGCACCGCCGAGTTCTACTCGGTCGTGGAAGGGCTCGACGAGGTGCTCGACTCGGTCGTCGTGCACCTGGAGGACGACGAGGGCGGTGCCGGTGAGCTGCTGCTCTTCGTGGTGCTGGCCGAGGGTCTGGAGCTGGACGACCCGATGCGCGCGAAGATCTGCCGTGAACTGCGCACGGCGCTCTCACCCCGACACGTGCCCGACGAGATCCACCAGGTGCGTTCGGTGCCCCGCACCCTCTCGGCGAAGAAGCTGGAGGTGCCGGTCAAGAAGATCCTCACCGGCACCCCGATCGACCAGGCCGCGGCGAAGGGCGCCCTGGTCAACCCCGAGTCCCTGACCGCCTTCGCCGCCCTGGCCCAAAGCCGAGCCACCGACAGCACCCCCGCCTGAGATCTCCCGCGCTGGGCTCAGGCGGTCCCGTCCCCGCCCTGTTCCGCGTCCGCGTCCGCGTCCGCGTCCGTCGGGCGACCGCGGACCTGACCCAGGATGGATTCGGCCTTTGCTCTGCTGCCGCCGATGCGCCAGTCGGAGTCCCGCACTGGCCTGTGGCCGCCGGTGCGGCCGGCGCATCGGGGGCAGCAGAGCAAAGGAAGGGTCGGTGCGTGGCGGCTGGCGCATCGGGGGCAGCAGAGCAAAGGCAGCATCAGCACCTACTCAACCCACTCGCGGGCCTCACATGTCGGACGTCCCGCAGGGCACGGCTACCGGACGGGGTGCGTGACTCTCTCGGTGGTCAGCCTGTCGGCCAGCCGGGCGGGGTCCTGATTGGCGCAGAGGACCACGGTGGCGGCCCGGGTCAGCGGGGCCAGGAGCCAGTCGACCGGGTCGGGGTGCCGGGCGGCGTCGATGAGGACCCGAGCACCGGGAAGGATGCCCAACTCGGTGGCGCGGGCCTCGGCGCGACCCAGCAGGTGCGCGTCCGTGGGGCCCGGACCCGATTGCGGCGTGAAGTGGTCACCGTGTCCGCGTACCTCGACGACGTAGTCGGCGAACCCGGGCGGCAGCTGCCGAAGCGGGGCGGCGAGCGGGGCCAGCCCGAGGGCGTACCGCTCGTCGGCGGACCAGGACTGCGCCTCGTCGAACTGGTCGGCGGCGGCGAAGAGCACCCCCACGTCGCCCGGCGTGTCGACGACGCTCAGCTTGGCCGACCAGCAGGCCAGCAGCACCGCCGCGGTCTGCCAGTGTGGCGGCAGCAGCACGCCGGCCGGGGTGCCCGGCGCGAGGCCGACCTCGTCGACGAGGAGGTTGGCGGTCTTCGCCACCCAGTTCGCCAAGGTGACGCCGGAGAGTTCGGTGCGGTCGCCGGTGGCGTCGTCGTACCAGGTGAGCAGCGGTCGGGTCGGGTCGGTCGCGATCGCGTCGGCGAACACCCGGGCAATGTTGTCGGCCATCGGCGCGAACGATACGCCCCTGCGGGCCGTACTCGATGACGATGACAAGTCGGCGTACCGTCGGGTCGCAGTCAGCGTCGGCCCCGCGCCCCGGCGTAGGCTTTACCCCCGGAGTGTTGTTCCCCACAGCCCGCCAGTACAAGGAGTCGCCCCGTGACCGCCGGTCGCCCGCCCCGCGTGCTCATCGACGCCACGAGTGTCCCCGCCGACCGTGGTGGTGTCGGTCGATACGTCGACGGTCTGCTCGGTGCCCTCGGCAAGGTGTGCGGGTCGGGGGTGGAGCTGGCGGTGGTCAGTCTCCGCACCGATCTGGAGCGTTACACCCGCATGCTGCCCGGCGCGGAGATCATCCCGGCCCCGGCCGCCGTGGCGCACCGCCCGGCCCGGCTCGCCTGGGAGCAGACCGGCCTGCCGCTGCTCGCTCAGCAGGTGGGCGCAGAGGTGCTGCACTCGCCCTTCTACACCTGCCCGCTGCGCGCCGGGTGTCCGGTCACGGTCACCGTGCACGACGCGACGTTCTTCACCGAGCCGGAGCATTACGACAAGTCGCGCCGCACGTTCTTCCGCAGCGCCATCAAGACCTCGTTGCGCCGCGCCGCCCGGGTGATCGTGCCCAGCAAGGCCACCCGGGACGAGCTGATCCGTCTGCTCGACGCCGACCCGACGCGGATCGACGTGGCCTACCACGGCGTCGACCAGGCTGCCTTCCACGCTCCCACCGAGGAGGAGAAGGCCCGGGTACGTGCGCGTCTGGGGCTGGGCAACAGCAGCTACGTCGCCTTCCTCGGTGCCAAGGAGCCTCGCAAGAACGTGCCCAACCTGATCCGTGGGTGGGCGCGGGCGGTGGCTGACCGGGTCGACCCGCCGGCCCTGGTGATCGCCGGTGGGCAGGGGCACGACGAAGACATCGACCGGGCGGTGGCCGAGGTGCCGTCGCACCTGCGTCTGCTGCGCCCCGGCTACCTGCGCTACGGCGACCTGCCAGGTTTCCTCGGCGGCGCCCTGGTCGCCGCGTACCCGTCCTACGGCGAGGGGTTCGGTCTGCCGATCCTGGAGGCGATGGCCTGCGCCGCCCCGGTGCTGACCACGCCCCGGCTCTCGCTGCCCGAGGTGGGCGGCGACGCGGTCGCGTACACCTCGGAGGACCCGGAGCAGATCGGCACCGACCTGGCCGCCCTGCTCGACGACGAGCAGCGGCGGTTGTCGCTGGCAAAGGCGGGGTTCGACCGGGCCAAGGAGTTCACCTGGGAGTCCAGCGCCGAGGTGCACATCGCGGCGTGGAGTCGCGCCCGTTCCTGATCCTCCGCGCCGCTGCGGGTGACCCGTGCCACTTTGGGCAGGTACGTCGGGCATGATGTGCGGATGCTCTATGCGGTCATTCCGGCAGGTGGCAGTGGCACGAGGTTGTGGCCGTTGTCCCGCGCCGGCCATCCCAAGTTCCTGCACCCGCTGACCGGCACCAGCGCCTCGCTGCTCCAGGCGACCGTGGAACGGCTCGCGCCGCTGACCACACCGGATCGGACCCTTGTGGTCACCGGTGCCGCGCACGTCGCGGCGGTGGCACGGCAGCTGACCGTGCTACCGGAGGAGAACATCCTGGTCGAGCCCTCCCCCCGGGATTCCTGCGCGGCGATCGCGTTGGCCGCCGCGGTGATCGCGGCGCGTGACCCGAACGCGGTGATGGGCAGCTTCGCGGCCGACCACCTGATCCGCGACACGGACAGCTGGGTCTGCACGGTCCAGGAAGCGGTCCGCGGGGCCGAGCAGGGCCTGCTGATGACCGTCGGGATCACTCCGACCCGTGCGGAGACCGGCTACGGCTACCTGGAGACCGGCGACCCGACCGAGGGTGTGCCGTGGCGGCCGGTGGCCGAGTTCAAGGAGAAGCCGGCCGCCGAGGTCGCCGAGGCGTACGTCCGTTCGGGCCGGCACCTGTGGAACGCGAGCATGTTCGTGTGGCGGGTGGATGTCTTCCTCGCCGAGCTGGCCCGCCAGCAGCCGGCGCTGCACGCCGGCGTCGCCGCGATCGCCGCCGCCTGGGGCACCCCGGAGCAGGACGACGTCCTGGGCGCGATCTGGCCGACCCTGCCGAAGATCTCCGTCGACTACGCGGTGATGGAGGGTGCGGCCACGGCGGGTCGGGTCGCGACGGTACCGGGCGACTTCGGCTGGAACGACGTCGGTGACTTCCACACCCTGGGCGACGTGCTGCCGACCGACGACGCCGGCAACGTGGTGCTCGGCACGGAGGCCAAGCCGGGCGTGCTGCTGCGGGACAGCAGCAACCTCGTGGTCGTGCCACAGTCGGGTCGGTTGGTGGCCGTCCTCGGCCTGCGCGACCTGATCGTGGTGGACACCCCGGACGCGGTGCTGGTCTGCCCGCGCGACCGGGCGCAGGACGTCAAGACCCTGGTCGACGAGCTCAAGGAGCGAGGCGAAGAGGGCTACGTCTGAGGGCGGCGAGGGCCGGTGCGACCAGTTGGACGGTCCCGCCGGCCAGCGGCTCGGGCAGCTGGTCCGGTGGGAACCAGCCCAGCTCCTCGGCCTCGTCGCTGACCTGCTCCACCGCCGAGGGCGGGGCGATCACCGCGAACCGGACGTCGTGGTGCGCCGAGCCGCCCTGACACTGCACCTGGTGCACGTCCACGTCGATCGGCACCGGGTCGATGCGCAGGCCGGCGATCCCGGACTCCTCGGTGGCCTCCCGCAGCGCGGCGGCGACCAGGGTCTGATCGGTCGGCTCGCAGTGCCCGCCGAGCTGCACCCAACGCCCGAACTTGACGTGCAGGCAGAGCAGCACCCGGGAGCCGGTGGAGTCCAGCACCAACGCGCTGGCGGTGACGTGCCCCGGGCGGTGCTGTCGGCTCATCGCGACCGGGCCGGCGGCGAGCAGCGCAAGGGTCCGGTCCCGCGCGCTGGCCGCGTCCGGGCTGGTGGGCTGCCAGCCCTCCAGCAACGCGGTGGCGTCGGCGTGCAGCGCCCTGTACGTCTCGGGGTCGGTCGTCTGGGCGGTCGGGCCGGTAATCACGGTGTCGGGCACCCCGCCACTGTACGAGCGTGTGCTCCGTACGCTGGCTCGGTGACCCTGCGACTCGTCGAATTCGTGGTGGCCGGTAACGAGGCCAGCGATCTGCTGCCGGTGCGGTCGGCGGCGCTGCTGCGCGCGTACGGTGCCCGGCGGGGCTTCTGGACCGTGCTGGACGAGGGGCCGGTGGAGCGCTGCCTCGCGCTGCTGCTGGAGCGCGACGACGGGGAGTGGACGGCCCTGCACGTGTTGGCGGACGCCGGTGTGGAGAACGGGCGGACCGAGGACGGTGAGGCGCTCGCCCACCACGACGGCTGGGTGTACGTCTTCGGCTCCCACTTCGGCTCGAAGGCTGGCCCGCTGCGACCTCGACGCGCCTTCGTGGCCCGGTTCCGCGAGGACGACGCGGCGGTCGGACCGGTGCCGGTGCACGTGGTGCGCAACTCGTTTCGACTGCACCGGGCGGTGAACGATGCTCTCGCCGCAGCGCCGCTGACCCTCCTGCCGGCGGGGGAGCGGGTGCGGGAGCGGTTCATCGTGGAGACGCTGGCGCGGGGGACCGTCCGGGAGAAGAGCTGGGTGAGCCGGTTGGCCCCGGACGACCTGCCGTTGAACGTGGAGGCGGCGGCGTTCACCCCGGCCGGGACGGTGCTGCTCGGGCTGCGTTTCCCGGTCACCGATGCCGGTGAGCCGATCCTGGTCGAGGTGGCCGGTGTGCCGGGCATGTTCACCGCCGAGCGGGCGTGGCCGCGGGCGCTGGGCGCGTACGTGTTGACCGCTGTCACTCCGCCGGGGCAGCTGACCGGCTTCCGCGCGATCACCCCGACGGTGGACGGCGGGTACGCGGCCGTGATCGGGTCGATCGACGCGTTGGGCAAGGGGTCGGTCCTGCTCGACGACCATCCGGGTGGGGGTGCGGTCACCTCCCGGCACGTCCGCTTCCGGCTCACCGGTGGCGAGGCGGGCGACGGGCGGCGGATCGTCGGGGAGCAGGTGGCGGACCTGGCCCCGTTCCACCACGTCGAGGGGGTGGCGGAGCTGGACGGACGGTCGTTCTACGTCACGGACGAGGACCATCGGGTCGCGCTCTGGGTCGGCTGAGCCGGCGCGGGGGCGGGATGACCGGACGGCACCTCCGCGGAGCAAGGGCCGCAGACCCTCGTGGTGCCGTCCGATCACCGGGGCCTCCCCGGTCCCGGTGCCCCGGCAGCACGGGCGTCAAGGACGCGCGGGGCCGTGTTCGGGCATGGGAAGCATGCCCAACCGGCCCCGGAAGCGTCGAGGTTTTTCATTCCAGGCTTAAAGATGGAGATTACTGCCGGCCAGGTAGAGTCGAACGGTCAACCGGCATCCCCCTGCCGGCGACACGGGAGTGCTCCATGCTGAAGATCCACTTTTCTGGGGAGGACATCCTCCGGACCCGGGTGGCACCGGCGGCGGACCCGGTCTGGGAGATGGTCCTCAGCCTGCACGTGCTGCGCGGTCGCACCCGCGACCCGCTGACGGCCAACTGGCGGCGCAGTGTGGCCCGGGATCTGCGCCAGGACTCCGGCTCCGAGCAGCTCCGGCTGCTCTTCGCGTTGAACCCGCCGCGTGGCTACTTCCCCGACTTCCTCACCCCGTACGCCAGTGTCGAGGGCTTCGAGGCCGGGCTGGACGCGCTCCGCAGTACCCCCGTCGAGTTGCTGCAACGGGACCTGAGCGTCCTGGCCGCCGAGAATCAGCTGCCCTCCTCGGCGGCCGCGCTCGCTCGGGGTGAGGTGTCGGCGCTGCACCACCTGGCCGAGTCGATGGAGCAGTACCGGTTGCTGGCGATCAGCCCGTACTGGAGCCGGATCCAGGCCGCGGTCGCGGCGGACCGCGCGCGACGGGCGCGGGCGCTGCTCGACGGCGGCGTCGAGGGCCTGCTCACCAGCCTCCGGCCGGCAATGCGCTGGGAGAGCGGGGTGCTGGAGGTCCGCAGCTACCCGCACAGCCGGGAGCTGCACCTGGACGGCCGTGGGCTGCTGCTGGTGCCGTCGTTCTTCTGCGCGGCCACCCCGGTCGCACTGCTCGACCCGGCGCTGCCACCGGTGCTGGTCTACCCGGTGGACCGGCTGGGCGCGCTGGTCTCCGCCGACGCCAGCGCCGCGTCCGGTGCTGCCCGCGAATCACTCTCCGCGCTGCTGGGCCGCACCAGGGCGGCGGTGTTGCAGGCCAGCGACGAGGGCTGCACCACCGGGGAAGTCGCCCGCCAGCTCAACATCTCACCGGCGGCGGCGAGCCAGCACGCCACGGTGCTGCGCAACGCTGGCCTGCTGGTCAGCCACCGCGAACGCAACAGCGTGCTGCACACGTTGACCCCGCTGGGCCGGGCCATGCTGGACACGTGACCCGGCCGTTCGCACAGGCCGAGGACGGCGCTACACGCTGAGGACGGCGCTACAGGGCGAGCGCGGCGCTCGCCGGGCTGCCGGGCGGTGGCGGCAACAGGGTCGACCCGACGCCCTGGGCGGCCAGGGCGACGCGCAGCCGGTGCAGGTCGGCGCCGAAGCGGACCAGACCGAGCGGCTCGACGGGCGTCGGGGCCGAGCCGAGCAGCAGGTCGGCGCCGTCCGGCCACCCGGGCATCTCGGCGACCAGACCGGCGCGTACCTCGGCCTCGTCGACCAGGGTGAAGACCGTGCCGGGGGCGACCACCCCGGCGACCGCGTCGATCGCCCGTCGTACCGCGGTCAGGTCGGCCGGTGTCGGGCCGGGACCGTCGGTCAGGGTGGCGGCGTCGGAGAGCCCGGCGGCGCGGGCCTCGGCGGTACCGAGCGAGAACAGGTCCTGCGCCGCGTCACGGATCAGCGCCCGCGCGCCACCGGCGTCGTCCGGGGTGGTGGCCGGCAGGTAGCCCCGCACCACCGCGACGGGGACCTGGTCGCACTTGCCCTTGATCAGCTCGCCGGCACCCGCCAGCTCGTCCACCACGGCCATCTGGGTCAACTGCAACTCGTTGCCGTACGGGTCGACCTCGCCCCGGTGGTCGCGGATGGCCGGCATCCCGGCCACCCCGAGCGCCACGTCGGTGAGCCCGTTGCGCCAGGGCCGGCCCATCGTGTCGCTGATGATCACGGCCAGGTCCAGGTCGTAGCGCTCCCGCAGCGCGTCCCGCAGAGCCCGCGCCGAGGCGTCCGGGTCGACCGGCAGCAGCACCAGCCGGGTCTTGTCCACGTTCGACGCGTCGATCCCGGCCGAGGCCATGACGAAGCCGTGGTGGGTCTGCACGATCCGGGTCGCTCCCCGGCTGGCGACCACCCGGGCGGTCTCACCGGCCAGGACCTCGTCCCGGGCGGCCAGCCGTTCCGGCCCGTCCGCCGGCACGTCGACGAGCCGCCCCTCCGCCTTGGAAACGATCTTGCTGGTAACCACCAGCACGTCGCCGTTGCGCAGCCACGGCGCGGCGGTCGCGATCACCGCGGCCAGGTCGTCACCCTCGGTCACGTGACCGATGCCGAGCACCGGCAGAATCTCCAGCCTCACGTCAACTCCACCGCGGCGCGGACCATAGCCGCCGTCGCCGCCTCGTCGGTCATCCGCAGCGGCACCGCGCGGACCGTCACCTCGGGCACCACCGTGCCCGCGTCCTCCTCGGCCACCAGCCAACCGTCGAGCAGGCCACCGCTCGCCCGGCCGCCGTAGAGCCGACCCACCCCCGCCGCGCTGCACTCCACACCGAGCACGGCCAGGCAACGGTCGGCCATCCCCCGCACCGGCGCGCCGCCGATGATCGGGGAGACACCCACCACTGGCGCCGGGCCGTCCGCCACCGCCGCACGCAGCCCCGGTACGGCCAGCACCGGCGCGACGCTCACCACCGGATTGCTCGGCGCGATCAGCACCAGGTCGGCCGAGGCGATCGCGTCCAGCACCCCGGGGGCCGGCTTCGCCGTCTCCGCGCCGACGAACACGAAACGGTGCGTGAGGATGTCGGCCCGGTACCGCACCCACCACTCCTGGAAGTGGATCGCGCGCTGACCCTGGTCGTCCTCCACCACGGCATGGGTCTCCAGGCGGTCGTCCGTCGCCGGCAACAGGCGTACGCCCGGCTCCCAGCGACTGGCCAGCGCCTCGGTGACCGCGCTCAACGGGTAACCGCCGTTGAGCATGGTGCTGCGGACCAGGTGGGTGGCGATGTCCTTGTCGCCGAGGCCGAACCAGGTCGGCTCCGCCCCGTACGCGGCCAACTCCTGTTTGACCGTCCAACTCTCGCCGACCCGACCCCAGCCCCGTTCCGGGTCGGCGCCCCCGCCGAGCGTGTACATGACGCTGTCCAGATCGGGGCAGATCTTCAACCCGTGCAACCACAGGTCGTCGCCGACGTTGACCACGGCGGTCACCTCCGCGCCGACGTCACGGGCGTACGCCCGGACCCCGAGCAGGAACCGAGCGCCGCCGATGCCGCCGGCCAGAACCACGATGCGCATGTCGACCATCCTCGCGCACGTGACGCCTCCGATCGGTGGGTGGCCCGGGAGACTAGGCTCACGTGCGCCCTGTCCGTTCATGCCCTGAGGGGGAGCTCGTGACCAGCCCCGCTGAGCCCGCGTCCGCTGACGCTTCGCAGGCCCGCCAGCTGACCAAGCCGCTACGGGAGCTCGCCGCGCTCGCGCTGCTTGGTGCCAACGCCGTGTTCCTCTTCGTGGGCCTGCTCCGGCTCATCGCGCCGAACGACTACAGCTCCTTCACCGACCGGGCGGGCAGCGCCTTCTACGCGTTCGTCGGGCTGGAGGCGGTGGGTCTCCCACTGCTGGCGGTGCTGCTGGCCACGCACATCTCGCCGGTGCTGGCGAAGGCGAAGCTGATCACGCAGGCAGCTGTCGTCGAGTACGCGGTCAGCGCCCTGTTCGGCACGCTGACCATGCTGATCTGGACAGTGGGCCGGCTGGCCGAGGCCGAGGTGCTCGATGCGCTGCTCGGTGTGCTCACCCGGTTCGCCTGGATGGTGATCTTCGCGATCGCCGCCTGGGTGGTCTACACCATCTGGCGCGCCCACTACTACGTGCCGCGCCCCAAGCCCCAGCCGGGCGTCTACGGCCAGCCGCAAGCGGGCTGGCCGCAGCAGCAGGGCGGTTGGCCGGCCCCGGGTCAGCCCGGCGGCCAGCCCGGCGGCCAGCCGCAGGGTGGCTGGCCCGCCCCCGGTCAGCCCGGCGGATACCCGCAGGCCGGTCAGCCGGGTGGTTACCCGCAGGCCGGCCAGTACGGCCAGCAGTCGCCGCCGTTCCAGGCCCAGCAGTCGGCCCCGCCGTTCCCGCAGTCGGCCCCGCCGTTCCAGGCACCGCAGTCCGCGCCGCCGGCGAACCCCGCTCCCCAGTCGGCGCCGCCGTCCCCGGCCGCGCCGCCGCCGTTCGGGCAGCCGCCGTCGGCCGACCCCACTCAGGCGATTCCGCGCCAGTCCGCCGACCCGACCGAGGTCATCTCCCACCCCGTCGACCCGGACACCGACCGCACCCAACACATCAGGCCCAACGACCACCCCGACCAGCCCCGCTGACCCGAAGACCGCGCCGATCTTGGACTTTCGGTAGTCGAAACGAGTGAGATGTCCCCTAAGTCGGGACACAAACTGCAAGATCGCGGACCTCCGGCACCACAACTCCTTGATCGACGCGGCGAGGCGTGGGGCGAGGCATGAGGGCGGGGCATGAGGGCGGGGCGGGACGCGGTAATCGCCGGGGTGCGGTGCAGGTAAGCGGGGATGGGCGGGAGCCGTCGCCGACCACGACTTCCACGATCGACGGGGTCGCGTGGTTGACAGAGGGCCGCCAGCGGGTTCAGCTTCTGCCTGTCGCGGCAGGCGTTGCCGTGATCGTTCAGTGCCGTTTCCCACGGTGCGGGCTGGGAATGGTCGGGTGGCGTCGGGCTGCGCATAGGGTGAGTGGATGGTTGATCGCACCCACTCCGGCCCGAGCGATGCGAGCGTGCGGCGGGCCCTGGGCCGGGCCGCGAACGGGCGGGCGCTGGATGTCGACGAGGCGACCGCGCTGCTGTCCGCTCGTGGCGACGCGCTCGACGAACTGCTCCGGCTCGCCGGTGGAATCCGCGACGCCGGGCTGCGGGACGCCGGGCGGCCGGGCGCGGTCACGTACTCCAAGAAGGTTTTCATTCCGCTGACCCGACTCTGCCGGGACCGCTGCCACTACTGCACCTTCGCGACAGTGCCGCACCGGTTGCCGGCGCCGTTCCTGGACCGCGACGAGGTCCTCGCGATCGCCCGGGCCGGTGCCGCGCAGGGTTGCAAGGAGGCGCTGTTCACCCTGGGTGACCGGCCGGAGGAACGCTGGCCGGCGGCACGGACCTGGTTGGACGAACGCGGTTACGACTCGACCCTGGACTACCTGCGCGCCTGTGCGGTGGCGGTGCTGGAGGAGACCGGTCTGCTGCCGCACCTCAACCCCGGGGTGCTGTCCTGGTCGGAGCTGCAACGGCTCAAGCCGGTCGCGCCGAGCATGGGCATGATGCTGGAGACGACCGCGACGCGGCTCTGGTCCGAGCCGGGTGGCCCGCACTTCGGCTCACCGGACAAGGAGCCGGCGGTCCGGTTGCGGGTGCTCGAAGACGCGGGGCGGGTCGGGGTGCCGTTCACCACCGGCATCCTGATCGGAATCGGGGAGACCCCGGCGGAGCGGGTGGACGCGCTCTTCGCGATCCGCCGCGCCCACCGGGAGTACGGGCACCTCCAGGAGGTGATCGTGCAGAACTTCCGCGCCAAGCCGGACACGGCGATGCGCGGCATGCCGGACGCGGAGCTGCACGACCTGGCCGCCACGGTGGCGGTGGCCCGGCTGCTGCTCGGCCCGAAGGCCCGGATCCAGGCCCCGCCGAACCTCATCGCCGGCGAGTACGACCTGCTGTTGCGCGCCGGCATCGACGACTGGGGTGGCGTCTCACCGCTCACCCCCGACCACGTCAACCCGGAGCGCCCCTGGCCGCAGATCGACGAGTTGGCCCGGCACACCGAGCTGGCCGGGTTCACGCTGCGGGAGCGGTTGACGATCTACCCGGAGTACGTGCGCGCGGGTGATCCGTGGCTCGATCCGCGGCTGCTGCCGCACGTCGGTGCCCTGGCCGATCCGTCGACGGGCATGGCGGTCGAGTCGGCGATGCCGCAGGGACGACCGTGGCAGGAGCCGGAGGAGGTGTTCGGCGGGCGGGTCGACCTGCACGCCACCATCGACACCACCGGCCGCACCGATGACCGGCGCGGCGACTTCGACAGCGTCTACGGCGACTGGTCCGAGGTCGCTGGCAAGGTCACCCCGGAGGCGACGGCCCGCCGGGAGGGCGTACCCGTGGCACCGGCCGGGAGTGGTGCGGACCGTGACCTGGCGGCCGGCCTGCGGCTTGCCGCCGACGACCCGGCGGCGCTGCTCGACCCCGGGCACACCGATGCCGCGCTGGCGCTGTTCGGCGCGGACGGGCCGGCGCTCGACGAGCTGTGCCGCCTCGCCGACGACGTGCGCCGCGCGACGGTCGGCGACGACGTCACCTACGTGGTCAACCGCAACATCAACTTCAGCAACGTCTGCTATGTGGGCTGCCGGTTCTGTGCGTTCGCGCAGCGTGAGCGGGACGCCGACGCGTACCGGCTCTCCGTCGAACAGGTCGCGGACCGGGCCGAGCAGGCGTGGACCCTCGGCGCCAGCGAGGTGTGCCTCCAGGGCGGCATCGACCCGAAGATGCCGGTCACCGGGTACGCCGACATCGTGCGCGCGATCAAGGCCCGGGTGCCCGAGATGCACGTGCACGCGTTCTCGCCCATGGAGATCGTCACCGCCGCCGCGAAGGCCGGGGTGCCGGTCCGTGAGTGGCTGCTCCAGCTGCGCGAGGCCGGGTTGGACACCATCCCGGGCACCGCCGCCGAGATCCTCGACGACGACGTGCGTTGGGTGCTGACCAAGGGCAAACTCCCGGCCGCCGCCTGGGTCGAGGTGGTCAGCACCGCCCACGAGCTGGGCATCCGGTCCAGCTCCACGATGATGTACGGCCACGTCGACCACCCCGGGCAGTGGCTGGCGCACTTCCGGGTGCTGGCCGGGGTGCAGGACCGCACCGGCGGGTTCACCGAGTTCGTGGCGCTGCCGTTCGTGCACACGAATGCTCCGATCTATCTGGCGGGTATCGCCCGACCCGGCCCGACCTGGCGGGAGAACCGGGTGGTGCACGCCATGTCCCGGCTGCTGCTGCACGGCCGGATCGACAACATCCAGTGCTCCTGGGTGAAGCTCGGTGACGAGGGCACTCTCGCGATGCTCCAGGGCGGCTGCAACGACCTCGGCGGCACGCTGATGGAGGAGACCATCTCCCGGATGGCCGGCTCCGACAACGGTTCGGCGCGTACCGAGGAGCAGTTGCGGGCCATCGCGAAGGCCGCCGGTCGCCCGGCGCGCAAGCGGTCGACTGCGTACGGTCACGCCCGGCCCTGACGTCGAACCTTTCCCCGCCACCGGCCGTACCACGCGATGCCGGTGGCGGTCGCGGCGAGGACTGCCGCCGGTGTCCCCCTCAGGGGCCCGGCGGCGTCGCGAGACGGCACCGGACCCGTCCGTCTCCGCGGGCGCGCTCGCGCCACCGCCGGAAAGGTTGCCCATGACCAGTGATCAGCGGAAGCGGCAGTGGCCGCGACTGACCCGCCGGCAGACGTTGACCGCCGCGGCCAGCGCCACCCTCGGCGCCGCCGCGCTCACCGTGCCGGGCCTGTCGGCCGCGCAGAACGCCCCCGGCGCGGCCGGACGAGCCGACGAACCGATCATCGTGCACCTGCGTGACGCCGGCTCCGGAACGATGGACGTCTTCGTCGGTGAGACGCGCATCGAGGTACGCGACCGCGGCCTGGCGGACCGGCTGCGGCGCGCCGCCCGGCGCTGACCCGACCCTCCGCCCCGACATCCTGTCCCCGCCCAGTGAGGTTGGTCCGTCATGTCTTCCCACCGCGAGGCCCCGGAGATAGCCAAGGATCCGGTCGCCGACAGCTCCGACCTGTACGCGTTCGTCAGCCCCGACAAACGCGACACGGTCACGTTGATCGCCAACTACGTGCCGTTGCAGCTTCCCTCCGGGGGCCCGAACTTCTTCGAGTTCGGCGACGACGTGCGGTACGAGATCCATATCGACAACGACGGCGACGGTCGTCCGGATGTCACCTACCGGTTCGAATTCACCACCGAGATCACCAACCCGAACAGTTTTCTCTACAACACCGGTCCGATCGATTCACTGGACAGCAAGAACTGGAACCGGCGGCAGTTCTACAGCCTGACCCGGGTGGCCGACGGCCGCGAGCACCGGCTGGCGCACAAGCTGCCCTGCCCGCCGTGCAACGTCGGCCCGCTGTCCACCCCGAAGTACGCCGACCTGGTGCGGCAGGCCACCTACTCGCTCTCCACGGGGGAGCGGGTCTTCGCCGGGCAACGCGCCGACGGGTTCTTCGTCGACCTCGGGGCGATCTTCGACCTCGGCACGCTGCGGCCGTTCCAGCAACTGCACGTCGCCGGGAAGAAGATCTTCAAGGCCGAGGGGGAGCCGGTCAACGCCACCGACCGGATGAACGTGCACAGCATCGCGGTGCAGGTGCCGCTGGAGCGGGTGCGTCGGCGCGCCAACCGGTACGGTGCCGCCGATCGGGCGTCGGTGATCGGGGTGTGGACGTCGGCGTCGCGCCGACAGGTGCGGGTGCTCGGCGACCGGGGCGGGGCGGACACCAGCACCGGCCCGTTCACCCAGGTCTCGCGGTTGGGCAATCCACTGTTCAACGAGGTCATCGTGCCGATGTCCAAGAAGGACCTGTGGAACTCGCTGCCGCCGTCGGAGGACAAGCGGTTCGCCCAGTTCGTCGAGC
This sequence comes from Micromonospora arida, assembly GCF_042873195.1. Lineage (NCBI taxonomy): Bacteria > Bacillati > Actinomycetota > Actinomycetes > Micromonosporales > Micromonosporaceae > Micromonospora > Micromonospora arida. The sequence goes on along the minus strand of NZ_JBIALC010000002.1, from coordinate 191,736 downwards.
AGCCGGAGCTGGCCGCGTTGCTGCCGGCGCTCTACCCGGATGTCTTCCCCAACCTGGACAAGCTCACCAAGGCGAAGAAGGCCCGAGCGGACCTGGTGGCGATCCTGCTCACCGGGGTGCCGGCCGGGCTGATCGATGGCTTCACCAACGCCACCGGTGAGGTGCAGGCCGACATGCTGCGACTGAACACGGCGATCCCGCCGACCAGGCGTCCGGACCGGTTCGGGGTGCTCGGTGGCGACCTGGCCGGGTTCCCGAACGGGCGGCGGGTCGGCGACGACGTGGTCAGCATCGCGCTGCGGGCCATCGCCGGGGTCACCGTCCCGCTGGTGGACAAGACGTTCCAACCGGACGCCGCGGCCGCCGCGGTCACCCCGGGGCTGAGCGCCGCCGACGTGACCGCGCCGTTCCTCGGAAACTTCCCCTACCTGGGTACGCCGTACGACGGGTTCAACAACCCGCCGGCGGCGTCCTGATCGGGGCGGGGCGAGCGGATGCACGAGCACGCGTACGGGCCGTCGGAGACCGGGACCGTCGTCCTCGATCTGGGCGGCGACACCGGCGCCCTGATCGTCTACACGGGTCGGGATCTGCACGGCCGTGAAATCGAGATCAGTCGCGACGACGAACGGCGGGTCCACTCGGCGGTGCGTGAGCGTCGGGTGCGGGACGGCTCGTTCCACAGTGCGGTCTATCCCGATCTGCCGAGCGGAATTTATACCGTCTGGTGGGACGATCGTACGCCCGCCGGTACGATTTCTGTCCATGGTGGAGAGATAGCCGAGTTCGCCTGGCCCAGCAGCGGTTTCGGGGCCGCTGGCTGACCCCGCAGCAACGGTTTCACCACCGCGCCTCGTCCACAATGTGGACGAGGCGCGAGTGCTGTCCGCAGCTCGACGGGCGGTCTGCGCCGCACCGCGTTAACCTGTCCCCCACCAAGATCAGCTTAGGGGTGGAGGTCTCTGGTGCCGTCCGATCGGCGCCTCGTCGGAGAAGCGCCACGGCAGAAAAGTCGGGCAACTCGCCGGAGAGGGCGTTACTCGGCCGGGGTCTGAATCGATAGGGCAGGTTGCGAGGCTGGACGGCCCGAGTGGCCGACCGGGGGTGTCGGGAGGGCGACTCCATTATCAAGTTTGGCTTGACGGCGCACGCATTACACGCGTGTAATTTGAATGGGGTTGTTCGCACGGAACGCAACAAAACGGGACCGGACGGACAAGCACGCCTTTCGCGTGGGGGGTTGCAGCGGCGATGACGCCGGTGCGCGACAAGGAGGCATTTGATGGACGGCCAGCTTGAGGTGGCCGACCTGCTCGGAAACGCGCCGGAGTGGCAGGAGCGGGCGTTGTGCTCGCAGACCGACCCCGAGGCGTTCTTTCCCGAGAAGGGCGGCTCGACCCGTGAGGCGAAGCGGATCTGCTCGCGTTGCGAGGTCAAGACCGAGTGCCTCGAATACGCACTCGGTCACGACGAGCGGTTCGGCATCTGGGGTGGGCTCTCCGAGCGGGAGCGGCGCAAGTTGAAGCGGCGGGCCGCCTGAGCGGTGCGCGGGGCTGCCTGCGCGTCGTGAGGGGCCGCCTGCGTGGTTCGAGGGTCGAGGCGAGGGCTGCCTCAGCGGTGTGAGGGTCGGGGCGGGGCTGCCGGGGGGCGGCCTGAGGTCGGGGTGGCGGGGGCCGCCCCACTCTCCGCGCGCTCGGCTGTCGGGCCGGCTCAGGCGAGCTCGTCCGGGTCCACCCCGAGAAGGTTCGCGACCTGTTCGATGATCACGTCATGGACGAGATCGGCGAGGTCCTCACGGTCCATTGCCCGGAACTCCAGGGGCCGTCGGTACAGCACGATCCGCGGCGGCACCTCCTGCCGGCCTGGGCGGCCGGGCAGCAGCCGGGCCAACGGGACCTCGCCGTCCTCCAGCACGTCCGAGTCGTAGACGTTCAGGTCAGGCGGGACATCTTCGACCGCGAACTCGACCCCGGCCAGCTCCTTGGCGAACCGACGCTCCAGCGTCTCGACGGTGTCCAGGACCAGGTCGTCGAAGACCTCGGCCTTGGTCCGCGCCAGCGGTACGGTGGCCGGAACCAGCCGTCCGCGCAGGCCGCGCCCGTGCCGGTCACGATGCGCACGCCGGCCGGAGCCGGGGCGGCGGTGTTCCGGGCTCGTCATGAGGCAAAGGGTAGCGCCCGTCTCGGGCTGGTCAGCGGCAGCGCCGCTCCCGTGGCGCGGCGCGCCCAGGACGGTCGACTGTGATCACCATGACGGGCGTGTCGCAACGCGAAGCGATGCGCCGGACCCGGTAATGGAGATACCCTGCCGCACGTGAGGTCACCACGGCGCTGCTCCCGTAACGGCTGCCCCCGGCAAGCGGTCGCCACATTGACCTATGTCTACAACGAGTCGACAGCGGTGGTGGGGCCGCTCGCGGCGTTCGCCGAGCCACACACGTACGACCTGTGCGAGCCGCACGCCCGCAGCCTGACCGCGCCGCGGGGCTGGGACGTCGTCCGGCACGAGGGCGAGTTCGAGCCGCCGCCGCCCACCACGGACGACCTGGTCGCGCTGGCCGAAGCGGTCCGCGAGGCCGCCCGCCCGGCCCCCCGCCCCCCGGAGCCGGACCAGAACCGTCCCGAGAACCCCCACCAGACCGGCCGCCGAGGCCACCTCCGAGTAATCCCCCCGAACCACTAACCCCGCGCCCCTTCTCTGCGTTGATCAAGAGGTTTCGGTCATCAGCCGGCGCGTTTTTGACGCAAACCTCTTGATCAACACCAGTGGGTGGGGTGGGTGGGGTGGGGGGGTTAGAGCTTGGTCCAGGCTTGGGTCAGGACTGTGCGGAGGGTTTGCTCGATCTCGTCGAAGTGTTGCTGCTCGGCGATCAGGGGTGGGGCCAGCTGGATGACCGGGTCGCCCCGGTCGTCGGCCCGGCAGTAGAGGCCCGCCTGGAACAGGGCGGTGGAGAGGAAGCCGCGCAGCAGACGCTCCGACTCGGCCTCGGTGAAGGTCTCCCGGGTGGTCTTGTCCTTGACCAGTTCAATGCCGTAGAAGTAGCCGTCGCCGCGGACGTCGCCGACGATCGGCAGGTCGTACAGCTTCTCCAGGGTGGCGCGGAAGGCGTCCTCGTTGGCGCGTACGTGCCCGACCAGGTCCTCGCGGGCGAACACCTCCAGGTTGGCCAGGGCCACCGCGCAGGAGACCGGATGGCCACCGAAGGTCACCCCGTGGGCGAACATGCCGGTCTCGGTGAGGAACGGTTCCATCAGCCGGTCGCTGGCGATCATCGCGCCGAGCGGGGCGTAACCGGAGGTGATGCCCTTGGCGGTGGTGATGATGTCCGGCTGGTAGCCGTAGCGCACCGCGCCGAAGTACTCGCCCAACCGCCCCCACGAGCAGATCACCTCGTCCGAGACGAGCAGCACGTCGTACGCGTCGCAGATCTCCCGTACCCGCTCGAAGTAGCCGGGCGGCGGGGGAAAGCACCCGCCGGAGTTCTGCACCGGCTCGAGGAAGACCGCGGCGACCGTGTCCGGCCCTTCGCGCTCGATGGCCCGTCCGATCTCGTCGGCGGCCCAGCGGCCGAACGCCTCGGGGTCGTCGCCGTGCTCGGGCGCCCGGTAGAAGTTCGTGTTCGGCACCTTGATCGCGCCCGGCACCAGTGGCTCGAAGTCGCTCTTGATGCCGGGCAGGCCGGTGATCGACAGGGCGCCCATGGAGGTGCCGTGGTAGGCGATGTACCTGCTGATCACCTTGTACTTGTTGGGCTTCCCGGTGCGCTTGAAGTACGCGCGGGCCAGCTTCCACGCCGCCTCCACCGCCTCGGAGCCGCCGGTGGTGAAGAAGATCCGGTTGAGGTCGCCGGGGGTGAGTGCGGCAATCCTCTCGGCCAGCTCGATGGCCTTCGGGTGCGCGTACGACCAGAGCGGGAAGTAGGCCAGCTCGCCGGCCTGCTTGGCGGCGGCCTCGGCCAGTTCGGTGCGGCCGTGGCCGGCGTTGACCACGAAGAGCCCAGCGAGCCCGTCCAGGTAGCGGCGACCCTGCGCGTCCCACACGTACGCTCCCTCGCCGCGCACGATGGTCGGCACCTCACCGGCGGAGTAGCTCGCCATCCGGGTGAAGTGCATCCAGAGGTGGTCGGTGGCGTTGGCCATGTCAGCCCCATCGGTCGTCGGGCCGGTCAAAGGGGTGAGGCCGGCCGCTCTGCCAACGGTTATCGCACAGTCTCAACCTCCGAAGCAAGTGTTATCGGCGGTATCACGGTCGGTTGGCGACGGATTTAGCGCAGGCCCGTCACAGATGCAACGGAATCCGCACCGCTGTTGGTCGGTCGGTCGATCGGCGGTCGGGAGGAGTCGGAGGTGTGCCGGTGGCTGCCTTTGGAGCTGAATCGTTTGCGACATCACGGCCGCCCTGTCGGGGCCGCGCCACGTGCCCCTCCCGGATTCGCGCCGGCCGGCCCGGTAGGCAGGCCGGCCCGTCGCCGGGGGGCCCGGTAGGCAGGCCGGCTCGTCGCCGGGGGGCCCGGTAGGCAGGCCGGCTCGTCGCCGGGGGCCCGGGTAGGCAGGCCGGCTCGTCGCCGGGGGCCCGGGTAGGCAGGCCGGCTCGTCGCCGGGTTCCGGCGTCCCGCCGATTCGTTTGCGGCATCAGCTCCAAAGGGCCCGCTTGGTGACAGCGCCTCCCTCGGCCGCCGGCTCGATCCACTCCGTTTCGTTGAGATCGCGGTGCCCGGGCGTGGTTGATACCGCGACATTGGTGAAGCCGAGTGGATCAAGCGGCGAGCCGGCCGAGCGCCGAGTGGGCCGAAGCGGCGGGCGGATCAAAAGGGCCAAGCGTCAGGCCGTACCCCAGGTGTAGGTCTGCTTGCGCAGCTTGAGATAGACGAACGCCTCGGTGGAGAGCACCCCGGGCACCGCGCGCAGTCGTTGCAGGATCTCCAGCAGGTGGTCGTCGTTGCGGCAGACCACCTCGGTGAGCAGGTCGAACGACCCGGCGGTGATCACCACGTAGTCGACCTCGTCCAACTCGGCCAGCCGGTCAGCGACCGCTTCCAGGTCGCCGTCGGTACGTAGGCCGATCATCGCCTGCCGGTTGAAGCCGAGCTGGAGCGGATCGGTCACCGCCACGATCTGCATCACGCCGGAGTCGAGCAGCCGCTGCACCCGCTGCCGGACCGCCGCCTCGGACAGCCCCACCGCCTTGCCGATCGTCGCGTACGGGCGGCGGCCGTCCTCTTGGAGCTGCTCGATGATCTGCTTGGCCACGTCATCCAGCAGAGCGTGATTGGCACCGTCACGGACAGCGACGCGTCGACCGCCATTGCTGTTCTCGTGCTGCCGGTTTGTCATTGCCCGCTCCCCATGTCCCGAATCGTGATGTCGCGCGTGTATCCCCGCGTAGTCTGGCGTATTTCGTCGTGCATCGCTATTCCGGCAACGGAATCCCTTGTAAGGGAGGTCACCTCATGTCAGGATCAGTCGTCCATGGCACTTGACCCTCCCGACATTCCCGCCGGCGTGCCTCCCCGTCCCGCCCGCCGACGATGACCCCCTAGGAGTCGTCATGCGTACTCCCCTCCGGCCCCTCTCCCGGCGTGGACTGCTCACCGGCACTCTCGGTTCGGCCGCCCTGCTCACCATGGGTGGCAGCCTCGCGGGCTGCGGCACCAAGGGCGCGCAACAGACCGAAGCTGGCTGCGTCAGCGAGGACCTCTCCGGCACCGAGAAGAAACTGGCCTTCGCCAACTGGCCGCAGTACATGGATGTGGACGACAAGGACGAGTCCAAGCGGCCGAGCCTCGACGAGTTCATCACGAAGACCGGCATTCAGGTGACCTACACCGAGGACATCAACGACAACAACGAATTCTTCGGCAAGGTGCAGAACCAGCTCGCCGCCTGCCAGAGCACCGACCGGGACATCATCGTGCTGACCGACTGGATGGCGGCCCGGATGATCCGGCTCGGCTGGATCCAGAAGCTGGACCCGGCGAAGATCCCGAACGTGCAGGCCAACCTGCTTCCGTCGCTGCTCAACCGCCCCTTCGACGCCGAAAACCGGATCTCCATTCCGTGGCAGTCCGGCCTGGCTGGCCTTGCCTACAACGGCAACGTCACGAAGGAACTGCGGACGGTCGACGAACTGCTCACCCGCCCCGACCTCAAGGGCAAGGTGACCGCGCTCAGCGAGATGCGCGACACCATGGGCCTGCTGCTCGGGTCGAACGGGCACGACCCGGCGAACTTCACCGCCGCCCAGTTCGACGACGCCCTCAACAAGCTCAAGAAGGCCGTCGACTCCGGGCAGATCCGCAAGTTCACCGGCAACGACTACGCGCCCGACCTGGCCAAGGGCGACATCGCCGCGTGCATCGGCTGGTCCGGTGACGTCATCCAACTGTCCGGTGAGGACGAGAAGGTGCGGTTCGTCGCGCCGGACTCGGGCGTGATGCTCTACAGCGACAACATGATGGTCCCCAACAAGGCGACCCACAAAGGCAACGCCGAAGCGCTGATCAACTACTACTACGAGCCGGCGGTCGCGGCGAAGCTCGCCGCGTACGTCAACTACATCTGCCCGGTCAAGGGCGCTCAGGCCGAGATGGAGAAGATCGACCCCGAGCTGGCCACCAACCCGCTGATCTTCCCGGACGAGGCGCTGCTGTCGAAGTCCAAGGTGTTCATGGCCCTGGACGAGAAGCAGGAGAAGGAGTACGAGGGCAAGTTCCAACAGGTCATCGGGGCGTGACGAGAATGGCGCGCGAGACACCCGCCGGCGACCTGCGCCTGGCCGACCTCACCAAACGGTTCGGCGTCTTCACCGCGGTCGACGACCTGAGCCTGACCATCGAGCAGGGCTCGTTCTTCGCGCTGCTCGGCGCGTCCGGCTGCGGCAAGACCACCACGTTGCGGATGATCGCCGGCCTGGAGGAGCCGACCAGCGGCCAGGTGCTGCTCGGTGACACCGACATCGCCCGGCTGCGGCCGTACAAGCGGCCGGTCAACACCGTCTTCCAGAGCTATGCGCTCTTCCCGCACCTCGACATCTTCGAGAACGTGGCCTTCGGGCTGCGCCGACGCGGCATCCGCTCGGTCGACGACGAGGTCGCCCGGATGCTGTCGCTGGTGCAACTCGACGGGTACGGCAGCCGCCGCCCCGCCCAGCTCTCCGGGGGTCAGCAGCAGCGGGTCGCGCTGGCCCGCGCCCTGATCAACCGGCCGCAGGTGCTGCTGCTCGACGAGCCGCTGGGCGCACTCGACCTCAAGCTGCGCCGACAGATGCAGATCGAGCTGAAGCGCATCCAGACCGAGGTCGGCATCACCTTCGTGCACGTCACCCACGACCAGGAGGAGGCCATGACCATGGCCGACACCGTCGCGGTGATGAACGCCGGCCGGATCGAGCAGTTGGGTGCCCCGGCCGACATCTACGAGTTTCCCGCCACCGCCTTCGTGGCGAACTTCCTCGGCCAGTCCAACCTGCTCGCCGGCGAGGCCACCGGCGCCAGCGGCGGCGACGTCGCGTTGACGGCGCACGGCACGCGCTTCTCGGTGCCCGCCGGCCGGTCGCGGGCCGACCACGGCCCGGTGCACCTGGGGGTACGCCCCGAGAAGCTGATTCTGGTCGGCTCCGCCGACCAGGTGCCCGCCGGGCATCAGCACGTCACCGGAGTCGTCACCGACGCCTCCTACGTGGGAGTCAGCACGCAGTACCTGCTGCGCACCGGCTGGGGCACCGAGTTGTCGGTCTTCGCCGCCAACAGCGGGACGTCGACGCCAGTGGCGGTCGGCAGCGAGGCCGTGGCGTACTGGGATCCGCGGCACGCGTTCCTGCTGCCCCGCGACGCCGCCGACACCGACCGGACGTCGCCGGTGCTGGACGAGCCGGTGGGTGCGTCGTCGTGACCCTGCTGGCCCCCACCAGGGCGGGGCACCCGCCACCCGCGCCACCGGCAGCCCGATCCGGGCGACGCCGACTCCTGCCGTACCTCCTGTTGTTGCCCGGTGCGGCCTGGCTGCTCATCTTCTTCGGTGTGCCGCTGGTGCAGTTGGCGGCAGCCAGCCTGTACGACCCCAGCGGCTCGCTCTCCACCGGGTACGCGATGACCTGGGCGGTCAGCAACTACCCGGACGTGCTACAGGCGTACTGGCCGCAGTTCCTGCGCTCGTTCGGCTACGCCGGGCTGGCCCTGGTGCTGGCGTTGCTGCTGGGCTATCCACTGGCGTACGCCATCGCGCAGAAGGCCGGCCGCTGGAAGAACCTGCTGCTGGTCTGCGTCGTCGCGCCGATGTTCACCAGCTTCCTGGTCCGTACGCTGGCCTGGAAGACGATCCTGTCGGACAACGGCGCGCTCGTCGGTCTGCTGCGCGACGTGCACCTGCTCGCCCCGGACGGTCGGCTGCTGGCCACCCCGTTCGCTGTGGTGCTCGGCCTGACGTACAACTTCCTGCCGTTTTTGGTGCTGCCGCTGTACGCGAGCCTGGAGCGGCTGGACCCCCGGTTGCTGGAGGCGGCCACCGACCTGTACGCGAGCCCGGTGCAGGCGTTCCGTCGGGTCACGCTGCCGCTGTCCATGCCCGGTCTGGTCGCCGGCACGCTGCTCTTCTTCATCCCGGCCAGCGGCGACTACATCAACGCCGAACTGCTCGGCACCCCGAACGAATACATGATCGGTAACGTCATCGACTCGGCGTTCCTGGTCCGGCTGGACTACCCGCAGGGCGCCGCGCTGTCGTTCCTGCTGATGGCGGCGATCCTCGCGGTGGTCTTCGGCTACCTCCGTCGAGCCGGCACGGAGGAGGTCCTCTGATGAGCGCGAGGAGTGCAGCGCAGCGGAGCCCCGCAGTCGCGATTGAAAGGCGGCTCCGATGAGGGTTTCCCGTTGGTTGGCGGACCGCTGGGTGATGATCGTGGCGTTGCTGGTGCTCGGCTACCTGGCGCTGCCGATCCTGGTGGTGGCCGCGCTGTCGTTCAACCGGCCGTCGAGCCGGCTGTCGTACGACTTCAACGAGTTCACACTGGACAACTGGCGGCAGCCGTGCGCCACCTCGGACATGTGCGACGCGGTGGTCCGCAGCGTGCAGATCGGTTTTATCGCCACCGTGGTCGCCACGGTGCTCGGCACCCTGATGGCGTTCGCGCTGGTCCGGCACCGCTTCCGTGGCCGATCCGGGATCAACGTGCTGATCTTCCTGCCGATGGCCACCCCGGAGCTGGTGATGGGCACGTCGTTGCTGGCCCTGTTCGTGTCGGCGGGCGTACCGCAGGGTTTCTGGACCATCGTGATCGCGCACGTGATGTTCTGCGTGTCGTTCGTGGTGGTCACCGTGAAGGCGCGGCTCGCCGGGATGGACCGGCGGCTGGAGGAGGCCGCCATGGACCTCTACGCCAACGAGTGGCAGACCTTCCGGCGGATCACCCTGCCGCTGGTGCTGCCCGGCATCGTGGCCGCCGCGTTGCTCGCTTTCTCGTTGAGCTTCGACGACTTCATCATCACGAACTTCAACGCCGGCACCACGGTCACGTTCCCGATGTACGTCTGGGGCGCTGCCCAGCGTGGCATCCCACCGCAGGTCAACGTAATCGGCACCGCGATGTTCGCGGTCGCGCTGCTGCTCGTGGGGCTCAGCTCGCTGCGCGGTCGGCGGGCCCGCCGCGCCAACCTGCTGGCCGGGCCGTCGGGTCACCTGCGTCGGTCGTCATGACTCTCCGGGATGCGGTTCGGCCTCCGGATCGTCCGACCGGTGTCACCGCGCTGACCCGGCATCGCGCTGACCCGGTGCCGTCATGACGCTCCCGCATACCGGCCGGGCGTTGGCCGACGCGGCACCCGTGCCGTACTGGCTCGATCGTCCGGACCGCCCCGACCCGCTGCCACCACTGGCTGGTCGGCACTCCGCCGACCTGTTGGTGATCGGCGGTGGTTACAGCGGACTGTGGGCCGCCTTGTTGGCGAAACAGGCGGACCCGGACCGGGACGTGCTGCTCGTCGACGCCGGGACCTGCGGTTGGGCCGCGTCCGGGCGCAACGGCGGGTTCTGCGCCGCCTCGCTGACCCACGGCCTCGCCAACGGTGTCGACCGGTTCCCCGAGGAAGTCGGCGAGTTGGAACGCCTCGGCCGGGACAACCTGGACGCCATCGCCGCCACCGTCGCGAAGTACGACATCGACTGCGACTTCGAGCGCACCGGTGAGCTGGCCGTCGCCGTCGAGCCGTACCAACTAGACGGGCTGGCGGCCGACGCGGACCTGGCCCGCCGGTACGGCCACCGGGTGCGGTTGCTCGACCGGGACGAGGTGCGCGCCGAGGTGCACTCACCGACGTACCTGGGTGGAATGTTCGACGCCGACCGGGTGGCCATGGTGGACCCGGCGAAGCTGGCCTGGGGGCTTCGCCGCGCCTGCCTCGACCTCGGCGTACGCGTGCACGAGCACACCCGGGTCACCGGCCTGCGCGCCGACAGTGCCGCGCTGCACGCCAGCACCCTGGGCACCGGTCCCGCAGCCCAATCGGCCGACACTGGCCGGGTCGACACCCCGGCCGCCGGCCTGCCCGGCTCGATACGGGCGCGCCGGGTCGTGCTGGCCACCAACGCGTTCCCGCCGCTGCTGCGCCGGCTGCGGGCGTACCTGGTGCCGGTCTACGACCACGTGCTGATGACCGAGCCGCTCACCCCGGCCCAGCGCGACGCCATCGGTTGGCGCAACCGGCAGGGGCTCGCCGACACCGCCAATCAGTTCCACTACTACCGGATCACCACCGACGGGCGGATCCTCTTCGGCGGCTACGACGCCGTCTACCACTACGGCAACCGGGTCGCGCCCGAGTTGGAGCAACGACCGGCCACCTTCACCACCCTCGCCCGCCACTTCTTCACCACGTTTCCGCAGCTCGCCGACGTGCGGTTCAGCCACCGCTGGGGCGGGGTCATCGACACCTGCACCCGGTTCTGCCCGTTCTTCGGCACCGCCTACGGCGGTCGGCTGGCGTACGCGGCCGGCTACACCGGCCTCGGCGTCGGGGCCACACGTTTCGGGGCCCGGGTGCTGCTCGACCTGCTCGACGGCGGGAACACACCGCTGACCCGGCTCGACCTGGTTCGCCGCAAGCCACTGCCGTTCCCGCCGGAACCCGTCCGCGCGGTCGGCATCAATCTCACCCGCTGGTCACTGGCCCGCGCCGACGCGCGCGAGGGTCGGCGCGACCTCTGGCTCCGTACTCTCGATCGTTTCGGTTTGGGGTTTGATTCCTGATGCGTGTCCTCCTCGTCGGCGCCGGTGGCGTCGGCTCCGCCGCCGTAGCCATCGCCGCCCGACGGACCTTCTTCGAGACCATGGTGGTCGCCGACCACGACCCCGTTCGGGCCGAGCGGGCGGTCGCCGGACACGGTGACCGGTTCGTCGCCGCCCAGGTGGACGCCGCCTCGGCCGATGCGGTCACCGCGCTGTGCCGGGAGCACCGGATCACGCACGTGCTGAACGCCGTCGACCCGCGGTTCGTCATGCCGATCTTCGACGGCGCGTTCGCGGCCGGCGCGGACTACCTGGACATGGCGATGTCGCTGTCGCACGCCGAGACCGGCGTGAAGCTCGGCGACGAACAGTTCGCGCTGGCCGACACCTGGTCGGCGGCCGGCCGGCTGGCGCTGTGCGGCATCGGGGTCGAGCCCGGCCTGTCGGACGTGTTCGCCCGTTACGCCGCCGACGAACTGTTCAGCGAGATCGACGAGATCGGGGTCCGGGACGGGGCGAACCTCACCGTCGACGGGTACGACTTCGCGCCCTCGTTCTCCATCTGGACCACCATCGAGGAATGCCTCAACCCGCCGGTCGTCTGGGAAAGGGACCGGGGCTGGTTCACCACCGAACCGTTCTCCGAGCCGGAGGTCTTCCACTTTCCGGAGGGGATCGGGCCCGTCGAGTGCGTCAACGTCGAGCACGAGGAGGTGCTGCTCATCCCGCGCTGGGTCAAGGCCCGGCGGGTCACCTTCAAGTACGGCCTTGGCGACGAGTTCATCGAGGTGCTCAAGACGCTGCACAAGCTCGGTCTGGACGCGGTCTCCCCGGTGCGGGTACGTGGCGTCGAGGTCTCCCCGCGTGACGTGGTGGCCGCGAGCCTGCCGGACCCGGCCACGCTCGGTGCCCGGATGCGCGGCAAGACCTGCGCCGGCACCTGGGTACGCGGCCTCGGCCCGGACGGTCGACCCCGCGAGGTCTACCTGTACCACGTGGTCGACAACGAGTGGTCGATGCGGGAGTACGGGCACCAGGCGGTGGTCTGGCAGACCGCAGTCAACCCGGTCGTCGCACTGGAGTTGCTTGCCGGCGGCGGGTGGGCCGGTGTCGGGGTGCTCGGGCCGGAGGCGCTGCCCCCGATGCCCTTCCTCGACCTGCTGAACGGTTACGGGTCGCCGTGGGCGATGGAGGAGCGGTGAGCCCGCCCCGTTGACGGCATCGCGACAGTTCCGTCGTCGCCGTTCGGCATCCGACCCGTTGTCGATTCAGTGCGTGGTGATCTGCGGCTTTTGTTGGTGCTGACACCCGCACGATCGGCCCTGCTCTGCCGACCTGGGGGTCTGCCGCACCTGCCGACTCGTCGCCCGCGAGCGCGCCCACGGATCTTTCCCGCGAGGCGAAAGGCGCAGGTGACGAACGCGACGGGGGATATTGCAGGGTGTGTTTGCGACGACACTCATCGCCGTGACGATGCAACCACCACAGAACCCGGGGCCGCCGTACCCGCCGTCGTTCGACCAGACGCCCCGACCGAACTGGTTCCGCCGGGCCACTCCCGCCGGCCGGGTCGCCGTGATCCTCGGCTCGGTGACGCTGTCGCTCCTGCTGCTCTGCTGCACCGGCACCGCCATCGTCGGCGCGTTGACCGGCGAACCGGAACCGACCAAGACCGGCACTGCCGCCGAGCAGCCGCAGCAGCCGATCCTGGCCGCACCCGGCGAGCCGGCCCAGGAGGAGTCGCCGACAGCCGCGCCCTCGACCGCGCCCCCGACCGCGCCCTCGTCGGCGCCCGCCACCGCGCCCTCGTCGGCGGCAGCCGTGCCGGTGGTGCAGGTGACGACCGTGACGGAGCAGGCCACCATCCGGTACGGCGAGCGGACCGTCAAGGATTCGTCGCTGGCCGAGGGCAAGCGGGTCGTCCGGACCAAGGGCGTGAACGGCGTCCGGACCCTGACCTACGAGGTGACCACCACCGACGGTGTGCGGACGGCCAAGAAGCTGGTCAAATCCGCCGTGACGAAGCAGCCGGTGACCCAGGTCGTGGCCGTCGGCACCAAGAAGCAGCAGTCGTCGAAGTGCGACCCGAACTACAGCGGCTGCGTCCCGATCGCCAGCGACGTCGACTGCGCGGGTGGCAGTGGCAACGGCCCCGCCTACGTCAGCGGGCCGATCAGGGTGATCGGCGACGACATCTACGACCTGGACAGAGACGGCGACGGCATCGCCTGCGACTAACCCCGCCCTCGCCCTCGCCCTCGCCCCCGCCCCCGCCCCCGCCCCCGCCCCCGCCCCCGCGATCTTGCACTTTCTGTGCTCGCCTTTCGTGTCTTATCGGGCATGTCGACGACACAAAGTGCAAGATCGCGGGGGTGGAGATTCCGGGTGGAGTCTCCGGAGTGTGGGGCGCTAGCACGGCTGGGGGTGGGGTTGGGGGTCGTCCACAAGGGGGACGGTTTTCCACAGGTAGTCATCGCGGGATTTCGCTGAGGTGCCGGGTTGGTCAGTCTGCTGCCATGGCTACTCAGTTGTGGCGTACTGACGCACTGATGCGGCAACTCACCGTTGGGCGGATCCGCAGTCGGCTCGACCGGGAGGAATTGCACCGCGTGCGCAGAGGGGTGTACGCCGACCAACCCTGCAGCGACGATGACGAGCTGCGTGCACTGATGCTCCGGCTGCCCGATGGGGCGATGTTGGCGAGGCAGAGTGCCGCCCGCCGACACGGCTTCGGGGTGCTGCGCGATGATCTGATCCACGTACATCTGCCCGCCGAGGTGCCGAAGCCCCGACTACCCGGGGTGGTCGTTCACCGAACGGTTCTACCCACTCGGCCGGTCTTCGTCGACGGTCTGCCCTGTGTGCCGGCGGCTCGCTGTGCAGTCGACCTGGCTCGCGCCGTTCGGCGGCTCGACGCACTCCCGGTAATCGATGCTGCGCTCCGGTCGGGCTTGGTCACCCAGGATGACCTGCTGGCCGAGGTCGCAGCCCACAATGCGCTGCGTGGTGTTCGCCAAGCCCGGCAACTCATACCGCTGGCCGACGGCAGGGCGGAGTGCCGACAGGAAAGTCAGCTGCGACTGATCCTGATCGATGGAGGGTTGCCTCCGCCGGAGCCGCAAATATGGGTGGCCGACCGCTACGGCATTCCTCTGTACCGGCTCGATCTGGGCTACCGCGAACGCCGGATCGGCATCGAGTACGACGGACTGTCGCACCTAAACCGTGACAGGCTCAGGTACGACAGGGAACGGGTCAACTGGCTGGACGCGGCGGGTTGGCGGATGCGCTATTTCACCGATCGTGACCTCTACCGCCGCCCCCAACACATCAAAGACAGCATCCGGGCCGCCCTCTCCTAACCACCCCCACCCACCCCCACTCACCCACCCCCCACCCACCCACCCCCCACCCCGCCCCGTCACCCCCGCCGATCTTGCACTTTCGGCCCCGGCAAATCACCTGTATGGGGCATCGCGGCAACACAAAGTGCAAGATCGGCGGGGGTGGGGGTGGGGGTGGGGGTGGGGTGGGGTGGGGGGTCAGGGGGCTAGGTGGGAGCGGATGAGGAAACGGACGCCTTCGGGGGCCTCCAGGGAGAAGCCGCTGCCTCTGCCGGGGACCACGTCGACGGTCAGCGTGGTGTGTTTCCACAACTCCCACTGGGACTTCGACATCCAGAACTCGACCGGCTCGGTCACCCCGTCGACCGCGAGGGAGGCGAGCAGCACGTCGGACGAACCGGTGCGGAACTCGCCCGCCGGGAAGCACATCGGGGCGCTGCCGTCGCAACAGCCACCGGACTGGTGGAACATCAGCGGACCGTGCCGGCCCCGCAGCGACCGGATCAACTCGGCCGCGGCGGGGGTGACGGAAACGACCGGCATCAGAAGAAGCCGAGCTTCTTGGTCGAGTAGCTGACCAGCAGGTTCTTGGTCTGCTGGTAGTGCTCCAGCATCATCTTGTGGTTCTCCCGACCGATGCCGGACTGCTTGTACCCGCCGAACGCGGCGTGCGCCGGGTACGCGTGGTAGCAGTTGGTCCACACCCGACCGGCCTGGATGGCCCGCCCGGCCCGGTACGCGGTGTTCATGTCCCGACTCCACACACCCGCGCCCAGCCCGTACAGGGTGTCGTTGGCGATCTTCACGGCGTCATCGAGGTCGGCGAAGGAGGTCACCGAGACGACCGGCCCGAAGATTTCCTCCTGGAAGATCCGCATCGAGTTGTCGCCCTCGAAGATGGTTGGCTCGACGTAGTATCCGCCCGACAGGTCGCCGCCCAGATCCGCGCGTGACCCGCCGGTCAGCACCTTGGCGCCCTCTTTCCGGCCGATGTCGAGATAGGACAGGATCTTCTCCAACTGGTCGTTGGAAGCCTGCGCCCCGATCATCGTGTCGGTGTCCAGGGGATGCCCCTGCACGATCTGCTCGGTGCGGGACACCGCCGCGGCCAGGAAGTCGCTGTAGTGGCCCTGCTGGATCAGCGCCCGCGACGGGCAGGTGCAGACCTCGCCCTGGTTGAGCGCGAACATGGTGAAGCCTTCCAGGGCCTTGTCCAGGAAGTCGTCGGTGTGAGCGCTGACGTCGTCGAAGAAGATGTTCGGGCTCTTGCCGCCCAGCTCCAGCGTGACCGGCTTGATGTTCTCACTGGCGTACTGCATGATCAGCCGCCCGGTGGTCGTCTCGCCGGTGAAGGCCACCTTCGCGACCCGGGCCGAGGACGCCAGCGGTTTGCCGGCCTCCACACCGAAACCGTTGACGATGTTCAGCACTCCCGGCGGCAGCAGGTCCGCCACCAGCGACAGCCAGTAGTGGATGGACGCCGGTGTCTGCTCGGCGGGTTTGAGCACCACGGCGTTGCCGGCGGCCAGCGCGGGCGCGAGCTTCCAGGTCGCCATCAGGATCGGGAAGTTCCACGGGATGATCTGCCCGACCACGCCGAGCGGCTCGTGGAAGTGGTACGCCACGGTGTCGTCGTCGAGCTCGCCCAGGGAGCCCTCCTGGGCCCGGATCGCCCCGGCGAAGTAACGGAAGTGGTCGATGGCGAGCGGGATGTCGGCGGCGAGGGTCTCCCGGACCGGCTTGCCGTTCTCCCAGCTCTCGGCCACGGCCAGGGATTCCAGGTTCTCCTGCATCCGGTCGGCGATGCGGTTGAGGATCAGCGCCCGTTCAGCCACCGAGGTGCGGCCCCAGGCGTCGGCGGCGCCATGGGCGGCGTCGAGGGCCTTCTCCACGTCGGGTGCGGTGCCCCGGGCGACCTCGGTGAAGGTCTGCCCGGTGACCGGTGTCGGGTTCTCGAAGTAGGCGCCGCCGTGCGGCTTGACGTACTCGCCGCCGATGTAGTGGTCGTAACGGGACTGCCAGTGGGTGGGCGCGTCGTAGCGCGTCATGGTTACCTCCGCCGTCGTTGTGCGGGTGTGCCGACGGCGACGGTAGTTTCAGCGACGTTGCAGCCACGTTGCGCGCGGAAGGTCGTACTCCCCGGCGAGCTGGTCGATGCGCGCGAGGGCGAGGGGCCGACGCGGCGCGCCCACCGGCAGCGCCTGCGCCAGGGCCTGCCAGGCGGCCAGGTCGTCGGCACCGGCCGGCGTCGCGGTCCAGGCCGCGAGCAGCGCCGGGTCCGCGGCGGCCAGCACGGCCGCGCGGAGGTGGCCGTCGATCAGCCGGCGCAGTCGCGCCACTCCCGGCGCGTCCGAGCCGGGCAGCAACGACCCTGGGTACGCGTCGAGCGCGCCCGCCGGATCGCCCTGGTCCAGCCGGTCGGCGACGGTGGTGAAGTCGGCGCGGACGGTCCCGCGTAGCCGGTACGGCCGGGAATCGAGCAGCTCTGGGCCGAGCACCCGGCGCAACCGGGACAGCTCGGCACGCAGGGTGACCGGGTGCAGTCGGTCGTCGCCGTACAGGTCGAGGCCGAGCTGAACGCCCGTGCGCCCCTCGGGGTGCTGGAGCAGCAGCACCAGCAGTTCGCTGTGCCGTCGACCCAGCCGGATCCGTCGGCCCTCGAACCGCAGCTCCGCTTCGTCCCGGCCGAGCGCGGTCACGGTGGCGACGCCGGGTTCCGGCGGTCGGTCGGCGGCGAGTTGCGATTCGGCGGCCCGGGCGGTGGCCCGGACCAGCGCCAGGCTCTGCGGATTCGCCAGATGGTCCCCGCCGGTGATGTCGATCGCGCCGAGCAGCCGCCCGGTGGCCGGGTCGTGGATCGGCGCGGCGGCGCAGGTCCACCGCTGGACCGGGCGACTGAAGTGCTCGGTGGCGAAGATCTGCACGCTGTGGTCCACGGCCAGCGCGGTGCCGGGGGCGTTGGTGCCGGCGTGCGTCTCGTCCCAACGGGCGCCGGGCATGAAGTTCATCCGCTCGGCGTGCCGCAGCACACCCGGATGCCCCTCGACCCAGAGCAGTCGTCCGTGCGCGTCGCAGACCGCCATCAGGTGCGCGCCGTCCTGGGCGATGCCGCCGAGCAGGTCCCGGAACAGCGGCAGCACCCGGGCCAACGGGTGAACCGCCCGGTACGCGGCCAGAACGTCGTCAGCCAGGTCGACCGGCGGGGTGGCCTCCGGGTCGAGCCGTGCCGAACGCTCCCAGGAGCGGCGGACCACCTCCCGCACCCGGTGCGGCGCCGCGCCGGCGGTCAGGAAGGCTTCGTGGGCGGCACCGACCTGCGCGATCCGCTCCGCCGGATCGACGCCGAACTCCAGGGCGAGCCACGGGTCAGCCATCGGGCGACCTCCTCGGCCCCCATCGTGACGCAGCTCACCCCCACACGCCAACCGCCGGGGCCTTCGGGGACGGACGACCCAGATGACGTGACACGGGCACGAAGTCGACCGGGACTGGCTTGCGGTGGTTTGCCCGCTGGACACCCACGTGGAGGATGGCTGCGGCGGGTGCTTACAGAACCCTTAACCCGGGCCTGCGACGGTATGCCGGGCAAGCCGAACTGGGGGAGCGGAAAAACGTGCGGGTGCTGGTGGCGGACGACGAGCGGTTGTTGGCGGACACGGTGGCCGAAGGGCTGCGCCGCCTCTCGATGGCCGTCGACGTCTGCTACGACGGGGACGGTGCGCTGGAGCGGGTCGGGGTGAACCGGTACGACGTCGCGGTGCTGGACCGGGACATGCCCGGACACACCGGCGACGAGGTGTGCCGGAGTATCGCCGACTCACAGGTCGGCACCCGGGTGCTGCTGCTCACCGCGGCGGCCGGCATCCGGGACCGGGTGGAGGGCCTCGGCCTCGGCGCGGACGACTACCTGACCAAGCCGTTCGCCTTCGCCGAACTGGTGGCCCGGGTGCAGGCCCTCGGGCGACGGTCAACGCCGGCGCTGCCACCGGTGCTCGCCCAGGACGGCCTGGCACTGGACGTGGGCCGGCACCTGGCCACCCGGGACGGCCGCCCCCTCGCGTTGAGCCCGAAGGAGTTCGCGGTGCTGCACGTGCTGCTACGCGCGGACGGCCAGGTGGTCAGCGCCGAGGAGTTGCTGGAGCAGGCCTGGGACGAGTTCGCCGACCCGTTCACCAACGCCGTACGGGTCACCGTGATGACCCTGCGCAAGAAGCTCGGCGATCCCGCGATCATCCACACCGTTCCGAAGGCCGGCTACCGCATCGGCGGCGCGGCGTGAGCTGGACGCCCCGACGACGGGTGCTGCTGGTGGGGCTGCTGGCGCTGCTGGCCGGCCCGATACTGCCGGCGATGGGCAAGTGGCTGTCGGGGATGACCTGGACCTGGGGGCAGCAGTTCTGCGACCTGCCCATGCCCGGGTTGTCGACGGTGTGCGGCAACGTACGGCCCGGGGCGTTCATGCTGCCCCTGGTGGCCGTCCTGCTCGTGACCCTGGCCGTCCTGGTGGGGCTCTGGTTCGCCGCGGTGTGGTGCCTGCGCCCGGTCGCTGACCTGGCCGGGCCGATCGGGCACCTCGGCCCGCAGAACCTCGGTCACCGGATCCGGCCCCGGGGCAGCGACGAGTTGGCCCGGCTGTCCCGGGCGATCGACGAGATGATGGAACGCGTCTCCGCCGGGTACGAGGGGCAGCGGCGGTTCGCCGCGAACGCCTCGCACGAGCTGCGGACGCCCCTCGCCGTGCAGCGGACGCTCATCGAGGTCGGCATGGCCAGGGCGCTCAGCGGCGAACAGTTGGAGCTGCTGACCAGTCAGCTGCTGGAGACCAACGAGCGCAACGAACGACTGATCGAGGGCCTGCTCGCGCTCAGCGAGAGCGACCAGGGCCTCCGATCGCGGATACCGCAGCGGTTGGACACGATCGTCGAGGCGGTGCTGGCCGGATACCGGGACCGGGCCCGGGAGGCCGGGGTCACCGTGGAGACCCATCTCGTACCCCGGGTCGTCGTCGGCGAGCGGGTGTTGCTGGAACGCCTGGTCACCAACCTGGTGGAGAACGGGATCAAGTACAACCGGCCGGGCGGCTCACTGACTGTCGTGGTGAGCGGCGTGCCCGCGCTGTCCGTGGTCAACACCGGTCAGCCCGTGCCGGCCGAGGCGGTGGCCGGTCTGTTCGAGCCGTTCCGCCGGCTCGCCCGGGACCGGACCTCGCAGGGCGGCGGGGCCGGCCTGGGCCTGGCCATCGCCCGCTCGATCACCCAGGCCCACGACGGCATCATCGCGGCCCGGCCCGCCGAGTACGGCGGCCTGCGGGTCGACGTCCAGCTACCCACCTTGAACTGACACTTCCACCCACAGTCACCGGGGTCCACGTACCGCTGGACCCCGCCTGTGGTGTGCCCGAAAAAGGAGAGACGATGACACGCACCGTTGGCCAGGTCCGGGCCGATGTCGAGGAGGCCAGCCGCTGGCTTGCCGGCCGCGTGGTCCGTACCCCCGTGCTGCGGTCCCCGGTGATCGACGGGCTTGCCGGGGCACGGGTCCTGCTCAAGGCGGAGAACCTCCAGCACGGCGGCTCGTACAAGATGCGGGGCGCGCTGCGCGCGGTTGGCCGCCTCGCGGCGGCCGGCCACACCGGGGTGATCGCGCAGAGCACCGGCAACCACGCGGTGGCGGTGGCGCTGGCGGCCGGGCAGCACGGGCTCGCGGCGACAGTGGTGCTGCCGGTCGACGCGGCATCGACGAAGGTCGACCGGGCGCGCGCGGCGGGAGCGCGGGTGGTGTTCGCCGGCACCAGCGTCGAGGAGCGGGTGGCGGTGGCCAACGGGCTCAGCGACGAGAGCGGTCACCCCGTCGTCGACGCGTACGACCACCCGGACGTGATCGCCGGGCAGGGCACCGCGAGCCTGGAGCTGATCGAGGACGCCGAGCGCGTGGGGACGCCGTTGGACGTGTTGGTCGTACCGGTGGGTGGTGGTGGCGGGGTGGCCGGCGCGTGCCTGGCCGCCGCCGGCTCCGGCATCGAGGTGTACGGCGTGGAGCCGGTGGGCTGCGACTCGCTCGCCCGCAGTCTGGCGGCAGGTGTACGCGTGCCGGTCGCACCGGCGCCCACCATCGCTGACGGGCTGCGGCCGTCCTGCGTGGGGGAGCTGCCGTTCGCCATCGTGCGGGACACGCTGCGCGGGGTCGTCCGGGTCGACGACGACGAGATCGCGGCGGCGTTTCGGCTGATCCTGACGGAGCTCAAGGTGCTCGCCGAGCCGTCGGGGGCGGCGGGCCTGGCCGGCGCTCTCCGGCTTCCACCGGACGGGGACCGGCAGCGGACGGTCGGCGTGGTGCTGACCGGCGGAAACGTGGAGGCGGCGTTGGTGGCCCGGTTGATGGCCCCGCGATCCGCCGACCTGGCTGCGGAAGGGGCGGCGGCGTGAGCGCGCCAGTTCGGATCGGAATCCTGTTCGGTGGACCGTCGGCGGAGCACGAGGTCTCCTGTGCCTCCGCGCTCGGGGTGGCCCGGGCGCTCGCCGGTGGCGGCTACCGCACTGTCGCCATCGGTGTCACCCGCAGCGGCGGGTTCCGGCTGATGCCCGACGCGCTGCTGGCCGGGTTGCGCGATCGGCCGGCCGGCGAGCGGGCCATCGACGACCAGTTGGTGGTGACCGGGCCGGCCGTCGAGTTGCGGGCCGGTCGGCGTCCGGGTGTCGTGCAGGTGTCCGCCGGCAACGCCCCCGGCGCGGTGCACGCCGAGCTGGACGTGGTCTTCCCCGTGCTGCACGGTCCGTACGGCGAGGACGGGGTGGTGCAGGGGCTGCTGGAGTCACTGAACGTGCCGTACGTCGGGTGCGGCATCCTCGCCTCGGCGGTCGGCATGAACAAGGTGGCGATGAAGCGGGCGCTGCGCGCCGAGGGCATCCCCGTCACCCCGTACGTGTCGTTCGACGCGCACGCCTACCGGGCGGTCGACGACCCGGAGAAGTTGGTGACCGGGCTGAACCGGCCACTCTTCGTCAAGCCGGCCAGCATGGGTTCGTCGATCGGCATCTCCCGCGTCGGCGAGGGTGACGACCTGGTCGCCGCCGTGGAGGAGGCGCTTCGCCACGACCAACTCGTCATGGTCGAGCAGGGAATCGCCGGCCGGGAGTTGGAGTGCGCGGTGCTCGGTGGCTGGCGTCCCGAGGCGTCGGCGGTGGGCGAGGTGCAGGTCAGCGGCGGCTGGTTCGACTACCAGCAGAAGTACTTCGGCGACGCCGACCCGATGATCGTCCCCGCCGTGCTGGCGGACGAGGTGACCGCGCGGGTCCGCGAGCTGTCGCTGCGCGCGTTCGCCGCGATCGGCGGTTGGGGTCTGGCCCGGGTCGACTTCTTCTACGACGAGACGTCCGGTGAGCTGTACGTCAACGAGCTGAACACGATGCCCGGCTTCACCGCGCACTCGATGTACCCGAAGGTGTGGGCCGCCGTCGGGGTCAGCTACCGGGAGGTGGTGGACCGCCTCGTCGAGTTGGCCCGGCTCCGGCACGCGGAACGGCCCGCGAGCACGGCGGGGAGCGTCCGATGATCCTGCTCTCCGACCCCCGGGTGGCGGCGGTGCCCAGCGCCGACGACGGCGAGGAGTTCGTGGACCTGCGTGAGCTGCCGGAGTTGCGGCTCGACGGCCGGGCGGCCGACCCGGCCGGGGCGTACGCCCGGTTGCGCGCCGGTGTCGTGGACCGCCTGCTGGCCGCGCAGCGTGCCCTGCCCGGTGGGCTGCGCCTGCTGGTGGTCGAGGGCTACCGGCCGTACCAGGCGCAACTGGCCATCTTCACCGGCTACCGCGACGAGCTGCGCCGACGGCACCCGGACTGGTCGCCGCAGCGGCTGCACCGGGAGACCACGAAGTTCGTCGCACCGGTCGAGGTGGCCCCGCACAGCACGGGTGGCGCGGTGGACCTGACGCTCTGCACCGACGACGGCGTGGAACTGGACCTGGGCACGGCCATCGACGCCACCCCGGAAGACAGCGCCGACGCCTGCTTCACCGCCGCGCCGACGATCGGCGGCACCGCCCGTCGGCACCGGCAGATCATGGTGGACGCCCTCGGCGGCGCGGGGATGGTGAACTACCCGACCGAGTGGTGGCACTGGTCGTACGGCGACCGTTACTGGGCGCTGAGCACCGGGGCCCCACGCACCCGGTACGGGCCGGTGGACCTGGCCGCCGCACGATCGATACCCGTTCCGGCTGAACGGTAGGACGCTTCGATCCGTACCGGTGAGTGAAGGACACCACCGAGGACGGGAGTGACGGCGATGAAGGTGCAGCGCAGGCACGTGCTGGCAGCGAGCGTGGCGGTGCTCGCCGCGGTGGGCGTGTCGGTGGGGACCAGCTTCGGGTTCGCCGACACGGCCCCGGCACGGTCGTCGGTCTGCTCCGGCTCGGTCACCTTCTCCGCGGAGGGCGGGGCGCCGGCGGCGACCAGCGACCGGTTCCCGGTGGGTACCCGGCTGCGGGTGACGAACCTGGACAACAACCGGGCGGCCACAGTGACGGTGACCGGCCCGTCGGGCAGTTGCGTGCTGCTCAACGCGGCGGCCATGGAGCTGGTCCGCGAGCCGGGGAAGAACGTGATCCGCCGCAACGTGGTGGAACGCGTCGACGGCGCGGCCCCGCCCGCCGGCGCTCCGGCCCCCGGCACCGTCCGCCCCGGCGCCGCGTCTCCCGGCGTACCCGGCCCGGCGCCCCGATCGGCGTGCTCCGGGGCGATCACCTTCTTCGAGGAGGCGGCCGGACCGGCGGCGACCAGTGGGCAGTTCCCGGTCGGGACCCGGCTGCGGGTGACCAACCTGGACAACAACCGGGCGACCACTGTGACGGTGACCGGCCCGTCGGGCAGTTGCGTGCTGCTCAACTCCGCCGCCATGGAGCAGATCCGCGAGCCGGGCAAGAACCTGGTGCGCCGTAACACTGTCGAGGTGCTTCGCTGACATCGCCGGACGGGCCCGGCACACCGGGCCCGTCGCCGGAGGGGCCCGTGCACCGGGCCCCTCCGCCGCTCACCCGAAGGCGGCGTCGAGGAGGTCGGCACCCCGACCGAGGTGCCCGTCGGAGATCACCAGCGGGGGCAGGAAGCGCAGCACGTTTCCGTACGTGCCGCAGGTCAGGGTGAGCAGGCCGGCGGCGTGACAGGCCGCCGAGATCGCCGCGGTGGCGACCGGGTCGGGGGTCAGGGTGCCCGGCAGCACCAGCTCCACGGCGAGCATCGCCCCCCGGCCGCGTACCTCGGCGACCCGGGGATCCCGCTCGGCGATGGCCCGTAGCCGGGGGACCAGCACCGACTCGATCCGTCGGGCCGCACCGGCCAGGTCCAGCTCGTGCATGGTCTCGATGGTGGCCAGCGCGGCGGCGCAGGCGATCGGGTTGCCGCCGTACGTGCCGCCGAGCCCACCGACGTGCACCGCGTCCATCAGCTCGGCCCGACCGGTCACCGCGGCCAGCGGCAGGCCACCGGCGATGCCCTTGGCCAGGGTCACCAGGTCGGGTTCGACGCCCTCGTGCTGACAGGCGAACCAGTCGCCGGTACGGCAGAAACCGGTCTGGATCTCGTCGGCGACGAAGACCACGCCGGCCGCCGTCGCCCAGGCACGCAGCGCGGGCAGGAAACCCGGCGCGGGTACGACGAAGCCACCCTCGCCCTGGATCGGCTCGATGAGCAGCGCGGCGACGTTCTCCGCGCCGACCTGCTTCTCGATCATCTCGACGGCCCGGGCCGCCCCCTCCGCGCCGGAGAGCCCACCATCGCGCAGCGGGTACGACATCGGCACCCGGTAGATCTCCCCGGCGAACGGCCCGAACCGGTGCTTGTACGGCATGTTCTTCGCGGTCAGCGCCATGGTCAGGTTGGTCCGGCCGTGGTACGCGTGGTCGAACACCACGACCGCCGGCCGCCCGGTGGCGTGCCGGGCGACCTTGACGGCGTTCTCCACCGCTTCCGCGCCGGAGTTGAACAACGCCGAGCGTTTCGCGAACCCACCGGGCGTCAACGCGTTGAGCTGCTCGCACACCGCCACGTACGACTCGTACGGCGCGACCATGAAACAGGTGTGGGTGAACCGTTCCACCTGCGCCCGGACCGCCTCGACCACCCTCGGGGCCGAGTTGCCCACGCTGGTCACGGCGATGCCGGCGGCGAAGTCGATCCACTCCCGGCCGTCCACGTCGGTGATCGTCCCGCCGGACGCGCGGTCCACATAGGACGGAATCACACTGCCGACACCCCGGGCCACGGCATCGCCGCGCCGCTTGTGCAGCTCCTCGCTCGACGGCATGGGTCAGCTCCCCAGGTTGTGCATGACGTGCTTGATCCGGGTGTAGTCCTCCAGGCTGTAGACCGAGAGGTCCTTGCCGTGCCCGGAGTGCTTGAAGCCACCGTGCGGCATCTCCGAGACGAACGGGATGTGCGTGTTGACCCAGACGCAGCCGAAGTCCAGTCGACGGGTCATCCGCATGGCCCGGCCGTGGTCCCGCGTCCAGACCGATGCGGACAGGCCGTAGTCGACGCCGTTGGCCCAGCGCACCGCCTCGTCCTCGTCGGAGAAGCGCTGCACGGTGATGACCGGCCCGAACACCTCGTCCTGGATGATCTCGTCGGCCTGACGCAGCCCGGAGACCACTGTCGGCGCGTAGAAGTAGCCGCGTTCGCCCTGCCGGGACCCGCCGGTCTGGATCGCCGCGTGGTCCGGCAGGCGGTCCACGAAACCGCTGACCCGGGTGAGCTGGTTGGCGTTGTTCAGGGGGCCGTAGAGCACGTCGGCGTCGTCCGGGGCGCCGGTCTTCGTGTTGCGGGCCTGCTCGGCGAGCGCCGCCACGAAGTCGTCGTGGACGCCGGGGCCGGCCAGCACCCGGGTGGCCGCCGTGCAGTCCTGCCCGGCGTTGAAGTAGCCGCCCAGCGCGATGGCCTCGGCGGCCGCCGCCACGTCCGCGTCGTCGAAGATCACCACCGGGGCCTTGCCGCCCAGCTCCAGGTGGGTGCGCTTCAGGTCGGGGGCCGCCGCGGCGGCGACCTCCATGCCCGCGCGGGTCGAGCCGGTGATCGACACCAGCTGGGGGGTCGGGTGCGACACGAGGGTACGACCGGTGTCCCGGTCGCCGCAGACCACGTTGAACACCCCCGGTGGGAAGAACTCGGCGGCGATCTCGGCGAGCAGCAGCGTCGACAGCGGGGTGGTGTCCGACGGCTTGAGCACCACCGTGTTGCCGGCGGCGAGCGCGGGGGCGATCTTCCAGACCGCCATCATCAGCGGGTAGTTCCAGGGGGTGACCTGCGCGCAGACGCCGATCGGCTCACGCCGCACGTAGGAGGTGTGCCCGGCCAGGTACTCCCCGGCGGACCGCCCCTCCAACATCCGGGCGGCACCGGCGAAGAACCGGAACTGGTCGACCGCCGGCGGAAGCTCCTCCTCGGCGGTGAGCTGGCGGGGCTTGCCGGTGTTGCGGACCTCGGCGTCGACCAGCTCGGCGGCGCGCGCCTCCACGGCGTCGGCGAGCTTGAGCAGCGCTCGCTGCCGCTCGGCGGGGGTGACCTCCCGCCAGCTCTCGAACGCGGTGGCGGCGGCGCTCATCGCCGCGTCCACGTCGGCGGCCCCGGAGACCGGGGCCTGGGCGAACACCTCACCCGTGCAGGGGTCGACCAGGTCGGCGTAACCGCCATCGGACGGGTCGACGTAGGAGCCGTTGACGAAGTTGCGCAGCTGCTGCTGGTCACTCATGAGGGATCACTCCGAGGGGGCCGGGGGCGCTGTTCTGCGGCGGTTATCGCAATCTCTCTGCCATCTTCGCTACTGAATTCGCGGCAGACAAGGGTTATCGCGACTGTTTCCGTCGGCTGGTCGCTCGGCTACTCTGCTCGGCGTGGAGCCCGCAGCCTTCTTCGTCGCCTCCCGCCCCGCCACCGGCGAGGGTGAGTTGACCGTCCACCACCCGTACGACGGCCGCCCGGTGGGGCGTACCACAGTCGCCACGCCCGACCAGGTCGACGCTGCCGTCGCCGCGGCGGCCGGGGTGGCCGCGCAGGCCGCGGCCCTGCCCGCGCACGCCCGCGCGGCGGCCCTCGACCACGTGTCCCGGCGGCTCGCCGAGCGCGCGGGCGAGATCGCCGCCCTGATCACCGCGGAGAACGGCAAGCCGCTCAAGTGGGCCCGCGCCGAGGTCGGGCGTGCGGTGTCGACCTTCCGCTGGGCCGCCGAGGAGGCCCGCCGCTTCTCCGGCGAGTTGCAACGACTCGACACCGACCCCGCCGCCGGCGGGCGGATCGCCCTGGTCCGCAGGGTGCCGCGCGGGCCGGTGCTGGGCATCACGCCGTTCAACTTTCCGCTCAACCTCGTCGCCCACAAGGTGGCGCCGGCCATCGCCGTCGGCGCGCCGATCATCGTCAAGCCCGCTCCCGCGACGCCCCTGACCGCGCTGCTGCTCGGCGAACTGCTGGCCGAGACCGACCTCCCCGCCGGAATGTTCTCGGTGCTGCCGCTGCCCAACGACCGCGCCGCCGAACTGGTCACCGAACCCCGGCTACCGGTGGTGTCGTTCACCGGCTCCGGGCCGGTCGGAACTGCCATCCGCCGCGCCGCCCCGGAGAAGCACGTGACGCTGGAGTTGGGCGGCAACGCCGCCGCGGTGCTCTGTGCGGACTGGACCGCCGACGAGGACCTGGACTTCGCCGCGCAGCGCATCGCCACGTTCGCCAACTACCAGGCCGGCCAGTCGTGCATCGCCGTCCAGCGGGTGTACGTGCACCACGCTCTGCACGCCGACTTCCTGCCCCGGCTGGTGGCGGCGGTGCGGGGGCTGCGGACCGGGGACCCCGCGTCCGAGCTGACCGACGTCGGGCCGATGGTGTCCGAGGACGCGGCCCGCCGGGTCGAGACGTGGGTGGCCGAGGCCGTCGCCGCCGGCGGCACCGTCGAGGTGGGCGGCCTCCGCGACGGCGCGACCTACCCCCCGACCGTGCTCACCGGCGTGCCGGCGAACGCCAAGGTCGTGGCCGAGGAGGTGTTCGGACCGGTGCTGGTGGTCACCCCGGTCGCCGACGACCAGGCCGCGTTCACGGCGGTCAACGACTCGGCGTACGGCTTGCAGGCCGGCGTCTTCACCCGGCGCCTGGACGTGGCCTTCGCCGCCGCCCGCGCGCTGGAGGTGGGCGGGGTGATCGTCGGCGACGTGCCGTCGTACCGCGCCGACCAGATGCCCTACGGCGGGGTGAAGGGCAGCGGCGTCGGCCGGGAGGGGCTGCGCAGCGCGATGGACGACTACACCGAGCCGCGGGTCATGGTGCTGACCGGCCTCACGCTCTAACTGGGGTCGGCCTGCCAGGTGCCGTCGTCGCGGACCCGGGCGGGGGCGCGGCCGAGCAGCAGGGTGGTCAGCGCGGCGTCGATGGTGTCGCCGAGGAACCATTCGCCGGCCTGGTCGAGTGCGAAGACCCGGCCGCGTTCGTCCACCGCCAGGATGCTGTCCTGCTGTTCGGTGCCGATCGGAAAGAGGCGTACGCCGAGCACCGCGCCGAAGTCCGCGAGGGTGTCGGCGGTGTGCGCGATGGTGTGCGGGCGGATGTCGAAACGGGAGATCCACACCTGCTCGCCCCTGCCGCGCCGCGCACCGACCAGGCTGGGGAACGCGGTCAGCGCCTCCACGGCGGCGGGAAAGACCTCGTGCCGATGGTTGCGCCCCGGCACCGACGTGACGTCCCGTACGGCGGCGGCGGCCATGATCTGATCCCCGATGTGCGGCCGCCAACCGGCCGCGACCAGCGCGTTTGCGACCTCCGCCGGGAACCGCCCAGGATCGGGGTCGGTTGCCTCCGGCGCGTTCCAGGTCTCGGTGTAGGCGCGAGCCGACTGCGGCAGGACGTTCGCCCGCACCAGGAAGGCGATGCACGAGTCGCAGGGCCGCTCGGCGGGCCCACCAGCGGGATCGCCCGGCTCACGGATTCGGAAGATCTCGAAGCGGGCGCCCTCCAGCAGCGCCGCCGCCTCGGCCCGCCCCATCGGCGCTATGCCCTCGGCGGCGCGGCGGTGGTCGTACTCGTGCAGGACGTCGGAGACCACGATCAGCTCGGCGTGAGCCTCCCCGCCGCGAACCAGCTCGCCGGGAGGCAATTGGCGCAGATAGTCACTTACCAGCGGATGGTGGTTGAGCGGCACGTCGGCCTTCGTGCCCTGGGCCGTCCAGATCCGTCCGTCGATGGTCAGGTGCGCGGCGGTGTTCGGGGTGGCGCCTCGATGGATTTCCCGGACCAGCAGGCTCGACGGGTCGAGAGTGCGGGGAGCTGTCGGCCCCGCGGGCTGGCTGCGCCGGTACAGCTCCGCCACCACGGTGCTCGGCACCCGAGGCCAGGTCGTGACCTTGCCGGTCTGCTTGTCGATGACTGTCGTCGGCAGGTCACCCGGCACCGTGCGCACCTCGGTGGGCACGACGGACGTGATGACGTAACCCAGGTCGAACTCGTCGACCATCGGGGTGCACTCGTGGCCGAGGCGCTGTGAGTCACGGCGGGCCCAGGTGGCTGCGAGCTGCTCGGCCTGTTGTCGGTCGATCACGCATTGAAACTACCGGACTACACGGATCGATGGCGGCCGGTATTGTCTCGCTCTACCGACGGTGACGGGAGGGCGGCGGTGGACGAACAGGCGGACCGGGGTGTCAATCGCGAGCTACGGGCCCGATTCGACGACGTCTATGGGCAGTACCAGCAGCTCAGATCCGGTTTGGACACCCTACAGACGCGACTCGCCGCGCTGCGGGTGACCCGCCGGTCGGCCGACGGGCAGGTGTCGGCGACCGTGGGCGCGCAGGGCCAGTTGATCGAGGTCGAGCTGACGGCGGCCATCTACCGGGACCGCGACGCTGATGCGCTCGGCCGAAAGGTCACCGAAACGATCCGGGCCGCCGCGACCGCCGCCGCCGACGCCACCCGCGACCTCGTCGCCGAGAGCATGCCGGCCGGCTCCGGTGCGACGGACTTCCTCAAGACCGGCGATTACGCCACGCTGCTCGGTCGGGCCGACGCCGTACTCGGCAAGGGTGAGGCGAAGCCATGACCGACGGACAGCTCTGGCTTGATCCCTCCCGGGCCCGCCGGGGCGGCGCCGACCTGGCGCTCGCCGGCGAGGCGGTGACGGCCCGTCGTGCGGCGGAGGGGGGCGCGATCGAGGCCGCCAGCGGTGCCCGGCCCTGGGGTCGCGACGACATCGGCGCCGCCTTCGAGCGCAACTACCGCGGGTTCGAGCAGACCGTGCTGCGGGCCTGGGCCGGCGTCGGGCACCGGCTCACCGAGCTGGGCAGCGACGTGGCCGAGGCGGTCGACGCGAGCGTGCAGACCGACGGGGCCAGCGCCGCCCGGGTCGGTCGGGCCGCCGAGCGGCGCTGACGGCCGACGATTCCGATGAGCGTGCTGCCGAGCCCCATCCCGCACCCCCTGGACTACGCGCCGTGGGACGTGCCCGGCTGGATCTACGAGGCCCTCGACTGGGTGGTCGGCGTGCAGTGGCCGGAGGGCGACGAGCGGGCCGTCTGGGATGTCGCCGACCAGTGGTACGCGGTCGCCTCCGTGCTCGCCGGGCCGCACGCCGACGCCGCCGCGGCCGCCGTCGAGGTGCACAACGGGTACGGCGGCGTAGGGGCTGTCGACGCGGCGTTCGAGGCGGCCTGGCGGGGGATCGCCGAGGGCGCCGACGCCCCGCTGCCCGTGCTGCTCGCGGTCACGGCCGACCTGGGCCGACTGGTCGAGGAGTGCGGTTGCGACATTGAGGGCGCCAAGCTGGAAGTCTGGATCGAGCTGGGCATCCTGGTCATCGAGTTGCTGACCGTGGCGGTGGCGGCGGTGTTGACCGCCGGCGCGGCAACCCCGGCCGCCGGCGCGGCGATCACCGCGACGCGGCTGCTGGTCCAACAGATCTTCAAGCGGCTGATGGGCCAACTGGCCAGCAAGTCCCTCAAGCACGGGCTCAAGGAGGCCGGCGAGCGGGCCGCCAAGGAGGTCGCTCGAGGTGGTGCGCGCGGTCTCGCCAAGCGGGCCGCCCGGGGAGGGCTGGAGGAGGCCACCGAGGAGGCCGGTGTCACCCTGGCCACCCAGGCGTACCAGAACTCCACCGGGCGGGCACACGGCCTGGACCTGACCGATCTCGGTGCTTCTGCCGTCGGCGGGCTGGCCGGCGGGGCGGTGGCACCGTTGGCCGGCCTGGGCCGGCACGCGACCGGGCGAGCGGCGAAGGTCGGGGAGCACCTGGGGCGGGAGATGACCGGCGAGGTGCTCGCCGACAGCGCGGCGAGCCTGGCCACCGGTCAGGGCCTGACCTCGATGGAGGACGTGGCGCGCGCCGCCGCGTCCGGGGCCACCGGTTCGGCGACCGGGCAGACCGACCACGCGCTACGCGCCCGGCTCGATGCCCAGGCCAACGCCCTCGCCGGAGCATCGTTCACGGGTCCATCCCTGCCGTCTGTGCCGCCTGTCACGGGGGATGCGGCCTCCGCGGGGGCGTCTCCCTCCCTCGGAGTCTCGTCTGCTGCGGCCTCGGCCTCGGCGGGGGCTGTTTCTGCGGGGGCTGTCGGTGGTGTGGCCTCGGGCGGTCTGGTTACGGCTGCGGGCATTCCGGCGCAGGCGACAGAGAGCGTCGCCACCACGGCGCCGAACCAGTCGGCTGCGCCGACGTCACCGGTTGTCGAGCAGTCACGGGGAGCCGGGCTGGCGTCTCCGGTCGCGCCCGACGTGCAGACGTCGTCCCCGATGCTGGTTGGCGCGTTGTCCGACATGGACGTGGTGGACCGTTCGGTGCGCGCGTCCGAGGTGACACCCTCGACGGGCGGGTCGTTCGGCGACAGAGCGGGCGTTCCGCACCCGGCCGACCCCACGCTCTCGGCGGCGACCGTCAACCCGGCCACATCGGCGGTGGCTGTCGGTCCGGTCGCGTCGGCGTCGGCTGCCGATCCGGCCACCTCGGCGGTGGCTGATCCGAGTCAATCTGTGGTGGGTGCCGATCCGAGGCTTTCGTCGGCGTCCGCGCCCGTGGTCGGTCCCCTCGAATCGAGCAGCGGGCCGGCTGCCACCGGTGTGCCGCCGGTCCAGCCCGGCAACTCGCCGCACCCCAGCACCGCCGGGCCGACCACCTGGTCTCCGACGACCGGACCCTCCGCACCGACGATCACCCCCGGCCCGGCGGCACCGGTCACCTTCGGCGTCCCGACCACCACCAACGGGCCCCTGCCGGTCGCCTCCACCCCACCGGCGGTGGGTCGGTTCGCCGTGCCGTCGCGTGTCCCGACCCGGGAGACGCCCGCACCGGTGCGAGCGGCCGACCATCCCGCCCGGGGACGGGCGTCGATCCCCGTCGACGTGGCCGCGTTCGGCGCCCCGTCGGTGCGCGAGCCCGAGACCAACGACGCGTACGCGGCGCAGTGGGCCGCAGCGGCGGAAGCCGCCGAGCGGCGGCGCTACCAGGACCACTACGAATCGCTGCGGATCGGGTTCGAGAACAACCGCCGGCAGGCCGAGGCCGCCCGACTGCGCACCCGTGCCGTGGAGCACGATCGCCGAGCCGTCGAGTACGCCACCTACGCCCGACAACTGCACCAGGCCGGCAACCGGCAGTGGGCCGACGGCTGGCAGCGCGCCGCGAACGAGGAAGCTCGCGCGTACGCCGAATGGCGTGACGTGGCAGACGCGGTGCTGGCCGGCACCACGGCCCCGCCGGTGGTGGACATCAGCGCCACCTTCGAGCATGCCAACCGGGACGTGGGTGCTCTCGCGCTCGGCGCGGTGGAGACCTCCGGCCCGTCCAGGCTCACCGGCGACGACGATCCGCCGCCGATCGACGACTCCCGGCCGTACGGGCAGCCCGGAGGACTCCGGCCACCGCTCGCCCTGCACCAGGTCGACGTCGAACGACAGATGCCCCGTGAGCCGGACGGCACCGTCACCCGCACCGCCGACCCCCGACACGGCGGCTGGTTCGGGCTGCTCAACGACGGCGGCCCCGCGGCCGACGCCACCCGGGGCATCAACTGCCTGGACTGCACGCTGTCCCTGTTCGAGACGTGGGTGCACGGGCGACCCCGCGTGTCGGCGCCCCGAACCTTCGACGGCTACCTCGACGGTGACATCCGGCGCCCCATCCGTGGCGAGGCCGGCGGCCCAGGTCGGGTGGAGGACGTGACCGGCGGGCGCTTCCAGCAA
Organism: Micromonospora arida; assembly: GCF_042873195.1. Classification (NCBI taxonomy): domain Bacteria; kingdom Bacillati; phylum Actinomycetota; class Actinomycetes; order Micromonosporales; family Micromonosporaceae; genus Micromonospora; species Micromonospora arida. Next base: position 158,978 of record NZ_JBIALC010000002.1, on the reverse strand, counting down.
CTCCTCGCCCCGGCGTCCGGTCAACGTACGGACTCCGCGCAGGCGCGGCAGGCCGCCGACCGGGGCTACCGCAACCTGCACGACCAACTGCTGCTGGGCGGCCACGGCAGCTACTCGTTCCTGGTCACCGAGTGGGCGCACGGCGGTTCGCACGCCTGGGTGGCGCTCAACCAGAACGGCACAGTGCTCTACGTGGACCCGCAGAACGGCGTGGTCCGGGACCGGCCGCTCTACCCCAACGTGGTCGGCATCGACGCGCTGGTGCTGAGCGGAGACGGCCGACCGATGCCGCTCGGCGGACTACCCCGGGGCCGGTTCAGCGAACGGCCCGACCTGCCGCATCACCCGCCGACGCACGACGACGGCGGCCACGGCGACCCGTACATCAACCGGATGTACCTGCTCCTCGACGGCCCGGGCTCGGCGCAACACCCGGTCAGGCCAACCGGTGATCCGACCACAGCACATGACCTGGGTGATCCAGCCGATGAGTTGGCGCAACTTACCGCAGGGGAGTTGGCCGCTCTGACCGAGCTTCGGCAGCGAGCCCTCGCGGTCGCCGATCGAGTCGAAGAGGCTCTAGATCAGGTCGGGCGTAACGTGACGGAGGCCCTGGGTCTTGAAGAGCCGGTGCAGTTGCGCGACCGCGCCACGCGCGTCAAAGGGCTCGGTTCGCTGGCACGTAAGTTCGTCGATGAGACGCGGGGCCTGAACATTGGGGTCGAGGAGTTCTCGCAGACGGTGAACGACGTCCTCCGGTTCCTGTTTGAGATGCCAACCGGGGTGAACTACCTGCGGGGCGTTCAGTTGGTGCTTGCGGGCCTCACGGAAGCCGGGTTCTCCGTTCCACAGTCGGACCTCAAGAACTTCTGGCGGGCGGGTAACAGGTTCTACGGATTCAACTGCACCCTACGAACTCCCTACGGGTTCCTCGTCGAACTACAGATGCACACGCGTGACTCACGGGAAGCGTGGATGCAGACTCACGGCGACTACGAGATCCTGCGCCGGGCCTCGTGCCGGCCGGAGGAGCATGTGCACGCCTTCCTGCGGATGCTTGCGGCGAACCGTGATCACCAGATGCCGGAGTCCGTCCCGGACGGCTTGGAGGAATATTTCCCGACGAAGGACGCGAGCTTTGCCAAGTGGTTGAGCAAGAGCGGAGATGCCTGGCCGAAGTATCGGTCGTGGCTCGACCGTCAAGGGATCAGCTTCTCCCAGGTAGTGCACGAGTTGGGTTTGAAGTCTTCCGATTTTCCCATTGCAGGGGACGTCGCCATCAAGTTGGAGAAAGAAATTGTTGACGTACTACGTGATCTACCGGAATGACGAGAGGGTCGGGGGTCCTGCTGGGCTCTTCGTAATGGACGTAGGCGCAGGTAATGCCATTCTCTGGGATCACCGCAGCGGGCGCTGGGCCTTCGACCCAGCACTGGTCGTGCGCTTCGTCAACGACTATCGAAACGTCGACCGCTTCGAAACCGTTGATCGGGCGACGGCCGAGAGAGTGGCCGAGACTGTCAGCGGGGGCCGTGCGCTGCCCGACGAGGACGACATCCGAGCCATGTTCGCGCCCGACGCCAGCGCGGGCGGCCCGCAGCCATCCGGTCGGCAGTGATTGGGTGTGCCGGCGTTGCGCTCATTCGTGGGGACTGAGGGAGACGCCGCGAAATCTGATCGGTCTGGCGGTTCTGGCCGTGACCGATGGCGATCGGGAAGCTGCCCGTCAGTTGCTCGACGAGGCGGCCGAGCTCGCGGTCACAGCGGCGCGCAGGGGGTTGGCCGGTGGGTCGAGGGGGCCCGCGACGAGTTGAGGGTCGCCCTGTCGTGAACGGCTATCCGTAGGGCCTTGGCGGCGCCGAATAAGATCGACGCATGGTGAGATCTGGCACGAAGGGCATCAGGTCGACTGTCTGGGCCTGGCCGGTTGGCATCCTGGTTGGCCTGGCGATCGGCCTTGCGGTGTTCGGGGCGAAGGGTGGCGTCGCCTTCGGTGTCGCCCTCGGCATTGCCTTCGTGTTCGGCCTGGGTGCGATCAGGGGCCGGGCCGACGGCGATCCTGTCCGGGGTGGCCAGGATGGCGGGGCCGCCGGGAATGGCGCCGGTGCCTCAGGGCGAGGGTGATCGACTCCGGTTCATTGATGTCGGGGCATCCAGGGCTGCGTGACCACCCGACTTCCGTGAAGCCGAGTGGATCATGGCGCGCGTCGCGCGCGCCGCACGCGCCGGGCACGAGGGGCGCGCCGGGCACGGCGGCCACGGGGACACAAGGGCCGGGCAGTGTCGCCGAGGCGGTGGCCGTACAGGAGGAGTTGCGACCGTTGGTGGACCTGGTCGGGCCGGGGCCGAGCGCGCCCGCGACGGTGGCCGGCCTGGACGTCGCGTACGCCGAGGGTGGTGACCTGCTGGCTGCGGCCGTGACGGTCCTGGACGCCCGGACCCTGGCGGTGGTGGACTCGGCAGTCGATGTGGGGCGACCCGCGTTCGGCTATGTGCCGGGGTTGTTCGCCTTCCGTGAGTTACCCGCGTTGCTCGCTGCGCTCGACCGTCTTACCACCATCCCGGACCTGCTGGTCTGCGACGGGCACGGGCTGGCCCATCCGCGCCGGTTCGGGCTCGCCTGCCACCTGGGGGTGGTCACCGGGTTGCCCGCTATCGGGGTGGCGAAGACGCCACTGGTCGGGGTGTGGGATCAGCCGTCCGCCGAGCGGGGTTCCTGGTCGTCGTTGCGCGACGGTGGTGAGGTCCTCGGTCGGGTGCTGCGGACCCGTGACGGGGTGAAGCCGGTCTTCGTCAGCGTCGGCCATCGGGTGAGCCTGGAGAACGCGACTGCGCAGGTGCTCGCGTTGACTCCGCGCTACCGGCTGCCGGAGACCACCCGCACCGCCGACCGGCTGTGCCGTGATGCCCTCGCCGAGGCGGAGCAGGCCCGCTGATTGGCTGGTCAGTCCGCCCACCAGGAGGCCGGCGGGAGGGGCCGTAAACCGTAACGCCGCACACATGCGGGGCGCTCTATGACCGGTGGGATGGGTGGGCCGGTAGTAGCCTGACCCGCGGACCCCACCCGGGGAGAACGGCGAGGTAATCATGACAGTGCGTCGACGCGTGGCACGGCTCGCGGCGGTCTGCGGTCTTGCGGGCGGCCTGGTGATGCTCGGTGCGTCACCGGCGCTGGCCGATCAGGACTCGGTCCGGGTGGGCGCGGCCAGTAGCTTCGCCGCCGGTGGTTCCGCGCAGGGGGTGAACGTCGCGGTGCGCAAGCGCACCGACGGGTGCGTCCTGCTGCGTACCGCGCTGGGCTTCAGCCTGGAGGGTCTTCAGCCGAACCAGGTGGCGGTCGAGGTCAACGCGGGTGGGCGCTGGTTCCCGGTGGCTGTCACCGGCGGCACCGGCACCGTGTCGACCGCGCAGACGTCACCCTTGAAGCCGACGCTGTGCAAGGGCAAGGGCATCACGGTGCGGTACCGGGTGGCGTTCGCGGCGGGTTCGCCGGGCGGCCGTCTGGTGGTCACCGGCGCGGGCATCAGCGCCGCAGGCCAGACGCTGGGTCGCGCCACCGACGCGGCGCGGCTGACCGGAGCCCGGGTCACTCCGTCGCCGACTCCGTCACAGTCGAAGAAGCCGACGCCGACCCCGAGCCCGACCGAGGTCGCGACCGTCGACGAGGCGGTGAACCCGGCGGCGCAGGGTGGCGTCTCCGCGGCGCCGAACAGCACGGCGGCCGCCGCCGAGTCGTCCTTGGGAGGATCACCGGTGATGTACTTCGGCATTGTGCTGGTGGCGGTCGGACTGCTGCTCATCGTGCTGCTGTTCCGCCGCTCGCGGCAGGACCGGAAGCCGTCCGACGACGCGCCCGGCACCCTGCCGGGCAACCCCGGCGGCACCACCTACCGCGCCGGGGGTGGGTTGCCGGCCGCGCCCGGTCGCCCCGGTCAGGTGTACGGCCAGCAGCCGCCGCCCGCCGCCTGGGGTGGTGCGGTGCCGTCACCGCGTCCCGCCACCGGCGGGGTTTACGGTGCCCGGCCGGACGCCCCGGCGCCGGAGGCCACCCAGCCGATGCCGGGTCGGCCCGACGGTCGCCCGAACCCTGGTGACCCGCCCACCGACGGCGGCGGCCACACCGTGTTCATTCCCCGGCTCCCCGGCTGAGCGGAGTACGGGCCGGCCCTCCGTTAGGCTCAGGATCGGTGTCTAACCTGCGGCCAAGGAGTGGAACACGTGTCTGATCTGTCCCAGATTGTGAAGGCGTACGACGTCCGCGGGACGGTGCCGGACCAGTGGGACGAACGGGTCGCCGAGGCACTGGGCGCCGCCTTCACCCAACTGCTCAACTCCACGGACGAGCCGGGCGACTCCGTCGTCGTCGGGTACGACATGCGGGCCACCTCGCCCGGCCTGGCCGCGGCGTTCGCCGCCGGCGTACGCGCCGAGGGGCGCTCGGTGATCGAGATCGGCCTCGCCTCCACCGACCTGCTCTACTACGCGTCCGGTTCGCTCGACCTGCCCGGCGCGATGTTCACCGCCAGCCACAACCCCGCGCAGTACAACGGCATCAAGATGTGCCGCTCCGGTGCCCGCCCGATCGGCCAGGAGAGCGGCCTGGCCGAGATCCGGGAGCGGGCCCAGGCCCTCCTGGACTCGGGCGACGCTCGTCCCGCCGGTGCCCCGACCCGGCCGGCCGAGCGGCGCGACCTGCTCCCCGACTACGCCGGCTACCTGCGCAAGCTGGTCGACCTGTCGGGCATTCGGCCGTTGAAGGTGGTCGTCGACGCCGGCAACGGCATGGGTGGCTTCACCGTTCCGACCGTGCTGGGCGACGCGGCCCTGTCGCCGCTGCCGCTGGAGATCGTGCCGCTCTACTTCGAGTTGGACGGCAGTTTCCCCAACCACGAGGCCAACCCCCTTGACCCGGCGAACCTGGTCGACCTCCAGCGCGCGGTGGTCGAGCACGGGGCAGACATCGGGTTGGCCTTCGACGGTGACGCCGACCGGTGCTTCGTGGTGGACGAGCGCGGTGAACCGGTCTCACCGTCGGCGATCACCGCACTCGTGGCCGCCCGTGAGTTGGCCAAGCACCCGGGTTCCACGGTGATCCACGGCCTGATCACCTCCAGCGCCGTGGCGGAGATCATCCGGGAGCACGGTGGGCAGCCCGTCGTCGCCCGGGTCGGGCACTCCTTCATCAAGGCGGAGATGGCCCGTACCAACGCCGTCTTCGGTGGCGAGCACTCCGCGCACTACTACTTCCGGGACTTCTGGTTCGCCGACACCGGGATGCTCGCGGCGATGCACACGTTGGCCGCGTTGGGCGAGCAGTCGCTGCCGCTGTCCGTGTTGGCCGGTGAGTACGAGCGCTACATCGCCTCCGGCGAGATCAACTCGACGGTGGTCGACCAGGCGGCAGCGGTGGCCGAGGTGCGTGCCGCGTACCCCGACGCGGTGGCCGACGAGATGGACGGGCTCACCCTGCGTTTCCCCGATGGCGCCTGGTTCAACCTGCGCGCCTCCAACACCGAGCCGCTGCTACGACTCAACGTCGAGGCGCCCACCCGGGATCGGATGGTCTCGCTCCGGGACGACGTGCTCGACCGCGTTCGCCGATAAGATCGCCTGCGCCGGTCGGCACCGCCGTCGGTCAAGCCGTACACGTGGAAGGAGCCGCGCCATGGCCCTGGATCCGCAGTTGCTCGAGATCCTCGCCTGTCCGGACACGCACCACGCCCCGCTCACCTACGACGCCGAGGCGCAGACGTTGACCTGTACGGAGTGCGGCCGGATCTTCGAGGTCCGCGACGACGTGCCGGTGCTGCTGCTCGACGAGGCGCGCGGCGGCCCCGGGCAGTCCTCATGATCGACGGTACGGCCGGGGTCAGCGGGCGCCGTGACGCCGACGAGGCCCTGCTCGACAACCCGCAGGCGTTGGCCGAGGCCGACCCGGGCGGCATGCTCCGGCACACGGCGTCGGCCGGTGCGCAGGTTCGCGAGAGCGCCGCGCTGGCAGCCGAGGCGAACCTCGCGGTGCTCGCCGACGACGGGCGGCCCCGAGCCGTCGTGATCGCCGGCATCGGCACCGCCGGGCGTACCGGGGACGTGCTGGCCACGGTCGCCGGGCCACGCTGCCCGGTCCCGATCATCGGGCACCGCTCCGCCGGCGTACCCGGTTGGGTGGGCGCGGCCGACGTGGTGATCGCGGTGAGCGCGTCCGGACGTAGCCCGGAGGCGCTCGGCGCGGCCGAGGCGGCCCACCGCCGTGGTGCCCGACTCGTCGCGGTGGGTGCCCCGGACTCGCAGTTGCAGTCGATCGCCGAGCAGGCCCGGGCGCCGTTCATCCCGGTGCCCCGGCGTGCCCCGGCCCGGGCCAGCCTCTGGGCGCTCACCGTGCCGGTCCTGCTCGCCGCCCGTTCCCTCGGGCTCGTGAAGGTCAACGAGGCGGACCTCGCGGAGACCGCTGCCCGGCTCGACGCGGACGCCGACCGCTGCCGGTCCGCCGGCGAGTCCTTCGTCAACCCGGCGAAGTCACTGGCGCTGGGCCTGGCCGGCTCGATCCCGATCGTCTGGGGTTCGTCCCCGCTGGCCACGGTGGCGGCCCGCCGGTTCGGCGACACCCTGTCGGCCAATGCCCGCTACCCGGTGGTCACCGGAGCGCTGGGTGAGGCCGGGCGGGGTCGGGTCGGGCTGCTCGACGGCGTCTTCGGCGGCCTGGCCGAGGGGGAGCGGGACATCTTCGCCGACCCGGCCGAGGACGACGGCGAGGGCACCCGGCTGAGGCTGGTGCTGCTGCGCGACGGCGGGCTCAACGCCGAGGACGACACCGACGAGCCGCTCGCCGTCGAGGAGCGCCGTGCTGACGCGGTGCAGACCCTCGCGGAGCGCCGCGGCGTGCGGTGCGACGTGGTGACCGCCGAGGGCGGCTCCGCCCTGGAACGGCTGGCGTCGCTGATCGCCGTTCCGGATTTCGCCTCGATCTACCTGGCTCTGGCACACGGGTTGGACCCGATGGCCGTTCCGGCCATCACCGAGATGAAGGAGCTGTCGAACCAGTGAACGAACGTAGGGGGCGGCGCGTCATGCGCGGACCGGGCGGCTTCGTGTGGCGAAGCGGAGCGGTGGCATGAGCGCCAACGGTGGGACGAAGGCGATTGTCGCCGCCCTGCTGGCCAACATCGGCATCGCCGTCACCAAGTTCGTCGCGTTCCTGCTCTCCGGCTCGTCGTCGATGCTGGCCGAGGCGGTCCACTCGGTTGCCGACTCCGGTAACCAGGGCCTCCTGCTGCTCGGTGGCAAGCGGGCGAAGCGCGCGGCCACCCCGGAACACCCTTTCGGGTACGGCCGGGAGCGCTACATCTACGCGTTCATCGTGTCCATCGTGCTGTTCAGCATCGGTGGTCTGTTCGCGCTCTACGAGGCGTACCACAAGTGGCATCACAAGGGCGGCATCGAGTCCTGGCAATGGCTGCCGGTGGTCGTGCTGGTGTCGGCGATCATCATGGAGTCGTTCTCCTTCCGGACCGCCATCAAGGAGTCCAACCACATCCGGGGCAACCAGTCCTGGGTGCGTTTCATCCGCCGGGCCAAGGCGCCGGAGCTGCCGGTGGTGCTCCTGGAGGACTTCGGCGCGCTGGTCGGTCTGGTGTTCGCCCTGTTCGGCGTCACCATGACGCTGATCACCGGCAACGGCGAGTGGGACGCCGCCGGCACCGCGATGATCGGCATCCTGCTGGTCGTCATCGCCGTCGTGCTGGCCATCGAGACGAAGAGCCTGCTGCTCGGTGAGGGCGCCGAGGCGTCCGAGTTGGCTGCCATCGAGCGGGCCGTCACCGACGGCCCCGAGGTGGAGCGGATCATCCACATGAAGACGCTCTACCTGGGCCCGGAAGAGCTGATGGTGGCCGCCAAGATCGCCGTGCCGGAGTGGGAGAGCGCCCACGACCTGGCCCGTGGCATCAACGCCGTCGAGGCGCGGATCCGCGCCGCGGTGCCGACCGCCCGGGTGATCTATCTGGAGCCGGACGTCTACAGCGCCGCCGCCGCCGCGGCCGGCACCGGTGCCGCGGCCGACACCGCCGTGCCGCAGCCGCAGGACACGTCGGGCGAGGCGGCCGGGCGGCCCGGGGGCTGACGGGTGGAGCCACTGTACGGGCCGATCCGGGACTACGCCTGGGGCTCGCGCTCGGCCATCGCCCTCCTTCAGGGGCGATCGGTGCCGAGCGCGGGTCCGGAGGCGGAGCTGTGGTTGGGGGCCCATCCGGGTGCTCCAGCCCACGTGGATCGCGCCGGTCTGCGGGTGAGCCTCTGTGACCTGGTGCGGGACGAACCAGGTCAGTGGCTCGGCCAGCGGGTGTCCGAGCGGTTCGGCAGCCGGCTGCCGTTCCTGCTCAAGGTGCTCGCGGCCGACGCTCCGCTGAGCCTGCAGGCCCACCCGGACGCCGAGCAGGCACAGGCCGGCTACGCGGCGGAGGCGGGGCGCCCCGAGGGGCAGCGCAACTACTCCGACCCGCACCACAAGCCGGAGTTGCTGGTCGCACTCACCCCGTTCGAGGCGCTGTGCGGTTTCCGGGATCCGGCGGAGTCGGCCGAGGCGCTCGCCGCGTTCGGCGTACCGGCGTTGGCGCCGGTGGTCGCCGCGTTGCGGGCCGGGCCGGCGGGGTTGCGGACGGCGGTGCGGACGCTGCTCGGCTGGCCGGTCGCCAGGCGTCACGACCTGCTGGCCGCGGTGGTGGCAGCGCCGGCCGACGGCCCGGACGCGGAGCTGACCCGCCGGCTGGCCAGGGCGTACCCGGGGGATCCGGGTGCGCTGGTCGCGCTGCTGTTGCACCACCTGCGGCTGGAGGCGGGGGAGGCGATCTGGATGCCCGCCGGCAACCTGCACGCCTACCTGAGCGGCTGCGGCGTGGAGATCATGGCGGCCAGCGACAACGTGCTACGCGGCGGCCTGACCCCGAAGCGGGTGGACGTCGACGAGTTGCTGCGGGTGCTGCGCTTCGAGGTGCTCGACGATCCGGTGCGGGCCGCGCAGCCGGTCGGCCCGGGCGTGGACTGGTGGCCTGTGCCGGTGGACGATTTCGCGCTGCACCGGGTGCGGGTCGACGCGGCGGTGCCGTCGGTGACGCTGCCTCTGCCCGGCCCCCGGGTGGTGCTCTGCGCTGGCGGTTCGATCACCGTGGACGACGGTGCTGGCGCGTTGACGCTGGTCTCGGGCGAGGCGGCGATCGGTACGGCGTTGGGAGCGCCGCTGCGGATCGACGGCACCGGTGTGGCGTACGTGGCGACGTCCGGGCTGCGCTGACCTCTACTCGGGCAACGACACAAGTCCGACTTTCCCGGAATAGCTTGACGTCACCCTGGCCGAGTGTGACTCTATGAGTACGCAGCGTTATCGCGACGACGGTCCGAGAACGTGCGGGGGAACCAAACCGGGGGGATGCACGGGGCGGGCGGGACGTGGGCGGGTATCCGTCCATCACCGACCGCCCCGTGCGCTGTCCGCCGACCATGCCTGATGCCCGTCGGCGACGCGCGTAAGGTGGAGGGTCGGCGCAGACATCGTTCGACAGGAGCTTTCATGACCAGCACCCTCCCGGCGTCCGCCAGCGGCACGCCGTCCGAGGCCCGGCCGAGCACGCTCGCCGAAGGCGACTTCAAGGTGGCGGATCTGTCGCTCGCCGAGTTCGGGCGTAAGGAGATCCAGCTCGCCGAGCACGAGATGCCCGGCCTGATGGCGATCCGGCGCGAGTTCGCCGAGGCGCAGCCGCTCGCCGGCGCGCGGATCACCGGCTCCCTGCACATGACCATCCAGACCGCCGTCCTGATCGAGACGTTGGTCGCGCTCGGCGCGCAGGTGCGCTGGGCGTCCTGCAACATCTTCTCCACCCAGGACCACGCCGCCGCGGCGATCGTCGTCGGCCCGGACGGCACCCCCGAGGCTCCGGCCGGGGTTCCGGTGTACGCCTGGAAGGGCGAGACCCTGCCCGAGTACTGGTGGTGCACCGAGCAGGTGCTCGCCTGGCCGGACGGGCAGGGCCCCAACATGATCCTCGACGACGGCGGCGACGCCACCCTGCTCGTTCACAAGGGTGCCGAGTTCGAGCGGGCCGGGGCGGTCCCGCCGGTCGAGTCCGCCGACTCCGAGGAGTACGCGGTCATCCTCGAGCTGCTGCACCGCTCGCTCGGCGAGGACGGCCAGCGCTGGACCCGGATCTCCGCCGGCATCAAGGGCGTGACCGAGGAGACCACCACCGGCGTGCACCGGCTCTACGAGATGCACCGGGCTGGCACCCTCCTCTTCCCGGCCATCAACGTCAACGACTCGGTGACCAAGAGCAAGTTCGACAACAAGTACGGCTGCCGGCACTCGCTCATCGACGGCATCAACCGCGCCACCGACGTGCTGATCGGCGGCAAGATGGCGGTCGTCATGGGCTACGGCGACGTGGGCAAGGGTTGCGCCGAGTCGCTGCGCGGCCAGGGCGCCCGGGTCGTGGTGACCGAGGTGGACCCGATCTGCGCGTTGCAGGCCGCGATGGACGGCTACCAGGTCGCCACCCTGGACGACGTGGTCGAGCAGGCCGACATCTTCATCACCGCCACCGGCTGCTTCGACGTCATCACCAACGAGCACATGGCCCGGATGAAGCACCAGGCCATCGTCGGCAACATCGGCCACTTCGACAACGAGATCGACATGGCCGGGCTGGCCAAGCGGTCCGACGTCGAGCGGATCAACATCAAGCCGCAGGTCGACCTGTGGCGTTTCGCCGACGGGCACGCCATCATCGTGCTCTCCGAGGGTCGCCTGCTGAACCTGGGCAACGCGACCGGGCACCCGAGCTTCGTCATGTCGAACTCGTTCGCCAACCAGACGATCGCCCAGATCGAGCTCTTCACCAAGACCGAGGAGTACCCGATCGGCGTCTACGTGCTGCCCAAGCACCTGGACGAGAAGGTGGCCCGGCTGCACCTCGGCGCGCTCGGCGCCAAACTGAGCACGCTGACCAAGGAGCAGGCCGCCTACCTCGGCGTCTCCACGGAGGGTCCGTTCAAGCCGGACCACTACCGCTACTGATCGACATCTCCGGACCGGGTCGGCTGTTCGCAGCCGGCCCGGTTCGTCGTCTCCGCCCTGCCCCCTGCGCTCCCGCGATCTGCCCTGCGCTCCCGCGATCTGCCCTGCGCTCCCGCGATCTGCCCTGCGCTCCCGCGATCTGCCCTGCGCTCCCGCGATCTTGCAGTTTCGGTTGGAGATTCACGGCTTTAGGTGCGATATGTCGCAGCAGAAAGTGCAAGATCGCGGGGCGCCGGGCCGGGGCGCCAGGGTCGGGGCTTGGTTAGCTGCGGCGGGTGGGGCGGAACCAGGTCCAGATGCACCAGGCCAGCCAGCCGAGCGAGACGAGGGTGGCCAGCGCCCGTAGGCGTAGTGCGCTGAGCAGCAGCACCACGGCCAGCACCGTCAACCACGGCAGGAATCCCCTCACGGCGCGATCTTCGCACGGTGGGGTTCGCCGCAGACAGGGTGAGCTTGTCGTGAACGACTTGACGGCGGCGCTGACCAGGAGGAAGGTATGCCTGCCCTAAGTCAGCCAAGGCGTGCCTAACCTACTCGGAGCCCGGATGTTCGCCACCTACCTGATCGGCCTGCGGGAAGGGCTCGAAGCCACCCTGGTGGTCAGCATCCTGGTCGCCTTCCTGGTGAAGTCGCAGCGCCGGGACCGACTGCCGCAGGTCTGGGCTGGCGTCGGCCTGGCCGTGGCGCTCTCGGTGCTCTTCGGCTGGCTGATCGAGTACACGTCGACCTCGCTGCTGTCCCGTTCCGAGGATCGTGAGTTGTTCGAGGCGATCACTTCGGTCGCCGCCGTGGTCTTCGTGACCTGGATGATCTTCTGGATGCGCCGGGCCGCCCGGACCATCGCCGGCGAGCTGCGGGGCAGGCTCACCGAGGCGCTGGCCGTCGGGTCCCTCGCCGTCGCTGGCATGGCCTTCCTCGCGGTGATCCGCGAGGGCCTGGAGACCGCGCTGATCTTCTACTCGGCCGCCCAGGGCGCGGCCGGCGACAGTGGTCCGCTGCTCGCGTTGATCGGCGGCATCGTCACCGCCGTGGTCCTCGGCGTGCTGCTCTACGCCAGCGCCCTGCGGATCAACCTCAGCAAGTTCTTCACCTGGACCGGCGCGCTGCTGATCCTGGTCGCCGCCGGCATCCTCAAGTACGGCGTGCACGACTTCCAGGAGGCCGGCGTCCTGCCCGGCCTGAACGACCTGGCCTTCGACATCACCGGCGCGCTCGACCCGAGCACCTGGTACGCGGCCCTGCTCGCCGGCATGTTCAACGTGACTCCGGCGCCCACCGTGCTGGAGACGATCGCCTGGGTCGCGTACGCCGTACCGGTGCTCCTGCTCTTCCTGCGACCGGCCCGGCGCAAGCCGGCACCCACCGCGACCACCACCACCGTCACCGAGCGCGGGGCCGACACCGATACCGGCGCCGAGGCCGAGGCGGCGTCCACGCCGCAGCGTGCCTGACCCACGAGGAGAGACAGCCCAGATGCGTACCACCCAGTTCTTCGCGCTGGCCGCCGCCGGCGTGCTGGCGACGGCCGGTCTGGCCGCCTGCTCCGACTCCGACAAGGGTGACTCGGCCGCGTCCGGCGGACCGATCGTGGTCAAGGCCAGCGACACCGCCTGTGAGGTCGGTTCGACCGACCTGGGTGCCGGCACCGCCACCTTCAAGATCACCAATTCGGGTGCGAAGGTGACCGAGTTCTACGTGTACGCCGACGGCGACCGCGTCATGGGCGAGGTGGAGAACATCGCCCCAGGGCTGAGCCGCGAGCTGCACGTGGAGCTGCCGGCCGGCACGTACCAGACGGCCTGCAAGCCAGGGATGAGTGGCAAGGGCATCCGGGGCGCGCTCAAGGTCAGCGGGTCGGCGCAGCCTCTCACCGCGGACGCCGCGCTGGGTGACGCCACCGACAACTACCAGCGCTACGTCAAGAGCCAGACCGCCGCGCTGCTGGACAAGACCGAGGAGTTCGTCAGCGCGGTCAAGGCCGGCGATGTGGCGAAGTCCAAGGCGCTCTACCCGGTCGCCCGCACGTACTGGGAGCGGATCGAGCCGGTCGCCGAGATCTTCGGTGACCTCGACCCCAAGATCGACGGCCGCGAGGAGGTCATCGAGGAGGGGATGGAGTTCACCGGCTTCCACCGGATCGAGAAGGACCTCTGGCAGTCCGGTGACATCAGCAAGGACGGCCCGATCGCCGACCGGCTGCTGGTCGACGTCAAGGAGATCGTGGCCAAGGCGAACGCCGAGAAGCTCTCGCCGCTCCAGCTCGCCAACGGCGCGAAGGAACTGCTCGACGAGGTCGCCAGCGGCAAGATCACCGGCGAGGAGGACCGCTACTCGCACACCGACCTGTGGGACTTCGCCGCCAACCTCGACGGTTCCAAGGCCGCCGTGTCCGCCCTGCGCCCTGCGTTGCAGCAGCGCTCGCCGGAGCTGGTCACGCAGTTGGACACCGAGTTCGCCAACGTCGAGGGACTGCTCGGCAAGCACCGCGACGGCGACGGATGGAAGCTGCACACCGCGCTGAGCAAGGCCGAGCTCAAGGAGCTCTCCGACGGGATCAACGCGCTCGCCGAGCCGATCAGCAAGGTCGCCGCGGCCGTCGCGAAGTGACCACCTGGCAGAAAGAGTCGAGTCGATGAGCGGGAGCAGGTTCACCCGGCGCCGGGCCATCACCCTGGCCGGCGCCGGGGTGGCCGGGGTCGCCGGAGTGGCGGCCGGCGCGGGGGCGCTGCTGAACGGCTCCCATGGCCCGGCCGCGGCGAACGACCACCCGGCCGGGGCCGTGCCGTTCCACGGTGAGCACCAGGCCGGCATCGTCACCCCGGCGCAGGACCGGCTGCACTTCGTGGCCTTCGACGTGATCACCAAGGACCGGGCCCGACTCGTCGAACTGCTGGAGGAGTGGACGGCCGCCGCCGCCCGGATGACCGCGGGGCGCGACGCCGGGGTGCTGGGTGCGGTCGGCGGTATGCCGGAGGCCCCGCCGGACGACACCGGTGAGGCACTCGGCCTGCCTCCCTCGCAGCTCACCCTCACCATCGGCTTCGGGCCGACGCTGTTCCGCGACGCCGACGGGCGGGACCGCTTCGGCCTCGCCGACCGTCGGCCCGCCGCTCTCGCCGAGCTGCCGAAGTTCCCCGGCGACGCGTTGCAGCCGCAGCTCTCCGGCGGCGACCTCTGCGTCCAGGCCTGCTCCAACGACCCGCAGGTGGCGGTGCACGCGATCCGCAACCTGGCCCGGCTCGGCATGGGCGTGGTGAGCGTCCGCTGGTCGCAGTTGGGCTTCGGCCGCACCTCGTCGACCTCCCGGGAGCAGGCCACCGCGCGCAACCTCTTCGGGTTCAAGGACGGCACGGCCAACCTCAAGGCCGAGGACACCGACCTGCTGCGCGACCAGTTGTGGGTGCAGCCGGGCGACGGACCGGACTGGATGGCCGGAGGCTCGTACCTGGTCACCCGCAAGATCCGGATGCTCGTGGAGACCTGGGACCGGACCTCCCTCGCTGAGCAGGAGGAGATCGTCGGCCGGACCAAGGGCAGCGGCGCGCCGCTGGGTCGCAGCGACGAGTTCGACGAGCCCGACTTCGCCGCCCGTGGCGCGGACGGGAAGCCGGTGATCGCCGAGCACGCGCATGTCACGCTGGCCCACCCGAGTCGGAACGGCGGCGCTCAGCTGCTGCGCCGGGGTTACAACTTCGTCGACGGCTCGGACGGCCTCGGCCGACTCGACGCGGGCCTCTTCTTCATCGCCTACCAGCGCGATCCACGCCGTCAGTTCGTGCCGATCCAGACGCAGTTGGCCCGGCACGACGTGATGAACGAGTACCTGCGACACGTCTCCAGTGGGGTGTTCGCCTGTCCTCCCGGGGTACGCGACGGCGGGGATCACTGGGGGCGTGGGCTGTTCGGCTGACCGTCGTCCGGATGGCGACAACCGGCTCGGCTCAGCCTGCGGTGGCGCCAGGCGGCGCCAAAGGGGGATCATGGTGGCAGCCTGGCGACGGCCCGTTCGCGCGCGCCAGGCACCGCAGCCGTGGCGCCGCCGCCGCGGACCGCGGTCACCGGTTTGACGGCGGCGCGAAGCGTTACCGGCGGACGCCGGTCCCACCGAACTGAATGAGGATGCAATATTAATCCCATGAGAGCCCGCGTACTGGTGGTCGACGACGACCCCGCGCTCGCCGAGATGCTCGGCATCGTGCTGCGCAGTGAGGGTTTCCTGCCCTCGTTTGTGGCGGACGGCGAGCGGGCGTTGGCCGCCTTTCGCGACAGTCGTCCCGATATCGTGCTGCTTGACCTGATGCTTCCCGGTATGAGCGGTATCGACGTGGCCCGGTCGATCCGGGCGGAGTCCGGCGTGCCCATCGTCATGCTGACCGCAAAGAGCGACACCGTGGACGTCGTGCTCGGCCTGGAGTCCGGCGCCGACGACTACGTGGTCAAGCCGTTCAAGCCCAAGGAGCTGGTGGCCCGGATGCGGGCCCGACTGCGGCGAGGTGAGGACGTGGCCCCGGAGATGCTCACCATCGGGCCTCCGGACAACCAGATCACCATCGACGTGCCCGCGCACACCGTGAGCCGCAACGACGAGGAGGTGAAGCTGACGCCGCTGGAGTTCGACCTGCTGGTCGCGCTCGCCCGCAAGCCACGTCAGGTCTTCACCCGCGAGGTGCTGCTCGAACAGGTCTGGGGCTACCGGCACGCTGCCGACACCCGTCTGGTCAACGTGCACGTCCAGCGGTTGCGGGCCAAGATCGAGCCGGACCCGGAGCGACCGGAAATCATCCTCACCGTGCGGGGCGTGGGCTACAAGGCAGGGACCGGATAGCCTGGTCGCACTGTGTCGACCACGCCGCCCCCACCCTCCCCGAGTACGGCTGCCCGCCGGCCCAGCGCCGGCGGGGAGCTCTGGCGTGCGGTGAGCGGTCGGGTCGCCCGTGCCGTGGGTCGGGCGCACCAGACCTGGCGCCGCTCGCTCCAGGTCCGGGTCGTGACCATCACGCTGGTCGCGTCCAGCCTGCTGGTCGGCGGGTTCGCGTTCCTGATCGCTGACAAGATCACCACAATCCTGCTCGACAGCGCGCGCAGCGACGTCCGGCAGCGGGTGACCAGCGGTGCCAGCTACGCGGCCAAGCAGGTCTCCTTCTACGGGCAGCCGCAGGAGGCGCAGCTTCAGGAGACCATCGACGGCACTGTCAACTACCTGGCCGGCGGCGACCCCCAGCAGACCAGCGGGGTGGTGGTCGCGATCACCGCCGACGGCTATCCCAACGACATCCAGACGCGCACCTCCCCGTCGGCGAACGTGCAGTCGCTGATCAGCCCCGAGCTGCGGGCCGCGATCGCCGACGGCAAGGTGGCCAGCCAGATCCGCACCGGGCGACTCACCGACAAGACCACCAAATACCTGGTCTACGGCTCGCCGGTGCCCACCCGCTTCGGCCAGATCGAGCTCTACTATCTGGTCCCGCTGGGCCGGCAGGACGTCACCGCCGCCGACGCCCGCGCCACAGTGGTGGCCACCGGGGTAGCGCTGGTGATCCTGCTCGGGTTGCTTGCGGCGCTGGTCACCCGGCTGGTGGTCAACCCGGTCCGGGTCGCCGCACGAACCGCCCAGCGGCTCTCCGCGGGCCTGCTCGATCAGCGGATGGTGGTCAACGGCGAGGACGACCTGGCCCTGCTCGCCGCGTCGTTCAACCAGATGGCCACCAACCTGCAACGGCAGATCCTGCGCCTGGAAGAGATGTCCCGGTTGCAGCGCCGCTTCACCTCAGACGTCTCCCACGAACTGCGTACCCCGCTGACCACGGTCCGGATGGCCGCCGACCTGATCTTCGCTGAGCGAGACGAGTTCGACCCGGCGGTCGCCCGTAGCGCCGAGCTGCTCCAGGCCGAGCTGGATCGATTCGAGGAGCTGCTCACCGACCTGCTGGAGATCAGTCGGTTCGACGCGGGCTTCGCCATGCTGGATTCCGAGCCGACCGACCTGGTGCCGGTGGTGCACCGGGTGGTCGACCGGCTGGCTGGCCTGGCCGAGCGGGTGGGCGTACCGATCGAACTCGACCTGCCGGGCACGCCGGTGATCGCCGAGGTCGACCCGCGCCGGGTCGAGCGGGTGTTGCGCAACCTGGTCGGCAACGCCGTCGAGCACGGTGAGGCCCGCCCGGTGCTGATCACCCTCGGCATCGACGAGACCGCCGTGGCGATCACCGTCCGCGACCACGGTGTGGGGCTGAAGGTGGGCGAGGAGAAGCTGGTGTTCAACCGGTTCTGGCGGGCGGACCCGTCCCGGGCCCGGCAGACCGGGGGCACCGGGCTGGGGCTGTCGATCAGCCTGGAGGACGCACGGCTGCACGGCGGCTGGCTGGAGGCGTGGGGTGCGCCCGGGCAGGGCGCGCAGTTCCGGCTCACCCTGCCGGCCCGTGCGGGCGATCGGCTGACCACCTCACCGCTGCGGCTGGTGCCGGCCGACGCCGCCCTGCCGTTCGGCGGCCCCCGCGACGGTGGGCCACTGGCCATCGGTCCCGGCACCGGCGGTGCATTGGCGATCGGCCCGGCTCCGGCCGGAGACGGGCAGCGGACGGAGGTGCGCTCGTGAGACGGCCAACTGTGCTCGGGGCCCTCGGCGTGATGGTGCTGCTGGGCGCCGGCTGTGGCATCCCGGCGGCATCCGACGTGCGGGTGGACGGCAAGGGCGGCGCGGCGACCGAGGCCGGTGTGATCAGTCGGGGCAGTGAGCCACCGACGCGGACGGCCGGCGGCAGCGACAACGGGGCGTTCGTCCGCAACTTCCTGTCCGCCGCCGCAGGCGAGCCGGATCGAGCGTACGAGCGGGTCAAGGCGTTCATCGCCCCGGAGGACAAGACCCGGCTACAGGACAAGAAGGGCAGCGAGGTCGCGCTTAACGTGGTCCGGCTGCGCGAGGCGGTCTACACCCCCAACAGGGACCGGACCACGACCGTGAAGATCGCCGTGCAGCAGCTCGGTGTTCTGCGGACCAACGGCACCCTGGCTCCACCGGTGGCGACCGAGACGGAGTACGAGTTCGGCCTGCGCAGCGCGTCGTTCGACGGCGGCGTCGACGGTGATCGCGCCGGCCTGTACATCATCAACCCGCCCAACGTGCTGCTGCTCAGCGACACCGCCCTCCGCCAGTATTACCAGGACGAAACGATCTACTTCTGGAGCTCCGACCGCGCCCGCCTGGTGCCTGACCAGCGGTACCGACCGCTGGCGGTGCCGGTCGAGCGGCAGGTCAACGAGGTGGTGAAGTGGCTGGTCGGCGGCCCCTCCGACTGGTTGCGCCCGGGGGTCGTCGGGCTGCCGGACCGCACCGAGCTGATCAACAACGCCACCGGCGGGAACGGTCGGTGGGAGGTCAACCTGGACATGTCCGGTGACGACCAGAACGGGATCGATCAGTTGATCACGCAGATCGCCTGGTCGTTGGGCGACCTTACCGGTCAGCTGGAGTTGAAGATCCGCAACAACGCGCAGCCCGTGGTGGACCTGGGCGAGCGACGAGACTCCCGGGTGCTCTACCCGTATGTCGCCGGCCCGCAGCGGTTCGGCGTGTACGACGGCGCGATCCACCCACTCGACTTCGACGGCGAGCCCAGTGGCACCGTGCCGTTGACACCCGAGGCCAACCGTAACGTCGTCTCCGCCAGCCTCGGGCTGGCCAAGGACCGCCGGATCCTCGCCGCGATGGTGGTCACCGGCAGCGGCAAGAACCGGTACCGACTCGCGGTGGGCACGGGCGCCGACCCGGTCTCCGTGCTCAGCCGCAGCGGCGGCACCGGGTACTCCTCGATCAGCCGACCGGTCTGGCTGCGTACGGTCGACAACCGCCCCAGCCGCGGCCTGGTGGTGGCCGACGGGCAGCTCTACCGGTTCGACGAGGCGGCCCGGATGTATCCGGTGCCGCTCAACCTGCCCTCCGCCGCGGTCACCGCGGTGGCCGCCGCGTTGGACGGCCAGCGGGTGGCGCTGATTGCCGGCGGCCGTCTCTACGTCGCCGCGGTCAACCTCGACGGCGGCGGGGTCTCCATCGGCCCGCCCCGAGAGTTGGTCACCTCGCTGACCAACCCGACGGCGGTCGACTGGGGCAGGGAGGACCAGCTCGTGGTGGCGGGGTCGGTCGGCCAGCCGGCGATCTACGAGATCAGTGTCGACGGCGCCCTGGAGACGCCGCTGCGGACCGACCTCGGCGCCAAGGTCACCCACCTGACGGCGTACCCGACCAACCGCGGCGTGCGGGCGGCCAGCGGGGCCTACATGTACGAGGCGAACGGAGTGGCCTACCGCAGCAGCCCGTTCGAACGGATCGAGCCCGGCCGGGTACGCGACATCGCCCCCGTGCCGACCGGCGTCCGGCCGAGCAACCCGTCGGCGCCGTTCTTCCTCTACTGACACGGTGAGCGGGCTCTGGGCGGACCTCGCCGACCTGGTGCTGCCCGCAGACTGCGCCGGTTGTCGGGAGCGCCGACCCGGCCTGCGGCGCGGGGTCTGCCCAGCCTGTGTCGTGGCGCTGGGTGCGTTGCGACCACGGGCGGTCCGCCCTACCCCCGCCCCGCCGGGCCTGCCGTCCTGCGTCGCCCTCGGCCCGTACGCGGGTCCGCTGCGCGAGGCCCTGCTGGCGTACAAGGAACGCGGCCGACACGGCCTTGCTCGCCCGCTCGGCGCGCTGCTCGCCGAGGTCGTCGCGGCGGCCGTCGGTGGGGCCCGCCCGGTGGCGTTGGTTCCGGTCCCGGACACCGCGGCGGCGGCCCGGTCCCGTTACGGGGACCACCTCGACCGGCTTGCCCGGCACTGCGCGGCCCGGCTCAACCGGAGCGGTTGGGCGGTGCGGGTGCACCGTCCGCTGCGGGCGTCGCCCCGGCCCGACTCGGTCACCCTGGACAGCGCCGGACGCGCGGCGGCGGCCGAGGCGGCCTTCCAGCCCCGCTCGAGCGGGCCGGGCCGGGGTCGTGCCGAGGGCGCGGCGCCGGTCGTGGTGCTGCTCGACGACATCGTCACCACCGGCGTGACCCTCGCGGCCGCGAGCCGGGTGCTGACCGCGACAGGGTGGGCACCGAGTGTTGCGGCGGTGCTCGCGGCGACCGAGAAAAGACACCAGTCGTAACCGACCGTGTTTCCGTTTCACCCGTTGGTGTATGAGCTGCGAAAAATCCTTGGCCGTCTCGGCAACATGGGGTGACTGCCGGGCGAACAGGAGTTAGCGTTTCGCTGTCGGGGGTAGGAGGTCGTTCCAACCGCCCCTGGCGGTGAGAGGAGGGCGTAGCCGTACCAACCGGTCGACGCCAGCGGGTCTCCCCACGGCGCGCGGCCGGGTAACCGGATCGAAGACCGTCCGAACAAGGGAGGTCACGTGGACATCGTGGTCAAGGGCCGAAACGTCGAAGTGCCGGACCATTACCGGGTACACGTAGCCGAGAAACTCGCGAAGATCGAACGCTACGACCACAAACTTATTCGCGTCGATGTCGAGCTGTTTCACGAGCGCAATCCGCGCCAGGCCGACCACTGCCAGCGGGTGGAGATCACCTGCGTTTCCCGGGGCCCGGTGATTCGGGCCGAAGCCTGCACGAACGACTTCTACAGCGCGCTCGACGCGGCCATCGCGAAGCTCGACACCCGGCTGCGCCGCGCGGCCGACCGCCGCCGCGTACACCGGGGCCGCCACGCGCCGATCTCCGTCGCCGAGGCCACAGCGGGCCTTCCGGTCGCGGACCTGGTGCCCAACGAGCTGAGCGCGCCCAGCGACGGCGCCCGCGCCGGCACCGCGGTCGCGGAGCGGGTCGAAGAGGAGCACGACGACCAGCCGTGGCACATCGCCCGGGAGAAGGTCCACCCGGCCGAGCCGATGACCATCGACGACGCGCTGTTCGAGATGGAACTGGTCGGCCACGACTTCTACCTTTTCCAGGACAAGGAGTCCGGCCGCCCCAGCGTCGTCTACCGGCGCCACGCGTACGACTACGGCATCATTTCCCTCGCCACCTGACCGGTAGCCGATCCGCGCCGATCATGGAGTTGTGGTGGGGAAACGCCCACCACAACTCCACGATCTGTCAGCGGAGGTCGGCGGGGAGCAGCGCGAAGGTCAGGTCGTCCAGGCGGGCGCCGGCCAACCCGGGCAGCCGGCCGCGCTGAACGGACTCGCGCCGAAAACCGACCCGCTCCAGCACCCGGTGCGACGCGGTGTTGTCCGGTACCGTGCCGGCCGACAGCCGGGCGATACCGGCCGAGCCGAACGCCCAGCCCGCGAGCAACCGGACCGCCCGCGTCGCGTACCCCCGGCCGCGCCAGTCCGGCAGCAACGCGTAGCCGACCGACGCCTCACCGGCGGCCACGTCGGTGTACGACAAGCCGCAACTGCCCGCCGGCTCGCCGCTGGCCACGTCCGTGATCATCAGCCGGGCGATCTCGCCGGTCAGCCAGCCGCTCTGCGCGAGACGACAACGTCGCTCCATCGCCTCGTGCGTCGGCGGCACCGGCGGCGCCTGGTTCGCCACCACCTCGGGTCGGCTGTGCAGCCGGTACATCAGCGCCGCGTCGTCCGGCGCGAGTGGCCGCAGCGCCACCACCTCGTCGGTGAGCACCCCGCCGGGCAGGTCGGGCAGCAGCCGGGCGGCCGGGCCGGGCGGATCACCGGCGACGCGTACCCAGGCCAGCAGGTCGTGCCGGCCCGCGTCGCGGGAAGCGCCTGCCGAACGGCGCAAACCCTCGTAGCGGAAGCCGGCGGCCAGCGCGACCCGCTGGCTCGGGCCGTTCTCCGGCTCGGTGAGCAGCTCCAGTCGGGCCGCCCCGGCGGCGAACGCGTGCTCGCTCAGCGCGCGGGTCGCCGCGGTGGCCAGCCCGCGACCGCGCGCCGCCGGTCGCATCCAGTAGCCGATCTCCAGCTGACCCCGGGCGGGCACCGGGTTGTTCAACCCCACCGCGCCGAGCAGACGATCGGTCGCGGGGTCCGCGACGGCGTACGCCGTGCCGCCGCCGGTCCAGGCCGCCGGGGCGCCGACGTCGATCCACCAGCGGGCGTCGGTCTCGGTGTACGGCGTCGGCAGGTTCGACACGAACCGTTGACTCAGCGGGTCCGCGCAGCCGTCCACCACGTTGGCGCTGTCCTGCGCGCGAAACGGGCGCAGCCGCACCCCGTGCGCCTCGACGACCGGCCGCAGCTTCATCCCAGATCCTTCGCGAGAAGCGCCCCGACCCACACGTCCACCCGCTCGCCCCGGTGCTGCACGCCGCCCCGGGCGATCCCCTCGACCAGGAAGCCCGCCTTCTCCGCCGCCCGGCGGGAGGAGGTGTTGCCCACGTTCGCCTTCCACTCGATCCGCGCCAGGCCCAACGTGCTGAAGCCCCAGGCGCTGAGCGCGACCAGCGCGGCGGGCAGGTAGCCCCGGCCCCGGGCCGCCGGCGCGGTCATGAAGCCGGCGTCGGCCACCAACGGGTCGGCGGGGGAGAGCCGCAGGTCGAGCGTGCCCGCGTACCGGTCGTCGGAGTCGGCGATCACGAAGCAGGCGGCGTCCCCCCGAGCCCAGGCGTCCCGGCCGTAAGCCTGGTAGCCCTGCGCGTCGGCGCGCTCGTACGGGTCCGGCACTGTCGTCCAGCGGATGCTTTCCGGGTCCCGGCAGGTCTGCACCACGGCGTCCAGGTCCTTCTCCTCCATGGGCCGCAGACGCAGCTCGCCGGCCCCGGTCTCGGCGAACAGAACGGGCTGCGGGCGGCCGAAGACGGCGGCCCGCCGGGCGGCGAGGGTGCCCGGTCCGGCCGGCCCGGTCGACCCGACGGCCGGTACCTCGCCGGGCAGCAGCGAGCCGATCCAGCCGTCCGCGTTGCCGGGCAGCGCCGGATGGGCCAGCCGCAACCTGCCGTCGATCCGGAAACCGGCCCGGAGTGCCACCAGCCGGGAGGCGTGGTTGCCCACCTCGGCCTGCCAGATGAGCCGGCGGAGCCCGAGGGTGTCGAAGGACCAGCGGGCCACCGCCCGGGTGGCCCGGACCATCACGCCCCGACCACGCGCCCAGGGTGCCGTCCAGTAGCCGATCTCACCGGTGCCGTCCTTGTCGATCGAGATCAGCCCGCTGGAACCCAGCAGCTCCCCGGTGTCCGGGTCGCAGACCGCGAACGGTGCCCCGGTGCCCTCGGCCCAGGCCTTCCGGCTCATCTCGGTGACAAATCCGTGCGCGTGTTCCGGCCGGTACGGGCGCGGTACGGTGGTCCAACGCTGAATGTCCGGGTCCTGGCAGGCTCGGTGCACGGCCTCGGCATCCGTCTCTCGCCAGGGCCGCAGCAGCACGCCGTCCTCGATGATCTCCACGAGCTCCACTCGTGCATCCTGCCGTAGCGTTCGCCGACGGCGTAACCGGATAACGTTTGGGGCGTGTGCAGGACGCGAATTATGTCGGGTTCGGCGGGGTCGAGCACCGCCACCAGTGACCATCGCGCCGATGGAGCGCCTACGATGGTTCGAGACTGTCTAGGGGAGCGTTGATCCGTGTCGATTCTGGAAAAGGTCCTTAACGCGGGCGAGGGCCGCATGGTGCGCCGCCTCAAGGCGATCGCCAATGCCGTCAGCTCGATCGAGGACGACTACGTCAACCTCACCGACGAGGAACTGGCCGGCATGACCGAACAGTTCCGGGAGCGGCTCGACGAGGGTGAGACGCTCGACGACCTGCTGCCGGAGGCGTTCGCGGTGGCCCGCGAGGCGGCCGCCAGGGTGCTCGGCCAGCGCCCGTACGACGTCCAGGTGATGGGCGGCGCGGCGCTGCACTTCGGCAACATCGCCGAGATGAAGACCGGTGAGGGCAAGACGCTGACCTCGGTCATGGCCGTCTACCTCAACGCGCTCTCCGGCAAGGGCGTCCACGTGATCACGGTCAACGACTACCTCGCCCAGCGTGACGCGGCGTGGATGGGCCGGGTGCACGAGTTCCTCGGGCTGACCGTCGGCGTGGTGCTGCCCAACCGGCCGGCAAGTGAGCACAAGGCCGCCTACGAGTGCGACATCACCTACGGCACCAACAACGAGTTCGGCTTCGACTACCTGCGCGACAACATGGCCTGGTCGAAGGAAGAGCTGGTGCAGCGCGGGCACAACTTCGCGGTGGTGGACGAGGTCGACTCCATCCTGATCGACGAGGCCCGCACCCCGTTGATCATCTCGGGTCCGGCCGAGCACTCCGCCCGCTGGTACGGCGAATTCGCCGGCGTGGTGGCCCGGCTCCAGCCCGGCACCGACGGCGAGGGCGACTACGAGGTCGACCACTCCAAGCGCACCATCGCCGTGACCGAGCGGGGTGTCGCCAAGGTCGAGGACCGGCTCGGCATCGACAACCTGTACGAGTCGGTGAACACCCCGCTGGTCGGCTACCTCAACAACGCCATCAAGGCCAAGGAGCTCTACAAGCGCGACAAGGACTACATCGTCAGCGACGGTGAGGTCCTGATCGTCGACGAGTTCACCGGTCGCATCCTGCACGGCCGTCGCTACAACGAGGGCATGCACCAGGCGATCGAGGCCAAGGAGGGGGTGGAGATCAAGCAGGAGAACCAGACCCTGGCCACCATCACCCTCCAGAACTACTTCCGCCTCTACGAGAAGCTGTCCGGGATGACCGGTACGGCGCAGACCGAGGCGAGCGAGTTCAACAAGGTCTACAAGGTCGGCGTCGTGACCATTCCGACCCACCGCCCGATGGTTCGCGAGGACCGGCCGGACGTCATCTACAAGACGGAAAAGGCCAAGTTCAACGCCGTCATCGAGGACATCGCCGAGCGGCACCAGATGGGTCAGCCGGTGCTGGTGGGCACCGTCTCGGTGGAAAACTCCGAGATCCTCTCCCAGCTGCTGCGCCGCCGCGGCATCCCGCACAACGTGCTGAACGCCAAGTTCCACGCCCGGGAGGCCGAGATCGTCGCCCAGGCCGGGCGTAAGGGCGCGGTCACCGTCGCGACCAACATGGCCGGCCGCGGCACCGACATCCTGCTCGGTGGCAACGCCGAGTTCCTCGCCGCGAACGAGCTGCGCCAGCGCGGCCTCGACCCGCTGGAAAACGAGGAAGAGTACGCCAAGGCGATGGAGGAGGTCCTTCCCACCTGGAAGCAGGCCTGCGACGCCGAGGCGGAAGAGGTCTCGGCCGCCGGCGGCCTCTACGTGCTGGGCACCGAGCGGCACGAGTCCCGGCGGATCGACAACCAGCTGCGTGGTCGCGCCGGCCGGCAGGGCGACCCGGGCGAGTCCCGTTTCTACCTGTCCCTTCAGGACGAGCTGATGCGGCGCTTCCGGGCCGGAGCGGTCGAGGCGGTGATGGAGCGCTTCAACATCCCGGAGGACGTGCCCATCGAGTCGAAGATGGTCACCCGGCAGATCAAGAGCGCCCAGGCCCAGATCGAGGGCCAGAACGCCGAGATCCGCAAGAACGTGCTCAAGTACGACGAGGTGCTCAACAAGCAGCGCCAGGTCGTCTACGCCGAGCGGCTCCGGGTGCTCAACGGTGAAGACCTCTCTGACCAGGTCCGCAACATGATCGACGACACCGTCGAGGCGTACGTGCGGGGCGCCACCTCCGACGGCTACGGCGAAGACTGGGACCTTGAGCAGCTCTGGTCCAGCCTCAAGCAGCTCTACCCGGTCGGCGTGACGATCGAGGAGCTGGAAGAGGAGGCCGGCGGTTCCCGGGCCGGTATGGACGCCGACTTCCTGGTCGCCCGCCTCAAGGAGGACGCCAACGCCGCGTACGACCGGCGTGAGGAGCAGCTCGGCACCGAGGGGGTGCGCCAGCTCGAGCGGATGGTGCTGCTCCAGGTCATCGACCGCAAGTGGCGCGAGCACCTCTACGAGATGGACTACCTCCAGGAGGGCATCAACCTCCGGGCGTACGCCCAGCGCGACCCGGTGGTGGAATACCAGCGCGAGGGCTTCGACATGTTCGCCACCATGATGGACGGCATCAAGGAGGAGACAGTCGGTTTCCTCTACAACGTCGACGTCCAGGTGACCGAACCGGAGCCGGAGGAGGGGGCCGACGAGGTCACCCTGCTCGACAAGCCGGTGGAGATCCGGGCCAAGGGCCTCAACCAGGCACCGCGGCGGCAGGGCCTGCAATACTCCGCGCCGACCATCGACGGCGAGGCCAGCCCGGGCGCGGTCGCCGTGGAGCAGGCTGAGCAGCAGGCTCCGGCGCTCGGTGTGGGCCGACCGGCTCCGGGTGCTCCGGCGGCACCGGGGCGGAGCGCACCGTCCGCGCCGCAGCGGCCGGCATCCGGGCTGCGTGGCCCGGCAGTTCCGTCGGCCGCCGCCCGTCGGCCGGCACCGAACCAGGCCGAGGCGAGCAACGGCCCGTCCCGCAACGCGCCGTGCCCGTGTGGCTCGGGCCGTAAGTACAAGCGCTGCCACGGCGCCCCCAACGGCGGCAACTGACCAACAGCAGCTGCACCGACAGCGTCTGACCGACGGGTCCCGGCCGACCAGGCCGGGGCCCGTCGGTGTCTCTGGGCCTCGCCGACGTCCGGGGCAGGTGCGGTCAGACCACGTGTAGGGCAACGCAGAGCCAGCGACCCCGGCGATGTTCGAGGCGCAGCGCCATCGCCCAACTTCGGCCGCCCGCCCCGGTGAGGACGGCTGCCGCCTCCACCGCGGCGTCCCGGGGCTCGCAGACTCGCAGGCGTAGCAGCCGAACCAGTGGCCGGCCGCCGCGGCGTCGGGATGCCCCGGCCCGCCCGGATGCGCGGGCGAGTTCGGTCAACAGGTCGCCCGCTCGGGCCGGGTCGAGCAGCGCTCGCACCTGGGCCGGCGAGCGGTAGCCGTTGACCACCTCAAGGCAGGTGCCGACGAAGCGGTGCGCGGCTCGGGTGGTTTCCGGTGCGGTCGACGTCGGCAACGACGCGACCGGGTGGGTGGTGGTGGACCGGCTGGGCACCGGGCGCAGGGCTGCTCGCCGCTCCGGCGGCCGGACCGGGTTGGGCCGGGTGGAGGCGAACAGGTCGAGGGCGAGTTGACCGTCGGTCATCGGGGGCCAGCACGACCCGTCGGCCTCGTCAACGTACGGCGGGTCGAAGGGCGGGACGGGGCGCAACCGCACGGGTGGTCGGGAAGGACCGGGTCGCACTCCGCTCATCATGGCCCCCTCGACCTTGCGTTTGCTTTCGTTTGCCTTCGACAAGCTCGATTCTGAGCGACAGAACGGCCACGGTCAATGCCCTCGTGGCCTCCGTTGCCGACGCGGCGCATGATCCACTCGGGTTCCTTGAAATCGCGCGGTCCCAGCGACCCCGACACCCCGACTTCCGTAAAGCCGAGTGGATCATCCCCCGGACGGACGGGCGGACGGGCGGACGGGCGGACGGGCGGACGGGCGGACGGGCGGACGGACGGGCGGGCGGACGGACGAAGGGGCCAGGCCAGGCCAGGCCAGGCCAGGGCGGGGCGGGTCGGGCTGAGCGGGTCGGGCTGAGCGGGTCGGGCTGAGCGGCGCGGGCGGGTCAGGCTGGGGAACGAGTCGGGGCTTCTACTACTCGGGGTCGCGGTCGACCAGCGGGTTGCTCTGCACCCAGTCTGCTGTCTCGTCGTATTTGCGCGCGATGTACTCTTCCAGCCGGGCGCGTTCGACGCGCCACTGGCCGCGCCCGCCGATCTTGATCGCCGGCAGTTCGCCGCTGCGCACCATGTGGTAGACCTGCGAGTCCGACACGTTGAGCTCGGCGGCCACGTCGGTGAGCAGCAGGAACCTCGGCTCCACAGAAACTCCCCGGGATTGATGTCGTTTGGCTCAGTTTGCCACCGACAGCCCTCGCCGCCCAGCACGGGACCGGGTCGGGGGCGGGACCAATCACGCGGGACACACCGGCGGGGAACTTCCTCCGGCCGGAGGCGGGGTGTATGACGGTCACGGCGTGCGGCATGATCTGCGCCCGTGCCGGCGGCCGCCGGTGGAGGACGACGCGGGGAGACGACCGGTGACCGACGAGCTTGTCCGGGTTTACGTTCCGGCGACCGTACCGATGCTGGCCCGGCTGCGTGCGGAGGGCCTGGCCGCAGACCAGGCGCACGCCGTGACCCCGGCGCTGCGCGAGTGGTACGCCGAGGGTGACGAGGAGGAGTTGGAGTACGTCGCCTTCACCCGGGCCGCCCAGGACGCCCTGCACCTGCTCCGGGCCGACCCGACCGCTCCCCGCCGTCGCGTCGTCATCTCGGTCGACCTGCCGTCGGCAGCGATCGGGCGCGGCGACGGCGAGCTGGGCTCCAGCGCGGTGACGTTGACCGACGCCGTGCCGGTGGGCTCCGTCGCGGCGATCCACGTGGACGGCACGGACGCGGCCGAGGAGGTCGGCGCGGCGGCCGACGTCGTGGCCGAGGCGGCGGCTGGTGACCCGGACGCCCAGTTCACCGTGGACGGCGCCGAGGACCACGAGCTGGAGTGGTACGACGTGACGGAGCTGGACCAGCTGCTGACCGCGACCGACTGAGCCGAACACCGCCCCAACAGCAGCCGGACACCGGCACCGGCGCCGAACGCCGGCCCCGGCCGCATGCGCCGAACGCCGGCCCCGTTCGCCGGCGCCGAACGCCGGCCTCGGTGAGGCGTCAGCGAGCCGGATCCGCCTTCGCCGGGTCCGCGTCGGGCGTCTCAGCTGGGTCGCCGTCGAATGTCTCGGCCGGGTCCGCGTCGAACGCCTTGGCGTAGCCCGGCTTGTCGTCCGCCGGATCGACCTGGTCCGGGACCGGGTTCGGGCTGTGGGCCGGTTCGTCGTCGTCGCTGTGGGCCGGGCTGAGCGTGCGGCCGAATGCGATGAGCGCGGTCAGCGCCCCCACGAAGAGCACCCAGATGCCGTTGTCCACCCGCGAGGTGCCCAGCGAGGTCTGCGCCACCGCGTCCGCCTCACTCAGCGCGCTGGCCAGGTCGAGCAGCGACCGGCCACCAACCCTGATGATCACTTCGGCGAGCAGCAGGAGGAGCCCCGGCCCGGCGCCGGCGAGCAGGTACGCCGGCCAGCGCAGCGCCGGGGCCTCGGGATCGCGGCGGACGGCTCGACGCCGTGCCCAGGTCAGGTAGCCGAAGGCCAGAAGCCCGGCGAGCAGCCCGGCGACGAGCGATTCGGTACGGGACACCCACTTGGCCGCGTTGATCAACGATTCCTGGCTGTCGCCGGAGCCGAAGAGGTCGAACAGCGGGTCCCGGGCGCGGCTGAACGCGACCACGAAGATCAGCGTGCCCAGCGCGGCGGTGACCACAGCGCCGATCGCCGGGGCGGTCCGCGCGCCGGCCAGCGCGCCCCCGATGATCGCCGCGGCCGCGGTGGTGCCGGCGATCACGTTGGTGGTGGACGTGTCGAAGTAGGTGAGGTTGATGGCCACCGCGGCAGCGAGCCCGACCAGCATTCCGCCGCCGATCGCCCCGGCGAAGCGCAGCGTGGCCCAGTCCCCGTACCGGCGGGCCAGCAGGTTGCCGGCGGCCAGCGCGACGGCCGCCCCGGCCACCAGTGCGGCCGAGATCACGCCGGGCAGGGCGAACGCGGAGAGGCTGATCGCGGTGACCCCGGCCGCCGCCGAGGTGATGGCCTCCCGGGTGGACCAGAGCATGGCGGCCAGCCAACCGAGCGCCAGCAGCGCGAGCACTGCGGCGCCGGGGGCGGGCAGCGGCCGACTGCCGGCGCTGGCCGCGTCGACCGCCGGCTCGTCCGACTCAGCGGCCGGGACGCGGCCGGGCTGCTTGGTCATCGTCTCCCCTTCGAGGCGGCAGGTCACCGACCATTCAGGGTACGCGGGCCCGCTGGGCTGCCTGTCGCCCCGGGACGGCGGGACGGATCGAGACCGGTCGGTAAGGAGAGGAGGGGTGGGGCGGTCCTTGGTGCAGGGCGGTGGCGGAAGTGGGTCGCGTGGCCCGTCGTGGGAGAATCAGGGGAGGTCCCGCCGCTGCTCGGCCTCTCGTGGTGGCGTCCGGTGTCCGGCCATCCGGTCGGTCCCCGCGGGTCCGGTTTCGCCACTGCTGTCGAGATCGCCAGGAGCCTTGATGGATGCCGTGTTCTCCGTTCCCGAGCCGCGCAACGAGCCGGTTCGCAACTACGAGCCGGGCAGCCCCGACCGGGACCGGCTCCAGCGGCGGCTGACCGAGCTCGCCGCCGAGCGCATCGACCTGCCGATGACCATCGGCGGTGAGCAGCGGATGGCCAGCGGTGACCCGATCAACGTGGTGCAGCCGCACAAGCACGCCCACGTGCTGGGGGTGACCGCGCACGCCACCCACGACGACGCGCGCGCCGCGACCAAGGCGGCCAAGGACGCCGCGCCGATGTGGCGGGCTCTGCCCTTCGAGGAACGCGCCGCGATCTTCCTGCGCGCCGCCGAGCTGCTCGCCGGCCCCTGGCGGGACACGCTCAACGCCGCCACCATGCTCGGCCAGTCGAAGACCGCGATCCAGGCGGAGATCGACGCGGCGTGCGAGTTCATCGACTTCCTGCGGTTCAACGTGCACTTCGCGCGTCGCCTGCTCGAGGAGCAGCCGGCGTCCTCGCCCGGCGTCTGGAACCGCTTCGACCACCGCCCGCTGGAGGGCTTCGTCTACGCGGTCACCCCGTTCAACTTCACCGCCATCGCCGGCAACCTGCCGTCGGCGCCGGCCCTGCTGGGCAACACGGTGGTCTGGAAGCCGGGCCCGACCCAGCAGTTCGCCGCGCACTTCACCATGCGGCTGTTCGAGGCCGCCGGCCTGCCGCCCGGCGTGATCAACATGGTCACCGGCCGGGGCGATGAGGTCTCCGACGTCGTGCTCGCCGACCCGGATCTGGCCGGCATCCACTTCACCGGTTCGACAAAGGTCTTCCAGCAGTTGTGGCGGACCGTGGGCGACAACATCTCCCGTTACCGGGGCTACCCGCGCCTGGTCGGTGAGACCGGCGGCAAGGACTTCGTCGTCGCGCACACCAGCGCCGACGTGGACGCGCTGCACACCGCGCTGATCCGTGGCGCGTACGAGTACCAGGGCCAGAAGTGCTCGGCCGCCTCGCGGGCGTACGTGCCGCGCTCGATCTGGGAGGGTGGGCTGCGGGACCGGCTGGCCGCCACCACCGACTCGCTGACCTACGGTGACGTGGCCGACTTCGGCAACTTCGGCGGTGCGGTGATCGACGACAAGGCGTTCGCCCGGCACACCGCCGCGCTGGAGCTGATCGCCGGTGACGACAGCTGCCGGGTGCTGGCCGGTGGCACCGCCGACGACTCGGTCGGCTACTTCGTGCGACCGACGCTCTTCGAGTGCGGCGACGCCGCCCACGAGACCTTCACCACCGAGTACTTCGGGCCGATCCTGGGCGTGCACGTGTTCGACGACGCCCGGTTCGACGAGGTTGTCGCGCAGGCGGAGTCGATCGCCCCGTACGCGCTGACCGGCTCGGTGTTCGCCACCGACCGTCGGGTCGTCGAGTCGGTCGGCGAGCGCATGCGGTACGCGGCCGGCAACTTCTACATCAACGACAAGCCGACCGGCGCGGTGGTCGGGCAGCAGCCCTTCGGTGGCGCCCGCGCCAGCGGCACCAACGACAAGGCCGGCTCCTGGCTGAACCTGGTCCGTTGGATCTCCCCGCGGACGATCAAGGAGACCTTCGTGCCGCCGACCGACCACACGTACCCCCACATGGGCTGACCGGCGACAACCCGCCGGCGGCGCGCGTGGGCGCCGCCGGCGGACGCCCGGAATGTGCAATCCATCGATAGTCCTCAACGGACAGTCTGCCGCCGACAGTGCACTTAGGAAGTCCTGTCGGGTGGCAAACCGGCAAATCCTGGACGCCGGGTGCGCAAAGTGGCAGCGTAGTGGGCATGGCGGATTCCGGAGTCAACCCTACGGCGGCGGCCCTGCTCGGCCTCCTCCACGAGGGCCCGATGACAGGCGGTCAGTTGATGGCCGCCGCTGAGCGCCGTCTGGCGCCGTACTGGTCGATGACCCGCAGTCAGGTGTACCGCGAGTTGCCGGTGCTGGCTGAGCGGGGTTTCGTGCGGCTCGGTAAGCCGGGCCCGCGGATGAGCCAGCCCTACGCACTCACCGCCAGCGGAAAACGGACGTTTTCCCGCTGGCTCGCGGAGAACCCGGGGCGCGACACCATCCGCAACCCGATAGCGCTCCGGATGGCTTTCGGCAACCTGCACTCCGCCAGCCAGCTGAAGGGCCTGTACGCCTCGGCCAACGAATACCACACCGAGGCCCTCGCCCAGGTCCGGGAGCAGGTGAAGAACGCCAAACGGGACGGCGAGACGTACGACGCCAGCGCGCTGGAGTTCGCCGTCGCCTACCACCGGGCTGCCCTGTCGTGGCTGAAGTCCGCCCCCGTCGGGTGACCTGCGGCCAGTTCGCGCATCCACGACGAGCTGCGCAGCCTGCGGCACAGTACGCTTGTCTGTCGTGACCGCTGCCGATTACGCCGAACAGCTCAAGGAACTCGACGCGACCCTGCGAAACATCGAGGCCGTCCTCAACATCGACCGGCTCCACGAGGACAAGGCCCGCCTTGAGCAGGAGGCGTCCGCCCCCGATCTGTGGGACGACCAGGCCAAGGCCCAGCAGGTGACCTCGCAGCTGTCGTACGTCAACGGCGAGATCAGCAAGCTGGGCAGCCTGCGTTCCGGCCTCGACGACGCCCAGGTGCTGTTGGAGCTGGCCGAGGCCGAGGCCGACCCGGGTGTGCTGACCGAGGTCGAGTCGGAGATCACCGGGCTGACCAAGGCCATCCAGGAGATGGAGGTCCGCACCCTGCTCTCCGGCGAGTACGACTCCCGGGAGGCGCTGGTCGCCATCCGGGCCGGCGCGGGTGGCGTGGACGCCGCGGACTTCGCCGAGATGCTGCTGCGGATGTACCTGCGCTGGGCGGAGCGGCACGGCTACCCCACCGAGGTCTACGAGACCTCGTACGCCGAGGAGGCGGGCCTGAAGTCGGCCACCTTCGCGGTCAAGGTGCCGTACGCGTACGGCACGCTCAGCGTCGAGTCGGGCACGCACCGGCTGGTCCGGATCAGCCCGTTCGACAACCAGGGTCGTCGGCAGACCAGCTTCGCGGGCGTCGAGGTTCTGCCGGTCACGGAGCAGACCGACCACATCGACATCCCGGAGAACGAGGTTCGGGTCGACGTCTACCGCTCCTCCGGGCCGGGTGGGCAGAGCGTCAACACCACCGACTCGGCGGTGCGCCTGACGCACATCCCGACCGGCATTGTGGTGACCTGCCAGAACGAGAAGTCCCAGTTGCAGAACAAGGCCTCCGCGCTGCGGGTGCTCCAGGCCCGGCTCCTGGAGCGCAAGCGCCAGGAGGAGGAAGAGAAGATGGCCGGCCTCAAGAGCGGTGGCACGAGCTCGTGGGGCGACCAGATGCGCTCCTACGTCCTGCACCCGTATCAGATGGTGAAGGATCTCCGAACCGAGCAGGAGACCGGCAATCCGAGCGGGGTCTTCGACGGCGACCTCGACGATTTCATCGAGGCCGGCATCCGTTGGCGCAAGCAGCGTCAGCTCGCTGGCGACGGTGCGTGACGGCCTGCGGGCGGAGCGCGTCATCGATCTCCAGGTAGAGGCCTGATTCGACGACTCGTGCCGGATCGGCGGGGCGTGGGGCTTGGCTCAGTTGTTACACCGCGTAGACTCACCACCCGTGATTCAGCTTGAGCAAGTGACGAAGACGTACCCGAAGGCGTCCCGGCCTTCGCTCGACAACGTGTCCGTCTCGATCGAGAAGGGCGAGTTCGTCTTCTTCATCGGTCCATCCGGCTCCGGCAAGTCCACGATCATCAAGATGCTGCTGCACGAGGTGGCCCCCAACAAGGGGCGCGTCGTCGTCAACGGCAAGGACGTCACGTCGATGCGCTCCTGGAAGCGACCCCACTTCCGGCGTTCGATCGGCTGCGTCTTCCAGGACTTCCGGCTGCTGCCCAACCGCACCGCGTACGAGAACGTGGCGTTCGCCCTCGAGGTGATCGGCAAGACGAAGGCGGTTGCCCGCCGGGTCGTGCCGGAGGTGCTGGAGCTGGTCGGGCTCGGTGGCAAGGAGCACCGCTACCCGCACGAGCTCTCCGGTGGTGAGCAGCAGCGGGTCGCCGTCGCCCGGGCGTTCGTGAACCGTCCGCTGATCCTGCTGGCGGACGAGCCCACCGGAAACCTGGACCCGGACACCTCGATTGAGATCATGCGCCTGCTGGACCGGATCAATCGCACCGGCACGACCGTCGTGATGGTCACCCACGACTCCAACATCGTGAACCAGATGCGCCGCCGCGTCGTTGAGATTGAGAGCGGTCGCATCGTGCGTGACCAGGCCCGCGGCGTCTACGGGTGAGCCGGCGCTCCACCCCTGCGCAGCCTGACGACGAACACCTCATGCCGGAGACCCGGAGGAAATCCCGATGCGCGTGAAATACGTCCTGTCCGAGGTACTGGTCGGACTGTGGCGCAACGTGACCATGTCCATCGCGATGATCATCACGATGGCGGTCTCGCTGACCATGCTCGGCGCCAGCGGTCTCATGTACCGCCAGGTCGACGACATGAAGGACCTCTACTACAAGAACATCGAAGTCTCGATCTTCTTGACTCAGGAGGTGACCGAGCAGGAGCGCACCGACCTCCAGACCAAGCTCGACGGCGACCCCCTGGTCAAGGACGTCCTCTACGTCAACAAGGACGAGGCGTACAAGCGCTTCAAGGAGATGTACCAGGACGCGCCGGACCTGGTGAACGCGGTCAAGCCGGACCAGCTGCCCGAGGCGTTCCGGCTCAAGCTGAACAACCCGGAGCAGTACAAGAACGTCTACGACCAGTACAAGGACACCGCGGGTGTCGAGGAGATCATCGACCAGAGTCGACTGCTCGACAAGATCTTCAACATCCTCACCTCGATCCAGAACATCGCCCTGGCTGCCGCCATCGTGATGGCGATCGCCGCCCTGCTGCTGGTCGCGAACACCATTCAGGTGGCCGCGTACAGCAAGCGGCGTGAGGTGGCGGTCATGAAGCTGGTCGGCGCGTCCAACTGGTTCATTCAGGCGCCGTTCGTTCTGGAGGCGGTGGTGGCCGGCCTGATCGGTTCACTGCTCGGTCTGGTGGCCCTGGTCGCGGCGAAGTATCTGCTCTTCGACGGGTCGTTGAGCGCGTTGCAGGGTCTGCTCTCGCCGATCACCTGGGGCGACATCCTGTTCATCTTCCCGCTGATGGCTGGCGTCGGTGGTCTGGTCAGCGCGGGCACCGCCTGGATCACGCTGCGCTTCTACCTGCGGGTCTAGGCACCGTACGGGTCGTCCCGTTGTCTCCAAGGACCCTTCCGCAGCCGGAAATAAACGGCGCGGGAGGGTCCTTCTCATTCAGGTAGCATGATCGGTTGTCCGGCCGGGGTGAACCCGGCCGCGGACTCCAGGAGAGGGGGTGGCACCGATGCCACGGGAAAAGGGGCGCAAGGTGGTCGCCTCCAACAAGAAGGCGCGTCACGACTACGCCATCTTCGACACGTACGAGGCGGGCATGGCGCTGACCGGCACCGAGGTCAAGTCGCTGCGGGCCGGGCGGGCGTCACTTGTCGACGCGTTCGCGCAGGAACGGGACGGCGAGTTGTTCCTGCACGCGATGCACATCCCGGAGTACACCCAGGGCACCTGGACCAACCATGAGCCCCGGCGTACCCGCAAGTTGCTGCTCAACCGGGGCGAGATCGACAAGCTCCTCGGCAGGACCCGCGAGGGCGGTTTCACCATCGTCCCGTTGCAGGTCTACTTCTCGGACGGCTGGGCCAAGGTCGAGATCGCCCTGGCCAAGGGCAAAAAGTCGTACGACAAGCGTCAGGACCTCGCCAAGCGGGACGCGGACCGGGAGATCGCCCGGGTGTCCGGTCGACGCGGCAAGGGAATGGACGACTAGTTCATCCTGTTTGTCCGGGTCGGCGTGCCGGCCCGGGGCTCGGGATGAAAGCTGTTGCGGCAGGCGTTAGTCTTGTCAGTGCCGCCACATCGGCGGCCTGTCGAGGGGGTGACTGGTTTCGACTTCGTACGCAGCGACAGGGGAAGCGAGCCGAGGAAGCCGACGTCGTCTCGAGAATCGGTCGTCGGAAACTTATAAGCGCCAAGCAAAATCGCGCTGACTTCGCTCTCGCCGCCTGAGGCGAGTAGCTAAGTCTGTCGGCCTGGGAACGCCTTCGTCCCAGTAGCCGGCATCAGCTAGGAGGCTGGCCAATCGGACCCGGTCGCGGGGTCCGTGCGGCGAGATTAATCAGCGACTGGGCCCGTCACACCAACTTGCTCGCGTGAGCGGTGGGGCCGAGTAGAGGCACAGCGAGCTGCGCTCGGAGAAGCCCTGACAAACCGGCGAAGGACCCGGGTTCGATTCCCGGCACCTCCACCACCTCGAACGAAGCGCCCCGGCCCACCAGCCGGGGCGCTTCGTTGTTCGCGGGGTCTTACGCTGCCCCCTGTGACCAACCAGGAGCTGCGCCTGTCGGTCGGCGCGTCGCCCGGCCAGCGCGTCGTGGCGGTGGTGTTCGGCGTCCTGCTCACGGCCGTGGGCGCTGCGTTCGTGGCACTGCCTCTCGTCGCCGACGGGCTGTTGCGCCGGCTGACCGGCCCGGGTGACGCGTTCGCCTCCTATGAGGAGGCTCGGGATCTGCCACCGGGGCTGCTGCCGCCCGGGCTGAGCGACTCCGCCGACCCGAACCAGTCCGGTCCCAGCCCGTTCGTCGGCCTGTGTGGCCTGCCCTTCGTCCTGCTCGGCCTCTTCCTGGTGCTGCGGGTGCTCCGCACGGCCGCCTGGCTGTACGGCAGCCGGGTGCGGGTACGCGGTGCGCTGCGCACCCGCACCGTCGACCTCGCCACCGCCCGGATCGAGTCCGGCGCGGTGTCGTACCGCGAGGCGGACGACGACGGTCCGGCCGGCGAACCGCAGGCGCGGGCCATCCTCGCGACCGCACCGGGGAGTGCCCGGGGGGTCACCATCCCACTGCGCGGCATGGGGCTGCCCGTCCTGCCGCCGTCCGAGCTGCGGGCGCTGGCCGAGGCGATCACGACGGGTCGACCGGGCGACGAGCGGGCCGGCGACGCGCACGCCGTGGCCGACCACCTGCGCCGGCTGGCAGAGCGCCCGTCGACGGACTGAGGCGGTCGTACGTCCCAGGAGGCCCGTGCGGCGCCGGGGCCGTACCAGCGTGGCTGGTGGGGTCATTGGGCCGGACGGGGCAGATGAGACGGCTCAGGGCCCTGGACAGGGCGGGCCGAGCAGCCTCACCATCGCGGTATGGGGTAGCAGCGCCGCCGCGCGGGAGGTGCCATGGTCACCGGTCCGGTCCAGCAGCCGTCAGTCGTCGCCCGACCGCGCGTCGCGCATCCGGCGGGGCTCCCCGCCGATCCACACTCCATTGGTCTACCCGGCGCGCCGCGCCCGGCCGGCCTCACCGGTGACGTGCACGCCCTCGGCCGGGCCGTCGCCGTCGCCAACACCGAGCCGCGCTGGCGCGAAGAGGTTCTCCTTCGGCTGCGTCCGGTGCGCCAGGGCTTCGCCGAGCACGTCCGGGTCACCGAAGGTCCCACCGGCCTCTACCGGGAGTTGCTCACCCAGTCGCCGCGACTGGACCACGGCGTGCAGCTGCTGACCCGGGAGCACGTGGCGATCGTCGCCGCGATCCTGGCGGTCCAGCAGATCGCGGAGCGGCCCGAGGCGCACCCCGATGAGCTGCGACACCGGGCCGGGCACCTGCTGCGGCGGTTGGCCCGGCATCGGCGGCGCGGTGCCGACCTGCTCTGGGAGGCGTACCAGACGGATCTGGGTGGCGAGACCTGAGCCCCGGTCGGGAACCGGCTGGTCGGCGGAGGCGTCGAACCGTACATGAATCGGCCCGCACTGCTGCTCGTACTCCCGTTGCTGCTCACGGCGGGCTGTGCCGCGACCGACGCCGGTCCCCGCAGCCCGACGCGCGGCGTGGAGGCGTTCGACCAGCGAGCCGCTCAGGTCGCCGAGGCGTGGCGACCCGGCCCCGACTGGCGCACGGGCTACGTGCCGCTGGAGGGGCCGACAGTGCTCACCGGTGACCCGGGCTTCACCCCCGAGACCGAGGCGGCCTTCCGGGCCGGGTGGTACCGCGCGCAGGTCGGAATACCGCCCACCCGGGTCGGCGGCGAGATCCAGTTCCCGGACGGACGGTTGAGGCTGCCGTTGGTCAGCGCCGCCGAGGCGTACCGGCAGCTCGACCAGGGTGACCCACTGCCCTGCCCGGGGCGGCCGAAGCAGCCCGGTCGGCCCACCCCCGGCGGCCCGACTGTCGAACCGGGGCCCGACGGGTGGGGCACGAGCAGCACGCAGACCGCCTGTCTCCCGCTCACCGTCACCGCTGTCACGTTCGGCGCCGTGCCGGTACGCACGAGCCGGGGCGTGGCGCAGGTGCCGGCCTGGCTGTTCACCATCAAGGAGCTGGCCACCCCGGTGGTCCGGCTCGCCGTCGCGCCGTCGGCGGTCACCCCCGTCCCCGAGCCGACCACGCCGGCCCGGCCGCTGCCGGACGGGTTGGTGGCGGCCCAGGACCTGGCCGCCGTCGACGGCGCCCGGCTGACCGTGCGGCTCGGCGTGGGCGCGTGCGACACCGGGATCACGCCGCTGGTGTGGGAACGGCCGGACGTCGTGGTGGTCGGTGGCGGCGTCACCCGGGCCACCGGGGAGTGCATCGCCCTGCTGAAGGTGGAGCCGGTCACCGTCACCCTCGCGGCGCCGCTGGGCAGCCGGCCGGTGCTGGACGTCTTCACCGGTGCCCCGCTGTCGATCGGACCGCGCTGACTCGGTTCAGAGGATGCTGGGCACGTCGGTGCTGATCGGCACCGGCAACACCGTGGGCCGGTCGGCGCGCAGCCCGGCGGAGAGCGCCGCGCCGAGCTGATCGGGGGTTTCCACCACCTGCGTGGCACAGCCGTAGCCGGCCGCGATCGCGATGACGTCCAACCCCGGCAGGTCCAGGCCGGGCACCCCCGGAGTGTGCTTCAGCTCGGCGAACGCCTTGAGGATCGCGTACTGCTGGTTGACCGGGACGACGACCACCACCGGCAGGGCCAGGCGCGCGGCCGTCCAGAGCGCCTGCACCGAGTAGTGGAAGGAGCCGTCGCCGATCACCGCCACCACCGGGCGACCGCGCCCGGTGTCCCGCTCGGCCAGTGCGACGCCGATCGCCGCCGGCAGGCCGTAGCCGAGGCCGCCGCTGGCCATCGTGAAGTACGACGCCGGGCGGGTGATCCGCAGCTGACGACGCAGCGCGGACAGATTGGATGGTGACTCCTGGACCAGCACGCCGTCGGTCGGCCAGTGTGTGGCCAGCGCGGCGAACATGGCGTCGGCGCTCAGCGGGGTGCCGATCTCCGGCGGTGGCGGTGCGTCCGGTCGCGTGGGTGCCGGCCGGTCGCTCGGCGGCACCCCTTCGACAAGCGCGGCCAGTGCCAGCCCCGGGTCGCTGAGCAGGCTGTCACCGACCGGGGCTCGCGCGGCCTCGTCCGGGTCGTCCGTGATGTGCAGCAGCCGCGCGCCGTCGGGCAGGTGCCCGCCCGGCACGTACGGGTAGTAGCGGAACACCGGGGC
Organism: Micromonospora arida; assembly: GCF_042873195.1. Lineage (NCBI taxonomy): Bacteria > Bacillati > Actinomycetota > Actinomycetes > Micromonosporales > Micromonosporaceae > Micromonospora > Micromonospora arida. The sequence goes on along the minus strand of NZ_JBIALC010000002.1, from coordinate 119,339 downwards.
GCCGACGACCAGCACCGTGTCGTGCCCGCGCAGCGCCTCGGCGAGCGGACCGATCGCGTACGGCAGCACGCCGCGATAGTGCGGGTGGTCCTCGGGGAACACCGCCCGCTCGGTGGCGGGTGCCGACCAGACCGGCGCGGCGAGCCGCTCCGCCAGCGCGACCGCGGCCGGCCAGCTTCCGGAGCGGTCCACCCCCGGCCCGTACACGAGCACCGGGTTGCGGCTGCCGGCCAGCGCCCGGACGAACTCGTCCAACCGCTGAGGGTCCGGCGCGAACCGGGAGGCCACCGTTCGCGGCGCGGGCGGCGGGTCGGCTGGCTGGGCCCAGTCGTCCATCGGCAGGGAGAGGAAGACCGGCCCGGCCGGTGGCTGCACCGCCGTCGCGTACGCCCGCAGCATCGCCGCGGGGATGTCCTGCGCCCGGGCCGGCTCGTAGGCCCACTTCACGTAGGGCTGCGGAAGCTCGGTGGGTCGGCGGCTGGCCAGCCGGGGTTCCAGGAGCAGCATCTCCCGGGTCTGCTGGCCGGCGGTGACGATCAGCGGGGTCTTGTTGTGCCAGGCGGTGACCAGGTTGCCCATGCCGTTGCCGGTGCCCGGTGCGGTGTGCAGGTTGACGTGGGCGGGCACGCCGCCGGCCTGGGCGTAGCCGTCGGCCATCGCGACGGCCGTCGCCTCGTGCAGCGCGTGGACGTAGTGGAAGTCGGCGGGGAAGTCCTGGAGGAACGGCTCCTCGGTCGAGCCGGGGTTGCCGAAGACAGTGGTCATACCGAGGGTGCGGAGCACGTCGTACGTCGCGTCCCGGACAGTTGCCATCGCCACCCGCCTCCGTGTCGCGGGCAGGGGCAACCGCGGTCGCCCTCCCGATCAGCCGAATCTATCGGGATGTGACGGACCTTTCGGGCGTTTCTCGGCCGTCGGTGGCCCCGATCGGTCGATCACCGGGAGCACCGCCGTCGGGTGCGTCAGTCCTTCGTCTCAACTGTCCGATCACCCGCCGGTCAGACCTTAGCCAGCACCCAGGACGCAGGCTATGGTGCCAGGCATGGCGTTGACAGGGCGGCTGAACCCGATGCGGCGGGCGGATTCGGTCGATGACCGGCCCCCGGCGCGGGCTCACGGTTGACGGGTGTGTGGCATGCAGGGAGAGGGCCAGGCGATCGGCGGACGAGCGATGGAGTCGATGACCGGGCGGCTGCTGGTCGCGACTCCGGCGCTCAAGGACCCCAACTTCGACCGCACGGTGGTGCTGCTGGTCGCCCACGAGCCGGGCGGAGCGCTCGGCGTGGTGCTGAACCGGGCCACCGAGGTGCCGGTGGCCGAGGTGCTCGGTGACTGGAGCGACCTGGCCCGCCACCCGGCGGTGCTCTTCGAGGGTGGCCCGGTGCAGCCCGACTCGGCCATCTGCCTCGCCCGGATGCGGCACCCGATGCGCCGGCTGAAGGGTTTCCACCAGGTTTCCGGGGCGGTCGGCACGATCGACCTCTCGGTCGACCCGGAGCGGCTGCGGGAGAGCATCGGCGGCATCCGGGTCTTCGCCGGCTACTCCGGCTGGGGCAGCGGCCAGTTGGAGCAGGAGATCGCCGACGGGTCCTGGTTCGTGCTGGACGGGCTGCCGGGGGACGCCTTCGTCGACCGGCCCGACGACCTGTGGCCGATGGTGCTGCGCCGGCAGGGCGGGATGATGGCCGCCGTGGCGCACTTCCCGCCGGACGTGGCCCTCAACTGACCCGGCCCGGCGGGGGACCCCCGCGAGATGACCATGCGGGCCGGTCTGTGTATAGTTTCCCAGTGCCCGGGCGACCGGGACGACAGCAAGGGGCCGTGGCGCAGCTGGTAGCGCACCACACTGGCAGTGTGGGGGTCAGGGGTTCGAGTCCCCTCGGCTCCACCCTTGAGAAACGCCCTGGTCGGGATAATCCGACCAGGGCGTTTTGCTGTTGCTGGCGGTTCCGCCGCGACGTCGTAGCCCTCGCTACCGGACGATCGGTGACCACTCCCGCTGACTGACGATCGTCACCCCGGGGGTCCGGTAATAGGGATCCTCGGCGACGACAGCGGCGAACGCTTCGGCGTCCGGGACGTCGAAGATCAGCAGGGCTCCGGAGTCGTCGGCGAACGGCCCGGCCATGACCAGCCGACCCTCCTGGTGCAGGGCCTGGAGACGCTCCCGGTGCGCCGGTCGGGCGGCGAGCCGGTCGGGTTCGTCGCCGAAGGACAGCTCCAAGATGAACACTGGTTCCTCCTCATCGGGGCGATCTTCGAAGCACCCTAGTCGATCCGTCGCGCCACCACCGTCTTGTCGTGGACGCCCGGCGGTGGTGGTCAGGGATCCACGATGATGTCGATCGCCGCGCTCACCTGACGTTCCAGTTCGTCGAGGTCGTCGAGGGTCGGGGCGTCGATCAGGAACGTCACCCCACGGTCACCGGATTCGCGTAGCTCACCGAGGAGTGCTCCGCGTTCCTTGAGCACGATGACGTGTCGCAGGGCGGGCGGGTCGTCGGCTTCGCCCGGTGCGATGACCGGCCACGGCTGCCCCTCCGGCACCCACTGCGGCTCCATGCCCGGCCAGCGCAGCTTCACGTCCTGCAACGTTCCCCTCGGCTGGGGCAGGTAGACCTGGCGGGCGAACCGCCGGGGTGGGGGGTGTGCCGCCGGCTCGTCGAGCGCCACTTCCATGATCGTCTGCTCGAGCGCCCGACCGGTCGCCAGGTGGTAGAGCGGCATGATGCCATCGCCCGGAGTACGGGCGGCCACCTCCATCAGGACCGGCCGGCCGTCCCGGTCGAGGCGGAGTTCGGTGTGCACGATGCCGGCGACGAGACCGAGCCGGCCCACGATGTCGCGGTTGGCGGCGAGCAACCTGTCGTGATCCGCGCCGGGAGGTGCGGGCACGGTGTGGGCCATCTCGACGAACCAGTCCGAGCCGTCCTCGGTGGTCCGCTTCTGGGTCGCCGACTCGAAGACGATCCGACCGTGTTGGACGACCGCCTCCACCGAGTACTCGGCGCCGGTGACGTACTCCTCGACCAGCAGGGTCTCCGCCGCCGGGTACTCGGTGAGCAGCGCGGGCAGGGCCTCGGGGTCGCGCACCGCCCGGACCCCGGAACTCGACCGCCGCCCCGAGGGCTTCAACACCGCCGGGAACCGCACCGGGCCCACGTCGAGCCCGGCGCGCCCCTGCGGTGGGACGACGACCAGCCGAGGGCTCCACTGCGGCAGGTAGAACCGTTGCAGGTACTTGTTGCGACACACCCGCGCCGCGCGCACGCCCGGCCCGGGCAGGCCGAGCGCATCCGCCACGATCCCGGTCTGCTCGACGAGCATCTCGCCCGCGGCGTAGACCCCGACGATGTCGTACTCCTGCTGCCAGCGCTGGACGTGGGCGACCACACCGGAGGTGAAACTGCCCTCGATGCCGACCTCGCCGGTGACGAAGGCCGCGTCCGTGAGGTACGTCCCGGGACCCTCGCCCCGGGCCATGGCGGCCGTCGTTTCGGCCCGCCACTGTTCCGAGGTGATCAGCAGGATCCGCAGCCCTCGACCGGCGAGGTCGGCGAGGAAGCCCCAGTTGCGGGCGATGACCCGGTAACCGCCGAGCAGCAGGAAGGCGTGGGCCTCACTCATAGCCGTACTGCTCCAGGATGTCGCCGAACAGCTCGGTGAAACGGGCCTCGTTGCGTTTGGTGAACCGCTCCCGCCAGGTGCCGGTGGTGCCCCGGAAGAAACTCCAGGAACTCTGGTCGTAGACCTTGCCGGCGACCTCCTCGGCGTCCGCGGTGGACCCGACGTGCTTCAGCAACCGGTCCACGGCCTCGAGTTGGCGTTGCCGGGACCCGCCGCCGCGCTCTCCGACCAGATCCTCGTAGCTGACCTTGCACACGTCGGGGTGGCGCAGCAGCCACAGCCCTCGCTCGAACTGGTCTCGCCCGAGGAAGGACGTGTCCCGCATCGCGTAGTCGAGCTTGTCCTCCCAGGTCGGCAGGGAGGTCAGGATGCGGTGGAAGATGTCGAACTCGTAGAAGTTGCCGTACCCCTCGCGGGTCCGCCCCTCCAGAAAGTTGACCATGGACACCAGTGCGTCGCGGGGGTCGCGGTAGTTGTAGACCAGCGGCGGGGTGGCGGTCTCCACCCACTCGGCGAAGAAGGACCCGTCCACCTTGCTGATGTCCAGCTCATGGAAGATCCAGCAGAGCCCGGCCGGGGTGTCCGCGAACCGCGAGTACGGCAGGTGCGGGTTGGTGATCACCGAGTCGGCGAAGTCGAAGCGGGTCTGCCCGTACCGGTTGACGACGTGCTGGCCCAGTCGGCGTTGCCAGTGCCAGCCCAGGGCGGACCAGGCCTCCTGGGTGCGGAGCAGGTACTCCTCCGTGCCCTCCAGCTCCAGCAGTTCGTCGTAGTCGGACTTCGACAGGGTGAGCGCGGCGATCTGACGTCGCTGCGCGTCGGTGAAGTCCGGGGTGTTGCGGGGGGTCGGCCGGGGCACCCCGGCCATCTTGTACCCCAGGTTGGTCATCAGACCCTGCATGAGGTGGGTGCCGGTCTTCTGCAGCGAGATCACCATGGCACGAGGGGCCAGCGGCATGTCGGTCTCCCGGTGGTCGTGCGTCGGATGCGACGCGGAGTGAAGGGGAATCAGCGGACGTAGGCAGCCAGGTGGCCGGTGGTGCGCTCGTCGAGGAAGCGGAGGAGCCGGGCGAACGACTCCCGCTGTCGCTCATCGGGTGTCCACAGCCACAGCTCACGTTTGGCGACCTGGGCGCCTCGGCGGAACTTCGGAGCGAACGCCTCGAACCCGAGGCGGTACCGGGGCACGCCGGCCCGGATGCACGACTCGACGGGCTGCCCGAACACCAGGTGGTGGTAGGCGACGCTGGTACCGGTGACGTCGTAGTCGCTGCCGTAGCCGAGGGTGCAGCAGCCGTGCCGGCCGTACATCTGCACCGTGCAGGCGAGGACTTCGGCGTCGGACCGGCCGGCCACGGCAACGCGGATCGCCCCGGGGAGCACCGCAGCCAGGTACGCGCGGGCCGCCCGCAGCTGGGGCCGGTTCGGTGCCGCGCCGTTGCGCTCGCCGGTGCGTGCCTCAAGGTCCACGATCCGGTCGACGTGCTCGGCCAGCGGCACCTCGCGGACCTGGAGCCCGGCCCGGGTCACCTCGCGCTCGGCCAGTCGGTAGTTGCGGCGCGTCTCGGCGTTCTGCCCGTCGAGGAACGCCTGGTAGGTGGGGTAGCCCTCCAGGTGCAGGGCGGACGCGGCGGTGACCGAGCCCCGGACGAAGCCGGCGGCCTCCAGCAGGCCACGCAGCAGCTCGTCGTCGACGGCCACGTACGGCAGGACCACCGCTGCGGCGCGGCCCTGCCGGACCAGGTCCTGGAGGGTCGCCACGACCTCCCGGCCGGCCTGCCGCCGCCGGGTGATGTCGACGTCGGGGGCGGTGAACAGCGGACTGCGGTCGTACGTGCGGACGACGAGCGGCTCTCCGACGGTGGTGGTGAGCCAGTCCGCGAGATCACCCGACTTCGGTGCGTCCGGGCCGAGCGCGCCGAGCAGGGCCCGGTGCTCGGCGCGGATCCGGGTCGCGTCGTCGTCCTGGGTGAGCCGGAGGAACTGTTCCTCGGTGAGGAGTTTCCACGGGTGGCTGAACAGGCCCGTCCCGGCCACGGCGGTGACCGCGTGGATCGCGGCAACCGGCCCCCGGTCGTCGTCGGCGGTGACCAGCAGCGCGGTGCCCGGCTCCAGCCGTTCGCGGAACAGCAGGTAGCCGTGGGCCGCGTCGGGTTCGGCGTCGGCGGCCAGCCGGGCCCAGGTCTCCTCGTCGACGGCGCCGATGCCGTCGGTCACGTCAGTCGCCATGCCGGATGGACCGTTCCTTCCGAGTTGTCGTGCCCGCGAGGGCCCGCACCTCGGACAGTTGGGCCGCCCTGCGCAGCGGAGAGGCGTACAGCAGCAGCGAGGAGACGGTGAGCGAGACGGCCACCACCCACACCGCCGTGGTCGCCCCGGCCAGGTCGGCCAACACCCCGCCGAGCAGCGCCCCGACCGGCAGCGAGCCGAAGGCCGCGATGCGGTAGCTCGCGGTCACCGCGCCGAGCAGGACGGGAGGGGGGACCTGCTGCCGTACGGTGACCGCCAGGACGTTGTAGACCGCCAGAGCCGCCCCGTTGATGACGAAGCCCGCGCCGAGCAGCACGGTCGCCGTGCCGGCCGCGGCGAGCCCGGGCACCAGCAGCAACCCGAGCGCGGCGACCGTGATCGAGACGGTCAGCGCCCGGCCGAGGTGCAGTCGGGCCCCGACCCGCCCGGCGACCAGGGAGCCGACCAGCGCCCCGACGCTGCCGAGCCCGATGACCAGGCCGATCAGGCCACCGGAGAGCCCGAGGGTGCGCACGCCGTATACCAGGAAGACCGTCGCGAAGGCCTGCTCGTGCAGGTTGAAGAGGGCCGACTGCACGCACAGGTCCCGGATCGGTCGGCTCCGCCAGACGTAGGCCAGCCCGGCCCGGATCGTCGGCGCGTCGCCCCGGTCGGTCGCCGGCCGCAGCGCCCGAGCGGGGAGGGTCGCCATCGCCATCGCCGCCGCGCAGAACAGTGCCCCGGTGACCACCGCGGCCCAGGAGGCGCCGGCGGACTGCACGATGAAACCCGCCGCCGCCGGCCCGGCCATCTGGGTCACCGACGTGGTGGCCTGCAACAGACCGTTGCCGGCGACCAGCCGGTCGCCGTCGAGCAACCGGGGTGCGGTGACCTGGGACCCGATGTCGTGCAGCACCGCCGCCGAGCCGATGAGGAACGCGCCCACCAAAAGCGTCGTGAAGACCAGGCGGTCGGTGGCGGCCAGGGCCCCGATGCCGAACAGCACGACGCCGCGTGCCGCGTTGCCGGTGACCAGGATCCAGCGCAGCGAGGAACGGGCGGTCCAGGTGCCCACCAGCAGGGAGAACGCCAGCACCGGCACGAACTGTGCCGCGCCGACCAACCCCACCTGGGTGCCGCTGCCGGCCAGCAACGTCACGACCAGCAGGGGCAACCCGAAGGCGGTGATCTGGTGTGCCGACCGGGCGGCCAGGTCGCCCAGCCAGAGGGTACGGAACGCCGGCTCCCGCAGCGGGGGGCGCGGTGGCGCGCCGACGTCCGTACCCTCCGGCGGACGCCGGATGTCAGCTGACACCGGTGCCGGTGACGCTCGCTGACGCGTCCGACGAGGTGACTCTGCGGTACAGCGCGTTCTCGCTCCAGATGAGGTCGACCTGGCCCCACTCCATCGCCGACACCACGTCGGGGAAGAAGCTGCGGCCGTTGTAGTTCGCGCTGGTGTTGCAGAGCACCGGGATCCCGCTCCACTTGTGGTACTCGCGCAGGACGGCCGCGAGCATCGGGTTGTCCTCGGCGCTGACCGTCTGCAACCGGGCGGTCCCGTCGAGGTGGATCGCCGCCGGGATCCGGTCCACCCAGTCGGGGCGCACCCGGTGGTCGAAGAGCATGTACGGGTCCGGGGTGCCCGGGTCGAAGACCGTCGGAGCGTGGTCGGTCAGGCAGATCGGTGCGACCGGCCGGAAGCTCTCCCGACGCTTCATCCGGTTGAGCTCGTCCTTCATCGCCGGGTCCACCGCCGGGGCGAGGATGCTGCGCGCCCCGAGTGCGCGAGGGCCCAACTCGGCACGGCCGTGCAGGACCACCACCGGCTTACCGGTGCGGTGCAGCAGCCGGGCCAGCTCCTCCGGGCGACATGGCGCCACCGTCCAGCCCGCCGGAACGTGCGAGTTGTGCACGAGGTCGGGGCCGGCGAAGACGTTCCACGAGATCGGCGCCAGTCGCTGCTCTCCGCTGACCAGGATGGCGCCGGTGCCGACGGCCGAACCCGAGTCGTCCGGGAAGGGCGGCACCCACATCTCGCGGATGGCCTTGTGCGCCCGCATGGCGCTGTTCCATTTGATGTTCAGGGCGCAGCCGCCGGCGAAGCAGAGGTTCCAGGGGCCGTTGCCCTTCCAGGACTCGGCCTTGGCCACGAGTCGCTCGACGAGCAGCTCCTCGATGAACTCGTGCACGCTGGCGAGCACGTCGTCGTCGGCGACGCCCAGTTGGTCGGTGCGCCGACGGACGTCCTCCAGATAGGCGTGGACGTAGGCATGCGAGGGCTCGCCGGTGCTGCCGCAACCGATGATCTCCTCCCGGTATTTGCGGACGGCCGGGCTGTTGGCCTCGAAGTGCTCGTGGAACAGCTCCCCGAGGACCTGCTTGATCGGCTCCCGGGCGGTGCCGAGGGCGATGTAGGCCATCAGCTTCCCGGCCACCGAGAGGTCGTCGACGTTGCGGGACAGCTTGTCGCGGCGGTACGGCCCGAAGTGCTGCGAGGCCATTGAGTAGAAGTGCCCGATCAGCGGGAAGACCTCGCCGCCGGGCTCGATGCGGCCGTCCTTGTCCACCGAGTAGAGCCGGGGGAAGCAACCGCCGTCCCAGACCAGGACGAGGCTCGGCTCGCCCCGTCGGGCGAAGGGGCTGGTGCTGTACGCGGCGGCGAGGTGGCTCGCCACGTGCACGTGGCTGACGTACGGCACTGTGGCGTCGCCGATGGGCAACTCGCCACGGTGGCCCGGCTGGGCTGGATTCGGCACCCGCTCGGTCTCCCGGTAGGGCGCCAGCCGGACGTCGACCGGGTTGCCGTTGTTGAGCCGGTGGGCCTGCCCGTGGACGGCGCCGTCCCAGCCGTCCAGCGCCCACTGGTCGACGTCGGAGATCTTGTACCCGTAGTCGCCCAGGATCCGGGCGATCAGCGTGAGATCGTCCACGTCGCTGTATCGGCGGTTGTTCTCCAGCTTTTGCGCCTCGACGTTGAACTCCAACACGTCGTCCTGGAAGAGGGCGACGCCCCCGCTCTGAGTGAGTTTTACTCCGCACGTAATACGCATAGATGCTTCCCCCCGTTTTCGGCGACTTAAAATTCCTATCGATGTTCCGTCGGCAAGTCAACCCCCCGATGGTTGCCGACACCGATCAGCATGCCTCCGAGCTGCGCAAAGGGAAGTGTCGTTCCTCGATGTAGTTCGTTGCCCGCGTCAGGCCCGGGACGGGGTTGTCGAGCGCCCTCTCGGAGATACCGCAATGCCTATCGGTCTAATGGGATATGGAATTTCCATCATCTGAAATTCGCGCGTCACGAGTTGGTAACTTACCGCTGTCGGCTGCCAGGGTTGGTGTCGAGCCCGATCGCCAAAGCCGCGACTCGGGCGGCATTTGAGCAGCTCAGCTCGGCTGTGACGGGCATGGGGGATTAATGAGTGGCGATGAGGCCAGCTGGCGTCTATCTTCGACCGGGGGTGCCGCGCGGTCTGGGAGTCCTCCGGTGGACGAAGCGGATCTTGAGCGATGGATACGCGACATCCTGCAATCGACGCATCCACTCCGAATCGGTTCGGAACTGCGTCGCGCGGAACGCATCGCGAGTGTCAGATTCTCCGACCCGACAATTGCCCAAGCGGTCCATCGGGCGGTCGCAGCGACAATGAACAGGCGTGATTGAGCGATCATCGCCAAGCACGCGCGACCTACGGCCCGGGACCGGAAAAGCACTCCCGGAAAAGGGCTGCTCTTCTTATCTTCCGGGTCGGTCGGTCATACCCGGACACGCAAAACGCCCCGACCGGATGACCCGGTCAGGGCGTTGGCGACTAGATGTCCGGTAAGGGCTGGGGGTCAGCCCTGCCGGCTCTTCCACTGCGGGTTGGCGCGGTTCACCACGACCACCCGGCCGCGACGGCGGACCACCACCGAACCCGGCTTCTGCTTCAGTGCACGCAACGAGCTACGTACCTTCATGTCTGCCTCCTCGGTGCAAGCGGTTCCGAGTATCGAAACGCCACGCCCACCCGCAGGATTCCCGGCCGGTCAGCGTCGAACCTTTGCCGTCCCTCGGCCGTACCAGTGGGCGGAGGTCATCCTCATGCCCGTACGCCGGCTCCTCGCCACGGTGCTGGTCGCTGCCGCGACAGTGCCCCTGGCCGCCACACCCGCAGCCGCCCACGGTGCCCCGACCGACCCGATCAGTCGCGCGGCGGCCTGCGGCCCCGAGGGGCGGTACGCGGCCACCAGCGCCTGCCGGGCGGCGATCCAGGCCGGCGCGGCGGTCCGCGAATGGGACAACGTGCGCGTTTCCACGATCAACGGGCGAGATCGGGAACGAATCCCGGACGGTGAGCTGTGCAGCGGCGGGCTGTCCGCCTACCGAGGGCTGGACCTGCCCCGCACCGACTGGCCCAGCACCACGCTGACCACCGGCGCGAAGTTCACCTTCCGGTACCGGACCACCATCGAGCACCGGGGCACCTTCCGGCTCTACGTCACCACGCCCGACTACGACCCCCGCAAGAAGCTGACCTGGGCGGATCTGGAGTCGCGCCCGTTTCTGACGCTGACCGACCCGCCGGTGCGGGCCGGGGCGTACCAGTTGGCGGGCCGGCTGCCGGCGGGCCGCAGCGGTCGACACCTGATCTACACGATCTGGCAGAACTCCAACACGCCGGACACCTACTACTCCTGCTCCGACGTGGTGTTCCGTGGCGCCAAGTCCACCGGTGCCGCGGCCACCCCCACCCCGGGGAAAGCCGGCGCGACGAAGAGCGCGGCGGCTGCTCCGCGTACCGCCGCGAGTGGACCGGCCGCCACCGAGCCGGCGGTGGCGGCGGCGGCCGACCCGGGCGTGCCGGTGGCGTCGGTGACCAACCTCGACGGCCGGTGGCCGGTGCTGGCCGGCGCTGCCGTCGTGCTGGTCCTGGCGCTGCTGCTGATCGGTGCCGGACGGCGACGTCGCGGCGCCGCCGCGCCGGTGGGCCGGCAGTGCGAGGTGCGCAACCACCGGGCCGGGCGGCGCCGGATCTGGTGATCCGCCCCGCCCGGGACCCGGCGGCGTTCAGCCCAGGTGGCGCTCGATCTCGGCCAACTCGTCGGCGGTGAAGTCGAGGTTGTCCAGCGCGGCGATGTTCGTCTCCAACTGCTCGACGCTGCTCGCCCCGATGATCAGGCTGGTCATCCGCGGGTCACGCAGCGCCCAGGCCAACGCGAGCTGAGCGAGGGACTGGCCGCGCCGCTCGGCGACCGCGCCGAGCCCACGGATGGTGGCCATCTTCTCCTCGCTGAGGTCGCTCTCGTTGAGGAAGACGCTGGTGCGAACCCGCGAGTCGGCCGGGATGCCGCCCAGGTAGCGGTCGGTCAGCAGGCCCTGGGCCAACGGGCTGTACGCGATGCAGCCCGCACCGACCTGCTCCAGCGTGTCGAGCAGGCCGTCGGACTCGGTCCAGCGGTTGAGCATCGAGTACGACGGCTGGTTGATCAGCAGCGGCGTACCCAGCTCGCGCAGGATCGCGGCGGCCCGCGTGGTCTGCTCCGAGTTGTAGTTCGAGATGCCGACGTAGAGCGCCTTGCCGGAGCGGACGATGGCGTCGAGCGCCCCCATCGTCTCCTCAAGTGGGGTGTCCGGGTCGAATCGGTGGGAGTAGAAGATGTCGACGTAGTCCAGCCCCATCCGGCCCAGCGACTGGTCCAGCGACGAGATCAGGTTCTTGCGCGAGCCCCACTCGCCGTACGGGCCGGGCCACATCAGGTACCCGGCCTTGCTGGAGATGACCAACTCGTCCCGGTACGGCTTCAGGTCGGTGGCGAGCATCCGGCCGAAGTTCTCCTCCGCCGAACCGGGCGGCGGGCCGTAGTTGTTGGCCAGGTCGAAGTGGGTGACACCCAGGTCGAAGGCGCGGCGCACGATGTCACGCTGCCGTTCGAACGGGCGGTCCGGGCCGAAGTTGTGCCACAGCCCGAGCGAGACGGCCGGTAGCCGCAGGCCACTGCGCCCGCTGCGCCGGTAGGTCATGGTGTCGTAGCGGTCATCCGCGGCGAGGTAGGTCACGATCATGAGCCTAGCTCCGGCTCAGCGTGATGCGGATCGGGCGTGGAAACCGGGACATCGGGGTAGTTTCGACGCCATGCGTTTCATTGCGCTCGACACCCCCAAACCGCTGTCCAAGATCGGCTTGGGCACCTGGCAGTTCGGCTCCCGGGAATGGGGGTACGGCCCGGACTTCGAACGGCGGGCGGCGCAGATCGTCCGGCGGGCCGTCGAGCTGGGCGTGACGGTCTTCGACAGCGCGGAGATCTACGGCTTCGGGCGCAGCGAACGCATCCTCGGCGCGGCCCTCGGCGACGACCGGCCGAAGGTGGTGATCGCCAGCAAGATCCTGCCAGTGCTGCCGGTGGCTGCTGTGGTGCAGCAGCGGGCGGTCGCCTCGGCGGCCCGGCTCGGCGTCACCAGCATCGACCTCTACCAGGTGCACCAGCCCAATCCGCTGGTCGCCGACCACACCACAATGCGCGGCATGCGGACCCTGCAGGACGTCGGGCTGGTCGGCGAGGTGGGCGTGAGCAACTACGGGCTGCGCCGCTGGCAGGTCGCCGAAGCCGCCCTCGGCCGGCGGGTGCTCAGCAACCAGGTCCGCTACAGCATGCTGGACCGCGCACCCGAGCAGGACCTGCTGCCGTACGCGCGGCAGGCCGGTCGGGTGGTCATCGCGTACAGCCCGCTGGCGCAGGGCTTTCTCTCCGGTCGCTACGACGCCAGGAACCCGCCGACCGGCGCGGTCCGGCGCGCCAACCCGTACTTCCTGCCGGAGAACCTGGAACGCGGCGCGGCCCTGATCGACACAGTGCGCCAGGTCGCCGACGCCCACGACGCCACTCCCAGCCAGATTGCACTGGCCTACCTGCTGCGCCACCCGAACGTGCTCGCCATCCCCGGGGCGTCCGGGGTCGAGCAGATGGAACGCAACGCCGCCGCCGCCGACATCGACCTCGCCGACGACGAGTACACGGCGCTGGCCGAGGCCGCGAAACGCTTCCGCCCGATCACCGGGCTCGCCGCGATGCCGGCGATGCTGCGTGCCCGGATCGGCAAACCAACCGGAAAGTGAGCACAGTGGACGACATCACCGCGCTGATCCTGGACGACCACGCCGCCTTCCGGCGTGGCTTCGCCCGCCTCGACGACGCCCGCGACGAGCAGGAGATGCTCGCCATCTGGGACGCCCTCGCCCTGCACCTGGACATCCACGCCGAGGCGGAAGAGGCGATCCTCTACCCGCACCTGGTCAAGCACGGCGACGACGGCGAGGACGAGACCGCCGACGCGATCGGCGACCACAACAAGATCCGCGACGCCGTCGCCGAGGCGAAACTGCACCCGGTCGGCTCGGACCAGTGGTGGGAGGCGGTCGGCACCGCCCGCCGGGAGAACAGCGAGCACCTCGCCGAAGAGGAGGACGAGGCGCTGCCCGACTTCCGCCGGCACGCCAGCACCGAACTCCGCGCCGAGTTGGGCCAACGCTGGCTGACCTTCTACGGCGAGCACAAGAACGGGCGCAACCTTCCGTTCCGCGACAAGGACCCGCAGCAGTACGTCGCCGACCACCGCTGAGATCTCCCCGGCACGGGGGAGTCGGCGGGACCCGTCCGGGCCGCAGAATGACGAGGTGACCCTCCGAGCGGTGCTGGCCCCGCTGGTCGCCGGCACCACCTGGCGACGCGGCGTGTTCCTGCTGCTCGGCGGCGTGCTGGCGCTGCCGTACGGGCTGCTCGCGGTGACCTTCGCCCAACTGCTCGCCGACTCGGCGATCCCGCGCCCACTGGTCTACGTCCTGCTGCTCATCGCGGTGCTGATCGCCGTGGTCCCGTTGCTGCTGGACGGCAGCCGGGCCCTGGAGATCGCCGCCGTCCGGGCCCTGCTCGGCGTCGACCTGCCCGAACCCGCGCCCGGGCACCACGGCGACCGGGAGACCCGGCTGCGCAGCGCCCTCTGGATCGCCACCCACCTCATCGTCGGCGCCTTGGTGATGATCGCGCTGTTCAGTGCCCTGCCGATGGCGCTGGCGTTCATCGCCCAACAGTTCGGTATCGGCACCGAGCTGACCAGCCGGGAACAGTTCGGGCCACTGGACGGGCAGGACAGCGGCTGGCTGACATTGGCCGGGGTGCTCCTGCTGGTGGTTCTCGGCTACGCCGTCGCCGGGCTCGGCGCGCTCGCCGGATCCATGGCACCGGTGCTGCTCGGCCCGGCTCAGGCGGAGCGGATCGCCGCCCTCGAAGCACGGGCCGCCCGGCTCGCCGAACGCAACCGGCTGGCCCGCGAGCTGCACGACTCGGTCGGGCACGCGCTGACCGTGGCCACCCTCCAGGCCGGGGCCGCCCGCGAGGTCCTCGACACCGACCCCGAGTTCGTCCGGCGGGCACTCACCGCCATCGAGGACGTCGGGCGGACCGCGATGGACGACCTCGACCACGTGCTCGGGCTGCTCCGGGAGAACGGACGCGACCGGCCCGTGGTGGCGCCGCAGCGTACCCTCGCCGACCTGGACCGATTGGTCACCGACGCCCGCGCGGCCGGCCTGACCGTGCACGCGCAACGCGCCGGCGACCCGGCCCGGGTGCCCGCGGTGGTCTCCCGGGAGGGCTACCGGATCGTCCAGGAAGGACTGACCAACGCCGCCCGGCACGGCCACGGGCCGGTGACGGTACGCCTGGACCTGCACAGCGACGCGCTGGAGCTGGAGCTGGTCAACGCGGTGCGCCACCCCGACCGAGGCCGGCGGGGGCGAGGCGGTCGAGGCCTGGACGGCATGCGGGAGCGGGTGCTGCTGCTTGGCGGCCGGCTCACAGTGGGCCCCGACGGCGACCGGTGGCTGATCCGGGCCCGCCTGCCGTACGAGGAGACGACATGACCACAGGGGTGCTGATCGTCGACGACGACGAGCTGATCCGGGTGGGACTGCGGGCCATCATCGACGCCCAACCCGACCTGCACGTGCTCGCCGAGGCCGCGGACGGCGCCGAGGTGCCACCGCTGGTCGCCCGGCACCGGCCCGACGTGGTGCTGATGGACGTGCGGATGCCCGGTATCGACGGCATCCAGGCCACCCGGCACCTGCTCGCGACCTCCGCCGACCCGCCCCGGGTGTTGGTGGTCACCACCTTCGCCAACGACGAGTACGTCTACGAGGCGCTGCGCGCCGGCGCCTCGGGGTTCCTCCTCAAACGGGCCCGGCCCGCCGAGGTGGTGGAGGCGGTCCGGGTGGTCGCGGCCGGCGAGTCACTGCTCTTCCCGACCGCGATCCGCCAACTGGTCGGGGCGTACGGGCCGACGGGCGGCGACCGGTTGAGCGCCGCCCGGCTCACCGAACGGGAGGCCGAGGTGCTGCGGTTGATGACCACCGGCCGGTCCAACCCGGAGATCGCCGCGCACCTGGTGGTCGGGGTGGAGACGGTCAAGACGCACGTCGGCAACGTGCTGGCCAAGCTGGGCGTCCGCGACCGTACGCAGGCGGTCATCGCCGCCTACGAGTCCGGCTTCGTCACCCCGTCCGGCTGATCGGTCCCTCCACCGGGGGAGCGGGTTCACCGCCGGCCGGGAGGGAATCCGGCGGCTGTCCGTCGAGGCTGAGAGCATGACAACGATCACTGCCTCCCCACCCCGTACCGACTCCCGCTGGCCGGACCGGCTCGCCCCGCTGGCCGCCGGTTGGCTCGGCCTGTGGGGCGTGCTCGCCCTGATCAGCACGCTCACCGGCGCCGGCTACCCGTTCGGCCCGAACGATCACCACGGCGGCGACGTCAGCCTGCTGCGCCTGGTGCCGGTGGAGGTGGCCACCCCGCTCTTCGCCGGCGTGCTGCTCACCGCCGCGGTGGCCGCCCTGGCCATGAGCCGCCCGGCGGCGCGTCCGCCCGGCCCGCTGCGGGCGCTGCTCGCCGGCTACGGCTGGGCGGTCGCGTTCGTGTTCGTCCTGGTCGTGCCGGATGTCCGCGTGCTGATCGTCCTCGGCTACCTGCCGATCCTGATCGTGGGGGCGCCGTTCGGCTGGCCGCCGATCGACTACTCCGACGTCTTCAACTGGGCGCTGTTCGCCCGGTTCGCGGCGCTGGCCGGCGGGCTGCTGCTCGCCGGGGCGGTGCTCGCCTGGCAGCGGCGTACCGCCGGGGCCTGCGTCGGCTGCGGCCGCGCCGACACCGCACAGGGGTGGACCACCCCGGCCGCCGCCACCCGCTGGGGCCGGTGGGCCGCCGGCATCGCCGCGGCCATCCCATTGACGTACGCGTTGACCCGGTTCGCCTGGGCGGCCGGCATCCCGTTCGGCATCTCCCGCGAGTTCCTGACCGAGATGCAGGACACCGGGCTGGTCTGGGCCGGGTTCGGGCTGGCCGCGTTCGCCACCGTCGGCGCGATCCTCACCCTCGGGCTGGTGCAACGCTGGGGCGAGCGCTTCCCGCGCTGGATGCTCGGGCTCGCCGGCCGTCGGGTGCCGGTGAAGCTGGCCGTGGTGCCGGCCACCCTGGTCGCCGTCTCCGTGACCGCGGCCTCGCTGGGGCTGCTCAGCAATCCCGAGTTCTGGCGGGTGACCGGCGGGTTCAGCATGACCGGGGCACCGATGCTGCTCTGGCCGCTGTGGGGCGTGGCGCTCGGCGCGGCCACCTACGCGTACCACCTGCGCCGCCGCGGCACCTGCCGGCGTTGCGACCGGGGCTGAGGGTGGGAGCGGGGGTGCTCCCTGATGCCCGGGGCACCCCTGCGAATGTGAGCTAGCGTGGGTCGAGTGACTGCGCCTACTCCGGTAATCCCGGTTCCACCGGCCGACCTGCCCGGCACGCTCGGCGCGCTTCGGGCGGCCGGTCACCAGTACCGCACCGTCAAGCAGGAACTCCGCGACAACCTCCTCGCCCGGATGCGTTCCGGCGAGACCCGATTCCCCGGCATCGTCGGCTACGACGACACCGTGCTGCCCGAGGTCGAGCGGGCCCTGCTCGCCGGGCACGACATGGTGCTGCTCGGCGAGCGCGGCCAGGGCAAGACCCGGCTGATCCGCTCACTGGGCGCGTTGCTCGACGAGTGGACCCCCGTTCTGCCCGGCTCGGTGCTCAACGAGCACCCGATGCACCCGCTCACCCCGGCGTCGGTCGCCCAGGTCGCCGAGGCCGGTGACGAGCTGCCGATCGGCTGGCTGCACCGCTCGATGCGGTACGGCGAGAAGTTGGCCACCCCGGACACCAGCGTCGGGGACCTGATCGGCGACGTCGACCCGATCCGCATCGCCCAGGGTCGTACCCTCGGCGACCCGGAGACCATCCACTTCGGGTTGGTGCCGCGCACCAACCGGGGCATCTTCGCCGTGAACGAGCTGCCCGACCTGGCCGAACGTATTCAGGTGGCGCTGCTCAACGTGCTGGAGGAGCGGGACATCCAGGTTCGCGGCTACCAGCTGCGCCTGCCACTGGACCTGCTCCTGGTGGCCAGCGCCAACCCGGAGGACTACACCAACCGGGGCCGGATCATCACCCCCCTCAAGGACCGGTTCGGCGCGGAGATCCGCACCCACTACCCGGTCGACCTGGAGTTGGAGCTGGCGCTGATCCGCCAGGAGGCCCACCTGGTCGCCGAGGTGCCCGAGCACGTGCTGGAGGTGCTGGCCCGCTTCGCTCGCGCCGTCCGGGAGTCGCCGTCGGTGGACCCGCGCTCCGGTGTCTCCGCCCGATTCGCCATCGCCGCCGCCGAGACGGTCGCCGGTGCCGCGCTGCGTCGCGCCGGTCTGCTCGCCGCCTCCGGCACCCCGGAGGGACGCCCCGAGGCCGCCGTCGCCCGCGTCGGTGACGCGGTGTCGGTGACCAGCACGCTGCGCGGCAAGGTCGAGTTCGAGAGCGGCGAGGAGGGTCGGGAGACCGAGATCCTCGCGCACCTGCTGCGTACCGCGACCGCCGAGACGTTCCGGGCCCACCTGGCCGGGCTGGACCTGTCCGGGTTCACCGCCCTGGTCGAGGACGGCGCCGCGATCGAGACCGGCGAGTTGGTCAGCGCCGCGGAGCTGCTGCGCCAGGTCGGCACCGTACCCGGGTTGGCGAAGGTCCTGGACCGACTCGACCTGGGCGACGCGCCCACCTCCGAGGAGGCTGCCGCCGTTGTCGAGTTCGTGCTGGAAGGGCTGCACCTGACCCGCCGGCTCGGCAAGGACGTCACCGACTCGGGGCGCACCGTCTACGGCGGCCGGGGCTGACCATGGCCGGCAACCGGTTCCGTTACGGGCAGTGGAACGGCGGGCCCGACCCGCTCGCACCCCCGTACGACGTGCGTGAGGCGGTGGACGCGGTCGGTGCCGAGGTGCTGGCCGGCGGCAGCCTGCGGGAGGCGCTGCGTGACCTGCTGCGCCGTGGGCCGCAGGGACGGGGTGGCCTGGACGACCTGGCCGCCCGGGCTCGGCGGTTGCGCCGGGAGGCGCTGCGCAGGGGCGACCTGGACGGGGCGGTGACCCGGGCCCAGGCCCTGCTCGACCAGGCCCTCGCCGCCGAGCGGGACGAGCTGCGGGGTCGCGACGACGACGCCGCGCGGTTCGCCGAGGCGGTGCTGGACAATTTGCCGCGCTCGACGGCGCGGGCGGTGGAGGAGCTGTCCGGCTACCAGTGGGCCAGCGACGACGCCCGCCGCTCGTACCAGCAGATCCTCGACCAACTCCGCGACGACGTGCTCGGTCAACGCTTCGCCGGGCTGCGCGACGCGGTGCGCGCCTCCGCCGACCCGGCCGCCCAGCAGCGGCTCGCGGAGATGATGGGCGACCTGAACGACCTGCTCGCCCGGCACGGTCGCGCGGAGGACACCACCGACGCGTTCGCCGAGTTCATGCGCCGACATGGCGACTTCTTCCCGGAGAAGCCGGAGAACGTCGACGAGTTGATCGACGTGCTGGCCCGCCGGGCGGCGGCCGGCGAGCGGCTGATGAACTCGCTCTCGGAGCGGCAGCGCTCCGAGCTGGCCGGCCTCATGCAGCAGTCGCTCGGCGACCGCCTCGCGGGGGAGTTGTCCGCGCTCGACGCGAACCTGCGGGCGCTGCGACCCGATCTGCGCTGGGGGCGGGGCGAGCGGGTCCGGGGCGACCAGCCGCTGGACTACGCCGACGCGGCCGGCGCGCTGGGTGAGATCGGCGACCTGGACGACCTGCTGGACCAGCTCGACCAGGAACACCCGGGGGCGACCCTCGACGACGTGGACGTCGATGCGGTGGCGCGCACGCTGGGCCGGGACGCGGCCGACGACGTTCGCCGGCTGCGCGATCTGGAGCGGGAGCTGCGCCGGCAGGGTTGGGTCAGCCGGGACGCGGAGGGGCTCACACTGAGCCCGAAGGCGCTGCGTCGGCTCGGCGGGACCGCGCTGCGGCAGGTCTTCGCGGAGCTGACCGCCGGGCCACGCGGCCAGCACGACCTGCGCTCGGCCGGTGCGGCGGGCGAGGTCAGCGGCGCGTCCAGGCCCTGGCAGTACGGCGATGAGCAACCGCTGGACGTGGTCCGGACGTTGACCCGGGCGGTCAGCCGGGCCGGACCGACGGTCCCGGTGCAGCTCGCGGTGGACGACTTCGAGGTGGTGGAGACCGAGAGGCGGGCCTCGGCCGCTGTGGTGCTCTGCGTCGACCTGTCGTACTCGATGATCTCTCAGGGTCGTTGGGGGCCGATGAAGCAGACGGCGCTGGCGCTGGCACACCTGATGGAGACGCGCTTCCCACAGGACGCCCTGCAGATCGTGGGCTTCGGCCGGGAGGCGATGGCGCTCACCCAGCAGGAGTTGGCGGCCGTGGAGCCGGACATGGAGCAGGGCACCAACCTCCAGCACGCGCTGCGGTTGGCGGGCCGGCACCTGCGGCGGCACCCGGACGCCGAGCCGATCGTCCTGGTGGTCACCGACGGAGAGCCGACCGCGCACCTGGACCCGGACGACGGGGAGGCGCTGTTCCACTGGCCGCCGCTGCCGGAGACGATCGAGGCGACGGTCCGCGAGGTGGACCGGCTGAGCCGTTACGGTGCCACGCTCAACCTGTTCATGCTCGGCGACGACCCGGGCCTGCGGCGCTTCGTCGACGCGGTGGCCCGCCGCAGCCGGGGCCGCATGTTCACCCCGGACACCGACGACCTGGGCGAGTACGTGGTGAGCGACTACCTCCGCTCCCGCCAATCCCGCCGCTAACTCCCGCCGCGGCGGGTTGACTGGGGGGATGGAGAGCGGGGGATTGCGGCGGGCCTACGGTGCCCTGTTCGCGGAGGTCGACGCTGGCGGATTCGGTCCGGCTCCGGAGGGTCAGCTCAGTGCCGAGCAGATCGTCGCGCATCTGGTTGCCAACGACGAGCTGATGATCCAGGCCACCGAGGCGTTGCTGGCCGGGTCGCCGTTCGCCTACTACGAGTTGGCGGAGGACATGCACCGCCCGCAGCTCGACGCGCTCGCCGCCGAGCAGGGTGGTCTGCGTGGCCTGACCGCGCTGCTGCACGGCACCAGTGACCGGCTGTGCGGGCTGGTCGACCAGCTCGGCCTGGCAGCGGAGACCCCGGTCGAGACGCACCTACGCGAGGGCTTCGACCTCATCGTCGACGAACCGCTGCCCTGGTCCCGGACCCTGGACCTGCACACCCGGGTGCACCTGCCGAAGCACCAGTCCCAGCTGCACCTGCTCCGGTCCTGAGCGGCGGCGATACGGGCGGCGGCGGCCGATCAGTGTGAACCCGGCATGGGGTGTCGTGGTCTGTTGAGCGTGATGTCTGTGGGTCATATTGATGACCCACAGACATCACGCCCCCAAAAAGTGCTCCCCGGGACCAGGGGCGAGATCGGGCCAGCAGAGGGCGGGGCGGCGGGTCAGGTTTTGACGAGGTCGGGGCGGGGGTGGAAGGTGCGGCGGTAGGTGGACGGGGCCACGCCGATGCGCTGGTGGAGTTGCTGGCGTAGGGCGGCGGTGGTGCCGAAACCGCAGCGGTGGGCGATCTGGTCGACGGTGAGGTCGGTCGTCTCCAGCAGCAGTCTCGCGTGGTCGGTGCGCTGTTGCAGCAGCCACTGGGCCGGGCTCAGTCCGGTCTCGGACCGGAAGCGCCGGGTGAAGGTGCGCACGCTCATCCGCGCCTGCTCGGCCAGGTCGCGCAGCGCGATCGGTTCGTGCAGTCGCTGCCGCGCCCACTCCCGGGCGCCCGCCGTGCTGGTGTCGGTCGCCTTCGGCACCGGCTGCTCGATGTACTGCGCCTGACCGCCGTCGCGCCACGGCGGCATCACGCAGCGGCGGGCCGCCCGGTTGGCCACCTCGCTGCCGTGGTCGGTGCGAATCACGTGCAGGCAGAGGTCGATGCCGGCGGCGACCCCGGCCGAGGTGAGCACCTGGTCGTCGGCGATGAAGAGCACGCCCGGGTCGAGGTCCACCCGGCCGTGCAGGCTGCGGAACCGCTCGGCGTACGCCCAGTGGGTCGTTGCCCGACGCCCGTCGAGGAGCCCGGCGGCGGCGAGCACGAACGCTCCGGTGCAGATCGACATGATCCGGGCGCCCCGCTCGTACGCCGCGCGCAGCGCCGCGGTGACCTCCGGCTCGACGGTGCCCGAGGTCAACGCGCTGCCGTCGTGGATGCCCGGGACGATCACCGTGTCGGCGGTGTCCAGCAACTCCAGGCCGTGGTCGGGGACCACCTGGAAGCCGGCGGTGCTGCGCACCGGCTGCCCGCCCGGGGTGCACACCCGGACGTCGTAGAAGGGTGTCCCGTCAGCGGCCCGGGCGGTGCTGAAGACCTGGGACGGGGTGCCGAGGTCCAGGCCGATCACCTGGTGCAGCGCGAGTACGGCGATCCGGTGCGGGCCAGCGCTCATGGCCCGATTATTGCGCATGATGGCGTTCCGGCCACTCG
Source organism: Micromonospora arida (assembly GCF_042873195.1). Classification (NCBI taxonomy): domain Bacteria; kingdom Bacillati; phylum Actinomycetota; class Actinomycetes; order Micromonosporales; family Micromonosporaceae; genus Micromonospora; species Micromonospora arida. Next base: position 97,616 of record NZ_JBIALC010000002.1, on the reverse strand, counting down.
TCGAGCTGAGTGGGCCAGCTCAGACTGATGCCGTGACCAAGAATCGCCGTCTGCATCCCGCCTGGCTGGTCGCCGCCGTCGCCTTCGTGGCGCTGGTCGGCGCGGCCGGCTTCCGCGCCACCCCGTCGGTGCTGCTGCACCCGCTGCACGAGGAGTTCGGCTGGCCACTGGCCACGATCTCCGCGGCCGTCTCGGTCAACCTGCTGCTCTACGGGCTCACCGCACCGTTCGCCGCCGCGCTGATGGACCGGTTCGGCATCCGCCGGGTGGTCTCGGTGGCGCTGCTCACGGTCGCCGTCGGTAGCGGGCTGACGGTCTTCATGACCGCCAGCTGGCAGCTGCTGCTCTGCTGGGGTGTGCTGGTCGGGCTGGGCACCGGCTCGATGGCGCTGGCCTTCGTGGCAACCGTCACCGGCCGCTGGTTCGTGCGCCGACGAGGCCTGGTCACCGGAGTGCTGACCGCCGGTGGGGCAGCCGGGCAGCTGGTGTTCCTGCCGCTGATCGCGGTGCTGGTGCGCGACCACGGCTGGCGTACGGCGGCACTCGTCGTGGCCGGAGCGGCGCTGGCGGTCGTACCCCTGGTGGTGTGGCTGCTGCGCGAACACCCGGCGGATCTCGGCCTGCCCGCCTACGGCGCGACCGAGGTCGTCGCGGCGCCGCCGGTGACCGGCGGCGCGGCGAGCCGGGCGCTCGGCGCGCTGGGCACCGCGGCCCGCACCCGGCCGTTCTGGCTGCTGGCGGGAGGGTTCGCGATCTGCGGCGCGACCACCAACGGCCTGGTCGGTACGCACTTCGTGCCGGCCGCGCACGACCACGGCATGACCCAGACCACCGCTGCCGGGCTGCTCGCCCTGGTGGGGCTCTTCGACATCATCGGGACGATCGCCTCCGGCTGGCTCACCGACCGGGTGGACAGCCGATTGCTGCTCGGCATGTACTACGCGCTGCGCGGGTTGTCCCTGCTGGTGCTGCCGAGCCTGTTCTCCGGCACCGCCGAGCCGAGCATGCTTGTGTTCATCATCTTCTACGGCCTGGACTGGGTGGCCACCGTGCCGCCGACGGTGGCGCTGTGCCGGGAGTACTTCGGTAGCGCCGGAGCGGTGGTGTTCGGCTGGGTGTTCGCCGCGCACCAGCTCGGCGCGGCGGTCGCCGCGACCGGCGCGGGGCTGGTCCGGGATCGACTGGGCGACTACGCGATGGCCTGGTACGTGGCGGGCGCGCTGTCGATCGGCGCCGCCGGGCTGTCGTTGCTGCTGCGCCGCCGACCGGGCCGAGGTGTGCCGGAGGCCGTGCTGGTAGCCGCGACCGCGCCCAGGGCGTGGAGCTTCCGGGGCTGAACCGCGACGCGTCGGCCGGTCAGCTCACCGTCCACTGCTGGGCCGGCCGGCCGTCGCACTGTCGCTGCCGGATGTCATCGCCGGCCTCGACGGCGTCGTCGTCTGCCTGGGCGCACTTGTTGCTGTGCGCGGCGATGAGCAGCACCGCGCTGGTGCCGGTCCCGCCGAACCGCCACTGCTGGTTGGCCCCACCGTGGCAGGGGAACTGGAGCAACCGCGCGCCGTCGTCCCGACTGCCACCCTCGACGTCGAGGCACTGCCCGTGCGCGGCGTTGGTCAACGTCAGCACGCCCGTGCCGGCCGGGCTGACCACCCACTGCTGCTCCGGGGCGCCGGTGCACACGGCCAACTCGCCCTCGGCCTCCTTACCGTCACCGTCGAGCCCCAGGCAGAGGCCCGAGGCGGCGCGTAGCACCCGGGGCCCGGTGGGCGGGGCGGCCGGCGTGCTGGCCGACGGGGTCGGTGACGGCTGGGCCGGTGCGGCCGGGCTCGGCTCGCCGGCCAGCTCGCTGGGCTGCGCCGCGCCGGATGGCGTACCGACCGACGCCGGCACCGACGGCTCGTCGTGACCGTCGAGCAGCCCGGTCGCGAAGACCACCCCCAGGAGTACGCCGACGGCCCCGACCCCCACCGCGACCCGCAGCAACGGATCGGCCAGCGGCCCGGAGCGCGGTGCCCGGTGACCGCCGTAGACGGTGCCGGCGGGGTCGGGGCGTTCCTCGGGCGCGGACATACGCGCCATCCTCACCCACGACGTCGCGCCGGAGCCAGCCCAGCGGTCAGCCGACGACCCGGACGTCCTTCCAGAAGGCCACCCGGTCGCGCACCATCTCGGCGTCCGGCTTGGGCTCCGGGTAGTACCAGACAGCGTCCTCGCTGGTGCTGCCCTCGTGCGCAAGGGTGTAGTACGAGGCGGTGCCCTTCCACGGGCAGACGGTGTGCGTCGCGGACTCCCGGATCAGGTCGTCGCGCAGGGCGGAGCGGGGGAAGTAGTGGTTGCCCTCCACCAGCACGGTGTCGTCGCTCTCGGCGACGACCAGGTCGTTCCACACAGCTTTTGGCATGCCACCAACACTAGGCCGCGGCACCGACGACGACAGCGTTCAGCGGGCGGGCTGCGGGTCGGTGACGTCGGCCACGGTGGCGTCGAGGGCGGCGATCGCGGCGTCGGCGTCGATCGCGATGGCGAGACCGCGCTCGCCGGCGCCCAGGGTGATCTCCCGGCCGCGCAGTCGCTCGTCGGCGACCACCGGCCAGGCCGTGCTTGCGCCGAACGGGGTGATGGTGCCGCGTTCGTAACCGGTGGCGGCCAGGGCGCCCGCCGCGTCCGGCATGGAGAGCCGGTGCACCCCGAGCAGGGCGCGCAGCTTGGGCCAGGAGATCACCCGGTCGCCGGGGGTGAGCACGAACAGGTGGTCGTCTTCACCACGGCGAACCACGATCGTCTTGACCACGTCGGGCACGGCAACGCCCCGGGCGGCGGCGGCCTCCGCGAGACTGCCGACCGCACCGTGGCTGACCAGCCGATACGGCAGTTGGGCGGCGTCCAGGGCGGTGATCGCTGGCGATGGCATGCCCGCCACGGTAGCCGTCGGGCCTGCCACCGGACGGGAAACTGCCACCGCCGACATCCCACGGTTTCCAAACGGCGAGCGTAAGGTGATCACATGCGCGCTGAGCGTGTGGATCAACCGATTGACCATGATCAAGCGGTGGACACGCTGCGGCGGTCGTACGCCGCGGTGCCCACGGGCGAGCCTGTCCGGCTGGCCAAACGCACCTCCAACCTGTTCCGCCCCCGGTCCGCTCCCCGGACTCCGGGGCTCGACGTAAGTGGCCTGAACGGCGTGCTGTCGGTCGACCCGGCCGGCCGTACCGCCGACGTGCAGGGCATGTGCACCTACGAGGACCTGGTCGACGCGACGCTGCCGCACGGCCTGATGCCGCTGGTGGTGCCGCAGTTGCGCACCATCACGCTGGGCGGCGCGGTGACCGGCCTCGGGATCGAGTCGACCTCGTTCCGCAACGGCCTGCCGCACGAGTCCGTCCAGGAGTTGGACGTGCTCACCGGCTCCGGCGAGATCATCACCGCCCGACCCGACGGCGAGCACGCCGACCTGTTCACCGCGTTCCCCAACTCGCTGGGCAGCCTCGGGTACGCCACCCGGTTGCGCATCGAGCTGCAACCGGTCGGCCGGTACGTGTCGTTGCGCAACGTCCGGTTCACCCAACTGGAGGCGCTGACCGACGCGATCGCGGAGGTGACCGCCACCCGGTCCTGGGCGGGCGAACCGGTGGACGCGATGGACGGGGTGATGTTCAGCCCCGGCGAGGCGTACCTGGTCTTCGCCACGTTCACCGACGCGGCCGACCCGCCCAGCGACTACACCGGTCAGGCGATCTACTACCGGTCGCTGCGCCAGCGCACCCGCGACGTGCTCACCGCGTACGACTATCTGTGGCGCTGGGACACCGACTGGTTCTGGTGCTCGTCGGCGTTCGGCGCGCAGCACCCGGTCGTGCGCAGGCTCTGGCCGGCGCGTTACCGGCGCAGCGACTTCTACCACCGACTGGTCCGGCTGGAGCACCGCCACCAGGTGGCGGCCCGGATCGACCGGCTGCGCGGGCAACCGGCCCGGGAGCGGGTCGTGCAGGACGTGGAGATCCCGCTGGACCGTACGGCCGACTTCCTGCGCTGGTTCGCAGGCAGGGTGGGAATGAACCCGGTGTGGCTGTGTCCGTTGCGACTGCGTGAGCCGGCGGGGCCCGGTTCGGCGCGGTCCTGGCCGCTGTATCCACTCCGGCCGGGGCAGGACTACGTCAACATCGGGTTCTGGGGGAGCGTTCCGATCGCGCCGGGCGCCGCCGACGGCGACGTCAACCGCACGATCGAACGCAGGGTGTCGGAGTCGGGCGGGCACAAGTCGCTCTACTCCGACGCGTACTACGACCGGGACGCCTTCGATCGCCTCTACGGCGGCGACACGTGGCGCGCGGTGAAAGACCGCTACGACCCGGACCACCGGCTGACGGGACTGTACGAAAAGGCGGTAGCACGAGCATGAGCCTGACCGACAGAGATCAGGGGGCGGCGAGCGTCCCCGCCACCCCGCCGGCGGGGGGCCGGCACACGGGTCCGACCGTCGCGGATGTCATCCGCGCGGTCACCACGGGGCCGTTGCCGGTGCGGATCACCGGGTACGACGGCAGCGCCGTCGGCCCGTCCGACGCCGGCATCACCCTGGCGATCCATTCCGAGCGTGGGCTGTCGTACCTGCTCACCGCACCCGGCGACCTGGGCATGGCCCGGGCGTACGTCAGTGGTGACCTGGCGTTGCAGGGCGTGCACCCGGGTGACCCGTACGAGGCGTTGCGGGTGCTCAAGGACGAGTTGCGGTTACGCCCACCGTCGCTGGCCGAGGGGCTGGCGCTGGTCCGTGGGCTGGGCTGGGAGCGGCTGATGCCGCCGCCGGCACCGCCGCAGGAGGCGCAGCCCCGCTGGAAGCGGGTGATGAACGGGCTGCGGCACTCGCGGGTGCGCGACAGCACGGCCATCTCGCATCATTACGACGTCTCGAACGCCTTCTACGAGAAGGTGCTCGGCCCGTCGATGACGTACACCTGCGCGGTTTTCCGGTCTCCGGACGACACGCTGGAGCAGGCCCAGGCGGCGAAGTACGACCTGGTCGCCGGCAAGCTGGCGCTGAAGAAGGGGATGCGGCTGCTGGATGTCGGGTGCGGCTGGGGTGGGATGGTGCGCCACGCCGCCCGCGAGTACGGCGTCAAGGCGCTCGGGGTGACCCTGTCGAAGGCGCAGGCGCAGTGGGCGCAGGCCGCGATCGAGCGGGAGGGGTTGACCGAGCTGGCGGAGGTGCGATACCTGGACTACCGGGACGCGCCGGCCGAGCAGTTCGACGCCATCTCCTCCATCGGGTTGACCGAGCACATCGGGGTGCGCAACTACCCGGCCTACTTCGGGTCGCTGCGCAGTCGGCTGCGGCAGGGCGGGCGACTGCTCAACCACTGCATCACCCGCGCGGACAACCGCGCGCCGCACCGCTCGGGCGCGTTCATCGACCGGTACGTCTTCCCGGACGGTGAGCTGGCCGGTCCGGGCCGGTTGATCAGTGAGGTGCACGATGCCGGGTTCGAGGTGCACCACGAGGAGAACCTGCGCCAGCACTACGCGCTGACGCTGGCCGCCTGGTGTCGCAACCTGGTCGAGCACTGGGACTTCTGCGCCTCGGAGGTGGGTGCGGGCACCGCCCGGGTGTGGGGGCTCTACATGGCCGGGTCGCGGATGGCGTTCGAACGCAACGGCATCCAGCTGCACCAGGTGCTGGCCACCCACAACGGCCCGAACGGTGTGAGCGGCTACCCGCTGCGACCGGACTGGTTGCCCTGATCACCTGCTGACCGCCGCCTGAAGCCGCGTCGAAAAAGTCGGCGCGGCTTCTCGCGAAGCGATTGACAAAGAAGTTTTGTACGTACAAACTGATTTTGCCATGAGAGATGTCCTGTACCTGGAGCAGATCGAGCAGGCCGAAGTCCTGCTCAAGCCGCAGCGCGTCGAGGTGCTGCGGCAACTGGCCGAGCCGCGCACCTGCACCGAGGTCGCGGCCCGACTCGACCAGACGCCGCAGCGCGTCTACTACCACGTCAAGCAGCTCGTCGGGGCTGGCCTCGTCGAGCTGGTCAACGAACGCAAGGTCCGCGGCATCACCGAAGGCATCTACCAGGCCGCCGCCCGCTCCTACTGGCTCTCCCCGCGGCTCGTCGGCCGGATCGGCCTGCGCCGGGCGCGCGACGAGCTGAGCCTGGGCTACCTGCTCGACCTGATGGAGGAGGTCCAGGCGGACATCGCCGGCCTGGACCGGGCGGCACCCGAGCTGCCCTCGATCGGGGTCTCCGGCGAGATCCGGGTGCCGGCCGAGCAGCGCCCGCAGTTCCTGCACGACCTGCAAACCGCACTTCAGGACCTGTTCACCCGCTACGGCGGCAGCGAAGGAGATGCCTTCAAGCTGGCCGTCGCCTGCTATCCGAAAGGGAACGACAATGAGTGAGCCGATGAAGGTCCAGGCCCGTCTCTCCGCGCCCGTCGGGCGCGTCCGCCAGGCCCTGACCGACCCGGCCGAGCTGCGTCTCTGGCTGGCCGAGCACGCCGAGGTCGAGCTGCCCCAGCGGTACGAGTTCTGGGGTCGCTACACGCCCGAGGGCGACGCCCCGCACCAGCGGCTGCTGCACGCCGACGACGACACGCTGCGTTTCGGCTGGCTGCTCGACGGCGTGGAGACCACCACCGAGTTCCAGTTGACCGCCGAGGGCACCAACAGCACAGTGCTGACGCTGACCCAGAGCCACTTCGACTTCGCCGAGGCGATGAGCGGCTCCACCATCCGGGGCGTGCTCCAGACGTTCTGGGCGCTGTCCATCGCCAACCTGGCCGCCCACGTGGAAGGCAAGCCGCTGCTGCCGCGCACCGACTTCACCTCCGCCGACCTGCGCGGTGAGCTGGTCATCGCCGCCCCCGCCGACAAGGTGTGGGAGTCGCTGACCGACTCCGAGCAGGCCAGCGCCTGGTTCGGCTACCCGATCGGCATCGAGCCCTGGGTCGGCGGCCGGTACGCCATGGGCGGCTTCGAGACCGGCTACGCGGCCAAGGTCGTCGACCTGGAGCCCGGCCGACGGATGTCCGTCGACTGGGGGCCGACCGGCGTGACGAACTGGGAGTTGGCCGAGTCCGGTGGTCGGACCACGCTGACCTTCGTGCAGAGCGGCTTCGACAAGACCAACCCCCCGTACGGGGCGTGGAGCGGGTCGGTTGCCGGGCTGTTCGAGCTGCGCCGCTTCCACGAGGTGCCGAACTGGCAGCCGATCTGGATCTCCGAGGAGATCCCCGGCCTGGAGCCCGCCCCGGCCAGCTGACCGTCGCGCCGTGACCGTCTCGCCTTGACCGTCTTGGCCTTGATCGTGCTCGATCCAGGATGTAGTGGCCTAGTTCACCCCGGACGCCACTACATCCTGGATCGAGCACGATCTTGTGTCCGTGGCCCCGAATTTCCTCGATCCGCTGCTGGATCTGGTGACTTTTCGCGGTTGAATGGGTACTGGCGGACGATGTTCTTCATCTTTGGTCTGCGTACCAAGGTCGACCGGTCCGGTGTCGTGCAGCAGGTGTGCCGTCACTGTGGCAACCAGGCCGCGCAGGTGATCACCCGCCACTCGACGAAATTCACCCTGTTCTTCATACCGCTCATTCCGATCCGCACCCGGTACGCGCAGCAGTGCACGTTCTGCGGGGCGCAGTACGACATCTCCAGGTCCGATGCTGAGCGCCTCCCGGTCGGCTGATCTCCCGATGGAACGTTTCCTCTGCTGGCTGATCGGCCGACCGACGCCGCCGGTCGACGTGGCGGTGCACACCGTTGCCCGCCCGCCCTGCACCCCCGGCCGGCGCAGACGCCGCCGCGCACGCCGCCCAGTGGCCGGCACCGCCCTGCCCCGCTCTCCGTGGAACCGCTCCGCCGGCCGCTGACACACTCGTCGCACACTGACCCCACCGCCCGTACCTGGGACTGGCGGCCCACCGGTCAGATGCCCGCCATCGGTGCCGGGGCGGACAACGGCAGCACCGGATCGGCCGCCTGGATCGTGGCAACGACCTGTGTCAGTTGCGGGTAGCCGCCGCCGGCAGCCCTGATGTGGGTGTCCGCCTCGGCGTGGTTGCCGAGGTGGCACTCGGCGATGGCCCGCAGGAGAAACGCGACGCTGCACAGATCCGGCGGGTCGACACCGGCCCGAACGTCGAGAAGCAGCGCTCGCGCCTGCTCCGGCCGCTCGTTGAGCAGGTACGCCAGGCTCATCGCGACACGGGCGGCCAACCTGTGTGGTCGCACCTGAGAGCCGAGCTGTGCCAGTTCCCAGATCTCCACCACGTCTCGGTGTTGGACAGGCGATCTGGTCACCACCGCGGCGTACAGGTACCACAACCCGAACTGGACGCTGAGCGCTTGCCCGATCGCGGCGGCCGTCACGGGGTCGGTGCTGTCGGCGCGAGCCAGCGCCGCGAGTCGCTCGGCGTCGGCGACGAAGTCCGTCGCCGACCGCGCGTGTCCTGTGCTCCAGCGGCGTTGAAAGGCGGCGAGTGCGAGCCGCGTGCCGTTACCGTCGCGAACCGGATCTCCGAGGCGGCCGTCGTCCGCCTCCCCGTGGCTGATCGTCCGCAGCGTCCGGTCTATCTCCTCCTGGTAGTAGGCCGCCCGCAGCGCCGCGCTGGTGGCGGTCGGCGCCGAGAGCCAATTGAGCAGGTTGCGGCCGTCACTGTGGGGTGAGGGAACGAGGTTGACCAGCCCGAGAAGCGCCGCAAGGAGTGCTGCGCTGAGCAGCGCGAAGCGTGTAAACGGTGTGCTCGTCAACGCCGTCGCGGCAACCAGCACCGCCGCGGTGCACAGGTTGACCACTGGGCCACTGAGGTAGAACAGCACCATCCGCAGCGGCAACGCAGTCGACGACGGCGCAGGCCGGACCGACACGTGGTTGCGCCACCCGGTGAACGGCGCGATACGGACGGCGACCACCTCCAGGCGCAGCAGCTTCGCCGCGACGAGGTGCCCGCACTCGTGCAGGACGAGGTGCGCCCAGAACGACAGGCAGGTGATGCCAGCGGCGACGATGGCACCCGCCAGGGACTCGGTGACGAGGAGTGCGAACAGCGCCGCTTCCACCAACAGGAGGATGAACGCGGCCACCTGCCGCCGGCGGGTAGAGGTCACCGGGGGATGGTACGGCCGAACAGGTGACGGTGTGGGTACGTACGATCACCGAGCCCGTGCCCGGAGGTGGTCCGTCCCGGACCGGCCGTCCTACGTGGCCGAACCGGGTCGACCCGCGGCCGTCCGGACCTTGGCGGGCACCCGGGGCGCTGGCTAGGCTTTCGGGGTTTGCCGTGGACAGGTCCGCCGAGGGTGCACGTACGACGAAGAGCCGGAGCGGCCGTGTCGCGACAGGACGTGAAGCAGTCTGCGGCGGCGCCCACTGGCGTCGCGCCGGCCCGGCTGAGCCGCGCCGGGCTGGTCGCCGCGGGCTCGGTGGTTCTCCTGGAGGCGTGCTGGCTGGTCGCCGCGCTGCCTGGTGCCGCGCTGGTCAGTGACCTCGGTGGGATGCTGGTGGCCGGCTGGGCGACGTTCGCGTGCGTCGGGGTGGCCCGCCGGCAACCGGTGCCGCTGCGCCGGTTCTGGACGCTGCTCGCCCTCACCATGGGGCTCGCCGCCATCGGCCGGGCGATCTGGACGGTGCAGCGGCTCGTCGGCGGCGACCTGCCGCACACGCCGGTGGTCGGGGTGGTCTTCACCGCCGGCATCCTCACCGGCACTGCCGCGCTGCTCAGCTCGCCGTCCGCACCGAGGACCGCGGTCGGGCGGGCCCGTACGTTGCTGGACGGGGTGATCGTCGCCCTGGCCCTGGTGCCGATCGGTTGGGTGCTGGTCTTCCGTGGGATCGCCGCCGCCGAGCTGGCCGACCCGGCGCGCACGCTGGGGCTGCTCTTCCCGATGTTCGACCTGATGCAGCTCACCATCCTGGTCGCGGTCTCCGGGCCGGCCCGGCCGATGTGGCGGCCGATGACCGTCCTGGCGGCGAGCCTCACCCTGCGGGTCGTCGCCGACGTCGTCTACGTGTCGCTGGTCGTCCGCGCCGACTACACCGCCGGTCACCCGATCGACCTGTGCTGGCCGTTGAGCTACCTGCTGATCGGCCTGGCCACCCGGAACCCGCCGCCTCCGGACTGCGACGGCACCGACGACACGGCCGAGTCGCCCCTGCCGCCCTGGTGGCGGGTGGCGCTGCCGTACCTGCCGGTGGGTGGGGCGATCATCGCGGTGGTGCTGGCCCGTGGGCCCACCGGGCAGACCCCGCTGCTGGTGTTCGTGACCATGATGGTGCTGCTGGCCGCCCTCGCCGTTCGGCAGGGGCTGGCCGCCAACGAGAACCTTCGGCTGGTGGCCCGGCTGCGCCTGCTCGCGTACGGCGACCAGCTCACCGGGTTGCCCAACCGGCTGTTGTTCAACCGGCGGCTGCGCCTCGCCCTGCGCGACGGGCGGCCGGTGGCCGTGCTGCTGCTCGACCTGGACGGGTTCAAGCAGGTCAACGACCGGTTCGGGCACGCCACCGGTGACACCCTGCTGACCGGGCTCGCGGCCCGGATGCACACTGCCGTGAACGGCGACGGCACCATCGCCCGGCTCGGCGGTGACGAGTTCGCCGTGCTGGTCGGCGGCGACCGGCCGGTGTCACCCGAACGGCTCGCCGAGCGGTTGCTGGACGCGCTGCGGCCCTCCGACGACGAGGAGGACGTCGGGGTGCACCCCTCGGCGAGCATCGGTATCGCCGAGTACGGCCCGCAGCACGCCTCCCACACCGACCTGCTGCGCGACGCCGACATCGCCATGTACGCCGCCAAGGCGGCCGGGAAGTCCGCGTACCGCACGTGCACGGCGGCGTTGCGCGAGTCGGCCGTCTCCCGCGCCGAGTTGATCGCCGACCTGCGCCGGGCGGTCGACGAGGACCAGCTGCACCTGGAGTTCCAACCCATCGTCGACCTGACCACCGGCGCGGTGCGCAGCGCCGAGGCGTTGGTGCGCTGGCGGCACCCCCGGCTGGGGATGTTGCCACCGGCGAGGTTCCTGCCGCTGGCCGAGGAGACCGGGCTGATCCTGCCGATCGACCGCTGGGTGATCCACGAGGCGTGCCGGGCAGCCGCGACCTGGCGGGGTCGGGTACCGGAGGCGACCGTCGCGGTGAACATCGCCGCCGCGCACCTGCGTCGGCCGGACCTGATCGCCACGGTCACCGCGGCGACCAGCGCCGTCGGGCTGGCACCACGGGCGTTGACCCTGGAGTTGACCGAGTCGGCGCTGATCGAGGGCACCGAAGCGGTGTTGGAGCGGCTGCACCAACTCCGGGAGCTGGGTATCCGGATCGCCATCGACGACTTCGGCACCGGCTACTCGTCGCTGAGCTACCTGCACCGTATCCCGGCCACCGAGCTGAAGATCGACAGGTCGTTCGTGGCCCGGCTGGGCACCGACGACCGGGCGTACGCCACGGTGGAGATGGTCACCCGCCTGGCCGGCGCGTTCGACCTGGCGGTGGTCGCCGAGGGGGTGGAGACCGAGCGTCAGCACGAGGCGGTCACCGCGATCGGCTGCCCACGCGGCCAGGGCTATCTGTACGGGCGGCCGGACGCCCCCGCGATGGTGGGCCAGAATCGGAGTTGACTCTCACGTAACGGCAGGCAGGAGCCTGGTTCCCGGAAGGGAGGGGGACCATGGCGTACACGGTGGGTCAGGTGGCGAAGGTGGCCGGCGTGACGGTGCGGACGCTGCACCACTACGACGAGATCGGGTTGCTCTCGCCCAGCGGGCGCACCTCGGCCGGTTACCGCCGCTACGACGACGCGGACCTGCAACGGCTGCAGCTCGTCCTGTACTACCGGGAGCTTGGTTTCCCGCTTGAGGAGATCACCGCGATCATCGACGACCCGGCGGCCGATCCGGCCGCGCACCTGCGCCGGCAGCACGAACTGCTGACGGTACGGCTCAAGCGGTTGCAGGAGATGGTCACGGCGATCGAGTTCGCGATGGAGGCGAGCAAGATGAACATCCAACTCACGCCGGAGGAGCGGTTCGAGGTCTTCGGCGACGTCGACCCGGAGCAGCACGAGGCCGAGGCGGAGCGGCGCTGGGGTGACACCGACGCTTACCGGGAGTCGAACCGCCGTGCCTCCCGCTACGGCAAGGACGACTGGCTGCGGATCAAGGCGGAGAACGAGGACTGGGGTCGGCGGATCGTCGCGCTGATGGCCTCGGGCGCGCCGGCGGACAGTCCGGAGGTGATGGATCTGGCCGAGGAGCACCGGCAGCTCATCAGCCGCTGGTTCTACGAGTGCTCGTACGAGATGCAGACCGGGTTGGCCGACATGTACCTGGCCGACGAGCGGTTCACCGCGTACTACGAGAACATCGCCGCGGGGCTGGCCGCCTATCTGCACGAGGCGATCCACGCCAACGCGATCAGCCGGGCGTGACGAGGTGCGGTCCGGCTAGTCTGGCCGGACCGCACCGCCCCGGGGAGATGACAGTGCAGAAACCGAAGCTGATTGCCGCTGTCGCTGTGCTCGTGGTGGCGGTCGGTGCCGGGGCGTGGGCACTTGTGGCCACCGGGGACGAACCGGACGCGGGTCGCCCGGCGGCGTCGGCGGCCCCGACCGACGGGGTCGGTGTGCTCAAGGCCGCCGCCGGGAAGGTCGACCAGCAGACCTACAAACTGACGTTGAGCAGCGGCGGGACGACGGGCGGGGACGGCACGGTGGTGCTCTGGGACCCGAAGTCGAAGCGTGGTCTGGAAACCACCTCCCTGAAGGTGCCCACCGGCGAGGTGAAGATCGAACGGCTCACCACCGGGCCGGACGTCTACGTGCGGGTCAGCGCCCCGGATCGGCGCGTCCCGGTCTGGGACGGCAAGACCTGGTGGCATGTCGGCGCTCCGGGTTCACCCCCCGCCAAGCAGGGCCTGGACAACACCAAGCTGGCCGACACGCTCAGTACGGCGACCACCGTCCGGCAGACCGCCACCCGGGAGTACGCGGGCACGCTGGACCTGCGCCAGAGCAGCGCGGTGCTGGGCGAGGGAGTCGGCGGCGTGCTCGGCGACCGGGCCGGGGCGGTGCCGTTCACGGCGGCCGTGGACGAGCAGGGTCGGCTGGTCCGCTATCGCATCGAGTTGGCCAGCGAGCAGTCGGAGGTCGCCCAGCTCGACCTGACGTACTCGGATTTCGGGCTGTCGGTGTCGGCGGACCCGCCGGCGGCCGACCTGGTGGGCGAGGACCCGCCGGCGAACATCCCCGGCGCCTGACGTCGGCTCACTCCTCGACCGCTCCCTCGACCGGGGGGACCAGGAAGTCGTAGACGGTGCGGGCCATCCGCCGGACCGTCTCGTCGCCGGTGGCCATGGGTCCGGCGGTGAGGAACGCGACGGCGGTCTCGGTGCCGGGGATCAGGTAGTAGCCGACGTCGTGTGAGGCGTCCGGCAGATCCCCGGTCTTGTGGGCCACCGGCACGCCGGGTGGCAACGCCGCCGGGATCTTCGTGTTCAGGGTCTGCTCCCGCATGAACCCGATCATCAGGTCGCGGGAGGCGGGGGTGAGGATCTCGCCGTCCCAGACCGCGCCGAGCAGGGACACCACGTCGTCCGGGCTGGTGTAGTTCTCCTCGCCGCGTTGCGCCGCCGCGCTGTCGAGCATCCGGCGGGCCAGGATGGTGGACCGCTGGTTCATCGAGTCGATCAGCGCGTTGACCGGGGCGAACCCACCCAGGTAGGTGATCAGCACGTTCGCGGCCACGTTGTCGCTGTACTTGATCAGGTACTGGGCGAGCCGGTGCAGTGTGACCACCTGCGGGAACGTCTCGAACTGCAGTTGGCCGGTGCCGCCGACCACGTCCTCCGGGGTGACCAGCACCCCGTCGTCGAGGAAGACCTGTCCACAGTCGACCCGGCGCAGCAGCTCGACGAGGATCCACAGCTTGATGACGCTGGCCGCCTTGGGGCGCAGCGATCCGTTGACGGCGATCTGCTGGTCGCCGTAGCGGCCGGACAGGTCGCGGACGGTGACCCCGGCCGGGTTGAGGCTCGCGTCGGCGACCACCCGGGCGAGCTGCCCGCTGAGCGGGAACAGCCGGGCCCCGGCGACCGGGTCGGTGGGCGGCTGCGGGCTGGTGACCACCACGCCGGTCAGCGTCGTCGGCGGGCGGTGCCGTTGGATCACCTCCAGCGTGCCCTCGCTGCGCCCGACCAGCGGCACCCGGTAGCGGTAGGCGGTGCCTCCGACGACGACCGCGCCGCTGGCCACCCCGGCGGCGACCCGCATGGTCGGGTCGGCGACCCGACCGGTGTCGCCGTCGCAGGCGCGGTAGCGCACGGTGTGCCCGAGCGAGTCCACCGCGAACACCCCGCCGGGAAACGACAGCCAGGACACCTCGCTGGTCGGCGGGCGCTCCGGCGTCGGGTCCACCCCGGGCTCGTGGCTCTGACCGTCGCCGGGCTCAACCCCGTACCCCGGCTCGGTCGTCTGCGCCGGGTCCGCGACGGGCGCGCGGCCCGATCCGTCCGCGGTGGCCGGCCCGGTCGTCGCGAGCACCGCGAGCGCGACCGCCGTCGTCAGCACCTTCAGGGGTACGCGGGCAGAGTCCCCCAGCAGGGAAGATGAGCGCCTCTTGTCGCTTTTTCTCACGTTTGCACGATATGAAGCGCCGGGGGCTGGTGAGACCGACGGGACCGGCATCACCCGTCCGGGCGGCAATGTCCCCCTCCGCGGTGGCCCGCAGGTATAACTGTGACCCACAGGTAATCACCGCTTTGCTCTGCACCCGCCGATGCGCCGGTTACGGACCGTGCCTGGCGCACGGGCGGGTGCAGAGCAAAGGTCAGCCACTCAGCCACTCACCCCGGAGGACCCGTGCTGATCATCGCCGGCAGCCTGACTGTCGAACCGGCCACCCGCGAGGCCTACCTGTCCGACTGCGAACAGGTCATCGCGCGGGCGCGCGCCACCGCCGGCTGCCTCGACTTCCTGCTGGCGGCCGACCCGCTGGAGCCCGGCCGGATCCACGTCTACGAACGCTGGGAGTCGCCGGAGCAGTTGGCCGCGTTCCGTGGCTCCGGGCCGGACGACGCGCAGGAAGTGGCGATTCTCGACGCCGACGTGCGGCGCTACCTGATCGCCGGGGTCGAGGCGCCCTGACCCCGGTCACGCCGGCGGTTCGGGGCCGGTGGGCAGGCCGGGTGCCATCCGACGGATCGAGGCGAAGGTGGGCGTGAGGGCCTCGTACAGCTCGGCGAAGAGCGGCAGCAGCGCCGCGTAGGTGGCGGCGGCGGCCGGGTCCGGGCGGACCGTCTCCTCGATGCGCACCAGGTCGGCGGCGACGTCGATGCTGGGGATCAGCCCGAGCGCCTCCATGCCGAGCAACGCCGCACCGAAGCTCGACCCCTCGTGCGCGGCCGGGAAGCTCACCGGCAGACCGAGGGCATCGGCCAGCATCTGCCGCCACAGGCCGCTGCGGGCGAAGCCGCCACCGGCCCGGACCTCCCGCACCTCGTTGCCCGCCGCGCGCACCGAGCTGAGCACCAGCGCGAGCTGTTGGCAGACGCCCTCCAACGCGGCCCGCACCAGATGCTCGCGGCGGTGTGCGTGGGTCAACCCCACGTACGCGCCACGCGGCAGGGCGCTCCAGTGTGGTGCCCGTTCGCTGTGCAGGTACGGCAGCATGATGAGCCCGCCCGAACCGACCGGCGCGCGGGCCGCCAGGGCGACCAGGTCCTCCTCGGAGTGCTCGCCCAGGTCCGGGGCGAGCGCCGCGCCGGCCCACTTGAGCACGATGCCGCCGTTGTTGATCGCGCCACCGACCGCCCAGCGATGCTCGGTCAGCGCATAGCAGAACACCCCGCCGAGCGGGTCCACGCCGGGCCGCTCGACCATCACCCGCATCGCGCCGCTGGTGCCGATCGAGCAGGCCACCATGCCGGGGTGCACAGCGCCCAGGCCCAGGTTCGCCAGCGGTCCGTCGCCCGCGCCGACCACCACCGGGGTGCGCTCCGGCAGGCCGGTCTCGGCGGCGGCCTGCGGGGTGAGGTTGGGCAGCACGGCGGTGGTGGCGACGAGCTGCGGGAGCTGCTCCGGGGTGATGCCGGCGATGGTCAGCGCCTCGCGGTCCCACTCCAGCTCGTGGATGTCGAGCAGGCCGGTGGCCGAGGCGATCGAGTGGTCGGTGACCAGCGCGCCGCAGAGCCGCAGCAGCACCCAGTCCTTGACGCCCACCCAGTGCGCCACCCGCTCGAAGAGTTTCGGCTCCTGCTCGGCAAACCAGAGCAACTTGGGCAGCGGCGACATCGGATGCATCGGCGTGCCGGTGCGCCGGTGCAGGGCCAACCCCGACGGCACCGCCCGCAACCGCTCGGCCTGCCGGGTGGACCGCGAGTCGGCCCAGGTCACCGATGGGGTAAGCGGATTGCCGTCCCGGTCCAACCCGATCAGGCTGTGCATGGCGGAGCCGAACGACAGCCCGGCCACCGGCTGGACCAGCTCGGCCACGACGATGCTGATCGACTTGAGCACCGCTTCGAGAATTAGTTGCGGGTCCTGCTCGGCGTAGCCGGGTTGCGGGTTGTTCAGCGGGTAGCCGACCAGGTGACTGCCGAGCTGCCGCCCGTCGGTGTCGTACGCGACGGCCTTGGTGCTGGTGGTGCCGATGTCGACCCCGATCACGACCCCGGGCAGCGTGACTGCCGGCACGACCGCCACCCCCTCGGAGAACATGAACGTCGGCACCAGTATCCCCCTATCGTGCTGGTTGCTCCGCCGATCGGGTAGTTCGCCCGTTTCGGCGTGTCCGGGCGCCGCGCCGGACCTGTTAAACCCCGTGACACCCCCAGATTGGTGGCCAGCGCGGCGAAGGAGTCGGCGTGGCAAAGACTGATTCGACGGGTTCCACATGGCGGTACCGGTGGGCGCACCGGCAGAACGTGCGGCGGGTCAGCACGTACCGCGGCGCTGAGGCGGCGTGGCGGCGCCGCGACGACGAGTTACGGCGGCTGCGCGCCCTGGCCACCGACTTCCAGGGCTCGGCGGCCGCCGGCGCTGGACTGGCGTTGGAGCTGGCCGCCGACGAGGTGGTGCTCTGGGCACTACCCGCCGCGCAACTGGTCGAGGTGCGGCACACCACGGTGCTGCCCGCGCCGGACCTCACTGTCGCCCCGGGAACCGGGCCGCTGCGCCCGCGCCGCCCGGACGGCGTACGCGTCACCGACGCCGGCATGGCCGTGATCACCAGCCGTCGACTCGTGCTGCTCGGCGGTCGGGGCCGGCGCGACTGGGCGTACGGCCGGATAACCGGCCTGGCCCACGACCCGGCGGCGCCGGTCACCCTGATCCAGGTGCTGGACCGGCGGCGTACCTCCGGGTTGTTGCTGCCCAACGACGCCGCGCCGGACTTCCGGTTCAAGCTCACGCTGGCCTTCGCCGACGCGATCGAACAGCGCGCCGCGGTGATCGCCCAACTCGACGAGCTGATCGCCGAGCACGCCCAGCTCAAGCCGTTCCGGCCGGCCGCGGCCACCCCCGGGCAGGCCCGACTGTCGTCGTTCGTGCCCGGTGGCCGCAGGACCATCGCGGTGGCGGCGGCCATCGCGCTGCTGGTGCCGGCGGCGCTGATGGAGTCGGACCCGTCCGACCCGACCGGTGGCGCGGAGGTCGCCGCCGCAGCCACCCCGGCGCCCACCACCAGCGTGGCACCGGCGCTGGTCCGCCCGGCCGGCCCGGCGCTCGCGCTGAAGAACCCGCCGCCGAAGCCGACAAAGTCACCACGCCCCTCACCCAGCGCGACCCAGGGCCCGCACTGCGGGGCACCGGAGAACCCGCTGGGGTACGGCTTCTGTGGCGGCACGCGGATCCGTAAGCCGGCCGCCGAGGTGTGCGACTGGTTCGACTGCGTACCGCAGTTCTGGGCCGGACGCGGTTACCTCGTGCAGTGCCGCGACGGTTCGGTCAGCCTGGCCGGCGGCCGGTCCAAGGCCTGCGCGGAGCACCGCGGCGTGCGACGAACCATCACGAAGTGACCGATTCGGGGCCTTAAGTCCGCTTCGCTCGGCCAGAATGATCGAGTGGAGATCCGGTCTGACGATGGCGCTCGGGTGCGGGTCCGCCCCGTCGGCTACCAGCCCGGCATCGACCCGCCCGACGACCTCGACGGGGCCACGCCCGGCTGGCACGACTGGCTGCTCATCGAGGTGGACGCCCGCACCGCCGACGGTCAGACCTGGTCGCACCACTACCCGAGCCTCATGGTGGAGGAGGCCCGCGCGCTCGGCGGCTGGCTGCACGGGCAGGCCACCGCCGCCCTCGGGCTGAGCGCACCACCGGCGATGGTCCGCTTCACCGAACCCAACCTGGCCCTGCGCAGCCGGGTGCTGCGCCGCCGCCGGCTGGAGCTGATCGTGGAGTTCTCCGCGGAGTCACTGCCACCGTGGATGCGCCGCCCGTCCAGCGCGCTCTACCCGCTGATCCTCACCGTCTCCGCGGACGCCCTGGCCACCGCCGCCGAGCACTGGGCCGAGCACTGCGAGGCGTACCCGCCGCGTACCCAGTCGCGGTTCCCGACCCACGGCCCGCAGCCGTACCGGCGGCGAGCCGGCTGACCGCCATCCGGTACGGTGATCGTCGTCAGCCACGAGAGGAGGTGAGCCCGGTGACCATCCACCGTCATTCCTGGGCGCTCCTCTCCGCCGTCCCCCTCAGCTGACCTCTCGCGTCGGGGAGCGCCCTCCTTTTCCGGAGGACCAATGTCTGTCTCTTCGTTCCGCATCGACGTCTCCGATGCGGTTCTCGACGACCTGCGGGCTCGACTGGCCCGTACCCGCTTCACCGACCGCAGCGGCACCCAACCGTGGCAGGGCGGCGTCGATCCCGACTACCTGCGGGACCTGGTGTCCTACTGGCACGACGGCTTCGACTGGCGGGCTCGCGAAGCCGGGCTCAACGCGTACCCCCAGCACCTGGCCCTCGTCGGCGGCCGGAAGCTGCACTTCCTGCACGTCCGGGCCGCGCGCCCGGCCGGCGCGCCCGCGCCGTTGCCGTTGATCCTCAGCCACGGCTGGCCCAGCAGCTTCGTCGAGATGCTGCCGCTGGTCGACCGACTGACCGACCCCGACCGGCCCGGCGGCGCGTTCGACGTGGTGGTGCCCTCACTGCCCGGCTTCGGTTTCTCGGAGGCGCCGAACGAGCCGGTGACCCGGGCGCTGCTGGCTCGGACCCTGCACGAGCTGATGACCGACGTGCTCGGCTACCAGCGCTACGGTGCCTTCGGCGGCGACGTCGGTGGAGTGGTCACCAGCTGGCTCGGTGCCCTGTACCCGGAGCAGGTGGCCGGCATCCACATGATCCATCCACCGTTCCCGGCCAGCTTCGACGCCCGTCCGTTGTCGCCGGCCGAGCAGGCGTTCCTGGACGCCGACGCCGCGTACGACGAGACCGACGGCGGCTACAGCGCCATCATGGGCACCCGCCCGGACACCCTGGCGGCGGCGCTGGCCGACTCACCCGCCGGGCTGGCCGCGTGGATCGTCGACAAGTACCGGGACTGGAGCGACAACCACGGCGACCTGGCGAACAGCATCGACCGGGACACCCTGCTCACCGTCATCACGCTCTACTGGGTGACCGGCACGATCGGCTCGTCGTTCCGGCAGTACGCCGACTTCGACCACAACACCCCACGACCCGACATCACCGTGCCCGCCGCGTTCACGGTGAGCACCGAACCCTCGCAGGCAAACTTCCCTCGCTCGATCGCGGAGCGGGCCTGTACCGACATTCGGCACTGGAGCGAACCGGGCCGGGGCGGGCACTTCATGCCACTTGAGGAGCCGGACCTGCTCGCCGGTGAGCTGAGGGAGTTCTTCACCTCGCTGCGCCCGTAGTCATCGCCTCGGCCTCGTAGCGTCCGGCTTGGCCGGCGGCTGTTCGGGTTCCCACCCGGACAGCCGTCGGCACGGACTACGCGCCGATCGACGCCTTGGCGGCGTCGATGGCGTCGGACAACTCCTCGGTGTACGTGAAGCCGTCCTCGACGATGGCCATGTCGACCCCGCACTCGCGCTGCCGCGCTCGCAGCAGCGTCTCCTCCAGCGGGGCCACCGGGAAGGCCAGCGGGTCGAGGTCGGGAGCGGAGCCCAGGTCGCGGACCAGGAGCCACTTGCTCTGCTCGTCGTAGACGACCACCCCGGCGGCGATTCCCCTGGTCCACTGATCGAAGAGCGTGGCCAGGCTGGTGGCGGCACGAACCGAGTCCCAGGCGTCAGGTGAGATCTCGTAGCGCCAGATCTCACCCTCGTGGTCGCCGGCCAGCACGAACGTGTAGAGAACGACATCGAAGAAGAACAGGGGCAGTTGGTGCCGCCAGGGGAACGGCGTGCCGATCGACAACCCCAGATAGTGCAGCGCGTCACCGTCCTCCGGCCATGGCATCCGCCACCCCACGTCGGGCAGCACCTGCCGGTCGGGCCATGGCTGTGCCTGTAACCAGGTCAACTGCTCGGCGATGCGCTCCACGCCGAAGATCCGGTAGACCACCTCCGGTGGCTGCCCGGCCGGCGACTCGCCGTAGTCCGGCCAGTCGAGGCCGGCGGCCGTCGCCGCCAGGCGATAGTCGCGTACCGCCGCCCGCAGCACGCGCATGTCATCGAGCACCAGGAAACTCCTCCGCTGTGGGGATCACGCGCAGGCTAGCCCGGCAACGGGGGCTTCGGTGCCCGTCAATTTTCTCCTTTCGGGCGCAACGGGATGCATCGATCCAGCCCGCGTTGCCTGTCACGTACGTGAGCGGTTGTACCGCGTGTGACCGTGACTTCACTGGCATCTTCCCCTTGGCGGATCGCCTGGGCCGAGCGCGAGAACGAGCGGCGGCAGCGCGCGTACCGCGACGCCACCGACGCCTGGCGGCACCGCGACGACCACCTGGCCCGACTCCGCATCGAAGCCGCCAGCTTCCTCGGGTGTACGCAGCCCCGTACCGGCCTACCGGTGGAGCTCGACGACGACGAACTCGTCTTCCGTGTCCTCCCCGTCGCCCAGCTCGTCGAGGCCGAGGCCCGGCACATCCCCGGCCTGCCCAGGCCGGACGGCTTCTGCTCCTTCGCCGAGACTTCTTCCGAAGCCGTGCCGGCGGGCCTGCGTGTCGTCGACTCCGGCATGGCCGTGGTGACCAGCCGACGGGTTGTCTTCGGCGGCCGTGAGCACCGCCGCGAGTGGCGGTACACGGACCTGGTCGGCCCCGCCCACCACCCCGACGTACCGGTCACCCTGCTGCCCGACCGCGGTCGACTGCAAGGGCTGCTGGCCCCGGCCAACGCCGTGGTGAACTTCCGCTTCTATCTCACCCTCGCGGCTGCCGACGATCGCCGCGCCGTCATCGCGCAGGTCGACGCTCTGCTGGCCGCGCACCGGGCCGCCCCGCCTGCGCCCCTTTCGTTGGTGGACCCCGACGACGCACCGCTGACGGCGGTACGCCCCGACCGGCGGGCGCTCGGCGCTGCCGCCGTCGCGGCCGTGGTGTTCGTGACGCTCGGCCCGGGCGCTCTGGGTCCTGGCGCGTGGGGTCCTCGCGGGCCGGTGCCCTCGGCGGAGATCGTCGCCTTGGACGCCTCTCGGGCCGGGGTGCTCCTCGTTCCGATCGGTCCCGTCGGGCCAGCGGCACCCAGGTCACGGGTCGGTTCGGCCGACAGTGCCGTGTGGAGCCCGCCGAATGTCCCGACCGTCCGGCCGTCGGCTGTCTCTACAGTGGCGGAACCTGCTGTCGTGGTGGCCTTGCCGCCGACTGCTCCGCCGTCCGCCGCTCCCGCACCGTCCGCCAGTCCGGTGCCGACGCCTGGTCCGGTCCCCACTACGCACCCGACCGCGTCGGCCCTGCCGACTCCGCCCGTCGCGTCGGCCTCGCCGACGCCGATCCCGACTGTTACGGCGACGCCTTCGCCGGGTCCCGAGCTGCTGGCGGTCTGCCTGGACCCTCTTCAACTGCCGTTGCTGGACCCGCTGCTCTGCCCGTCTCCGGCACCCTGACCAGGGTCTTATTTCCTGCGGGGCTCAGTTCGTGGCGCCTCAGTTCATGGCGCTGAAGTCAGGGACGGTGAGGGTGCCGTCCTCCGCGAGGGTGAAGCCGGGGTTCCAGGCGATCTCCCAGAGGTGACCGTCCGGGTCGGCGAAGTAGCCGGCGTAGCCGCCGTAGAAGGTCTCCCGGGCCGGCTTGGTCACCGTCGCGCCAGCCTTGGTCGCCGTGGCAATCACCTCGTCGACCTCGGCCTGGGAGCGGACGTTCTGGGCGAGGGTCATTCCACCGAAGCCGGTGCTGCCGGGATCATTGATGCCGGCGTCGGCGGCCAGCTTGTCTCGGCCCCAGAGGACGAGGGCCAGGCCGCCGGCCTGGATGAAGACCGTCTCCTCGACCTCCTGGCCCTGCCAGCCGAGCTGCTCGTAGAACGCCTTCGCGCGGGCTACGTCGTTGACGCCGAGGGTGATCAGGCTGATCCGCTGCTCCATGGTCTTCAACCTAACGCGCGATCACTCGGGGACGTGACGGACGGCCTCGACGTTGTTGCCGTCCGGGTCGCGACGAACGCGCGAGGTACCTCGGGTGGTACTCACGCCAGACCGGGGCACGTGCAGCTCACCCAGGCGCAGGCCGTTAAGCCCGGAGCCTTACAACCCCCTCAAACAGGGCCGTTACTACCGAGCATGGCGTGGCTGCATTCAGACCGATGCGTCTCAGGTCGCTTGGCGAGTGTAGAGCTTTTCAGGTCGATGGTTGCCGAGGTGGGGGATCACAAATGTCTAGGGCCATGGTTAGCCAGACCGTGGAACTTAACCCTGGGCGAGACCGGCAAAGGCCCTTAGGTCCTCATGGCGTTGTTGCACCGTGAAGGTCTATCCGCCCCGCTCAAAGCGCACCGAGAGCGACAAAAAATAGCACACATGTGCGACCCAGAGCTTGTACGTCAACGACTGGGCTTCGACGTGCATATATCAACGTTTCGAGCGTGGGCGCCCGTTCGACAGACGCGCCAAACAGGACCCTCAACGTTGACTGGCGTGGAATCCAGTGTAAGAAAACGATGACAGATTGCGTTGACGTCGGTTCGATGATGGGTCTACAGTGGCCCGCAAGAGGGCGCCACACCCGCAATGCCAATGAGGAGAGACTGAATGATGTCGATCAACGTAGATCATGATCCCAATTTGGGGGCCGACGAGATGGCCGACTACTCCAGTGACGAGTTCCAACCCACCGAGCACGCTGACATTGTCGAGGCCTTCTCCAACGCGGTCCGAGAGGCCGGTGCTGTCGGTGGCCGGATCTTCCCGTGCGTCGTGTTCAAACAGGGCAGGAGGACGATGGTTTCGACTAGCTTCCCGCTGCTGTTCATACGCCGGCATGTTGTCAGTGACAGTGCGGAGAAGAGCGGCAGCCCGCGCGAGCGCACCAACCGGCCACTGATCCCGGAGCACGCGAGAAGCATCCATCAGTATCTGTTGGCAAACCCCGAGGACTACATCCTCCCACCGGTTACGCTCAATACGGATAGCATGCCCAGTCTCCACGTGCAAAAAGCTTCCGGTGCTCCAACTAGACTTGGTTACATCGTTGTCCACGACGGCACACGGTTCCACGTTACCGACGGCCAGCACAGACTTGCGGCGCTGGCGGGCTACCCGCAGGGCAGGTCTCACGTGCCTGGCGCGCTGTCCGACAATTCCAAGTTGGCCGAGGATGGATTGGCGGTCCTCATCGTCATCGAGAGCAACCGCACCCGTATTCAGCAGGATTTCGCCGACGCGGCGCAAACTAAGCAAATCCCCGCCAGCCTTCTCGCTGTATACAACACGCGCGAGCCGGTCAACCAAGTTCTCGCACGTATCACCGACGAGTCAAAGTTGCTACATGGGCGCATTGACGAGGTGGGCAAGACCTTGCCAAAGGCTAGCCAGAAGCTGTTCTTGCTCAACCAGATCCGTGGCATGGTCAAGGGTCTACTATTCGGCGACTACGCGCTTGCTGAGGACACGCTCAGCCGGATGGCCGCCACCCGATTGGCGACCCAGGAGCAGCGCGACGAGTTTGTCACCGAGACGCTGATCATGCTCAGTGCGCTGACCGAGTTGATGCAGCCGTGGTCCGAGATTGCACAGCTGCCGACCTCTGGCAGCGGCGCGGACAAGATTGTCGCCCTACGCGAGAAGTATGTGAACCTGACCGCGACCGGCATCAACGTCATCGGCACGGTAGTGTACGAGATTAACCGGCAGACCACCGACCCTGAGCAGCGTGCGGCCTACTACCGCAAGCTGGCGACGGAGATTGACTGGCAGCGCAGCGCGAAAATCTGGGCCAATAACATTGTCGTTCCAGACGGTAAGCACGGCAAGATTGCCACCAATCGCGGTCCAGTGTCGGCTGCTGTTCGGAACGTCAAGCGAGCTATCGGCTTGATTGTTGAGGCCGAGGCAGACTCAACCGCAGGCGCTCCGTCAGAGGTAATCGTCCCGGATCAGCACCGACCCAATGAAATCGCCGCACCGTTTGCCGGGCCTTCGCAGAACTGACCCCTGGTCGCCGTCCGCTTGAAAAGCGATCCAGGCGGACGGTGCGCTGCGTGGTGCCGGCCGCGGCAGAGACGTCAGATGGGGAGGTTGGCACACGGAGTAACCCGGGGGTCACACCCGTCAAGCGATGTCGCGACCCAGTGAAGTTGCGCATTTTGGGCCTGCCGACGGCAGCGAGCCCGGGCCATCGCTGGCCCGGGCTCGTGCCGGCGAAGGGCGCCACACCCAAACGCCGCACTCAGGATAGCGCTCATGTCCGATTGGCTGCCCTGACGGCGATCGCAGGTGTGGGCCGTGGAGGGTCGCCTACCGGCACTTCAGCCGTCCGGGCCTGCGCCTTGCGCCAGTGCCGGAAGCGACATGAGTCACATTCAGGTCAATGCCGGGCCGCACCTGGGCTTGACGGAAGCGCAAATGGCGCCGCGAGTGTTGCGAGTCATGGCGTAGCCGAGGCGAGCCTGTTGCGAAGCTCCTCAATGACGCCGAACGCCTCTTCCTCTTCGACGTCGTCGGCCCATCGTAGGCGCCACGCCGAGCCGTGCGCGAGTACTGCGTCCAGTGCTCGCGTTGCCAGGCTACGTAGCGGTGGTGTCACCTGAATGTCTTCGCGGCCGAGAAGAAAGCGCGGGGCGTATGCGGAGTCGGATGCTGAGGTGCCAGCGGTTGACTGGAGGACCGTTGCGGCTGCCGCGATGGCTTGAGCGGCGTCCTCGGGAGCTAGGGAAGGCCCCGCCACGACAGCTCGATCGAGAGTGCGACGGACAACGGCCTCCCGCTGCCCAGGCGCGGTGTTTTCTAGTCTGCCGCACCACTCGACCGCGTCGTCGTTGTCGAAAGGACCGAGCTGCCACGTTGCCATCGCTCCTCCTGAAGGATCGCGTAACGAAACCACACCGGCCCCGACCGGCCGACTCGAGGGCCAGTGATCGGCGTTGGTTCGTTTCGACTTGCGAACGCGACCGCTCGATACGATCCCCTACCCGGCCGCCTTGGCGTTGAGCGTGTCCATCTCGAAGATCCACAACTCCGCGGTATGCTTCTCCGATGCTTGAGCTGCCAGTGAAGCCAGTCAGTGACCGCACCTCGGTAGAGTTGTTCGCTGGTGGCGGTGGATTGGCCATGGCCGTGCATCGAGCAGGTTTCCGGCCCCTGCTGGTCAACGAGCTGATGAAGTACGCGTGCGACACGCTCAAGACAAACATGGCTGATCCGAGAGGTGAGGACGAGCGAATTCCCTCAGCCGGTGAACGGTGGCCCCTGGTCGAGGGTGATGTGTCCCGGGTCGAGTTTGGCTACCTGTGGGACCGCGTGGATCTACTTGCCGGGGGGCCGCCCTGCCAGCCGTTCAGCTTGGGCGGCGTCGCGCGGGGTGACGAGGACAAGCGAAACATGTTTCCCGAGATGTTCCGTGCGATCCGTCAGATCCAGCCCAAGGCAGTCATCTGTGAGAACGTCCGCGGATTGCTGCGTCCGTCGTTCAGACCGTACTTCGAGTACATCAAGCGTGAGTTGGAGCTCCCGTTCGAAGAGCGCGACGATGGCGCCACGTGGCGTGACCATGATGAGGTGTTGAGGGCACGCCTCCTTGAGGAGCCGTCAGACCCCAAGCGGCGGTATCAGGTCATCACCACCAAAGTCAATGCCGCTGACTACGGCGTTCCACAGATCCGCAACAGGATCATCATGGTGGCGTTCCGGTCGGATCTCGGAGTCGACATCGATCGCTTTGAGGACGCAGTGCGGCCACAACATTCGGAAGCGGCGTTGATCCGATCGATGCTGGACGGCACCTACTGGACGAGACATCCCGACGTACCTGATCACGTGCGTCGACGTGTCATGTCCCGCCTGCCGACCACCCCTCCCAGCGACGATGGCCTGCAGCCGTGGCGCACATTGCGGGATGCCCTCAAGGGACTCAACGGCCAGCCTTCCCTTCCCGCCGTCCCATGGGACCGGCTTGACCGGCGAGAGTACAACCTTGGGGGGGTTACTGACCACATCGGTTGGCCGGCTGCGCGCATCTACGCTGGCCATACACCCAATGAACTCGACCGGCCGGCCAAGACCGTCAAGGCCGGAGTACATGGAGTGCCGGGCGGCGAGTCCGTGCTGTTGACCGACGAGCTTCTGCCCGAGCCTCTCGAAGGCTCACCGTATCCCTACCGGCATCGGTATATGACGGTACGGGAGACGGCACGAGTCATGACGTTCCCCGATCACTGGAGGCTTGCTGGTCCCCGAGGGGAGCAGATGCGTCAGCTCGGCAACGCGGTGCCCGTCGCGCTTGGCGAGTTCTTCGCCCAAGCTATCGCTGCGGCACTCGAAGAGGCAGAGAGCCAGCGGTGACTTCGACTGCGGCGCGGTTCGACAGTCGCTGGGCGGACAAGCCCCCGGATCAGAGGGCATGGAAGGGGCGGCAAGGACGTACCAGGAGAGCAGCGTCGCTTGAGCAGGACCGCGCTGCCGGCGGGCCCGACCGGCGTTGGGTTCAGCTCGACGACGACAGGCGGGCTCGCGCCTCCGTCGAACTCAAACTGCTGCCCCGGACTCGCCGTATCCGGGCCTATCTACGCTGGTCCGACAAGGGGCGGTCGCCCACCCGCTACCTCGGCGAGGTCGAATACGCTAGTCGAGCCGAGAACCTGGCCGAGGGCTGGCGCCTGGCAAGGGCCAGAGACCTTCTCTCCGTCCCAGAAGCTGAAGAGACGTCGTGGGCGAAGAACCCGGGCGTGCGAGCCGCCATGCGGGCTAACAAGAGCCGTGATACCAATCCTGAACGAAGGTTACGCTCGCTTCTGCACAAGAGAGGTCTGCGCTACCGGGTGGGCGCTAGGCCGCTGCGTGATCTGCGTCGTACCGCTGACATTGTGTTCCCTGCTGCCCGTGTCGCCGTTTTCGTCGACGGTTGCTACTGGCACGGATGCCCCGATCACTACCGACCCGCCCGCATCAACGACCGGTTCTGGCGAGAGAAGATTGAGGGGAATCGTGCTCGGGACTGGGAGACAAATCGATTGCTTGCTGACGCTGGCTGGTCCGTAATCAGAGTTTGGGAGCACGAGGATCCCGAGGCGGCTGCGGAACAGGTTGAAGGTGCAGTTCGTGGGACGACCCCTGCTCGGCAACCCCACCCTGTCTGACCACTCTTAAGTGCCTCACAGTGAACGGCGTCCGCTCTAAGTAGACGACGGCTTCGCGCCTGCTGGTCGAGGGCGGAGACTGCGGAAGTCGCCGGATAGTGCTAGCGAGAGCGCGGTGCCGCCACGAAGCGGTGTTCAAGAGCGCGGCCACCTATTGATCGCGCGGTAGGCCAAGCTGAGCCGAAGGGCGTTCGCGGGCTGCCCCGATCGCCGTTACTGCCATGAGGTAGCGGCTGGCCATCAACGAGGATCTCGACAGCAGGCATTCTTGTCGTTGCAAGTGCGTCCATACCTCAATGGGGTGATATTGAAGTCGTTGATGTGGCATTTGGCCCGGCGCTCTCGTGGTGATGCCAAATGTCGAGTTCGAAAAGTGACGCACCCTCATTGGCGTCAGGGTCGGCGGCCTCCGTGTCCACTGCACCAGCTGCGAATTGACGAGGCCCCAGGGTGTAAAGGACGCGACCATCCGGCTCGCGTCTCCACCACCCAAGCGCACTCTCGTACCGTCGACCCTCTTGATACAGGATGAGGTAACCAGGCAACGCAGTCAGCTGCCATCCAAGGGGTAGAGCAGCGACGATCTGGTGCGCGAGATCCCTGGCGGCTATGGACCGGCCCGGGATCGTCAAGGAGGCATCGCGATAGATCGTCTTGGCAGCCCCGCTGTTGTCGAATCTTAGGAGGTATGGCAATTGCCCCTTGGCGGCTTCCAGGACCGCCGCAAGGGGTTTGTTTCCAGACTGCAATCGACATTCATAGTTAAGGTCGATGGGATAGGTGGCATCGAAGTGCATTGCCTTGACGATGCTCGTATCACGATTGCGCCCAGGGTCCTTGTTGCCGAACCCATTGGTATTCCAAGGAATGCTGTCGTGTTTCCGATACTTTTTGATGAGCAACTTTTCGGGCGCGGCGGCGTCGAGGTCCTCGTCGACGTAGACGCACACGAATCGAACCGTGTTGGAGCTAAGGCCGACCCGACCGGACAGCTTGCGGAGGTGCTGGGTTAACCGGTCCTGTAGTGATTTTGCGGCCTTGCCGACATAGACGCGTTGGTCTCTGAAGAACAACGTATAGACTCCAGGGCGCCCCAAAACTGCGGACAGGTGGTCTGCCGTCAGGGGAGCCGGCTTGAGCGGTTGCAGGGTGGTCTCTAACTGGTCGGCGAGTGCCTGGGTAATGCTGAGTCGAAACTCAGCCGCCCATCCGTCTGCCACCGCCACCTCCGGGGATCTAACACTCCGCGTATCGCATTGTGACACGTTGGTCTTTGCAAGCCTAACCGCTCACCCATAACATCACGTATCCCAACATCTCGAACCAGCTCTCGCTCCTTGTGGCGGGCGAATGCCGTCACGGTGCCGCAGGCTGTCCATGCCGCCGGTCAGAGGGTGCTTCGAGGCGGCGCCGGTGCTGTGCGACGCGTCGAAGGTGGATTAGGTTGGCTGCCGGCCCGAGGCAACTGAGACTTGGTAGCGTCGCTGAGGGAGCCTGCCTCGAGGTGCGCCGGGAACCACCGAGTCTGTGTGACCACGGGCGGCGGCCTCGGAGCAGCAATGCTGCCGCAGCAGATCAGTTTCAATCCGATGGGATGGCCAGTGGTCGATGATGAGAAGTTGGCGCTTTCTTGCAGTACTGACGCCGGCGCTTCGTGATGCCTCCGCTGCAACGTCCCCGCGGGGAGATCAAGCCGTATGCGAATGTATTCGCGATCGACCTGCACGCAGCATTGTTGGACCAACTCCCTCAAGCGTTGGACGCTCTAAAATCTGTGCCGCTGACGGAGGGTAATCTTTCCAGTCTGCGATCGGAACATGGAGTTTATCAGTTATTCCACGCTGGCAAGCCCGTATACATTGGTAAGTCGCAAGAAAGCCTACGAAGTAGGTTGAATCAGCACCGGCGTCGCTGCATGGGAAGGCTTGGCATCAGGATCGACGACATGGCTTTCAGGTGCCTCTATGTCGACAAGTTCGTCGACGCAGCCTCTCCAGAGTCCGTCTTGATTAAAAAGTATCGACGCGAGGGCCTGGCGCCTTGGAATATTGATCAAGGATTCGCGCCTAAGGATGTCGGGCACGGTCGTTCTTTAGGTAAGCCAGGAAAGTGGTTTCTTGATCGACCTGTCGACCATTCTATTAAAATTGAGGTCACCGGCGCGGGTCGACCGATGGCCGTAAGGAGCGCCCTCGACGCACTCAAGTCTGCTGTTCCCTTCGATCTATTTCGATTCGCAACGGAGGGTAGCGGCAGTGCGGAAAACAAGGCCAGTGTCGCCGACTACGTCGACCGAGAGGTGGTGCTTGAGGCTGGCGCTACTCCGCTGATGTCCCATCTTCGGCAGGTTGTCGCCGCCCTGCCGATTGGATGGCAAGCCACTGTGGGACCTCCAGGGGTCCAGATCTATCGCGAAGAGGTGAACTACGCTTACGCAATCGACGGATGGCGTCATGGATCACAAGGGGTGTTGCGCCTTGAGCGCGGTAAGGCGCTGCCTGCGAACGAAAAGTAAAGACTGGTGATCGGAGGCGTGGCCGACTTGGGCATGGATACCGCAATGTCGCGGCTTTCAGTTGGCCCCAATTGTCTAATTTGGCGTGGGGGCGCCTGAGGGTTGAGGGTGTCGATGTAGTCCAGCTGAGCGGTCAATGCTGTTGCCGCTGCATCGTCTGACTTGACTTAATCGATACCTTAACCGCGCCCCGTCGAAATGCTCGGCCGCAACAAGTCAATTGGATGACGGTGGGTTCCTGCGAGCACTAATCAAGATGTCGAAAACTGGCGAATGCTCCCAGTTTGGCTGCAGCTTGGTAATCTTTATCCAACCCCAGGACCGGTACGCCGTCTGAGCTTCGACATTGTCGGGACGGGCCAACAGCGTTGACCGCTGCTCAGTCCGGCTGGCGACTAGATCGTCATGCAATGCTCTAGCGACGCCCTGGCGTCGTCGGGCGGGGTGCACTAGCAGTTCGCTGAGCGCGAAGGTGCGCGTACCGTCCTCTTCGGTGAACCCGGGCGGCACAGGCTCGTGGATTCCATCCCACCACCGTGTCTGCGGGGGTAATGGAAACCCATAGATGTAGCCGATCAATTCCCCGCCAATTGAAGCGGTGACCAGTTCCCACCGAGCTCTCTGCATGTGGAGGTCGAGCTGACGCCGGTAGCGGTCCTCGCTGTAGAACTCGCCGCCACCCGCGTAGACCTCCAGGTAGAGGCCCACGAGCTGATCGAGGATTTCCTTAGCCTCGTCGGCGCTGTGATGACGAAGTTGCAGGCCCTCGATCACAGGCTCACCGCCTGGTCGTAGGCGTCGGCGAACTGGCGGGTCGTCGTGGTCGCCTGCCGTGGCGTCGCCAGACTTTCGCGCACCTGCGCGAGATGCTGGCTCACTCGCTTTGAGCTGATCTGGCCCACGGCAGGCAGGACATCCAGAGCGATACGTGCCGCCTCGTTGACGTCGCCCGATCGGTATGCCGCCTCTGAGAGCCGCACCGAGTAGTAGACCTGGTTCCGTCGATGGCCAGGTGACGGGTTGTCGGTGATCGAGCGTAACGACTGAACAGCGCGCTCGGGTCTGTCGAGGGCCAGATAGGAGAGCCCTTCGATCCCGATCAACTCTTGGTGGTTCACGAAGTGGACGAAACCCTGGTCATCCTCGTGAGTGCCCCGGTCCAACTCCCGGCGCGCCTTGGTCATCTCGCGACTGAATCCACTGGCATCCCTGAGCACGGCGTAAGCGTGCGCCCTGCGCAGGTGCAGCAACGTGGTGAGTCGAGGTGTAGCCCAACCGGCGGATACCCGTAAAGCGGCTTCGGCGCAGTGCAACGACTCGCCAGGTTGGCTCTCGCGGATGAGTAGGGACAGATGCGTGAGGGCGCGAACTTCCACTCGTGGGTCATCCGCGATTCGGGCACGGGCTATCGCCTCATTGAGGTACGGCCTCGCTTCAGACCGGCGTTCGGCGTCGATGGCCAGCCAGGCCGCCTCGATGGAAAGATCGGCCAGGGCGCTTTGGAGCGCGTCGCCGACCTCTCTGCTGTAGCTGGCCCGCGCCGCCCAAGCCGACAGCCTGGTGTGCACTTGGATGGCGACGTCGCAGAGGAGGTCGGCACCGGCTACGGCGTCTGCCCGCCGGAGGTCATCAACCAAGGAGCTCGCGAGCTGCACCTGCTCCATGCCGATTGTCCTGGGCACCTCGGCGGGCCCCGCGAGCAGGTACGTGTGACCGCTAGCAGCGAGTCCCGTGAGCGCGGCCAGTACGTTGAATCGTCGGCGGTCCGTAGCGCCACCCCCTTGGCTTGATGCCTCCTCCACGCTAACCGCCGCGGCGGCCCGCCCGCCCTGCTCGGCTGGCAGATCCTCACCATATGCGCGGTCGGTGCCGTCTGGGATGAGGCTCGTATCGGTCCAGCAAGACTGACCAGGAAGGCGGAACCAAAGGTGTTCTGTGGGTACCCGCAGCAGCTGTGCCCAATGCGCCAGCCGGTCCAGGTGCACCAGCGGCGGGCCGTTCTCCACCCGACTGAGTTGCGCCTGCGTGATCCCCAGCCACCCCGCCACCACGGACTGCGGCAAGGCGACCCGCCCGTGGTACGGATGGCACCGGTACGCCCGGATTACCCGCCCCAGATGCCGCTCGGCCAGCGCCAGTCGCACGGGCTCGTGCTCCCAGAAGCTCGCCGACACCTTCGGCGGCGCGCTCAACCGGTCTCGCTCGGCGGCCTGGCACGGCGTACACCGTCCGCTGTCGTTGTCCCGGGCCAGCCGTCCGCCGCACCGTGGGCAGTTCGCGCGTGTCACCGGCGGCTCCGTCCATCTCGCCTCATCGAGCGTATCCATTGAACACGCTGCGTGGAGCGCTGGTATACACGCGACGCATATCGTCAAAGGACCGCCGATAGGCGGCAACCGTTCAGGACGTGCGCGCCGCCCGCAGCGCCTCGATGACCACGCTCCAACGCCCTGGCCCGTTCACCGAATTCAGCGGTTTCCCATCCGCCACGACCACGCCGGCAGCACGCAGCACCTCCAGGTGACCGGCATAAGCCGGGTGCGCGCCCAGCTCCGCCTTGACGTACGGAAACGCGATGATCGGCAACCCCGCACCCAGTGACTCGTTGAGGACGCCCAGCGCCAGCGTGTCGTTGATCCCCAGCGCCCACTTCGTGACCGTGTTGAACGTGACCGGCGCGGCCACCACCACATCGGCCGGCGGGTGCGGCTCCGGGTCGCCGGGCATCCGCCACTCCACGCGTACGAGATAGCCGGTCTTGTCTTGTAACGCCGCCCGGTCGAGCCACGTCGCGGCGGTCGGGCTGACGATCATGCACACCCGCCACCCGTCGGTGATCAGGAGGTCGACCAGCTCGTCGATGTGCTCCGCCGGACCCGCGGCGCAGACGACCAGATACAGCACCGGGCGTTCCGTCATGCCCGCAGTCTGCCCGATTCGACCGTCACGACGTCGAGCGCATACCGATCACGTATGCCGCGAACGATCACCGTGACATGCCGCTCTGCCTGGTCAGCCGGGACAGTCGACGCATGGCCCGGGGCGGGTGCTCGGCCTCGGAGTTGCGCCGGCCCTCAACGGCGCAGCTCCTCCCGCCCCGGTGCCAGCCAACGAGTCGACTTGGAGCCGGCATGCCCACCGTGATCGACGACGACCACCCGGCCCGCGTGAGCCTGGCCGCTGCCTGGGAGTCGGTCGACGTACGGGCCGCCGCAGACTTCTGGTGCACAGTCGAAGACCGCCGAGCTGGGCTGCTCCCGCATCGCGACGCGCCGCTGTTCTTCACCGCGCTGGGCCGCCTCCTGGTCGGCGGCGACGACCCGGCGAGTCGGGCGGCGCTGCTCCGGGTGCTCGGCCACGCGTACCGTCATTTCGACCTGCTCCCGCACGCCACCACCATCGGCGACGCGCTGCTGGCCACCGTTGCCCGTCACGCGCGCCCGCTGTGGACGCCGCAGCTCACCATCGCCGCCGAGCGCGCCCTGTGCCGCGCCACGCACGCCATCCACCGCGCCGCCGCGCAGGCCGGCGACGGCCGGGCCTGGTGGCACGTCGAGGTGATCGGCCACGATCGGCCGTCGCCCGACATCGCCATCCTGACGGTACGTCCCTGGCGGCGACTGCCGTTCCAGCCAGGTCAGGCGGTCCCGGTCTGCACGCCGCGCCTACCCGGGCACTGGCGCTGGCTCTCACCGGCCAACGCGCCACGGGCGGACGGCACCGTCGAGCTGCACGTCCGCGCCGTACCCGCCGGCACCGTCTCCCACCGCCTGGTCCATGAGGTACGCCCCGGCGAGCTGCTCTGGCTCGGCCCACCCGGCGACACCGGGCTGAGCCTCGCCCCGGCGAGCACCAACGATCTGCTGCTCGTCGCCGGTGGCACCGGCCTGGCGCCGCTGCGCGCCCTGGTCGAGCAGGTCGCCGCCGCACCGGACGGCCGGCACGTGACGCTGATCGTCGGCGCGCGCACCTTCACCGACCTGTACGACTCGATCGCCCTCGACAAGCTGCAATGCGCGCACGACTGGCTGACCATCGTGCCGGCCCTCTCCGACGACCCCTGCGCGGAGCCGGCCGAGCAGGGCGATGCCCTGACCATCGCCCGCGGCCACCACCAGCCCGGCCAGGACATCTACCTCTGCGGCCCACCCGCGATGCTGACCGCCGCGCGGTCACGGCTGCCCGCTCTCGGCATCCCCGCCGCGCGCATCCACCTGCCCAGGGGCTTCACCTGCTGATGGTGTGCCTACCGGACGAACTCCGACCGGCCCGCGCCTGCACGCCGCTCATGATCCTCGACGTTCGGTTACCAGCTGGAACTGAGCTGCCTGACGGCCTGGCGAAAACGCCGCGGCGGCAGGACGGCCCGGAGCTTGTCGGCAGCGTCAGCGAAGTCCGAGATCGTGGTGACGCAGCCGTGGCCGAGGTGGGCGAGCCGGATGACGCCAAACCGCTCGACCACGAGTGCCTGGGACAGCGGGACGGTGTGCACGTTCCCGTCACCGTCCACCGTAGAGATCGCGTCGATGCCGATGACCAGCTTGGCCTTGTTGTGGAACCGCTTGGAGAACGGCGGCCTGACGACCTCACCTGCTGGCATGAAACGGGTGGTCCGGCAGGAATCCTCGGTGGCGCGAGGAAGGTTGGGTTTCGACCCGTACGGTACGACGATCATGGCGCTGGAGAGCCAGCCCGACACGATGTCCCGCGTCGCTTCCGGAGTAAGCCCAGTCAGCTCGCTGAGTGATTCCGAGCTGTAGATCTCAGCCGTGCCGAGCAGCTCCTGGTGGGTCAAGGATTGAAGGTTGCTGATCGACTGCATCCATTCGATGTCGCCCTCCATGGCCATGCGCTGCGTTGGCACCCGGTCAGCGATCTCCACTCGATCAATCCCATCGGCGACAAGCCGTTGCAGCTCGGCCCAGAGCAGCTCCGCCGCGACGGTGGCGTCGAAATTCTTGCCCTTCCTGCCGAAGTCTGGCGTGACCCTCAACCCGAGCTCGTGCCGCGTACTGTCGACGACCTCGCACATGAATTCCGCACCACTGGCCACCCCGGCATCGTCTACTGCCTCAGCGACTCGCGACCGCAGTGCCCACATCAGAAGGACCGCTTCCGCGCTGGGTTCGACACCGACCATCAGCGCGACACCACGGACCTCGTCGGCGTACCAGATCGGTCCCATTTGGTTGTTGACGAGTGGTGTGCTGCGGGTGACTCGCGGGCCGGCGGGCAATGGGAGTCGCATCGCCTGCGGCGGTTCGCCCGTCACTGTGAGGACCGCGTTGCCGCTGGTGAAGAACCTCTCGACGTACCGTCGGATCTCGTCCGCTGTGAAGAGCTTGTAGTCCACTGCGGGCCAGCGCGACAGGCCGTATCCGCTCGGCCCGAAACGCCGCGACAGCAGCGCTCCCCACGGGTCGCGCAGACCTTCGTCGATGTTCGAGACGTACCGGCTGTCCGCATCGAGGCCCTCGACGGCGTCGGACAGATCCTCGGGCGGGAGATTACTGATAGCCGAGCAGATCGTGGCGAAATGCCTCACGACCTGATCAGGTGGGCCACCTGCGAGGAATGAGGTGTCGTTCATCCAAATGTTGTCCTGGTGATTCTCCGCGACATGATCCTCGGTCCAGTCCACCAGGTGCTGGACGAGATGAGTCAGGCCGATGGAGTCGATCTCTTCGTCGCGGGCGCCGCACCCAAAGGTCAACGACGCGGCCAGGGGGCCAGGCACATTGCGTTGGATGACAGTAACTCCGTCTATCTCCTCACGCCGCATGAGCGGATCGTAAGGTGACCGGTCAAGCCAAGGGCTTGAGGCGTTCGACCGTCCGAGGAGGCGGTGCTGTTGGGTCAACTGATGGTGTCGCCGAACTCGCGTACCCCGTCGACGTCCAGCGTGATCCGGTCGTTCTCGGTCCACTGGCCGGTGGCGGCGAGCCAGCTCGGGTCGTCGCGTTCGTCGATGGTGCTCCAACTGTGCCGGTGGTGCCGTAGCTGGATCGGCCCGGTCGACTGGCCCGGCGCGAGTGTGCCGTCGGTGAAGGTCAGCTCCACCCAGCCGGGGACCGGCGTTCCCGGGGCCGGGTACGGCGGTGCTGGCGTCGTCATCCCGCTGGGCGGCCCGCCCGGGGGAACGAAGAACTGCACGGTCTGCCGGACCCGGTCACAACCCAGCGCGGCCCAGTCGCAGTTCGGCACCAGCGAGGTGTTGCCGCCCTCGAAGCGCAGGTGGTAGCGCACCTGCACAGTGCTCAGGTCGAGCGGCCCGGTGCCGGTGTTGGTGACCTTCAGGAGGTGCTGGATCTGGTTGTTCGTGGGGGACCAGTCGAGGTTGAGGTAGCTCACCGTGGCACGTCCGCTGGCGGTACGCACTGTGGTGGTGGGCGAGGTGTCGGAGTAGCCGCCGAGCGCGCGGGCGGCAATAGCGATCCGGTACGTCGTGCCGGGTGCGAGGTCGGTCAGCGTGATCGTGGTGTCGGTGATGGAGCCGAGGAAACGGTACGTGTTCGGGCCCAGCGGCACCTGCACCTCGTAGTTGATCGGCTGCTCCGCACCGGGCTCGACCCAGGCGGAGGGCGCCCAGCTGAGCGTGAGCTGATGTGGATCGTTGGCCACCACCGTGGGGGTGCCCGGGGTGCTGATCGCCGGCCCGTCGGCGCGGGCGGCGTTGACGGCGAGCAGGCTCGCCAGCGCGGCGAGGGCGATGGTGGCGGTGACGCGGCGAGCAGGCATGACCGAATCGTAACCGTCATGCATCGTGGTCAATGCAATGTCCCACTTGCTGGCCGGTGTGCGCCGGAATTGCGCATTGTCAAAATTCTGCACAGATTTCGCCTGGCGATCAATCAATCTGGCTCAATACGCTGACCAGGCGGCGTATCCATCGGTTCTCCGCGCACGCCGCCCAGCTGACCTGGCCGGTGCTGCCGCCCGTCCGTCCCTGCGCGCCCACATCGCGAGGTGTCGAATGGCCATTCCACGTCCGGTTCCTGCCGTGCTCGCGGCCGTACTCTGCTGGCTTTTGATCGTCTTTCCGGCACCCGGTCCGGCAGATGCTGGAGCCGCCGAAAGTCAGGAAATAGCGGATTATCTGTCAACCCACCCTGGTGGGAAGGCGCTCAACGACAACGAGATCAGCTACGACGGCGGGGCGCTCATCGTGACCCTGCGACGACCGATCGGGACGCTCGCCGCCGCCGACTGTCCCTCGGGCTGGTACTGCTTCTACGAGTGGCCCAACTACGGCTACCCCCGGGGCCGGCTCTCCGACTGCGGTCGGCAGAGCCTCGCCACCTGGCACTGGCAGTTCCGGGTCGAGTCGGCGCACTACAACCTCGGCAGTGGCACGGTGTCGTTCTACTACTACGACACCCGGCTCTTCGACATCGGGGCGGGCAACCGGGTCCGCAGCGACGCGTCCCCCTACCGGAACTGGCCGAACTACGTGGACCGTCGCTGCCGATGACCCGCGCGGCGTGATCGTCTCAGGCGCAGTCGGGCGCGATGGTCCGGTCGGTCCGCCGCTTCGGCAGGAACAGCACATAGTCGAGGATCTGCTCATCGGCCACCGTGGTCGTCTGGTGGCTGAGCAACTCGCCGGTGAGCGGGTTGAACTGCAACGTCTCCCGACGGCCCTGCGTGTCGTCGGCGCTGAAAGCCAGCCCGGAACGGCCGTCCCAATCCGGGTACGCGCCCCGGTCCTGCATGCCTGGCGTCGCCGCCAGCTCGAACAGCAGCGCCGAGACCTGACCCGGGCTCAACAGGTGGTAGCGGAAGATGCGGCTGACCACGGTCAGCATCCCGGCCGCCGTGCGCATTTCCGGCGGTAGCTCGCCCAGCTGCGCAGCCAGCTGTTGCCGCAGCTCCTGCGGGTCCACCGACGGCGCTGGCGGAATCTCGGACAGGTCACCCGGGAGATAGCGGAACGTCGCCGGCGCGCCCGACCGGCGTCCGCGGGTCACCGGGGTGACGACCCGGCGGCCGGACAGTTCCGCGGTCCACCACAGCGTCTCGTCCCGGTAGCTGTTCCGATCGATCCCGGGCGCGAGGTCCGCCGGTGCCCAGACCCGAAGACAGGAGACGGTGTACGTCCCGGCAGCGGCGGTCGGCGCGATGCCCGCGACGGCCAGCGCGAGATCGGTGAGGCGGCCCGATTTGCCGACGACCGTCGGGGTGCTGCCCGTCGACGGCTGGGTGCCAGGTGTCGCCTCGGTCGTCGGTACGACCCGGGCCTCGTCGCGCCCCCTGATCGTGGTGGCCCCGATCGCCACCAGCGGTGTCAGGGACACCCCACCGAGCAGGATCGCCAGGACCGCCCGCGCCCTCGGTGGCAGCCGGCTGAACCGGCTGGTGGCGGTCGGGACCCGGACCACTTCCTCGACCGCTGGGCGGCGAGGCCGTGGAACTCTGGTGGTCCGGGCAGAGCCGGTCTGTCGTGGGGCCGGCCGATTCACGTGTCGCCCTCCGTCCCGCGCCGAGGGCCACCCCGACGCACTGCTGCGGCCGATGGGCGAGGTCACCGATCGGTGGGGCAGCGCGTACCAGCCGGCCGAGGTCTGCCGCTGGGAGATCGGTACCGCGCCCCGATGCCGCGCCGCCGCCTCCGCGTCCAGCGCGCGAGGCGTCTGCTCGAAGGGCGGCCGGTCCAGCGGTGCACCCCGGTTCTGCTGGCTCGGTTGCGGTCCCACCGCGTTGAACCGGGCCGACTGGTCGTTGCCCGGAAACGCGAGCTGTGGAAGCGGGTCGGCCTGCGGCAGGGTCGGCAGGCCGGTCGCCGTCGGCGGGACGACATCGGGGCGGAACTCACGCTGATAGGCGTGTGCCGCGTAGGCGGCCAGTTGGAAGTACCAGGCCCGCCCAGCGCGACCGGCGTCCTCGTAGGTGCAGCTGATCAGCGCCTGACTCAGCAGGGAGAGCAGGTACTGCGCCCGCCAGCTCACCCCCCAGTTGCCCGTCCTGGCCACCACCAACCCGACCGAGTAGCTGGCTTTTATCGCCTTGACCTGCCGCGCGGACAGCCGGTCCGAAGGGCGTTCCTCCGGGTCGATCAGCAGGGTGCGAAGGGCGTCCGTGTCGACGCCGCGGGGGCTGTTCGCCACGTCCGGGCGGACGGCGTCCAGGAGCAGGGTGGCCTGGTCGCGGGTGAGTGGCGCGTCCACGGCGAACCGGTCCGTGTCCACCAGGCAGAACTTCTTGACGTGCACCTGGCCGGCCCGGGAGCAGGCATAGAGGACGTTGCGTTCGTGCAGGTCGCCGTGCGACGCCCCACAGAGCTGGTCGAGCTGGTCGTCGGCGAAGAGCGAACCGGTCTCGGCGAATCGCAGTGGGTGCGGCAGCACCGCCCCGGTCGCTGCGTCATGCAGCCAGTCGCCCTGGACGTCGCCGAGGCCGAGCGAATTCATGGCTTCGGACAGCTCGTCCCGGGCCCCGGCGTCGGTCAACTCCCGGCGCACGAATCGGCCGACGCTGGTGCGGCTGGTTCGCCGTCCCTGGCGGTACCAGTGGTTCCACACCTCGTCGAGCAGGGCCTTGTAGGCGTCCTTGCGCTGGTCGTCGCGGACCTCGGCCAGTGGAACGAGCTGCTCGGCGCCGTGCGCGATGTCCTGGAACATCAGGTACCGGCCGTCTCCGACCGGGTACGGCGGGTACGGCTGACCGACCAGGTGGCGCTCCGCGAAGCCGGGATCGAGAGTGACAGCCCTGGCGTGCCGGGCGGCCTCCTCGGCCGCCTGCGCGGTGGGCAGCACCTTGACGTACAGCTGCTCGGCGTTCCGGCCGTCACGCCGCTCGGCGATCACCGGGATCAGCTCGGCCTCGCTGTGCCCACGTCGTCGGCCGGGATGGCACGGGGGGCGAACGACGGCGTCGCGGCCAGCCGCCCACTGCCGCAGCGCGGCCGTGACTGTCACATCCGCTACGTACCGTTCGAACTCGTCAACGAGACCGTCGCCCATGTCCGCCGTTGGACCTTCCACGAGTGGTGAAAGTGGACGCGGACGGGCAGGGGTGGCACGTCCGAGTGAGGGGTGCGCGGGTAAACGCGAAGGTCAAGCTACCTCAATTTTCGGGCGAACGCGGCATTAATTCGCAGCGGATCCCGCACCCTACCTAAAGGTAATAAAGAGTCACTTAACGCTCCCGGAAAAATGCAATCCGTGACATGTCGATGAATGGATATACGATCGTCACGGAACGGGAGGTTGAGGTGACAGAGCGCACGGAGACCCTGCTCCAGCGGCAGCGCCGACCCGAAATGATGGCGTTGCTGCACGCGATGTCGGTCTGCCACCGCAGGGCCCAACGCCTCGACAACCTCCGAATGGCGCTCTCCGTCGCCATTGGCGTCGCCGGGGCGGTGGTCGCCTTCACCGGCGTGTCCGCCAACGCCGTCACCGCCGTGGGCGCCCTCTGGGCGGTGGTCAACGCGATCGGGCTCGGCTCCTGGTCGACCGGGCAGCTCCGCCGGGCCGCCGTGCTCCAGGAGATGTTCGACGTACGACTCTTCCGGCTGCCCTGGAACGCGGTCGCGGCCGGCGACCCGGTCGGCCCGCCAGAGGTCAGCCGCCTCGACCGCGCCTACCGGGGCGACGAGCAGTACCTCCGGGACTACTACGAGGTCCCCGACCTGCCCCGCCCGTACGACGTGCTCGCCTGCCAGCAGCAGAACCTCGGGTGGGGTGCCCGGGTGCGCCGACGGTACGCGTACACCGTGCTCGCCGGCGTGGCGCTCTGGGCGACGGTGGGGGTCGTCTTCGCGGTGACCGCCGACCTGACCGTCTCGGCACTGCTGACGCAGTGGTTCGTGCCGTCGCTCGGCGTGCTGCTGCTCGGTTTGGAGATCTACCGGGGTCAGCGCGGGGTGGCCGCCGAACGGGACCGGGCCCTCGCGCTCCTCCAGCAGCAGGTCGCCGCCGCCGCCCGGCACGACGCCGACCCGGCGACCGAGGCGGAGTTGCTGACCCTCGCCCGGCAGACCCAGGACCTGATCTTCCACAGTAGGCAGGGGCAGGCGCGCGTCCCGGACTGGTTCTTCCGGCGGTTCCACGCCGCCGACCGCACCGACTTCCAGGCGGCGATGGACGACCTCGCGAACCTGCTGCGGACCGGCACGCCCGCCGCCCATCCCGACTGACATCGGCCGCACAGCCTCTGGAGCCGCCTTTCGCCGGCAACTGGTCCGACATGGCGTACGCCATCTGCGCCACCGCGTAACCGGCAGGTCGTCCGGCGTGGCCACCCCGGCGTTCGGGGTGGCCACGCGGCGTCGCTACCCGCAGTCGGTCGGCCCCGACAGGCCGTGCCGTCCGTGCTCGTCCGGCCTCACGGGTTCCAGTAGACGAGGACGCGGGCCTGGTCGAAGCGTCGTTCCTTCAGGTCGGCACGCTGGATCACCCAGTGGATGCTCGCGCCGCCCTGTCTGCCGCCGTGGAACTCGGCCAGCAGAACCCAGTCACCATGGTCGGGTGGCCCGCCACGACCGCGCATCCCTCCGTCGTGGCCGGACCGGCCCGAGGGGTTGGCGCCCAACCACGCGGGGTTGAAACCGTTGCAGTCAGTGCCGTAGCCGCCCAACAGCAGCGGCGTCGGGCCCCCGGCGCAGAACATGCCGTCCGGCACTTTGCCCAGGACGTCCTGCCACACCTTGGTCATCTCTTCGAACGGGGGATCTCCCGGCAGCGGCGGAGACCACGGGGGCCCTGGGATCGTCTTGACGTAGGGCAGAGAGATGTCGACGGTGAGGTGCAGATCGCCCTGCGGGATCTCGTAATAGACCTCCGCGTACTCGTCGTCGTCCGGAGGGAAGTCGGGCGGATACTGCGCTCGCTCCTCGACCGCCACGTCTGCCGGCACATATCTGACCTCGCCCCAGCCGCTTTCCTCGGGCCAGCCGAACAGCAGCAGTTGGCCGTCGGACGGTAGTGGAAGGTCGGTCACGTCTGCCGGAAGAGCGGCGCAGTCGATGGTGGCGATCAGGGGGTAATCGGGGTCCTCGGCGTCGGCCGGAAGCATCACGGGTCCGCGGATCACGCCCACGACCGGTCCGTCACCCCCCTGTGTCAGGAGGGCGGAGGGGCGGGCGAGCCCCAGCCAGCGCTCCACGTCGGCGGCGGGTATGCCGCGGTGCAGCGCCTCGGCACGGACCTGATCGATGATTTTCGCGTTTCGGGGAAGCACGGGAGCACCGTAGGTCAACCGTGCGACGTTCTCGACCCCGCCGGATGCTGGCTGCCCGCAAGACCGGCGCACCTGCAATCGATACCGCGATTTGCCGTCGGCGGGCGGCAGGTGGAAGCGCCCGACCATAGCGTCCGAACCACGGAGTTCCGCGAGTGCGCGATCTGTGGGAGGCGACCATGCAGACGACCGAAGGTGTGGTGTTGCCGGGGGAGCGGGCCCCGGTCAGGTTCAACATGGACAGGTGGCGGGCTGGGCTACCACCGGATGCGTGGCCCGACACGCTGCCGACGACCGGCGAGCTCTGGCGGCGCGACGTCTTCGCGGTGGCCGACGCGTACCGGGCGGGGTCCGCGAGCCCACGGCAACTACTGACGGCCGTGCTGGTCTGGGCTTACGGACCCATCGGGTACGGCCCGTGGCGCGCCGCCAGGTCGCTTGAGGCCGATCCGCACGGCAAACGCCTGGCGTACGCGCTGGAAGAGGTGTCCACGCCAGCGCCCGAGGAGGACGCGCTGCGCACGGCGTACCGCCGCTTCCGCGACCCGGACCACGCTCGCCTGCCCTGGTTGGGGCCGGGCCTGTGCACGAAG
This sequence comes from Micromonospora arida, assembly GCF_042873195.1. Lineage (NCBI taxonomy): Bacteria > Bacillati > Actinomycetota > Actinomycetes > Micromonosporales > Micromonosporaceae > Micromonospora > Micromonospora arida. The sequence continues at coordinate 54,648 of NZ_JBIALC010000002.1, read as the reverse complement.
GTCCTCTACTTCGTCGGCTACCGGCGCGGGGCGGGCGGCGTGCAGCCCCTGATCCTCGACCGGGTCGTGGCCGGGCAACTGCCCGCCGAGGCGGGTGTCGGCCGGCGCAACGGGTGGTCGTCCGAGGAGTGGCTGGCCTATCTGCGGTGGGCGGCCGAGCAGGCTCGGATCAGGGGAGTGGAGCCGGACGCGGTGGAGATGGCGGTCGTGCCCGACCGGTGAGGTGGCTATCGAGTGGCGCGGAGGCGGGTGTCGAGCGCGTCGAGGTCGGGGACGAACCAGATCTGCCCACCCTGGTTCGACTCGTGCACCAGCGCGCGCAGGGCGGAGCTCTCCGCGAGCTGCGCCGAGATGTCGCCGATGACTGCCAGCCGCACCCGGTAGTTGACGAACTTCTGCATCACGTCGCCGGCGAAGCGGGTGCCCAGCGAGAAGAAGCGTTCGTCGAGTCGGTTTGCCGGCACGGCGACCACCTGAGCGCCGAGGAACGCCGCCCCGATCAGGTCCAGCGCGTCCTGCTCGGTGGCCACCGGCGGCCCCGCCGGGTCGCAGACCAGCACCGGCACTCCGGCGCGTTCCTGGATCTCGTCAGGCATCGTGGACCTCCCGGTCGAGCAGGCCGTTGTCGGCGTTGAGCACGGCGTCGAGCAGGTGCAGCAACTCGGCGGTGGCGGCCGGGTCACCCAGGATGATGATCTTCAAGCGGCGGCGTTCCTCGTCGTGCACCGTCTGCACCCGCAGCGGGTTGGCCTGGTCGTGGCCGGTGTTGGCGCTGGTGAGCACGAGCGTGCCGAGCCGGTCGGCGGCGGCTCTGTCGACACCGTCGATCTGGACGATGCTCGACACCTCCGCCTGCCTGGCGACGCTGGGCGCGGTCGGGGCCTGTCCGGTGAGGGCGTCGAGATCGCTGGCGGCGATCCGGTACTGCTTGCCGATCCGCACCGCGCGCAGCCGGCCCGAGCGGATGTAGCCGCGCACGGTGCGCACATGCAGATTGAGCCGGTCGGCCACCTGCTCAACTGAGTACATTTCTTCCGTCATCGCTCCCTACGATACCCCGAATAGGGAAGCATGGGGTGTGATGGGGCTGACTCGTTGGCGGCATCAGCTCCAAAGGCTCCCAACCCACCTGGACCGGTGAGATCCCGCGAGGCGTTCGGGCCGGCTAACTCGCTCGCGCTGTCGGACGGTTCCAGTACCGTCTGGAAACCATGGACGCGCTCGGCGACGCCATCATCGGGCGGGATCACCCCGCGGGTCTGCTCCGCGCCGAGTTGGATCGCGCCACCACCAGCCACGGCGGTCTCGTCCTGGTCACCGGCGAGCCGGGCATCGGCAAGACGACCCTCGTCACGTCGGCAGCCCGGGAGGCTCGGCACCGTGGCGCACTGGTGCTCGGCGCCGCCTGCTGGGATTCCGACAGTGCCCCCGGCTACTGGCCGTGGGTGCAGGTGCTGCGCGGCCTGCGGCGCTCCGCCGACGACTGGGCGGTGGCACGGCCGGATGCCGAGCCGGCCCTCGCGGCCCTGCTCGGCGAGACCGACACCAGCAAGCAGCAGGCCGAACGGCTCAGCAGTTGGGCCGGCATCAACACCGACAGCGCCGACCAGGAGGCGTTCGCGCTGTACGACGCGGTGACCGCCGCGCTGGTCGCGGTCTCCCAGCAACGGCCGGTCGTGGTCGTCCTCGACGATCTGCACTGGGCCGACCCGGCCTCGCTGCGGCTGCTGAGCTTCGCCGCCCAGCACACCTGGTTCGAGCGGTTGCTGCTGGTCGGCACCTACCGTGACGCCGAAATCGAGTCGGGCGAGCACCCGCTGCGCCCGCTGCTGATGCCACTGCTCGCGAAGGCCACCTCGATCACTCTCACCGGCCTCTCCCGCGACGAGGTGGCCGCGCTGATGGCCCGCACCGCCGGGCGGGCACCCGACTCCGACCTCGTCGACGAGGTGCACCGGCGCACCGGCGGCAACCCGTTCTTCATCGAGCAGACGGCCCGGCTGTGGCATGCCGACGACGCGGCCGGCACGATCGCCCCCGGCGTACGGGAAGCGGTGCGCCGCCGCCTGGCCCAGTTGCCGCCGTCCGTGGTCGAGGCGCTCACCGTCGCGGCCGTGCTGGGCCGCGAGTTCCACCGTCAGGTCCTGGCGGCCTGCGGTGCTGCCCCGGTGGCGCAGGTCGACCGGCTGCTCGACCGTGCGGTGACCGCCCGACTGGTGGTGGCCCGGGGCGGCGGCCGGTTCGCCTTCGCCCACGACCTGGTCCGCGAGACCCTCTACGACGGGCTGTCCCACGACGAGCGGCAGGCGCGCCACGGCGCGATCGTCCGGGCGGTCGACGACCTGCGGGAGCTCACCGATCGGCTGGTCCCGGCCGACCTCGCCCGCCACGCCTACCTCGCGGGCCCCGCACTCGACCGCGCCCGGGTGGCCACGCTGCTGGTCGCGGCCGGGCGGGACGCGTTCGTCCGGCTCGCCGCCGACGAGGCGGCGGTGCACTTCCGTCGGGCGCTGGAGGTCGTCGAGGACCGGGAGCAACGCGTCCGGATCCTCGTCGAATTCGGCGAGGGGCAATATCACCACGCCGGCCGGGAGGAGTCCGCCGCACTGCTCGCCGAGGCCGGGGCGCTGGCTCGCACGCTCGATGACCCGGTGTTGCTGGCCCGCGTCGCCCTGATCGTGAACCGGGCCCGTCAGGTGGAGACCGTTCACTCGATCGACGCGGCGGAGTTGGTGCGCGACGCCTACCGAAAACTGATCGGCGAACCGGCCCCGGACGCGTCGGTCGGCGCGCTGGTCGCCGACCTGATCACCGCCACCGAGACGATCGCCCGTCGAGGGCAGGACGACGAGGCGCTGACGTTCAGCCTCTGGGCCCGCCACGACACCACCTGGGGGTTGGGCACCGCGGCGGCCCGCGCCGCGCTGACCGCCGAGATCCGGGATGTGGCCCGTCGTACGGGAGACCGGGAAACCGAGCTGTGGGCCACCTCGCTGCGCTGGGTGGCGCTACTTGAGTTGGGCGACCCGCACTTCAACGAGGAGTTGGCCACCTTCGTCAACGCGGACAGGGGCGGCGACGCCAGCCGGCACCGCATAGCGGCGACCATCGACAGCGGGATCATCGCGGCTTTCCGGGGTGACTTCACCGAGGCCGACGAGCGGTTCGCCATCCTCAGCGACTTCTCCGACCCGAGCCACGCCGAGTTCGGGTTCATGGGCCATCACCTGCGCTGGTCCCGGCTGCTGCTCCAAGGTCGGTTCACCGAGGCCGACGCCCTGCTGGACGCGCTGGCCCCGATCGACTACCCCTACCAGGAGTTGCTGCGGGCGATCACCGCCGCGGAGCGGGGCGACGGCGAGACGGCGGTTCGGCTGACCGCCGGCATCGAGGCCGCTGCCATTCGCTACCCGCGCCCGGTGTCGCCGATCTGGCTACGGTTACGCGCGCAGGCCGCCGCCGCGTCCGCCGACCCGCAGCGCTGCGACGCCGCACGGGCCGCACTCGCCCCGCACCGGGGAGAGTGGATGGTGGCGCTCTTCGGCTGCGACGTCAGCGGCCCGGTCGACCACTGGCTGGCACTCGTCGACGTCGCTCAGCAACGCTGGGACGACGCCATCGCCGGCTTCACGGCCGCCCGTGCGTCCGCCGACCGGCTGGGCTCCCGTACCTGGTCGCTCATCACCCGCGCCAGCCTCGTGAACGCCCTCGCCGGCCGGGGCCACCCGGGCGACGCCGCGACACTGGCCGCGCTGCGCGCCACCACCGCTCAGCAGGCAGCCGCTCTCGGTATGACGCAGGTGCTGCACCGGATCGCCGAACCGGCCCCCATCAACGCAGCCGAGCAGACCGCCACCGCACCCCAGGTCGTCGCGCCGGACCAGGCCGTCGCGCCGGACCAGGCCGTCGCGCCGGCCGCGGCAGCCGGGCCCGGCCAGGCCACGGCGGTCGCGCCAGCGATCGAGGGGTACGAGTTTCGGCGCGACGGGCCGGTCTGGCAGCTCGCGTACGACGGTGTCGTGGTGCACCTGCCCGACGCCAAGGGCCTGCATGACCTGCACCTGCTGCTCAGCCGTCCGGGCAGTGACGTACCGGCTGTCGAACTGCTCGACCCGGCGGCCGGGCCGGAGCTGGTCGCCGCCCGGCGGATGGGTGGTGATCCGGTCCTCGATGACGAGGCGAAGGCCCGCTACCGGCGGCACCTGGCACGCCTCGACGAGGAGATCGACCGGGCGGCCGCGCGCGATGACGCCCTCAAGGTGTCCAAGCTGGACGCCGAGCGGGGCGCCCTGCTCGACGAGTTACGTGCCGCAGCGGGGCTGGCGGGGCGGAGCCGCCGCCTGGGCGACGAGGCCGAGCGGGCCCGCAAGACGGTGACCGCGCGAATCCGGGACACCCTGCGCAAACTCGACGAGCGGCACCCAGCGCTCGCCGGCCACCTACGCGACTGCGTCTCGACCGGCAGCACGTGCCGTTACCTGCCACCCTCGCCGCTGCCCTGGCGGCTCTGAGCCCGTGGCCGGCGCGACGCGTGGTCGACACCGGCCGCGGGTCCGGGTCAGTCCTTGAGATCAGGGCTGGGGTCCAGGACTCGGGCGAGCCAGTCGGCCTGGGCGCGCCGGGCTGCGTCCGAGACGCGGACCTGCGGGAACAACGCCGAGAACCCGTGGAAGCCGCCGGCCCACACATGCAACTCGGCCTGGCCACCGGCGGCCCAGATCCGGGTGGCGTAGTTGACGTCCTCGTCGCGGAAGACCTCGGCTGTGCCGGCGTCGATGTAGGTGCTCGGCAGTCCGGAGAGGTCGTCCGCCAGCGCCGGTGAGACGTACGCCGAGGCGCTGTGCCCGCCGAGCACGCTGCGCCACCCGAACTCGTTCATCTCCCGGGTCCACACGCCGTCGGGGCCGGTGTACTGATGGCTGGAGGTGGTCTCGTTGCGGTGGTCGAGCATGGGGCACGACAGCAACTGGGCGGCGATGGCCGGGGTGCCGAGGTCACGAGCCATGAGTGTGACACCGGCGGCCAGGCCACCTCCGGCGCTGGCGCCGGCCACCACGATGCGGGCCGGGTCGATGCCGAGGTCAGCGGCGTTCTCGGCCACCCAGAGCAGGCCCTGGTAGCAGTCGTCGACGAGGGTCGTACCCGTTGCCTCCGGTGCCAGCCGGTAGTCAACGGTGACCACGACGGCGCCGAACCGGTCGAGCCATTCCAGTGGGACGTCGATGTTCGAGAAGCGGTCGCCCCACATCATCCCGCCGCCGTGGATCCAGTAGACGCAGGGCGCGTCGGCCCTAAGGCCGGTGGGGCTGAAGATCGACAGCGGGATCGGGGTGCCGTCACTCGCGGGAACGGTGACCTCGCGCCGCTCGACCGCGCGGCCGTCCAGGTGCGTCTCGATCGGCGGTTGGGGGAAGTGACGGAGCAGCTCGATCACCTCGGGGCCGAGGGGCGGCATGGGCGGCAGCTCGGCCAGGGGTGCGAGCAACTCGGGGTCGATGGCCGGTCGGGTGGGGTTCATGGGGAGTCCTTTCGGTTCTACGGGGGTCGGTGAGGGGTTGCCGGGTCAGAAGCTCGCCTTGCCGCCAACCGGCACCGCGTCGCTGTACGTCGAGTCGCCGGCCAGCAGCGGCTGAAGCTTCGCGACCAGGGCCTGCGCCTGCTCCCCGGCGAAGAACGCGCTGTGCGCCTCGGCGCTGGTCCAGCCTTCGATGACGTGGACGACGTCGGGGTTCGAGGCCGAGCGGGACACCATGAAGACGAGGCAGTCGTCGTGGGGCAGGGACGGCGCGTCGAGCAACAGGTGGATCAGCTCGTCCGCCTTTCCCGGCTGGGCGGTCATGGTGGCCTGGAATCCGTGGTGAACGGTCATCGAAGTGACTCCTAATCGGCGAACTATTGCTGCGATCTCGGAAAACTGACACTTCAATAAGAGCATCGCTACCAGCGGAAACGTTATAAGGATGCTCTCTGGTCCTTGCCCGATCCTCTCGTTTTGACGAGCATCGGTCATGTGCTTCAATCGAGCCGTGTATCTCGATGAGCTGCGGGCGTTGCTGGCCCGCCACGCCCGGCCGGACATGAGCACCGCCATCGACGGGGTGCTCGTCTCGAAGGTCGATGAGCAGACCGCCCCGACCACGTCGATGTCGGGCACGGTGCTGGCGCTCATCGCCCAGGGCGCGAAGCGGATGGCGCTGGGCGACCGCGTGTACGAGTACCGCGCGGGCCAGTACCTTGTGGCGTCGGTGGATCTGCCGGTCACCGGCCGCTTCACCCAGGCCAGTGCTGACACGCCCGCTCTGGGGTTCGGGCTGGTGCTGCACCCGGCCACGGTCGCGGAGTTGCTGTTGCAGGCGGCACCGGGCGACCTCCCGCCCCTGCCGGGCGGGGCACCGTCAGGCATGGTGGTCAGCGACGCTCCCGACGAGCTCGGCGACGCGGTGGTCCGACTGCTCCGGCTGCTGGACCGGCCCCGGGACGTCACGGTGCTCGCGCCCCTGATCAAAAGGGAGATTCTCTGGCTGTTGCTCAGCGGGGAGCAGGGTGCCGCGGTCCGGCAGCTCGGCCTGGCCGACAGCAGCCTCAGTCACATCGCCCGCGCGGTGCGGTGGATCCGCGACCACTACGCGGAGGCGTTCCGGGTGGAGGATCTGGCGCGGCTGTCCGGGATGAGCGTGTCGGCGTTCTACCGCAACTTCCAGGCGGTGACCGCGATGAGCCCGATCCAGTTCCAGAAGCAGATCCGATTGCAGGAGGCGCGGCTCCTGCTCGCCACGCACCCCAACGACGTCACCGGGGTGGGCAGCCGAGTCGGCTACGAGAGCCCGTCGCAGTTCAGCCGTGAATACCGCCGCCAGTTCGGCGCGCCACCCAGCCAGGACGCGAGCCGCCTGCGCGGCATCACCCGAGCCGAGGTGCCGGCGGTCGTCTGATCGACGACCAAACAGCCGACGGGCGCCGCCACAGCGGTGGCGGCACCCGTCGGTCGGGGTCGGGGCAGGTCAGCGGCGGTTGTACTTGTACATGGTCAGGGTGCCGAAGACCAGGACGAAGCCGGCGCTCCACAGCAGCAGCCACATCGTGGCCGACGGGTCCGACTCGCCGCTCATCGCTCCCCGGATCGCGGCCACCAGCTGCGTCACCGGGTTGACCTTCACGAACGCCTGAAGCCAGCCGGGCATGGTGCTCGGCTCGACGAAGACGTTGCTCAGGAACGTCAGCGGGAACAGCACCATCATGCTGACCCCCATCACCGACTTCTCGCTGCGCAGGATCAGCCCGAAGAACGTCCACACCCAGGAGAACGCGAACGAGAAGATGACCAGCAGGCCGATCCCGACGGCAGCCCCGACCACCCCGCCTTCGGGGCGGAACCCGAGCACCAGCCCGAGGCCCAGGATCACCAGAGCGGCGAGGATGTAGCGCAGCACGTCGCCGAAGATCATGCCGACCAGGGCGGCCGGGCGCCAGACCGGCAGCGTCCGGAACCGGTCGAAGATGCCCTTCTCGATGTCGGTGTTGAGGCCGACGCCGGTGTACATGGTGATCATGACGACGCTGGTCACCATGATGCCGGGCAGGAAGAACTGCAGGTATTCGCGCGGGCTGCCGGCGAGGGCGCCACCGAACAGGTACGTGAACATCAGCACCATGATGATCGGGAACGCGGTCACGTCGAAGAGCTGCTCCGGAACGTGCTTGATCTTCAGCATGGCCCGCCAGCCGAAGGTGAGCGACGCGCCCAGCGCGCTCGGCCGGGGCGGTCGGGCACCGGGCGCGAGCACGGTAGCCAGCGCCTCGGCGGACGGAACGTAGACGGACGGCGCCCGTTCGGCCGTGGTGGTCGTGGTGTCGCTCATCGGGCTGCCTCCAGCTCGTCGTCGCGCTCGTCGGTCGGCACGGCGGGGTGATCGGTCAGGGCCAGGAAGACCTCGTCCAGGCTCGGCTGGCCGAGAGAGAAGTTGTCGACCACGATGCCGGCGCGGGCCAGGTCACTGAGCACGCGAGCGGCCTGGGCGCTGGCGTCGAGGTCGGTGCCGGCCTCGCCGACGCGGGCGGTCAACGCCACCGGATCGGCAGCGAGCTGCACCGGCACGTCGAGCGCCTCCCGGAGCACCCGCTCCGCCTCGGGGCGCTGAGCGGGGTCGCGCAGTCGCAGGTGGACGGTGCCGGAGCCGATCGACGACTTCAACTCACCCGGGGTGCCCTCCGCGATCACCCGGCCGTGGTCGACGACCGCGATCCGCCCGGCCAGCTGGTCGGCCTCGTCGAGGTACTGGGTGGTCAGCAGCACCGTCGTGCCGTGCGACACCACCGCCCGGACGATCTCCCACACCTGGTTGCGGCTGCGCGGGTCGAGGCCGGTCGTCGGCTCGTCGAGGAAGAGCAGATCCGGGGTGTTCAGGATGCTGGCGGCGATGTCGATGCGTCGCCGCATCCCGCCCGAGTACTTCTTCACCTGGCGGTCACTCGCCTCGGTCAGACCGAACGCGGCCAGCAGGGCCGCGGCGCGCTCCCGAGCGGCCGGCTTGCGCAGGCCGAGCAGGCGGGCGAGGAGCACCAGGTTCTCCGTACCGGTCAGGTCCTCGTCGACGGAGGCGTACTGGCCGGTGAGGCTGACCCGGGAACGGACCTTGTCGGCCTCGGTGACCACGTCGTGCCCGAAGACCCGGGCCGAGCCGCCGTCGGGCCGCAGCAACGTGGCGAGCACCCGGACCGCTGTGGTCTTGCCCGCGCCGTTCGGGCCGAGCAGACCGTAGACGGTGCCGGCGGGCACCTGGAGGTCGATGCCGGCCAGCGCCCGGGTGTCCCCGAACGAGCGGGTGAGCCCCTGGGCCTCGATGGCCAGACCGGTGGTGCGTCTACTCATGATCCTTACCTTTCGTGTTGGGCGTGTTCAGGAGACGTAGGGTCGAGCCGCCCGGCCGTCGCGCAGCGCCAGACCCCACCAGCGCAGCTGGTCGAGCAGGACGCCGACGTCGCGTTGCAGCTCGTCGGTGCACTGGGCGGTCGGCTCGCCGGCGAGCAGGTCGATCCCGACGACGTCGCGCACCGTCGTCGCGTGCAGTGCGGTGAAGACGGTACGTAGTTGGTCGACCGCGTGCAGTCCGGTGGACCGGCAGCCGTACGACACGAAGCCGACCGCTTTGGCCTGCCACTCGTCGTACGCGTAGTCGATGGCTTGTTTCAAGGGTGCCGGGAAGCTGTGGTTGTACTCGGGGGTGACCACGACGAACGCGTCCGCCCGGCCCACCTCGCGGACGAACGCCCGGATGGACGCGGTCGGCTCGGCCGGGTAGGCGGCCGGGAAGTCGTACTCGGTCAGGTCAACGACCGTCACCGCCAGGTCGTCGTGCCGCGCGGCCTGCTCGACGAACCACTGCGCCAGCCGGTCGCCGACCCGTCCCTCCCGGGTGCTGCCGACGATCACGGCGATCCGCAACGGTGCCATGGCCCACCTCCCTTCCACACTGAAGGCGCGAGGTGACGACACGCGCCCGCTAGATCCGATCTAGCGGGCCGGGACTCCCTGTCGCCAATCGTGGACCGAAGCCGACCTATGCGGGCCGTCCGGCCGTATCAGCCCTCTGGTCAGCATCCAGTCGGTCGGATGGCAGTGCTGTTGCCATTCCATTGATTAAGCAGGGCCGATGTCTGTACGGTTCCTGACGGCACGGGCATGCAGGGTTGTCCGTTCCGGCGATGCTGCATCACGGTGTGGTAACAAGTATTAGCGGTGTAGATCTCTCGACGTCTGGCATCCGTAACCACAACGGCAGGTCACGGTGTTCTGCGTCACACGAATGCCTGCCCAAACATCACGAGCTGTCCTATTTGGTCGAGACTTCGACAGGGTTCGGGGTGCTGTAGCAGCGTGTACCCCCTCGGGTACTCATCGCTGTCGCAAAGCGGGGAGCGTGATGGTTATGCATGAGCCGCACTCCGTACGAAAGATGATGATGAACCTCGCCTTCGCCGGGGCGGCCGCCGTTCTCGTGACCGCTGCAGGCGCCACAGGTTGGCTTCGGCACCGCCTGGATGCGTACGGCGAATGGTTCGTCCGCAACGGCAATCTGCTGGAGGGCTTGGCGCGAACCCTCTGTCTGACGGCAGCCCTCATCCTCGGCGGGGTGATCTTCTCAAGGTTGCGGCAGCGTCTGGGCGAGGAGAAGACAGTGGCGCAGCGCCCGGGACAACCCGACGTCCCGTGGTTGCAGCGCCTACAAGCATCGGCGGCCGAGCGCCTCAGCGAGCAGGACCGCAAGGCGATCACGATGTTCGTGGAACTCATCGTCGACCCGGCCCGCTCCCGCTCTCGACTGGCGGAAACCGTCGACCTAGACGAGCGGGCGGTGCGGCAGCAGGTGTCGATTTCGTTCGCGCTGCCCGATGCCGAGGAGGGCGGAAGGGCTCTCTACATCCCGATCCTGCAACCGATCAAGGGCGAGCTGGTGGACAACTTCCAGCTCCAATCGGCCGGCGGCAGCTCGTTGCCAACGCTCTCCTACGAGGAGACCACCAAGCTGGCTGCGGCGGGGCTTCGGCTCATCCTGATGGAGATTTTCGCGGCGAAGGATGCGCCATCCCCGCCGAAGACCCTGGACGAGCCTGTGCGCGCGGCCGAGCTGGCCATGCTTCAGATCGTGGCGACCCGTGGGCCGCTGCACACCGGGCAGGTGCATGGACGGTTGGACGTCATTCTCGAGGAGATCAAATTTCCCGACGACGACAGCCGAGAACGCGTCCGCAAATACGTCGCGGCCCTCAGTTGGTCGTACCCGATCGTCGCGGTTGTCTCCGCGGTTGACGCATCCAGCGGGCGCTTCCTGGTCAAGTACGAGCGGACCTTCGTGCCGGCGTCCCTGACCACGAGCTGGCGGGGGCTGCTCCGGCTCGGGCTCGGCCTCAAACCTGACAAGGTGGCGATACCGGTGGAGCTGGCGCTCACTGCCGAGAGTTACCACTTGCGGGTCAACGCTCCGGCGAACAAGTACGTCATCAAGCAGTACCTGCAGTGCCGGCACTGTCGGGTGCTGCTGACTCGCCAGTGGCGCGGTAGGGCGCCGATCGGAATCCCCGCCGACGAGGACGCGTCCGGTAAAAAGCCGGACAATAAAAGGCACCTCTGCGCGCACGAGCTCGACCAGACGAGAAGTGCGACCGAAGACGACCGGGTCACTGACCATCATTTTCGAGTTCGTCGCAAGCGCGGGCAGAACTTTGTGCATGTCTATATGCGGGGATACTCCCGGGCGGCGCCGAAACTGCGAGACTTGCAACTCATCACCACCTTTAAGGAGACTCCGCCAGGTGCCCGCGGCCGCGCGGCGATCACCGCCCTGGCCACAACCCTCCTGCTCGCGGTTGCTGGCAACCTCTTGAACAGCCCACAGGGCACCCAGGTGGGAGGCCTGCCGGCCCTGATGCTCGCGTTGCCGGCGGTGGCAGCTTCGTGGTTCGGTCTCTCATCGGACAAGGACGCGCTGGTCGGTGGCTCACTGCTTGCGCGTCTGTCACTCGTCGTCAGCGGGGTGGTCTCGGTGATCGCGGTTGTGCTGTATCTCAGCTCCCCGCCACCGAGCGCACCAGCGCCGATCGTTGGGGGAAGCGTCGCCGACCCGCTGACCTTCGTTGGAATCACTGACTGGCGTTGGATCACTCTCTGTATCGTCTCGGCGTTGAACTTGACCTATATCAGCTACCGGTTCGCGCTCAAGCTCGTTCACTTCAATGACCTGATAAGGCGCGAAGACCTGGGTGCTGGCGACTTCGCATGGCGATGATGAGAAAGTCTGGAGGATCTGTGGCGACACCCGACACACCAAAATCCGAGGGCCAGCCCGAGGATCGGTATCTCGTCGACGACGCCGTCTGGGTGTTGCCGTCCAGCAGTTACGTGGACCCGGGTCCGCCCTTGGAGACGAGCCTCTTCGACGATCCTCAGCGCCTCAACCGGGCCTGGTCACTCACCATGTCGACGCTCCGGGCGGAGGCCCGGGAGTCGCCTCAGCAGCGTCAACAGGTCGGGGATCGCGCCCGGGCGTTGATCGACGAGGCGAACCTGTCGGTCACACCGTCAGGCGATCGCGATGCCGGGGCCTCCGTCGAAGCGCCGGTCCCCGTCGCTGAGCCCAAGGACGGGCCTCGCACGGGTTTTGCCGACCGGGTCGACCGTCTCGCTCAGGCGACACTGCGGCTCGCTCGGCCGCGACACAGTTGAAATTGGCACAGGTACGCATCGAGCCGTGGCACGAGGACGACCTCGACCTGCTGCGGCAGCTCAACTCACCGGACACCCGCAAGCACACCGGCGGCCCGGAGACCGACGAGCAGGTGCTCGCCCGGCACGACCGGTACGTGCACTTCTCCGGCACCGAGCAGGGGTGCATGTTCACGCTGGTGCTGCCGGACGGGGCACGGGCGGGCAGCGTCGGCTACTGGGCCCGCGAGTGGCGCGACCAGCCGGTGTACGAGCTGGGCTGGGCGGTGCTGCCGGCGTACCGGGGGCAGGGGCTTGCGACCGCGGCGGTGCGCGCGGTGGTGGACGTCGCTCGCGCCCGACGGGACCGGCACTACGCCCACGCCTACCCCTCGGTCGACAATCCCGCCTCGAACGCGGTGTGCCGCAAGGCCGGCTTCACGCTGCTCGGCGAGACCGGCTTCGAATACCCGCCGGGGCAGATGATGCGGGCCAACGACTGGCAGCTCGACCTGACCGCCCCACCGACCGTGAGCTGAGGTCGGCGGGGCGGTCGGTGTCAGGTCACCAGGTGGTGTCGAGGCGGTGCCGTTGCTCGGCGGTCAGCTCCAGGTCGACCGCTGCCAGGCTCTCCTCCAGTTGCGCCACCGACGAGGCGCCCACCAGCGGGATGGACGGCAGCTCACCGCCCAGCAACCAGGCGAGCACCACCTGGTTGACAGTCGCGTCGCTCTGCCCGGCGACCTCCCGCAGCGCGGCCAGTCGCCGGGGCGCGCTCGGCAGGTCGTACGCCGAGCTGAGCGGCTTGTCCGCCCGGGTGAACGCCCCCTTGAGCAGCGGCGAGTACGCCACCAGGGTCAGCTCGGGCTCGGCACGCAGGTAACTGAGCAGGTCACCGCTGACGCCGCCCGGCTCGCCGTCCGGGTCCAGTTCGCTGATCAGGTCGGTGCGGTTCGGCAGGTAACTGCGGTGGTACTGGAGCACCTCGTACCCCGGCAGGCCGGCGGCGGCGGCCAACGCGCGGGCCCGCTCCACCCGCCAGGCCCGGTGGTTGCTGGCGCCCAGCAGACCCACGGTGCCCTCGGCGACCAGCTCGGCGAAGCCCTCCACGGTCTCCTGGAGCGGCACGGCGCGGTCTTCGATGTGCGCGTAGAGCAGGTCCAACCGCTCCACCCCGAGCCGTTCCCGGCTGCGCTCCGCCGACTCGCGGATCACCTTGGCGGAGAGGCCCTCGGCGTTGTCCAGGTAGCTGGTGCCCGGGGCCAGCGGTCGGGCGCCCAGCTTGGTGGCGATGACGATCTCGGCGCCGACGCCCCGGCTGCGCCGCCACCGGCCGAGCAACTCCTCACTCTGCCCGCCCTGGCCGCCGTCCACCCAGAACGCGTAGTTGTCCGACGTGTCGATGAACGTGCCGCCGGCCTCGACGTACCGGTCCAGGATCGCGTACGAGGTGGCCTCGTCGGTGGCGCTGCCGAAGAGCATCGCGCCGAGGCTGAGCACGCTGACCTCGCGCCGGGTCGCCGGGTCGGCGCCGATCGTGCGGTACCGCATGGGAGTCTCCTCTCGTGCGCCCTACCGGCGGGCGCACAGGTAACCCTCCAACCTGGAGCGCACTCCAGGTCAAGCGCTCACCGTCACCAGGGCAGCACGCCGTATCCACCGCCGGCGTCCATCTGGAAGCCCCAGAGCAGCCCGCTCGGCCCGTCGGCCGGCAGGGTCGCCAGGTGCACGCTCACCTCGGCGCCCTGGTCGGCCGTGCGGAAACCGCTGTTGCCGTTGAGGTCGGTGGCGCAATAGCCCGGGTTCGCCGCGTTCACAGTGATCGGGGTGTCCCGCAGCTCCTTGGCGTACATCGCGGTGAGCATGTTCAGCGCCGCCTTCGACGACGGGTACGGCACGGAGGTCAGCTCGAACAGCGCGCCGTTCGGGTCGGTCATCACGGCGATCGAGCCGACCTCGCTCGACACGTTGACGATCCGGGCGGCCGGTGCCCGGCGCAGCAGCGGCAGCAGCGCGTTTGTCACCGCCACCACCCCGAAGACGTTCGTCTCGTACAGCCGGCGCAGCGTCGCCACCGTCGTCTCGCTGGGCAGCCCTCGTGCGCCGTCGGCGAGGACGATGCCAGCGTTGTTGACCAGAACGTCCAGCCGGCCGTACTCCGCCTCCACCCGCTTCGCGGCGGCCGTCACCGACTCGGCGTCGGTGATGTCGAGCGGCAGGAACACGGCGTCCGCGCCGCCGTCGCGCAGTTCCCGTTCGGCTGCCCGACCCCGCTCGGCGTCCCGGGCGCCCACCAGCACGGTCATCCCCCGGGCGCCGAGCTGCCGGGCGGTGGCGAAGCCGATTCCCTTGTTGGCCCCGGTGATCAGGGCGATCGTGTTCGTCATGACGAAGAGCGTGTCCGCGCCGACGGCGTCCGGGGAGAGACGGGCCGAGGCTGGGACCGGTGGTACCACCCTGGCCGGCCCTGGTCGCGGCATGCTGGGGGCATGACGAGCAGCGGCCTGCGGCGTGACGAACTGGCGGCGTTCCTGCGTACCCGCCGCGCCCGGCTGCGCCCCGCCGAGGTCGGGCTCCCCGAGGGCGAACGTCGACGCACCCCCGGGCTGCGCCGGCAGGAGGTCGCCCAACTCGCCGGCATGTCGATCGACTACTACATCCGGTTGGAGCAGGGCCGCGGGCCGCACCCGTCCCGGCAGGTGCTCGCGTCGATGGCTCGGGCGCTGATGTTGAGCCGGGACGAGCGCGAGTACCTGTTCCGGATCGCCGGGGAGAACCCGCCGCCTACCGTCGGCCCGAGCCGGGAGGTGACTCCCGGGCTGCGGCACCTGCTCGACGCCATGACCGAGACCCCGGCGTACCTCGTCGACGCCGCGTACCACGTGCTGGCCTGGAACCGCATGGCCGCGTACTTCCTGGGGGACCTCGCGGGAGTGCCGGACGCCGAGCGCAACATGATCCGCTGGACGTTCCGGCGGCCGGTCACCGAGGCCCACTGGACCGACGCCGACGCCCGCCGCTTCGTGCACAGCACGGTGGCGGACCTGCGGGCTGCCTATGGCCGTTACCCGGCCGACCCGGCGATCCGTGATCTGGTAACCGAGCTGCTCGGCACCTCGCCACGGTTCGCCCAGCTCTGGGCCGAGCACGAGGTGGAGGAGCGCCGTCCCGTGATCAAGCGGGTGCCACATCCCCGCCTGGGGTCGTTGGAGTTCGAGTGCCGCGTGTTGCTGGTGCCGGAGACCGAGCAGCGGCTGATCGTCTACGTCCCCGAGCCCGACTCGCCGACCCAGGCGGTGTTCCGTCGGATCGCCGAGCGCGTCGGCTCCTGAGCGCCGGGCACAGCGTGATTGACCCGCCGGGAACAGCGTGATGCCTCAGGGTCATCAAGATGACTCTGAGGCATCACTCATTCAGGAGACCTGGCCGCCGAGTGGCGGCTCAGGTCAGCGGGGGACGTAGGCGAAGGTGTCCGGGTTCGGGCCCTGCCGGCCGGCCTCGCCCTTGTCCAGCGCGGTGATCCGCTCCATCGCCGCGTCGTCCAACTCGAAGTCGAAGATCCGGGTGTTCTCCTCGATCCGCTTCGGGGTGGTCGACTTCGGGAAGATGATGTCGCCGCGCTGCACGTGCCAGCGGAGCACCACCTGCGCCGGGGTCCGGTCGAGCTGCCCGGCGATGTCGACGACCGTCGGGTCGTCGAGCACCTTGCCCTGGGCGATCGGCGACCACGCCTCGGTGAGGATGTTGTGCTCACGGCCGTAGGCGCGGACCTCGTCGTTGCCGAAGTACGGGTGCGCCTCGATCTGGTTGACCGCCGGCACGACGCTCGCCTCGTCGGCCAGCCGCTGCAGGTGCGACACCTGGAAGTTCGACACGCCGATCGAGCGGGCCCGGCCGTCGCGCTGGAACTCCTCCAGCACCTTCCAGGTCGAGACGTAGTCGCCGTCGTACAGCGTCGGCAGCGGCCAGTGGATCAGGAACAGGTCGATGTAGTCCATCTTCAGCGCCGCGAGGGTCGAGTCGAACGCCCTGCGGGCGTCGTCGGGGCGGTGGAAGCCGTTGTTCAGCTTGCTGGTCACGTAGACCGAACCCCGGTCGAGACCGGACACGCGTACCGCCTCGCCGACCTCGGCCTCGTTGCCGTACATCTCGGCGGTGTCGATGTGCCGGTAGCCCACCTCCAGGGCGGTGGTCACCGCCGCGACGGTGTCCTTCGGCTCGATCTGGAACACCCCGAAGCCGAGCTGCGGAATGGTGGTGCCGTCGTTCAGGCTGATGTCGGGAATCGTGATTGCCACTGCGGCTCCTTCGCGTCTTCGTTTCCTGTCATCCATACCCGGGTGGGTGGACGATCCACCGCCCAACCGGGGGTGACGAACACAACGGCCGGTCAGTTCACCCGGTCGTGTCGAACAGCACCGGCCACGGCCGTGCCGCCGGCACCGACGTCGCGGGCGTCGCGGGCGCGGTGGGCTCGGCGTCGGCCAGCACCTCCGCGGCGAGTTGGCCGAACATCGCCGCCGCCGGATGTGCCGACCGGTCCGGCCAGGCCGCCGAGGTGCGCTTGGCCAGGGGTGCGTCAATGATCGGCCGCCAGGCCATCCGGGGTTCCCGGCGGGCCACCGTCGCCGGTTCCACGGCCACCCCGCCGCCGGCCAGCACCAGCCCGAAGAGGAACTCCGGGTTGCGGGCGGGGCGCACCCGGGCCGGGCGCCAACCGTGCTGCCGGCACACCGCCAGCAGGTGGTCGTGCCAGCCGGGGGCGGTGGCGCGGGGAGCGGCCACCAGATCCAGGCCGGCCAGCGACGCGAGCGTCACCTCGCGGCCGCGGGCCAGCGGCGAGGTGCGCGGCAGCAGCACCCCCAGGGGTACGTCGACCGGGGCCCCGAAGCGCAGCCCGTCCGCCGCCACCGGGTGATGCACGAGCCCCACGTCCAGGGTCCGCTCGGTGAGCATCCGCACCTGCTCGGCCGTGGTCAGCTCGTGCAGCTCCACGTCCAGGCCGGGCGCCCGGGTGGTGAGCCCGTCCAGCAGCGAACGCAGCGTCACGGCCGGCGTCTCCGGTGGCACCCCGGCCCGGAGTACGCCCAGCTCACCGGCGCGGATCTGCCCCATCAGGCTGCGGAGTCGGCCCTCGCCGGCGAGCAGTTCCTCCGCCTCGCCGAGCAGCAGCTCACCGGCGGTGGTGAGGCGTACCTGGCGGCGGGACCTGTCGAACAGCTCGACCGTCAGCTCCCGCTCCAGCCGCTGGATCGACTGGCTCAGCGGCGGCTGGGCCATCCCGAGCAGCTCCGCGGCCCGCCCGAAGTGCAGTTCGTGTGCGACCACCACGAAGTGCCGCAGGTGCCGGAGCAGATCCACGGCCGGGACCCTACGCCAACGCGGCCACGGCGGCGCTGGATACGGTGCTGGCGTGGACGTGGAGGAACGTATCGGGGCCATCTTCGCCGCCGTCGGGGTGACGGCCAGCCTGCACGTCGTGGACCTGGACGCCGTCGACCTGGGCGCCGTCGAGGGTGGCGGCCCGGACGCCGGCGGTCGCGAGGTCGGGGTGCGGGCCGACGAGCAGGTGGTGATCGCCTCGATCTTCAAGATCCTTCTGGTGCTGGAGTTCGCCCGGCAGGTCGAGGCCGGTCAACTGGACCCGACCGAGCGGGTCGTGGTCACCGCCGCCGACCGGCTCGGTGGGTGGGGTCTGGCGGGCTGCGCCGACGACGCCGAGGTGTCGCTGCGCGACCTCGCGTACTTCGCCATGTCGGTCACCGACAACACGGCCGCCGACCTGCTGCTGCGCCGGGTCGGCCCGGACCTGCTGCCGATGCTCGCCGTCGAGCTGGGGCTGACCCGTACCCGCGTCCTCGGTGGCCCACGGGAACTGGTCGAGATGATGCTCGCCGACGTGGGCGCCCGGACCGAGGCGGAGTTCGCCCGGATCTTCCCCACGCTGCCGGCGGACCGGGTACGGGCGATGCGGGTCTTCGACCCCGCGCACACCACGTCCAGCACCGCCCGGGAGATCACCCGGCTGCTCACGCTGATCTGGCGGGACGAGGCCGGGCCGGCGGCGGCCTGCGCCATGGTCCGCACCTGGATGGCCCGGCAGATCTTCTGGACCCGGTTGGCCGCCGGTTTCCCGCCCGGCGTCCGGGTCTCCGGAAAGACCGGCACCCTGCCCGGGTTCCACCTGGAGGCCGGGGTCGCCGAATACCCCGACGGCGGCCGGTACGCGATCGCCGTCTTCGCCCGCGCCGAACAGTTGACCCCGCGTCGCATCGACGTGGACCTGGCCATGGGGGAGGCCGCCCGGACGGCCGTCGAGGCGCTGCGCGGCGAGTGATTTCGCGCCCCTCCGAGCGCCACCGCACCCCCGCCGAGCAGGACCGATATCCGCTGGCGTATCGAAGCAGACGGCCCTTGATCTTGGACCGCGGCCCGGTGCCGCTGGTTGGCTCGTGGGCGACACATCACCCGACCACGGGGAGTAGATCCGCATGCCCAGTCTCGACCGCCGACGCTTCCTGCGCGACGCCGCCGCCACCACGGCCCTGGTCTCCGCCGGTGGCCTCGCCGCCGGCGTCGCCACCCCGGCCCAGGCCGCGGCCTCGACCGTCGCGTCCACGCCCACCGCTCGCCGCAAGGGCGCGGTCAGCTTCCGCTGGTGGGGTACGGCCGGCTGGCGCGTCGACATCGGCGACCGCACCGTTCTCGTCGACCCGTTCCTCAGCCGGATCGACACCGGGCTGTTCACCGGCCCGTTCCGGGCGGACACCCCGTTGGCAGTGCGCACCGACGTCATCGACCCGCGCGTCGACCGGGCCACGACGGTGCTGGTCACGCACACCCACTGGGACCACTTCATGGACGTGCCGTACATCGCCAAGCGCACCGGCGCACGGGTGTTCGGCACGCTGACCGCGTACCACCTGGGGTTGGCCTACGGGCTGCCGTCGACGCAGCTCAGCGCCGTGAAGGGTGGTGAGGTGCTGGACTTCGGCGACCACAGCGTCGAGGTGGTCGGCTCGCTGCACAGCCGCAACCCGTCGTACTCGGTGGCCTTTCCCGGGGTGCGGGTGAGCCCGCCGCCGCAGCCGGCCACCATCGCCGACCTGCCGGAGGGCGACACGCTGGGCTACCTGCTGCGGGTCGACGGCGGAACGTCGGTCTACTTCACCGGGGCCAGCGACGTCGCCGAACGGAACCTCACCGGCCTTGCGCCCGACGTGGCGATGGTGGCCATGCAGAACGCCACCACCACCGGCGACTACCTGCCCCGGCTGCTGGCCGGCCTCGACTACCCGAAGGTCGTGGTGCCGGTGCACTACGACAACTTCGAGACGGCGTTGCAGAACCCGCCGCCGGTCGCCCCGACCGACCGCACCCGGCTGAACGAGATGATCGCGGCGGTGCGCCGGATCTCGCCGCGCAGCCGGGTGCTGGTGCCCGAGTACGAGACCGCGTACCACTTCTGAGCAGCGTCGGTGGGGGTCGCCGAGCCGCGGCCCCCACCTGAGGTCAGGAGGCGGCCATCTCCGCCAGGGCCCGCACCGACTTCCAGTTGCGGGTGGTCGCCGCCACGCCGAGCTTCTTCTCCAGGTACGCGTTCGTGAACTTCGACCGCCCGGCACCGCCGTCGACGTAGTGCAGGAACACCTCCCGGCCGGTCACCGTGAACGACACGTTCTCGGCACCGGGCACGGCCAGCGCATCCACAAGGGACTTCTTCGGTGCTTTGGCGAGGAAGGCCACCAGCAGTCGCGTCGGGTCGTCATCCCGGTCGGCGTACGGGTTGCCGCCCGCGATCGCCGCCAACTCCCGGCCGCTGCGCACCAGCACCGGCACGGTCAACGCCAGCTCGTCGGTGAGCGCCCGCGCGATGCCGGCGGCCAGCTTCTCCGCGTCGCGCACCGTGCTGTCGAAGGCCACGTTGCCGCTCTGCAGGTACGTCTTGACGTCCTCGTGCCCGAGGTCGGTGACGATCCGCCGCAGGTCGGCCATCGCCAGCCGGGTGGTGCCGACGTTGACCCCGCGCAGCAGGGCGACGTACCGGGTCATGGCTCCTCCTCGGGTGCGGACAACCCGCTCAGCGTAGGCCGCCCGGTCCCACCAGGCCGGTCTCGTACGCGACGATGACCAGTTGCGCCCGGTCGCGTACCGCCAGCTTGGTCAGCAGCCGCCCGACGTGCGTCTTGACGGTGGCCTGGCTGAGGTTGAGGTGCGCGGCCAACTCCGCGTTGGACAGGCCCCGGGCGATCAGCCCGAGGACCTCCCGTTCCCGATCGGTCACCCCGTCGAGCTGCCGGGGCAGCGGCCGGGTCGGCTCCGGCTGCCGGGCGAACTCGTCGATCAGCCGGCGGGTCACCGTCGGCGCGAGCAGCCCCTCCCCGGCCGCGACCACCCGGATCCCGGTCAGCAGGTCCGCCGGTGGGGTGTCCTTGAGCAGGAACCCGCTGGCACCGGCGCGTAGCGCCCCGTAGACGTACTCGTCGAGGTCGAACGTGGTCAGGATGATGACCCGGGTGCCGGCCGTCGCCGGGTCGGCGCAGATCCGCCGGGTCGCCTCGATGCCGTCCATCTCCGGCATCCGCACGTCCATCAGCACCACATCCGGCCGGTGCTGCTCGGTCAACGCGACAGCCTCCACCCCCGTGCCCGCCTCACCGACAGTGGTGCAGTCCGGGCTGAGATCGACCAGCAGCCGGAAACTGCCGCGCAACAACGCCTGGTCGTCGGCGATCAGCACGCGGATCACGCGGCCACCCGGTAGGGGAGGCTGGCCGTCACCGCAAAGCCACCGTCGGAGCGGGGGCCGGCACGGAACTCCCCGCCGTGCAACGCCACCCGTTCCCGCATGCCGATCAACCCGTGCCCCTCCCCGCCGAGCAGGACCGGCCGCCGGCCGTCGTCGGTCACCTCCACCCGCACCTCGTCGGGCAGGACGGTCACCGTGGCCCGGCAGGCGGCCGGCGCGGCGTGCTTCACCACGTTCGTCACCGCCTCCTGCACGATCCGGTACACCGCGAGGCCCACCGACTGCGGCACCGCGCCGGTTGGCTCGTCCCGCCGCACGTCGAGCTGCACGTCGACGCCGCCGATCGCCGCCTGCCGGGCGAGGAGGGGCAACTCGTCCAGCCCGGGCGTCGGCGCGTACGGGCTGTCCTCGCGTAACACGCCGAGCACCCGACGTACGTCGGTCAGCGCGGTGCGGCCGGTCTCCTCGATGACCCGGAGCGCGGCGCCCGCCTCGCGCGGGTCGGCCTCGGCGACGTGGTTGGCGACGGCCGCCTTCACCACGATGAGACTGAGCGTGTGCGCGACCACGTCGTGCAGCTCGCGCGCCACCCGCAACCGCTCCTCGGTGGCAGCCTGACGAACCAGCTGATCACTCTGCCGGGTGGCGAGGGCGCGTCGCTCCCGAATCTGCCAACCGATCATCCAGGCCGGCGCGACCATCACCCCGGCGTAGACGACCGCGCCGGTCCGCGACCAGAGGTCGCCCGCGGTCAGCACCAGGCCGACGCTCACCAGCGCCAGACAACCGGCCGCGCAGAGCATCGACCGGCGGGTGGGCGTCGCCACGGCCACCGTGTAGAAGGACAGGCCGATGGCGAACGCCGGAGCAGCGGCCGCGAAGTTGGGTATCACCCCGGTGATCAGAGCGACGGTGGCGATCGAGCTGATCACGACCGCCACCGTCATCGGCCACCGTCGCCGGACCGCCAACGGCAGCCCCAGGGCCATCCCGACCAGCACCGACACCCAGAGCGGCTCGCGTACGCCGCCGTGCAGCGGCGACTCCAGCGCCGCGTACGGGCAGAGCAGCCCACCGACGGCCACCGCCAGCAGGGCGTCCACGGTGTACAGGTCCACCGGCCGCATTCGTCGGGTCAGCAGGAGAGCGGTCACCCGTCGAACGGTAACGGCCGGCTGGGTCGGCCGCGTCCGCCTGCGGGTGGTCATCCCGCAGGACGACGCGCGGCCGGTTGTGGGCCCCGGACTCCACCCGGGGGAGGGCCGGAAAGTGCCTGCCCCGGCACGACGCGCCGCACCCCCGGCATTCGGCACGGTAACGGCCATGACCACAGACACGGTGACCCTGACGGGGCTGCGCGCGGTGTACGGCACCGGAACCCGGCGGGTGACGGCGCTCGACGGCGTGACCACCAGCTTCGCGAGCGGCACGTTCACGGCGGTGATGGGCCCCTCCGGCTCGGGGAAGTCCACCCTGCTGCACTGCGCGGCGGGCCTGGACCGCCCGACCGAGGGGATCGTCACGATCGACGGCACCAACCTCAACGACCTCGGTGAGGACGAGCTGACCCGGCTGCGGCGGGACCGGATCGGCTTCGTCTTCCAGGCGTTCAACCTCGTGTCCACACTGACCGCCGCGCAGAACGTCGAGTTGCCGTCGCGCCTGGCCCGCCGCCGCCCGCCGGCCGGGGACGTCGCCGCCGCCCTCGACGCCGTCGGCCTCGCCGACCGGGCCGGGCACCGGCCGAGTGAGCTGTCCGGCGGGGAGCAGCAGCGCGTCGCCGTGGCCCGCGCGTTGATCACCCGTCCGGCGGTGGTCTTCGCCGACGAGCCGACCGGGGCGTTGGACAGCGCCTCCTCCCGGCAGGTGCTCCGGCTGCTGCGGGCGCTCGTCGACGACCACGGGCAGACCGTCGTGATGGTGACCCACGATCCCGCCGCCGCCGCGTACGCCGATCGGGTCCTTTTGCTGGCCGACGGCCGCGTCGTCGACGAGCTGACCGGCGGGATCACCGCCGCCGCCGTCGCCGCCCGGATCGCCGAGCGGGAAACCGTCGCGGAGTCGTCGTGCTGAGCGTCCGGCGGTCGGCCAGCGCGTTCGTGGCCGTCGCCATCGGGGTCACGCTGGTCGCGGCGGCCACCCTGCTGCTCGCATCCGGGCGCCCGCAGGTGCCGGACCGGCTGGCGCGGGCGGCGGTCGTGGTGCAGAGCCCCGAGGCGGGTGCGTCCGCTGACGAGTTCGTGCCGACCCGGCCCTGGTCCGCCACCACGGCGGCGGAATTGGCCGGCAGGCTGGCCGGTCTGCCGGACGTGGTGGCGGCGGTACCGGACCGCACCTTCTACGCGCAGCCGCTCGTCGACGGCCGACCCTCGGCCGCCGATACCCGGCGCGAGGACGCCTACCAGGGGCACGGCTGGTCCAGCGCCCAGCTGGGTGGGCTGCGCCTCACGGCTGGCGAGCCACCTCGCCGGCCCGGCGAGGTGGTCGTCGACCGCGCGCTCGGACTGGGCGTCGGCGCACCGGTCACCCTGCTGACCGCTGTGGGTGCGGAGTCGTACACCGTCAGCGGTCTGGTCGACGGGCCGGGCGTCCACGTCGCGGACGAGGTCGCCGCTCCGCTCGCGCCCGGCGTGCGGGCCATCGGGCTGGTGCTCGCGCCGGACGCCGACCCCGAGCGGGTCGCCACGGCGGCTCGCGGAGTCGTCGGCGTCGACGGACGCGTGCTCACCGGTGACGCCCGTGGTGCGCTGGAGCCGCGCGGCGACGCCCGTACCCGGTGGATCGGCATGCAGGTGCTCACCGCCACGGCGGCCCTCGCCGGCTTCGTCACGGTGTTCGTGGTCGCCTCCACCTTCGCGTTCACCATCGCGCAGCGCCGCCGTGAGCTGGGCCTGCTGCGCGCCGTCGGCGCCACCGGACGCCAGGTCCGCCGCATGGTCCACGCCGAGGCGCTCGCCGTCGGCGTCTCGGCGGGAATCGTCGGCCTGCTGGTGGGCGCGGCGCTCGCCCCGTCGCTGGGTCGGCTGCTGGTCGACGTCGGCTACGAACCGTCGACCTTCCAGGTCCGCTACGAACTCTGGCCGGTCGCGGTCTCGCTCGCCGCCGGGCCGGTGATCGCGTTGCTGGCCGTCTGGTCGGCGTCCCGCCGAGCGGCGCGGGTCCGCCCGCTGGAGGCGTTACGCGATGCCGCTGTGGAACAGCGACCGATCGGCCGGCTGCGTGCCGTCACCGGGGCGCTGCTCCTCGCGGCGGGGGGTGCTCTCAGTCTGGGCACGGCGACCGCCGACGAGGCGCGGGTGGGGGCGCAGTACGCGCTCTACGCGGTGATGGCGCTGGTGGCCGGCACCACAGTGCTCGCCCCGGTGGTGGTCGGACCGCTGGTGTGGCTGCTGCGTTCTCCGGTGCGTCGGCCCGGTGGCGCGATCGGGATGCTGGTCCGGGGCGGGGCGTTGACCGCGACCCGGCGGACCGCCGCCATCGCCGCGCCGGTGCTGCTCACTGTCGCGTTCGCGGTGCTGGTGTCCGGGATGGTGCGCACCACCACCGCCGCGTACGCGGCGGGTCGGGCGGACAACGTGAACGCCGGCTGGATCGTCGTGCCGGACCGCGCGCCCGGCCTGTCCGACCGGGCCGTCGCCGCGACCGGCGGCACCGCGCTCCTGCCGACCACCGTCTACCGCACCGACCCCGGAACGTCGCCACCGTACCGGCCGATGACCGCGCTCGGAGTGGATCCGGAGGGCTTCGCCGCCGCGAACCGGGTGCTCACCGTCGTCGCCGGTTCGCTGAACGACCTGAGGGGTGACGACACCGTGGTGGTCACCGCCTCGGCGAACCGGCTGCCGTCCGAGTCGTACCCGGTGGTCTTCGCCGACGGGACGACGGTGTCGTTGCGCGTCGTCGCCGTGGTCGACGACGCCTCGATCCCCGGCGACCTGCTCGTGCCCCGGGCCGTGGTGCGGGCGCACGACCCGTCGGCGCTGACGTCCACCGTGTACGTCACCGACCGCATCGATCCACCGGTCGGCGCGCGGATCCTCGACGTTGCGGGCTGGGCGGCCGAGGCGGACGCCGCCGAGGACCGCCTCGTCTGGCTCTTCACAGTGCTGCTGATCGGGGTGTCCGCCGGCTACGGGGCCATCGCGGTGGCCAACACGCTGCTGCTGGCCGCCGCCGGCCGCGCCGCGGACCTGCGGCTGATCCGGATGGCCGGGGCGACCCGACGGCAGGTCATCTGGCTGGTCACGGCGGAGTCCGCCCTGGTGGTCCTGATCGGCGCGTTGCTGGGTGGGGCTGTCGCGTTCGTCGGTCTGCTCAGCATCAGCGCCGGCCTCGCCGAGCAGGTCGGAGCCCCCGTCGACCTGGTGGTGCCGTGGTCGGTGGTCGCCAGCGTGGTGGGGTTGTGCCTGCTGCTCGCGGTGCTGTCCAGTGTGTTGCCGACGTGGCGGCTGCTGCGCCACCGTCCCGCCCGGTCGCCGGTCGGCGGATGACCGCGCCCCCCGCGCGGGCGGTTGGGCCGTTACCGTCCACGGATGCGATCCGCGCGCCCGGTCGGGCTGCTCCTCTCCGCCGCCGCCGTCGCGCTCTGGGCGTACGGCATGACCACGTGGCAACCGCTGACCGAGCCGCTCGGCCCGTGGTCGGAGAACCTGCCGGGCAACAACGCCTACTGGGCGCGCGACCTGCGGTTCATGGCGATCATGGCGGTGCCGCTCGGGCTGGTGCTGGCCGGGCGCGGGCAGGTGCGCTGGAGTGGCCCGGCGGTGGTGCTGGGCGGCTGCTGGATCGCCGCCGACGTGGCTGTCGACCGGGCCGACCCGATCGGCCTCGACGCGACGGTGCTGCTCGCCGTCGCCGGTTACGCCGTGCTCGGCGTGGTCGCGGCGCTTCTGCTCTGGTGGGAGCGCGCCGCGCCGCAGACGCGGGAGCCTGGCACGACTCCGGCCGCCGACCGGCGGGTGCTGACCGGGGCGGCCTGCGTGGCCGGGGTGCTGACGCTGGTGGCGGCCGGAATCGAGTCACCGACCGACCGGGAGCCGGAGTTGAACCAGGGCGCCCTGGCCACGGCGGCGCTGCTGGTGGCCCTGGCCGTCGGCGCCGCGCTGGCGGCGGCTCCGGCGCGGACCCGGGCTCGGGTCGGGCTGGCCGTCGGCCTCACCGTGGCGGCCCTGCTCGGCGTCTGGCTGGTCCGTGCCGCCGCGCCCGGTGAACGACTCCTGCCGGAGGCCGCTCTCGGGGCGGTGCTGCTCACCGGGGTCACCCTGCTGGCCTGGGACTGGCCGGGTGGTCGGCCGATCTGGTGGCACCACGCCCTGGCCGCTCTCATCGCGTTTGTGGGCCCGGTGGTGTTCCTGGTGGCCACGGCCATCCCCATGATGATCATGATGCCGATCGGCGCGGCGTTCACCGCGCTGGCCGGCAACAGCCCGATCAACGCGGCCGACTCCGATCTGCTGGTCTCCCTGGTCGGGCTGCTCGCCGGGCTGGGTATGGCAGCGCTGCTGGCGCGGCCGAGCGTCGAGGACCGTCGGCAGCTCCGCTAGCTCACTCGACGACCGGCAGCACTACCTCGTTGCGGCGCAGGAACCACGGCTTCCACGGCGGGTCGAAGCGCGCGTACCGGATGGCCCCGGTCGGTTGCAGCCCGGCCGCGGTCACCGACCGGCCGAGCATCGTGGCCCGCTGGCTGAACGCCTGCTCCGTCCACCGCCCGGAGAACCGCATCGCCGCCGCCAGCCGCGCCGGAACCGCGTGGATTCGCACCCGGGCGTCCACCGGCTCGGGCAGGGTGGCGGTGGTGAAGCTGGCCGGCATGACGAACTGGATCAGGTATGCGCCCGGCCGCTCACCCTCGATCTGCACCACCGGCACGGTCATGGCGATCTTCTCCGAGCCGCTGGCCGCCGCCATCGCCGGCGCGGCGGAGCCGATCGGGTGCCGGGCCCGATTGGCGCCACCGATGTACGCGGTCAGTGGCCGGAACGCCTCGATCGGCGCCCGGGTGAACGACGCCTGGATCTGCATCTCGGCCACCAGGTGGGCGGGGTACCGACGCAGCTCGAAGCCGGGGTGTCGGGATACCACCCGGTACGGCTGCTGTTCGGTCATCGTGCGGCTCCCAGGGTCTGCTGGGACAGACGCTACCGCCCGTCCGCCTCCCGCTCGGCCGAAGTCGGCTGCTCCGGCCCGGGGGCGAGGGCCCGGGTGGTCAACCGCCAGTACTGCCGCTTGCCCTCGTCGCGCAGCACCACCCCGATCTGGCCCAGCTCGCGGCGCAACTCCCGGGCGTCGTCGCGGCGATCCCGCTCGATCGCCCGACCCCGGGCGCGCAGCAGCGCGTCCGCGCCGGCCGGCAACCCGGGCAGGTCCGGAACCCACAGCCGGTACGCCGACCGGTGCGGGTCGTCGTCCGCCCAGCCCCAGCCGTGCTCCCGGAACGCCGCCGCCAGTTGGGCGGCCGGCAGGTCCGTCGACTCCCGGACCAGTTCCGCGCCGTCGGCGTCCAGCAGCACCAGGTGCTTGTCGGCGAGGAAGACCACCCGGGTGTCGACCCGGGCGATGGTCCGGTTCTCATCGGAGCGGCGCAGCTGGACCTGCGCCCCGTCGACGGTGACGATCAACCGTTCGGCGGTGCCGATCCCGGCGATGACCAGGCCGGCCAGGACGCCCACCCCGATGGTGCCGGCGGTGGCCTGCGGCTCGGGCAGCCGGTCCAACCACTCGATCAGGTCGCTGAACGGCACCCAGGGCAGCCGGGCGAGCCAGCCCGTCGCCGCCGCGAGGAGCCATCCGGCGCCCGCGCCGAGCAGCGGAAAGCCACCCCACAGGACCGCCAGCTCCAGCGGGCCGCCGCTGACCACGGTGCGCGGACGGTAGCTGGCCATCTCCATGGTCAGGACACCTCGCGGCGCAGGGTCCGGAACAGCCCGGCGGCCAGCGGGAGGACCATCCAGACCAGCAGGGAGACCGCTATCCGCCCCCACTGCCCGCCGGTGACGGCGTCGCTGCTGAACAACGGTTCCATGGTCTTGCTGGTGTCCAGCCATTCGGAGGGGCCGCGCAGGGGCCGGACCATCTCGCCCAGCACCCCCCAGACGGTGGGCAGCAGGAAGTAGCCGACGATGGCCACCGGCGGGTTGAGCAGCAGCAGACCGAAGGCGGCGCCCATCAGCACGCTGGTGATCTGGAGGATCACCGCGTTCACGATCAGCGACCCGTCGAGCTGCCAGGTGCCGGCGCCTCCGATGGCGGAGGCCACCAGCGTCCCGACGGCGGCGAGGGCGAGGCTGGCCAGCACCGAAGCGAGCGCCGCCACCATGACCGCGACCAGCTTGGCGGCCACCACCCGCTCCCGACGGGGCACCAGCGCGTACGTGGTGAGGGCGGTACGTTGCGACCACTCGCTGGTGATCGACAGGATGCCCAGCACGGGCAACAGCACCCCCACCGGCAGCAGCGAGGGGACGAAGAAGTTGGAGAACGTCTGGTCGGCGTCGTCCGCATAGATCAACTGGAGGGTCACGACCACGGCGGCGATCAGGCCGATGGTGATCAGCAGCCAGCGGCCGGCCCGGGTGTCGACGAGCTTGCGCACCTCCACGCCGGTGAGCCGGAGCAGCGACGGTCGGCGTACCGGAGTGTGGTGCCGGGGCGCGACGGCGCCGGCGGCGGGCGCGGTGGTGGTGGTCATCGGGCGGCCTCCTTGGTCGATTCGCCGGCGGTCAGGGTGAGGAAGAGTTGTTCCAGGCCACCGCCGCTGGCGGGGCGCAGCTCGGCCAACGCGACGCCGGCATCGGCGGCGGCCTGGCCGACCGCCTCGGCGTCGGCCTGCACGAGCAGCCCCTCCGAGCTGTCGGCGGCGCTCAGGTTGGCCACCTCCAGCGCCCGGCGTAGCGCGGCACTGTCGCGGGCCCGGACCACAGTGCCGCCGCCGGCCAGCAGCTCGTTCTTGTCGCCCTGGGCCACGATCCGGCCGCCCCCGATAACCACCAGCCGGTCCGCGACCGCCTCCACCTCGCGCAGCAGGTGGGAGGAGAGAAGGACGGTGCCGCCCCGGTCGGCGAAGTCGCGCAGCAGGCCACGCATCCAGAAGATCCCCTCCGGGTCCAGGCCGTTGGCCGGCTCGTCGAGGATCAACACCCGGGGGTCGCCGAGCAGCGCGTGCGCCAGCCCGAGCCGTTGGCGCATGCCCAACGAGTACGCCCGTACCCGACGCTTCGCGGCCACCGCGTTCAACCCGACCAGGTCGAGCTTCGCGGCGACCTCGCGCCGGTCCAGACCCATGGTGTACGCGGACAGTGTCAACGCCTCGCGGCCGGTGCGCCCGGCGTGCTGGGCGGAGGCGTCCAGCAGCACCCCGACCTCCCGCCCAGGGTTGGGCAGCTCCTGGTACGGGTGCCCGGAGACGGTGGCGCGGCCGGCGGTCGGCGTGGTCAGCCCGCAGATCATGCGCATGGTCGTCGACTTGCCGGCGCCGTTGGGGCCGAGGAAGCCGGTGACGGTGCCCGGCTCGCACTGGAACGACACGTCGTCCACGGCCGGGTGTGGCCCGTACCGCTTGGTGAGGTTCTCTACGGTGATCATGCGGTTGAGCCTGCCCGCGCCGCCCGGCCATCCGCTGCGGCCACGGGTCGGTGCCGCGTCGACCTTGGTCGACCGGCGGGTCTCGACTTTGGTAGCTGGTCGTGTCGCCCGTCGGCTGCCTAGCATTGGTGTCGTGACCAGCCTCGCCGTTCCGGAGCACCCCTGGCTGCTGCCCGGGGCGCTGGCCGGCGCGGTCAGCCCGGACGCGGCGACGCGGCGGCCGCGCCGCACCACCCGGGACTGGGCGGTCGACACCCTGGCCTTCCTGCTCTCCCTGCTCTGGGTGCTGTTCGTCACCGCGGATGCCCTGTCGCCGGATCCGTCGTTGGCGGTCCCGCTGCCGCATGACTGGATGACCGGCGTGGACGCGCTGCTCGGTCTGGTCTGCTGCGGGCTGCTCTGGCTGCGTCGACGGTGGCCGCTCGGGGTGTTGGTGGCCACGACACCACTGTCGCTGTTCTCGATGGCCTCGGCCATCCCACTGTTGATCTTCTACTTCACCGTGGTGGTGCACCGACGGACGGCCATCGCGATTGCGGTCACTGGTGCCGGTCTTCTCACCAACCTCGTCTTCAGTTGGGTGCGTCCGGATCGGCACATGTCGTACTGGGAGACCGCGTCCTGGGGTGTGGTGCTCAGCTTCGCCGTGCTGGCTTGGGGGATGTTCGTCCGGGCTCGGCGGCAGTTGATCGTGTCGTTGCGGGAACGGGCCGAGCGGGCCGAGGCGGAGCAACAACTGCGCGTCTCCCAGGCCCGCCACCTGGAGCGCACCCGGATCGCCCGGGAGATGCACGACGTGTTGGCCCACCGGATCTCGCTGCTCAGCCTGCACGCGGGTGCGCTGGAATTCCGCCCGGACGCGCCGGCCGACGAGGTGGCCCGGGCCGCCGGGGTGATCCGGGGCAGCGCGCACGCCGCCCTCCAGGACCTGCGGGAGGTGATCGGGGTGCTCCGCGCCGAGGGCGACGGAACAGGCGACGCCCCCGAGCCGCCGCAGCCCACCCTCGCCGACCTGCCGGCCCTGATTGCCGAGTCGCGCTCGGCCGGGGTGCGGGTGAATGTCAGCGACAGCGTCGCCAGCCCGGGGGAGGTGCCGGCGGCGCTGGGCCGGGCCGCGTACCGGATCGTGCAGGAAGGGCTGACCAACGCCCGCAAGCACGCTGCCGGCGCGGCCGTCACCGTGGACGTGGCCGGGGGGCCGGGCGCCGGGCTGACCGTGGCGATCGGCAACCGGTGGCCGGTGGGGGCGCCGGCCGGCGACACACTGCCGGGGGCCGGCACCGGCCTGGTCGGCATCAGTGAACGGGTGACCCTGGCCGGCGGGCGACTCGCCTACGGTCGGGACGACAGCGGTGACTTCCGGCTGGCGGCCTGGCTGCCGTGGCCGGCGTGACCAGCCCTGCCGGCGCAGCCGGACCGCCGGACGCGAGCGGGCCGGCCGACGCGGCCGCGCCGCCGGTACGCGTGCTGATCGTGGACGACGACGCGTTGGTCCGGGCCGGGCTCTCGATGATCCTCGGCGGTCTGCCGGACCTGGCCGTGGTCGGCGAGGCGGCCGACGGTGGCGAGGTGCCGGCGGCCGTCGCCGCGTACGCCCCGGACGTGGTGCTGATGGACATCCGGATGCCCCGGGTCGACGGGCTGACCGCCACCGAGGCGCTGCGTGCCCAACCGCACCCGCCGGAGGTGCTGGTGCTGACCACCTTCGACGCCGACGAACAGGTGCTGCGGGCGCTCCGCGCCGGGGCTGCCGGTTTCCTGCTCAAGGACACCCCACCGGCGGAGATCGTGCGCGCCGTACGCCGGGTCGCGGCGGGCGAGGCGACGCTCTCGCCGACGGTGACCCGGACGTTGATCGCCCATGTGACCGCCGCCGCCCCCGGCCCGGTCGGCCCGGACCCGCGCCGCGAACGGGCGCTGCGGCTGCTCACCGGGCTCAGCGAGCGGGAGCGGCAGGTGGCGGTCGCGCTGGGGCGGGGCCACACCAACGCGGAGATCGCGGGGGAGCTGTTCATGAGCGTGGCGACGGTGAAGGCGTACGTCTCCCGGCTGCTGACCCGACTGGAGCTGAACAACCGGGTCCAGGTGGCGCTGCTCGTGCACGACGCCGGCCTCGTCTGACCAGCAACTTCGGGCACACCAATCCGGATGAGGTTACACTCATCTTTGGTTGTTCCATAATTGGTAGTGTCAGGAGTGATCGTGGACGGCTTTGTCGGACGGGACCGTGAACTCCACCTCCTGGGCGGCATGCTCGCTCGGGTGCAACGGAGTGGTCGCGCTGGTCGACCAGGGCGGGCCCTCCTCATGCGCGGTCGTCGACGGGTAGGCAAGTCCCGGCTGGTCGAGGAATTCGTCGATCGGGCCGAGGTGCCGTACCTCTTCTTCACCGCCTCCGCGCAGCCGACCGTCGCAGCCGATCTCGCCCTCTTCGTGGAGGAGGCGGCCGCCTCGACGCTGCCGGGTGCGCACATCCTTCGGGAGCAGCAACCACAGACGTGGGATGCCGCGTTGACCCTGCTCGCCGCCGCGCTGCCCTCCGACCGGCCGAGCGTCGTCGTCCTGGACGAGATGCCGTACCTCATCGCGAGCGACCCGGGCTTCGAGGGAACGCTGCAGAAGATCTTCGATCGCGAGTTGTCCCGGCGACCGGTCCTGCTGATCTGTGTCGGATCGGACCTGGCCATGATGGAAGCCCTCGACGATTACGGCCGGCCGTTCCATCAGCGAGCCACGGAGATGGTCATTCCGCCGCTGAGCCCGGCCGACGTCAGCGACATGCTCGGCCTGTCCGCCGCAGACGCGTTCGACGCCTACCTGGTGTCCGGTGGTTTGCCGCTGATCCTCGACGAGTGGCCGACCGGCGCATCCGTCCACGAGTATCTGACCGACGCGGTACGGGATCCGACCTCTGCCCTGCTGGTCAGCGGTGAGCGGGCACTGGCGGCGGAGTTTCCGCCCCAGTCCCAGGCGGGTCTGGTGCTGCGGGCCATCGGCTCCGGTGAGCGGACGTTCTCGCTGATCTCCCGCGCGGCAGGGGATCTGCCGCAGGCGTCCCTGAACCGCGCCCTGCGCCTGCTGACTCAGAAGCGGGCCGTGGAGGTCACCGTTCCGCTGTCGACCAAGCCCTCGCGGGAAACCCGATACGCGGTGGCTGATCCGTACCTGCGCTTCTGGCTGTCGTTCCTGGGGCCGCACCTCTCCGAGATCGAACGAGGGCGGGGCGACCTGACTCTGGACCGGATCGACCGGTCGTGGACGTCCTGGCGGGGGCGGGCCATCGAACCTGTCGTCCGGGAGGCGCTGCGCCGGCTGCCCAGTGACCATCTGCCGGCGGAGGCTGCGACAATCGGCGGCTACTGGACCCGGACCAACGACCCGGAGATCGACATCGTCGGCGCCGACCGTGGGCCCGTCGCTCAGAGCATCAGCTTCGTCGGATCGGTCAAGTGGCAGGAGAACCGACCCTTTGACGCGCATGACCTGGGCCGGCTGCTCCTGCACCGGTCTCGGCTCCCCGGCGCCGACGAATCGGTGCCGGTCGTTGCCGTCTCGCGCAGCGGCGGCACTGCCGTCGACGGCATCCGCGTCTTGTCGGCGGAGGATCTGCTTACCGCGTACCGGAATTGAACTTTCGTCCGGTGTCCGCCGTACCCATGGCCGAGGATGTCGGTGCGGTAGGTCCGCCGCACCGCTGCCGAACTGCGGGAGGCCTGCCGTGCGAGTTGGTGAGCAGTCGACGGATCCCATCGATCAGGTACTGGGTGAGGTGCCAATGCCGGCACCACTGACCCCGGAGGATGTCCGGCTCGCGGTCCGGGCGGTGGTCGTGCACACCGCCGAGGAGTGGCCCACCGGGCCGCTGTGCCGCAACGACGGCGCCTCCTACCCGTGCCGGCTGCACCGCTGGGGGCGTCGGGTGTTGGAGACACACGGGCTCAACGAGCGCCAGATCGAGGCATTGATCCGGCATGGCAATCCGTTCGTGCACGTGCCGTTCCCGTTCACGGCGACCGGGCCGTCGCGGCAACAGGCCGCGCGGGTCGTCCCCCAGGGGGTACGACCCACCGCTGCTGGCCGGCCGGTGACTCCCCCCGTCACCGCGCCGCGCTGGCCCCGGGCGAGCTGAGCGCGCTACCCCTCCGCCCATCCGACCCGGGGCGACACGACGTCGGCCCGGCGCGAAGATTCCCCCTCCGCGTCGGGCCGACGTCGCTCTGAGCGGGTGGGCTCAGTTGCCGACCCCGCAGTCCGGGGCGGACCAGCTCGTCGTGTTCGAGCTGTCGTCCCTGTTGTTCTCCCGACGCGAGTCGACGTGCACATGGTCGTCGTGGTCGGGGTAGCCCGGCCCGTAGATCCCACTGAAGCCGTTGTTACGGGCGCCGCGGGCGACCTGGCACAGCGAGGACGTCCGTGAGGTCACGTCGGCCGCGTTGCCGTACAGGTGTTGGCTGTCGGACGCGCCGCCGACCTGGTTGTTGCAGGCGCGACTGCGGTACCCACTCGACACGTAGAGCGGCTTGTCACCGAGGCCCTTGCGCAGCGCCTCCAGCTTCCACATGGTGCGCAACGCGTTCTGCTTGGTCTGGTTCGCCGACAACGGGCCGCCGCTCCACCCGCTCCCGCCGCAACCGTTGTCGAGTTCGCCGTAGCTGAAGTGTGCGGGCGTGCAGTCGTTGTCCTGGAGTTGGTACAGCTTGGCGAAGGTCTGTGGGCCGGCGATGCCGTCGGCGCGCAGCCCGTACGCCTGCTGGAACCGCTTGACCGCGGCTGCGGTCTTCGGCCCGTAGCGGCCGTCGTTCTCCACGATGTCCCGGTAGCCGGCCCACCCGGCGACCCGGATCTGCAACTGGCGGACGTCGTCGCCGGAGCGCCCCTGGGTCAGGGTGCGGTTCCAGGTGTAACAGCCGTCCGCGTACGCCGCCGGTGCGGCGATCACCGTGGCGATTGCGGCCCCGGGCAGTGCCAGGGCGAATGCGACGGCGACCCGCTTCAAGGTGTTTACGCGCACAGAAGTCCTCCCGATAGGAGAGCGAATGGGGTGGCTCCAGGACATCGACCGAGAAGTCCCGTGATTTCCACCCTCGCACTGATCAGTGCCGTTGGAGGTGGTTAACGAGAATCGTGCTCACAATCCGCTGTGCCTGGGTATTGGCTGGGAATTCGGCTGATTTGCGAAACAGCCATTCCCGACCGATCACCCCTCCTGCGGCCAAGGGCACCGAACGTCGCAATCTGCCACACGGAGGGTGATGTTCCCGGGGTGGTGGCGGCCGGTAACGTCAGCTCCGGGGCGGCGGACTGGCGGAGGTGCGCGTGGCACGCGGTGGCGTCTTCTGTGTCGAGGGTCAGTGGCACCGTGACCTCAACGAGCGGGGCTCGGTGCTGCCCACGCTGGAGCTGCTGGAGCGGCTGGGCAAGATCCGCTTCATCCACAAGGACGCGGCCACCCGCGACGAGTTGTTCTACTTCCTGGACCGTTGGCTGCTCAAGCAGTACGCCGACCACCGGGTCGGCTTCTTCGCCATGCACGGTGAGCCGAGCCGGCTCTGCCTCACCGACTGGCAGTCGGTGGAGTTGAACGAGGTGGCCGAGTTGATGGCCGGCCGCGCGGAGGGGCGGCGACTCTACTTCGGCAGCTGCTCGGTGCTGCGCGCCTCGGACGCGGTGCTCCGCGAGTTCCTGGAGGTCACCGGAGCCGCCCTGATCTGCGGTTTCACCCGGGAAGTCGACTGGGTCGAATCGGCGGCCTTCGAAACCGTGCTTCTCGACGTGCTCGCCAACGGCCAGCGACACAATGCGGCCGAGCTGCGGATGGGCTCCGCCCACTGGGCGCCGCTCGCGTCGTACCTCGGTTTTCGGGTGATCTACGCCAACGGTCGGGCCTGGCGTCCGTCCGGCCGTCCCCGGGTGCCCACCCAGGCGGTGCACCGCGCCGCAGCCCCACCCCGCTGACCCGCCGCCGCCGCTGGGCCCGCACCCTGGTAGGAACGGGGAATGGCACCCAGCATCGCAAGGAACACCCGGGTCGACCGGGACGGCCTGCTCGACTTCCTCCGGCCGCGACACCGCGTCGTGCTGATGACCACCCGGGCTGACGGGCGACCGCAGTCCTCCCCGGTCTCCGCCGGGGTCGACGGGCAGGGGCGGCTGGTCGTCTCCACCTACCCCGAGCGGGCCAAGGTGAGCAACCTCCGCCGCGACCCCCGGGTCTCGGCCTGCGTGCTCAGCGACGACTGGAACGGCCCCTGGGTGCAGATCGACGGCATCGCCGAGGTGCTCGACCTGCCCGAGGCGCTGGAGCCGCTGGTCGAATACTTCCGCAGCATCTCCGGTGAGCACCCGGACTGGGACGACTACCGGGCGGCGATGGTGCGTCAGGGTAAGTCGCTGATCCGGGTCACCATCGACGCCTGGGGTCCGATCGCCACCGGTGGCTTCCCGGCCCGCCTCGCCGACTGACCGCGGCTGGCCCAGCACCCGGGTCAGTACGCGGCGGTGAAGCGGGTGTTCGGGTGTCGCGGCTGCTCGATCTCGTCGACGATCGCCCCCGGTCGACCGCCTCGGCAACGACCCGCGAACCGGCGGTGCCGCCCGCGCCAAACACGACGATGGTGCTCACCAGCTCAGGCTAAGGACTGGGCCAGCTCCCGGTTGGTGGAACGACGATCCCGTCAGTCGATCAAGGCGGCGTAGACGAGCTGGCGCAGCTGGGAGCGGAGCGGGTAGGTGCTCGACGGCATGAGCTGCGTGAACAGCAGCGCGGTGATCTCCTCGGCCGGGTCGACCCAGAACGCGGTGCTGGCCACCCCGCCCCAGTAGTACTCGCCGACGCTGCTGGGCACCCGGCTGGGGATCGGGTCGTCGACCACCGCGAAGCCGAGGCCGAAGCCGATCCCGTCCAGGGTGGTCTCGGCGAAGCCGCCGGTGGACAGGGTGCCCAGGTCCTGCCCGCCGGGCAGGTGGTTGCGGGTCATGAACCGCACCGTGCGCGGCCCGAGTAGCCGGACGCCGTCCAGCTCGCCGCCACGCAGCAGCAACTGCGTGAATCGGTGGTAGTCGGCGGCGCTGGAGATCAGGCCGCCACCGCCGGAGAGCAGCGCCGGCTTGCTGAACGCGAGCGACCCCAGGCTGTCGTAGCGGACGGCCCGGCCGCTGCGCGGTTCCGGCACGTAGAGCGCGGCCAGCCGGTCGGCCTCGTCGCCCTCGGCCCACCAGCGGGTGTCGGTCATGCCCAGTGGGCCGAAGATCCGGTCGGCGAAGAACGCGTCGAGGCTCTGCCCGGAGATCACCTCGACGAGTCGGCCGAGCACGTCGGTGGCGACGGAGTAGCCCCACGCCGAGCCGGGCTGAAACAGCAGCGGCAGCTCGCCGAAGGCCGCGCAGGCGCCGGCCAGGTCGACGTCCGCCGGCGGGTACAGGTCGTAGCCGGCGGCCCGGTAGAGCCCGTCGACCACCGAGGTCTGCATGAAGCCGTACGTCAGGCCGGCCGTGTGGGTGAGCAGGTGCCAGACCCGGATCGGCTCGACCGCCGGCACGGTGTACGGCTTGAGCGCCGACCCCTTGGAGTAGACCCGCAGGTCGGCGAACTCGGGCAGCCATCGGCCGATCTCGTCGGTCAGCTCGAACCGCCCCTCCTCCCACAGCATCATCGCCGCGACCGAGGTGACCGGCTTTGTCATCGAGTAGATCCGCCACAGGGTGTCGGCCTCGACCGGTGCGCCCGACTCCCGGTCGCGCAGCCCGTACGTCGAGGAGTGCGCCACCTCGCCGCGACGGGTGACCACCACCTGCCAGCCGGCCAGCCGGCCGTCGTCGACGTACCGGCCGAAGTGCTCGTCGATCCGCGCCAGCCGCGCCCTGTCGAAACCGATCTGATCCGGGTCCTTGCTCCGAGCCACACTCACGCCGCCGAACGTACTCGCCGGTACACCGACACCGGAAGGGGGCCGGCACCGGCCCGCCGGCCGTCGGCTGTCGGCGGCGCCCACTAACCTGGCCGGATGCCGGAGTTGACCGAGGACGTGACCTTCCGCAACGAGGACTGGTACGGCGAGGAGCTGACCGACCGGCACTTCGTGGGTTGCGAGTTCTTCGGGGTGGACCTGACCGAGGCGGTGAGCAGGGGTGCGGTCTTCACCGGCTGCACGTTCGGCAACGTGGCGTTCAACGCCTCCCGACATGTCGACTCCGCCTTCACCCGTTGCGTGTTTCGGCGGTGCAACTTCTTCGAGGCCGAGTTCACCGGCTGCAAGCTGGTCGGCAGCACCTTCAGCGAGTGCGATCTGCGCCCGTTGACGGTGGACGGCGGTGACTGGTCCTTCGTCGCGTTGCCCGGTGCCGACCTGCGTGGTGTCCGGCTGACCGGGGTGCGCATGCGCGAGGTGGACCTCACCAGAGCCAATCTGACCGGTGCTACGGTCACCGGTGTCGATCTTTCCGGGGCGCAGCTGACCAACGTCCGGCTCGGCGGCGCCGACCTGCGGGGCAGCGATCTCACCGCGCTGGACCCGACGGTCGTCGAGCGGGCCGGTGCCGTGATCGACGTCGAGCAGGCCGTGGTCGTCGCGCAACTGCTCGGCTTCCGGATCGGCTGACCCGAGAAGGCGCTGCTGGTCTGCCGAAGTGCCCGTTCGGAGCGGCCGGGTTGTCCGACAGCGTCCCATTGT
Organism: Micromonospora arida; assembly: GCF_042873195.1. Taxonomy (NCBI): domain Bacteria; kingdom Bacillati; phylum Actinomycetota; class Actinomycetes; order Micromonosporales; family Micromonosporaceae; genus Micromonospora; species Micromonospora arida. The sequence goes on along the minus strand of NZ_JBIALC010000002.1, from coordinate 16,448 downwards.
GGGCTGGACACGTCCGGCAGTCCGGATCTAGCGTGTCGTCCACGCCCGGGTAAACGTGAAACTGCCCACAGTGGATGGTGTGGTCCTCGGCGGTCCAAAACGGCCGGGCGGCGGAGTTGGAGGGGTCGGTGGCGGACGAAGACCGCACGCGGGCTGGTTCGAGGGCAGGCGACGCGCCGCCGAAGCACCGTCCGCGTGCCATTACCGCCGGGGTGACCCGCAGGGTGTTGCGCCGCGCCCGACGGCGGCGGCGCTGGGCGGTGGAGGGAGCCGCCGTACTCGTCTGCCTGGTGATGTTGGTCTCGTACCTCGCCACCCGGTCCGCTCCGGCGCCGGACGACGACCAGGCGGGTCCGGGGGGCGTGTCCGCTCGTCCCCCCGGTCTCCCGGCCGCCGACGGGCGCACCGGCGAAGCGGGGCCGGCGACGCCCGGTCTGCGTCCGCGCCAGCGCCCGCCCTCGCCGGACCCGACGCCGTCAACCAGCGAGCCCGCCCCGCCACCGGCGAAGCCCGGTGCGCCCGCGCTGACGGTGAGCCGGGGCGAGATGCCCGCCATCGTCGACCTCACCGCCGTGGGCGCCCGGGACTGGGTGCACTGGGGGGAGCGCGGCGGCAGGTCGACGAACCGCAAGCGCTCCGGCTCCGGCGAGATCATCGACGGGGGTGGCCCAGGCCGGCGGGTCGGCTGGGACGGCAACCAGGAGTACGTGCGCTGGGCCGACGGCACGCCGGAGCGGTCGACGAACGGCAGCTCCAACGGCGTCTACGCCTGCGGCGCAGGGAACGGGTTCAGCCTCGCCGTCGCCGGCAGTGGTGAGCCGCGCACGGTCCAGCTCTACGGTGGCATCTGGATGGCCCGGGGGCGACTGGAAGCGCGGCTGTCCACCGGCGGGCCCGCCAGCACCGCCCACCTGGAAGACCCGTACACCAGTCAGAGCGCCCAGTTCACCATCCGCTTCACAGTGCCGAGGGGCGCCCGGCTGCTGCTGAACTGGACCGTCGAGAAGGTCTTCACGCCGCACTGCGGCAACGTCGGCCTCCAGGCCGTGACGGTGCGTTGACTGACTGATCGCTGCGCTTTCGGACAGCGGGACAGTTTGTCCGTCGCGGACTGTCGAATGCGTCGTAACTTTCTGCTGTCCCCATCCGACCATCCAGTGTGGAGGCAGCGGAGATGAGCAGCAGCACCGCCCACCGCGTCCGTCGTGCCGCTTCGTCCGGCACCGGTGAAGCGTCCGGTGAGGTTCTTCGCGACATCCCCCTGCCGCCGTACGTGACGGGCGAGGACACCCAGTTCGCCGTACGGGCGGTGGTGGTGCACGCCCCCCGACGGTGGTCCGGGGGTGTGGTCTGCCGTAACGATGCCAGCCCGCACCCGTGCCGCCTGCACCGCTGGGGCACCCGGGTGCTGGCGCTGCGCGGGCTGCGGGCCGCTGAGATCGCCGCGCTCATCGAACGTGGTGACCCGACGGCGGTGGTCCCCCCACCGGACCGTCCGGCCTGAGCGCTCGCTGGGCCGGGAGGCGCGTTCGCGCCTCCCGGCCGTCGCTCAGCAGGTGATCGGTTTGACCCAGGAGCACTCGACGCCCTCCGGGGTGCGCGGCGTCTCCGGCACCGCCGGCCGGGCCACCCGTGCCGACGACGCACCACCCTCGCGGAAGCCGGCCAACGCCACGGCGATCTGGTCCTCGAGCGACTTCACCGACGCCGTGAGGTAGTTGTTCAGCAGGATGGAGAACGCCAACAGTCGACCATCGGCGCTGGTGACGTAGCCGGAGAGCCCGGAGACACCGGTCAGGCTGCCGGTCTTGGCGTGCACGTTGCCGGCGGCCGGCGTGCCGGCCATCCGGCTGCGCAGGGTGCCGCCGACGAACCGCTCGGGCTGACCGGCGATCGGCAGCGCCGCGTACCAGGTCGCGAACCACGGCTCGGCGCGGACGGCGCTCAGCAGGTCAACGAACTCCGTCGCCGGGATCAGGTTGCGCCGGGACAACCCTGAGCCGTCACGCTGGCGCAGTTTCCCGGTGTCCATTCCGGTGTCGGCGACATACTCGCTGATTGCGGTGAGACCGGCCGTCCAGGTGCCCGAGCCGGAGAGCACCCGGCCGATCTCCTTGGTCAACACCTCGGCGTGCCCGTTGTTGGACAGCTTCAAGAACGGCGTCATCAACTCGCCCAGGCTCATCGAGTCGTGGCGTGCCACCGGGTGGGCCCTCTCCGGGGTGGGCTGGCCGAGCACGGTCCGGCCGAGCACCCGGATGCCGTGTCGGTGCAGCGCTGCCCGGAACACGTCGGCCGCGTAGCCGGTGGGTTCCCAGACGGTGACCCAGTCGCTGGCGGGCTCGTCGCCGACGGCGATCTGACCGGTCACCACGACGGTGTTGCCGCCGTGCTCACGCTCGATCGAGATCGAGGTCTCGCCGTCGCTGACCGTCTGGGCGCGGTTGTCGACGCGGACGTACCCGGTGGCGGGGGTGGTGGTGACCACCGGTGGGGCGCCGGCCCTGTCGGCCGGTGCGGCGTGCACGATCACGGTGCCCGCGTCGTAGTCGGTGTCCGGGGCCACGGTCAGCGCGGAGACCTGGGCGGCGTAGTAGTAGGGCTCGTCGTCCCAGGTCCAGTCGGGGCCGAGTCGGGTGCGGTCGTAGCGGGTGTCGTCGGCGACCAGGTTTCCGGTGACCACCCGTACGCCGTCGGCGGCGACCTGCGCGGCGAGCGCGTCGTAGTCGGCGGCGAGCATTGTCGGGTCGCCTCCGCCGCGCAGGTAGAGGTTGCCGGAGAGCAGGCCCGCACGGCGCTTGCCGCTGGCCCGTACGTCGGTGCTGAAGCGGTGGCCCGGGCCGAGCAGCTCAAGGGCGGCCGTCGAGGTCAGCAGCTTGGTGTTGGACGCCGGAACCAGCCGGCGGTCACCGTTGCGGTCGTAGAGCGTCTGTCCCGTGCTGGTGTCGACCACGACCACCGACGCCTGCGCGCCGGCCAACCGGGTGTCGGCGAGGATCGTGTCGATGGTGGCACGCAGGTTGGTCGTCGCGGGGGTGGGCGACTCGGCCGTGGCACCGGGCGCGGCGGCGGTGGCCCCGGTGGCGACCAGCGCGACCAGCGCGACCAGTGCGAGGGCCCGGGGAAAGTGGCGGCGATGCATCTGCTGATGCTGTCACGGAGATATTCGCCAGAGAAGGCCCTCAGGCGAAAGTTATTGCCGTCTGGGCTACTTCGGCCCACCGACCGTCTTCTCGTGGCCACCCCAGTAGTGCCGCTGCGCCCCCATCACCAGTGGTGCGACCAGCGCGGCGAGCGCCCCGCCGAGCAGCGGGAAGACGATGAACACCCAGAGTTGCCGTAGCGCCACGCCGCCCTCGAAGACCGCCGGACCGAACGCGCGGGCCGGATTGACCGCCGCGCCGGTCAGCGTCACACCCACCAGTTGGGTCACGGCCAGGGCCAACCCGATGGCCAGCCCGGCGGTGCCCGGATTTTCGCTCCGACTCGTCACCACCAGCACGACCAGCACGAAGAGGAAGGTCAGCACGACTTCCAGCACGGCCGCCCCGCCCCGGTTGATGTGCGCGCCGTAACCGTTCGTGCCCAGGGCCCCGGTCTGGTCCGCTACGTCACCCCATCGGGTGAGCGCCCAGAGCACGAAGCCCGCGACGGTCGCGCCGACGAACTGCGCGATCCAGTACGCCACCGCCCCGAGCACCGAGATCTTGCCGGAGAGCAGCACACCGAGCGTCACCGCCGGGTTGACGTGGCTGCCGGAGAGCGGGCCGATCGTGTAGACGAGGGCCACCATCACGAACCCGAAGGCCAGCGCCACCACCACCACGCCTCCCTGGACCCGTGCGGCGACCGCGCTGCCCACCCCGAAGAACACCAGCAGCAGGGTGCCGAGGAACTCACCCGCGTACCGACGGAAGTCGCTCATTCACTCAGCGTAGGCGCAGGTCAGGTGATCGAGGCCGGAATGGCCGGCTGTGACCGGGGCGACGGTCGAGGGCGGGCACAGCGGTGACATCCGGGGCGTTGTAGCCCACGTGGACACCCACTCCGCGGACGTCGTGGTGATCGGCGCCGGTCAGGCCGGCCTGAGCGCCGGCTATCACCTGCACCGCACCGGCTTCGCGCCCGGCAGCGGCTTCGTCATCCTCGACGCCGACGACGGGCCCGGCGGCGCCTGGCAGCACCGCTGGCCGACGCTGGTCTTCGACCGGGTGCACGGCTTCCACGACCTGCCCGGGCTGCCGCTCCCGCCCACCGACCCGCAGCGCCCGGCTTCCGAGCAGGTCCGCGCCTACTTCGCCGCGTACGAGAGGGCCTTCGACCTGCCGGTACGGCGGCCGGTGCGGGTCCGGGCGGTGCGCTCCCGCCCCGACGGCCGGCTGGATGTGCACACCGACCGGGGCACGTGGACCGCCCGCGCCTTGATCAACGCCACCGGCACCTGGACCCGACCGTTCTGGCCGCACTACCCGGGCCGGTCGACGTTCCGGGGACGCCAGTTGCACACCGCCGACTACCGAGGGCCGGCCGAGTTCAACGGCCTTCGCGTGGTGGTGGTCGGCGGCGGCACCTCGGCCGTGCAACTGCTCGGCGAGGTCTCCACCGTCGCGGCGAGCACCACCTGGGTGACCCGCCGGCCGCCGACGTTCAACGACGAGGAGTTCGGCCCGGAACTGGGTCGCGCCGCGGTGGCCCGGGTGGACCAGGCGGTGCGGGCCGGCCGACCGCCGGGCAGTGTGGTGGGCGTGACCGGGCTTCCGGTCACCCCGGAGGTACGCCGACTGCGCGAGCGCGGCGTCCTCGACCGGCTACCCATGTTCGACCGGATCACGCCCGACGGGGTGGCCTGGACGGACGGGAGGTTCGTGCCGGCGGACGTGATCCTGTGGTGCACCGGCTTCCGGGCGGCCATCGACCACCTCGCCCCGCTGGGGCTGCGCGCGCCCGGCGGCGGTATCACGATGGACGGCACCCGGGTGGTCGCCGACGCGCGGGTTCACCTGGTCGGATACGGCCCCTCGGCCAGCACGATCGGTGCCAACCGGGCCGGTCGCGCGGCGGTCAACGAGATTCGCGCCTGGCTGGCGCCGGCCGCCGCTCTCCACTGACCTGGCTCTATTTGACGGATGGTCGGCCAGCGGGCACGGTGGGGGTGACGGGGCCGTCAGATGCCCCGATTCGATGCGACGGCGATGACCGCTCGCCCTCTGTCGCCTCCCACGTGTGCTCGTACGCGGGCCGACTGTCGGTCCGCGCGGTATGCGACCGCGAGCCGAGAATCCACGAGGAGTTCCATCAATGCTCACCATGACCGATAACGCCGTGCTCGTCATCCGTGACCTCGCCAACCAACAGGACGTCGCCCAGGACGGCGGTGTGCGTATCGCCGCCGACGCCGAGGCGGGTTCGCTCACCGTCGAGCTGGTGCCCGAACCGGTACAGGGCGATCGGGTGGTCGACAACCAGGGCGCCCGGATCTTCCTGGACGAGGACGCCGCCGAACTGCTCGGCGACGCGTCGGTGGACGCCACCGTCGACGACGAGGGCGTCATCCAGTTCGGCTTCACCGAGAAGCAGTAGAACCGGCTTCACCGCAGCGATCGTCCCCGCTGTGGTGGTGGCCCCTGCCCGGGGTGCCACCGCGGCGCGCCGTCGCCGGCTGGATGCAACAGCGTGGCGAGCACGTGGGCCAGGTGGTGCGAGGTGCTCCACGCCGCCCAGTTGGCGGTCGAGCCGGCCCCGGCCCCCCGGCGCGCCCGGCGCAGCAGCTCGTGGTCACCCCAGGAGAAGGCCGCCCCGGTGGTCGGCCAGTGCGGTGCCGACACCAACGTGCGACACAGGTCGGCGAACCGGTCGTCGCCTCGGCCGCCGCGTCGCGCCCAGCGGTAGACCCACCAGCTGCCGTCGTCGGTGTAGCGCACGGTCGGCAACCGGTCGCCAGGGTCACCGGTCCCCGACCCGGCCGGGTGGACGCCGTAGTCGCCGTAGTCGACCCCGGCGTCGGCCAGTCGTCGCCACAGTTGCCAGTCCCAACGGTCCAGCTGGACCGGCTCGTCGGTGGGCAACCGGGACAGCGTCGGCGGCATGCCGCCCGCCGCCACCGTCACCGACCGCCAGGCGTGTCGGCGCGCCCAGTCCAGCAGGTGGCGGACCCGGGGCTCGGCGGTCCGCACGTCCGCCGGGCAGCAGACGTCCCCCGCGTCCACCAGCAGGTCGCACTCCTCCGGGGCGAGGCTGGTGAACCGCCAGATCCGTTCCACCGCTGTGGTGCTCGCATCCGGCCCGGCCCGGTCCTGGCCGGCCCGCAGCCGGATGAGCGCACGTCGGCCGTACGCCCGCGCCGCCGCGCCGTGCGCGACCAGCCGGTGGTCGCTCTCGGAGAGACCGATCACCGGCACCACCGGTACGCCCCAACGGGTCAGCTCCGCCTCGGGGAGGTCGGGCAGTGCGCTGACGTCGACGGCGGGCAGCAGCCCGGCCGGCAACCGGCGGATGGCGTCAATCGTGGACCGACCGATCGCGTCGATCTCCAGGATCGGGGCGACCAGTGCGGCGTACGCGGGATCGAGGTGGCTCAGGGCCTCAAGCTCGCCTCGTCGGCTGGCAAGGATGGGGCGGTAGACCGGTGCCGCCGCCCGGCCCCCGTGGGCGGGCACCATAGTTCAATCTAGCCAGGCGTACGCACATCCCCCAGGAATGTAAGCCGGAATTCGGCTGCTCGACTGTCGGTTCGGCGACTACCATCCACCGATGCCCATGCCAATTCACCGTTACCGATCCGACGAAGAGGACAGCGCGCGGTGGACCGGTTTTCCGTTCCATGACGGCGACATAGTGATCAGCACCCGGTCGAAGAGCGGCACCACCTGGATGCAGATGATCTGTGCGCTCCTGGTGCTGGGCACCCCGGAGTTGCCGGCGCCGCTGACCGTGCTGTCGCCGTGGCTGGACTGGTTGGGCGAGCCCCAGGCCACGGTGTACGACCGGCTGGCCGCCCAGCCACACCGGCGGTTCATCAAGACGCACACCCCGCTGGACGGGGTGCCGCTCGACCCTCGGGCGCACTACGTGGTGGTGGCCCGGCACCCGCTGGACATGGCGGTCTCCCTCTACCACCAGAGCGCCAACCTGGACCGGGTGCGCATCGCCGAGTTGACCGGCCGCCCCGCCCCGGCCGGGCCACCCCGAGAGCGGCCTCCGGTGCGGGAGTGGTTGCTGAGCTGGGTCGACCGGGAGGTGGACCCCCGCGCCGAGCTGGATTCGCTGCCCGGGGTGCTGATGCACCTGAGTGACGCGTGGGCCCGCCGGCACGAGCCGAACGTCGAGCTGGTGCACTACGACGACCTGCTGGCCGATCTGGGTGGTGAGATGCGTCGGTTGGCCGACCGGTGGAAACTACCGAGCCCGGGGCCGGAGTTGGTTGAGGCCGCCACCTTCGGTCGGATGCGGGAGCACGCCGACCGGCTCGCGCCGGACACGCTCGGCGTGCTGCGTGACCGGCAGGCGTTCTTTCGCCGGGGAGGCTCGGGTCAGGGACGTGACCTGCTCGACGAGGCCGGGTTCGCCCGCTACCAGCAACGGGTCGCGGCGCTCGCTCCGCCCGACCTGCTCGGCTGGCTGCACCGCTGAGGCCAGTTCTTGTGAAACAGGCCTGGGCCCCCGGGCGCACAAGAGCGCACGGCGCCGTTTCGACAGTGGTCGGAACGTCGCCGTGCTCTGGCCGTCTCCCACCACCGCAGCCGTTCGGCGGTACGTCGGCGGGGACCTGGCTCGACCGGCCGTTCGCGCCGGTCAGCGTTGTCGATCCCCCGTCCGCACGGATCCAAACCCACCGGCGGTGGGGAATTCCACCATTTGCCAGTCCCGGCGTGACGCGCCGCCGGACGGGGTAAGAGCGTGGACATGGAGCATTTCACTATCGCGACTGTCGCCGAGAAGAGCCCGGACTTCCGGCGCGTGCTGTGGACCGGTGAGCACACCCAGCTGGTCATCATGACCATCCCCGCCGATGGGGAGATCGGCGAGGAGGTGCACGAGGACATCGACCAGATCCTCACCTTCGTGAGCGGCGTCGGCGAGGCGCGGGTCGCTGGCGCGAAGCGGAAGGTCGTCGCGGGCGACCTGGTCGTGGTGCCGGCGGGCACCAAGCACAACTTCGTCAACACCGGTCCCAACCCGCTGGTGCTGTACACGGTGTACGGGCCGCCGGAGCACGCCGACAAGGCCGTGCACAAGACCAAGGAAGAGGCCGACGCGGCCGAGGCGGCGGGCGAGGACGAGCCACCGACCGAGTGATCCGTACGGCCTGATCCGGGCCGATGCGGGTACCCCCGGCGGGTGGAGCAGCAGCCGCAGATTTCCGACTACGGGTTTCTCTCGGACTCTCGTTCGGGTGCCCTGGTCGGCAAGGACGGCTCGATCGACTGGTGGTGCCCGCATCGGTTCGACGGGTCGTCCGTGTTCGCGCGGTTGCTCGACCCGGGAGCCGGTCACTTCCGGCTGGCGCCGGTCGGGGTCGGTGGCCCGGGTCACCGGGTGGAGCGCGCGTACCTGCCGGACACGTTGGTGCTGCGGACGGTGCACCACACCCCGCACGGCAGCGTGGCGGTCACCGACGCGCTGGCCGCCGAGGTCGGTGCCCGCGCCCACGAACTGGGCAAGAACTCACCCGCCGTACTGATCCGGGTGGTCAAGGGGCTCTCCGGGCGGGTGCGGATGGCGTTGGACTTCGCGCCCCGCCCGGAGTACGGCCTGCTCACGCCGTACCTGCACGAGCAGCCGGACGGCGGGGTGCTGGCCGGCGCGGGCCCCATGGTGCTGGTGTTGCGCGCCGGGGGTCTGCACCTGCGGGCGGGCACCGACCGGGTGACCCACGAGTTCGAGGTCTCCGCCGGCCAGGTGATCGGGATGGACGTCGCCTTCGGCGCGGCGTACGGCGACCCGCCGGCCCGGATGGACCCGCTGACCACCCTCGCCGAGACGACGCAGGCGTGGCGGGCGTTCCGGGAGACGCACGGGTACTCCGGCCGCTACCCCGAACTCGTCAAACACAGCTCGACGGTCCTGACCGGCCTCACGTACGCCCGCAGTGGCGCGGTCGCCGCCGCGTTGACCTCGTCGTTGCCGGAACAGATCGGCGGCGACCGGAACTACGACTACCGCTACTCCTGGTTGCGGGACTTCTCGTTGACGATGCGGGCGCTCTGGGTGGCGGCCTGCCCCGACGAGACGTCCCGGCTGTTCGCCTGGGCGACCCGCTCGATCGGCCGGTTCGGCGATGAGCCCGTGCCGGTGCTCTTCGGGCTGGAGGGGGAGCGTGACCTCTCCGAGCACCACTGCGACCACCTGCGCGGCTACCGCGACAGTCGACCCGTGCGGGTCGGCAACGACGCCTGGCGGCAGCGGCAGCTCGACGTGCCGGGTGAGGTGATGTCGGCGGTGTGGCGGCTGCGCGACTACCTGGGCGCGCGATTCGAGGACGAACTGCAGGAGATGGTGCTCGGGCTGACCGAGCAGGTGGCCGCGACGTGGCGCCTGCCGGACCGGGGCATCTGGGAGACCCGCGACGAGGAGCGCCACTACGTCTCGTCCAAGGTGTCCTGCTGGCTGACCATGGACCGGGCGGTGGGGCTCGCCGACCGGCTCGGTGATCGGGCCGACCCCCGTCGCTGGGCGCGGGTACGCGACGAGATCCGCGACACCGTGTTGCGCGAGGGGTGGAACGAACGGATCGGGGCGTTCACCGGCGCTTTCGGATCGGCGGAGCTGGACGCCTCGGTGCTCGCCCTGCCGGTCACGCACTTCCTGCCGGCCACCGACCCGCGGATGCGCTCGACGATCAGGATGGTCGAGCGCGAGCTGGGCACCGAGGGCGGCCTGCTGCGGCGTTGGACGACCGACCCGGCCGGATTCCTGCTGTGCTCGTTCTGGCTCGTGGAGTGTCTGGTGATGACGGGTGAGCCGCGGCGCGCCGAGGCGCTCTTCGAGCGGGTCGTCGGGTACGCCAACGACGTGGGGTTGTTCAGCGAGCAGATCGACCTGTCCACCGGGATGCAGCTGGGCAACATGCCGCAGGCGCTCTCGCACATCGGGCTGATCAACGCGGCCTGGCGGATCACCGAGCCGGAGAGCTACTGATCGGTCGGCGTTGTCTCCCGGCCGGAATCCTGCAACAGACCTGCAAGCGCCAGGCATTGACGCTGATGCTTGGACGGTCCTAGCCTCGGAGGCGTGGGAAAGGCCTTTCCCAGGGCTTTGATCCCGCTTCACCCCGCCTCGGATCCGGGCACCCGACGGGGGCGCACACCGATCCCGTTCAGCGCAGCACACCGTGCGAACACGTCTCGGTACGGCGGCCGAGGGATCACCACCACATGCGTCAAGGAGGACACCTGTGCAGAAAAGACGACTCTCCGGCCGCCGACCACTCCTGCTGGCGGTGGGCGCCGGGGTGACCGCGGCGGCCCTCGCCGCCGGCATGACCTCGGCCTTCGCGGCCACCGTCTTCAGCGACGACTTCAACGACGGCAACACCTCCGGCTGGTCCAAGTCCGGCGGCACCTGGACGGTCGACGGCTCCGGCGTGCTCAACCAGTCCAACGCCGGCAGTGAGCTGGCCCGCCAGTTCGCCGGCCAGACCAGCTGGACCGACTACTCCGTGCAGGCCCGGGTCAGGCCGACGAGCTTCGGCTCGTCCAGCGCACTGGTCGGGCTCGCCGCCCGCTCCACCAGCAGCACCAAGATGTACCGGCTGGCCCTGCTCGGCTCCGGTCGGGCCGAGCTCCAGGCGGTCAACGGAAGCTCCGTCACGGCGATCGGTTCCGCCGCGCTGGGCATCGGCACCGGCACCTGGTACACAGTGCGCATCGAGACCAGCGGCAGCACCGTCCGCGGCTTCGTCAACGGCACCCAGATTGCCTCCGGCAGCAACAGCCTGGCCGGTGCGGGCCGGATCGGTCTGGTCACCGCGTACGCCAGTGGCGGCTTCGACGACGTCCTGGTCGACTCGTCCGGCGGCGGCACCCCCACCACACCGCCACCGACGACCACTCCGCCACCCACCACGCCGCCGCCGACCACCACACCCCCGCCGGCTGGCTGGCCGACACCCACCGGCAGCCAGAAGGTGGACGCCACGATCCCGGTCTCCGGCTCCTTCGACGGCGGGCTCAAGCGCTACTACGGCATCGGTGACGGCGGGCAGAGCGAGAGCCAGGACCCGATGTTCGAGCTGGCCGCCGGCGCCACCCTGCGCAACGTGATCATCGGCGCCCCGGCCGGCGACGGCGTGCACTGCGAGGGCAACTGCACCCTGATCAACGTCTGGTGGGAGGACGTCGGCGAGGACGCGGCGACCTTCCGCGGCGGCACCACGTACACAGTCGACGGCGGCGGGGCCCGCTCCGCCAGCGACAAGGTCTTCCAGCACAACGGCTCGGGCACCGTCTACATCAAGAACTTCCGGGTGGAGAACGCCGGCAAGCTCTACCGCGCCTGCGGCAACTGCTCCACGTCGTACCAGCGGCACGTGGTGATCGACAACGTGATCGTCCGGAACACCGACGCGATCGCCGGCATCAACACCAACTGGGGCGACACCGCCCGGTTCAGCCGGATCACCATCGTCGGCGACCCGGACCGGGAGACCTCGATCTGCGTGAAGTACAAGGGCGTGCCGAAGGGCAGCGAGCCCACCGAGATCGGCGAGGGCGCCGACGGCGTCAACTGCCTCTACTCGCCCTCGGACATCACCTACCAGTAGACCGGCACGGCGGCACTCCGCGGACCGCCCGGTCCGCGGAGTGCCGTCACCTCAACCCATCAGGGGTACGCCGGAGACGTCGACAGTGTCCGGATACTTCAGCCCGGCACCGGTGTTGAGCACCACCACCCGTTCGCCGGCCCGGATCCACCCGCCCGCACGCAGTTGCCGGGCCGCCGTCAGGCAGGCCGCCCCCTCCGGGCAGAGCAGCAGCCCCTCCCGGGCGGCGAAGTCCCGCAGATCGGCCAGGATGTCCGCGTCGTCGACGGCGACTGCCGTGCCGGAGGACTCCCGCAGCGCCGCCAGGATCAGCTCGTCGCCCAGCGGGGCCGGCACGGTGATGCCGAACGCCACAGTGTGCGCGTCCGCCCACGGCTGCGCCCGATCCTCGCCGGCGGCGAAGGCCCGCACGATCGGCGCGCAGCCGGTGGACTGCACCGCCACCAGCCGGGGCAGCTTGTCGCCGACCCAGCCCAGCTCGCGCAGCTCGTGCAGCGCCTTGTGGATGCCGATCAGGCCGACCCCGCCGCCGGTCGGATAGATGATCACGTCCGGCGTCTGCCAGCCGAGCTGCTCGACGATCTCGTACCCCATCGTCTTCTTGCCCTCCAGCCGGTAGGGCTCGCGCAGCGTGCCGGCGTCGAAGATCGCCCCGTTCGACGCCGCGATCAGCTCGGCCACCCGTCGACCGGCGTCGCCGATCAGCCCGTCGATCAGGCGCAGGTCGGCACCGGCGGCGACGCACTCGCGCCGGCAGATGCTCGGCGCCTCCAGCGGCATGACGATGGTCGCGCCCATTCCGGCCCGCGCGGCGTACGTGGCCCAGGCCGACCCGGCGTTGCCGTTGGTGGGCATCGCGATCCGCTCGACGCCCAGCTCGCGGGCCCGACTCACCCCGACCGCCGCGCCCCGGGCCTTGAACGAGCCGGTCGGGATCAGCCCCTCGTCCTTGACCATCAGGTCCGTGATGCCGATCTCGGTGCCGTACGCCGGAGCCCGCAACAGCGGCGTCCAGCCCTCACCCAGCGTGGTGACGTGCCGAGGATCGGCGACCGGCAGCACCTCCCGGTAGCGCCACAGGTCGGCCGGGCGCAGCGGAAAGCGTTCCGGGGTGACCGCCTTCGCCACCGCCGGCAGGTCGTAGCGGGCCAGCAGCGGCGACCCACACTCGCAGAGATTCTGTAACCGGTCGGCGGCGTGCTCCTTGCCGCAGCGCGGGCAGTCCAGGTGAGTCAGGTACACGTCGCTCCTCGCCGTCACACCGCGTCGATGCTCAGCCAGTGCCGGCTGCGCCGCCCCGGCTGGTAGACCGAGTCCAGTCGCTTGGCGACCACGCCCGGCAGGCCCTGTTCCCGCCCGGCACGCAGGGCCTCGTCGCCCGCCCCCGGGAACCACGGCGGAGTCTGCCAGTGCGTACCGGACAAGACCAGCCCATCGAGCAGCTCCCGGCGTTGCGCGTACGGCACGTCGACGCTGCTCACGCCCTCCAACCAGAGCAGGTCGACGATCAGGTACTGGGCGCCGGCGGGGACCCGGCTGCCGGTGGCCGGCCGGACCGGGCGGACCCGCCCGGCACCGTCGATGCGGACCAGCACACCGTCGAGCACCGCCTCGGTGGGCGCGAGCGCCTCGGCCATCGCGCGTAGCCACGGATACCCGCCGGTGATCTCCTCGTCGGTCTCGGAGAGCAGCCGCAGCCGCCCGCCGGAGACGTACGCCATCGCCCGGACGCCGTCCCAGCGCAGCTCGTACCCCCAGGCGGCGCGGTCGCGGGGGAGCCCGGCGGCGGGCGTGCTGTGCATCGGTCGGACCAGATCCGGCATCGGCGTCCAGCCCGGCGGCGCGGGGTCGGTGCGGCGGACCATCCAGTCCCGTCCTCCGGTGGCGAAGAGGACGTAGCGGCCGGCGGTCCGCTCACCGGAGAGCGTCACGATCACCTCGTCGTCGCGCCACTTCTCGCAGCGGTAGATGCCCCGGTCGTGGATCAGCATCCGGCCGCCGCCGTACTCACCGGCGGGGATCTCACCGGCGAAGTCGAGGTACTCCATCGGGTGGTCCTCGGTGTGCACGGCAAGGTGGTTGCGACCCGGATCGCGGGGCAGACCGCGCGGCACCGCCCAGGACGCGAGCACCCCCTCGTGCTCCAGGCGCAGGTCCCAGTGCAGGCTGCGGGCGTGGTGCTGCTGGATGACGAAGCGGGCGGCGTCCGCGTCGGGGCCGGCCGGCGACGGGCTCTCCGACGGCACCGGTTCGGGTGTGCGGGCCACGTCCCGCCGTCGCCGGTACTCGTCCAGCCGGTCGGTCACACCCGTATTCTCCGGCAAACCGGAGCGGTGCGTCTGGATGCCGGAGTGTCCGGTTCGCTCGGCAGCCGAGGGCGCGGAGGGGTAGAACGGACCTCATGGACCTCACCGACCAGCCCGCCGCCCTGCTCCCCGGTGACGTGCGGATGCCCCTGCTCGGCTTCGGCACCTGGCAGGCCACCGGCCAGGCCGGCTACGACGCCGTGCTGGCCGCGCTCGACACCGGCTACCGGCACCTCGACACCGCCACGGTGTACGGCAACGAGCGGGAGGTCGGCCGGGCGGTGCGGGAGAGCGGGCTGCGCCGGGAGGACCTCTTCATCACCACCAAGCTCCCGCCGGACCGGGTGGGCCGGGAGCGCGCGACGCTGGAAGCCAGCCTGGAGGCGCTCGGCGTCGAACACGTGGACCTCTGGCTGATCCACTGGCCGCCGTCGTCGCCGGGGGACAGCATCCCGCTCTGGCGCGAGCTGCTCGCCGCCCGGGACGAGAACCTCGCCCGGGCGGTCGGGGTGAGCAACTACAGCACTGCGGAGATCGACGAGCTGATCCAGTCCACCGAGGAGAACCCGGCGGTCAACCAGATCCGGTGGAGCCCGTCGCTGTACGACCGGCAGCGGCACGCCGAGCACCGGGACCGGGGAGTGGTGCTGGAGGGGTACAGCCCGTTCAAGACCAGCGACCTCAGTGACCCGGTGCTGACCAGGATCGCCGCCGCGCACGGCGTCTCCCCGGCGCAGGTGGTGCTGCGTTGGCACATCGACCACGAGATCGTGGTGATTCCGAAGTCGGTGACCCCGGAGCGGATCACCGCGAACTTCGACGTCTTCCACTTCGCGCTCACGGCTGAGGAGATGCGCGACATCGACGCGCTCGGCGAGGTCTGATTCGGCGGTTTCCTTCAGCCGGCGACGCAGCAATGAAGGGTATCGACATTGACGTACGTGACGGTATAGCGTGCCCGTCATCACGATCGTCGATCCGTTCGTGTCCCCTGTCGCTGGAGGATCGCCATGGCCCGAACCCCGTCCATCCGTCTGCGCCGCCGAGGGGTGCTCGGCATCCCCGCCCTGGTCGTCGCCGCAGTCGTCGCCCGACCCGCCTCGGCCAGCGCCGCGCCGAAGGCCGAGTGCCTCGCCGACCTGCTCCAGGACGCCTGATGGCGACCATTCCCTGGCTGGTGGACGTGCTGCGCGCCGCCGGAGTCCAGGTCGTCGTCGAGGGTGACTGGCTCAACCGGATGCGGCCCGGGTCCTTCGACCCGATCGGGGTGCTCTGGCACCACACCGCCGCGACCTCCAGCGCCAGCAACCCGCACCCGGCGCTCAACATCTGCATCAACGGCCGGTCGGATCTGGCCGGCCCGCTCTGCCAGGCGCTCGTCGACTACAACGGCGTCTTCCACGTCATCTCGGCCGGCCGGTGCAACCACGCCGGGGCCAGCGGCGGCAGTGGGCCGATCCCGGCCGGAGACGGCAACACCCTGATGATCGGGTGGGAGATCGACTACAACGGCGTCAACCAGGAGATGACCGCCGCGCAGTACAACGCGTCGATCGCCGCCACCGCGGCCGTGCTCACCCGGCTGGGCCGCAACAGCAGCTACGCCCGGGGGCACCGGGAGACCAGCACCTCCGGCAAGATCGACCCGTCGTTCATCGACCTGAACGTCATGCGCGCCGACGTGGCCGCGAAGATGTCCGGCGGGAACCCACCGGCGTGGTCCTCCATCGTGGACAACACCACCGCCGGCCGGTTCACCGCCAGCGCCAACTGGGGAGTGTCGACGTACTCGGCGCAGCGGTACGGCGCCGACTACCGGTACGCGGAGCCGGTCGCGGCCAGTGACGCCGCCTGGTACAAGTTCAACGTCCCGGCCACCGCCAACTACCGGGTCGACGCCTGGTGGCCGGCGACCTCCGGATACAACGGTGCCGCCCCGTACATCGTCGCCACGACCACCGGCAACCGGACGGTCGTCGTCGACCAGCGGGCCACCGGCGGGCAGTGGCGGTCCCTCGGCACGTTCACACTGCCGGCCGGGGACGCCAACCGGGTGGCGGTGAGCCGGTGGAGCAACGCCACCGGTCTGATCGTCGCCGACGCCGTCCGCCTCACCCGCGTCTGACCTCGCCGCCCGCTGCGGCTTGACCCGCCCGGTCCTGGCCGGGCTTGATCGACTCGGCTTTCCGGAAGTCGGGGTGTCCCACGTGCGAGGATGCCCCGACTTCAGGAACCCGAGTGGATCTTTTGAGTGGTGGGGGGGGGGCCCCGGGGGGGGGCCCCCCCCGCGGGGGGGGGGCGGGGGGCCCCCGCCCCCCCGCCGGGGGCCGGGGGGGGCGCCCCCTTACAACCCGGTCGCGGGGCCCGGGTGCCCCCCCCGG